>JAQCCM010000007.1 GCA_027621175.1 Bacteroidota bacterium | reverse complement strand
TGATCGATATGACTGCTATAGCTAAAGGTTTTTATTCAATAACTTTTAAAAGTGGTGAAATTCGCGAAACTAAAAAAATCATAAAGGCTTAAAAATGATTCCAGGTGAAGTCATTGAAGGAAAACACAAACCTCTTGTATCTAAAGAGGACTTTTTAAACATTAATGCTATTGAAACGCATCATCCAAAACACCGAAAAGCAGAAAATGAAAATCTTCCTTTAAAACAGTTTATCTACTGTGATAGCTGTAAACTTCCTCTGACTGGATACCTTGTTAAGAAAAAAGGACTCTATTACTATAAATGTAGAACAAAAGGGTGCTCTTGCAACAAATCTGCTAAAACACTTCACACTACCTTTACTGAGGATTTAAAAACCTATAAATTAGATCCTAAATACAAAGATATTGTAAAAGAAGTGATGACCTATACTTATGATAACATCACAAAAGAGTTAAGGACTAGGAAGAAGTCCATTAAAAAAACAATTACGGAGCTCAATACTAAAATAGACTCCATTGAAGAGCGGTACGCTTTGGGAGAATTAGATAGCACTATTTACAAAAAGTTTAAAGACAAGTATGAAACTCAAAAAGACGAATTACAGTCAAAAATTGAAAATCCATCACTTAGTAGTTCGAACCTTGAGTTGGCCATTGATAAAGCCCTTACTTTATCCGAATCTCTTGAGAAGATCTGGGTTGAAGGAGATTTAAAACAACGACAAAAACTACAACATTTAGTCTTTCCATCCGGATTGGGTTACGACAAGTCAAACGACCAAGTTCGAACTCCAAAAGTGAATGCAATTTTTGGGTCAATTCCGATTTTATCGAAGGAAATCTCAAACATAAAAAAAGGAGAACCAATTCCTGTGAATCAATTCTCCGATTGCGTGACCCAGGAAGGATTCGAACCCCCAACCCTCAGAGCCGAAATCTGATATTCTATCCAGTTGAACTACTGGGCCAATAAAGGGCAAAAATACACTTTTAAAAACGTGTTACGCCAATTTTTGACGTACGATAGCCGAAATGGTTTTCCCATCTGCCTTACCTGCCATCGCTTTGGTTGCCATGCCCATAACCTTACCCATATCTTTCATTCCATCGGCATTGGTTTGAGCAATAATACCTTCAATGATTTCCGCAATAGCGGCTTCATCTAATTGCTCAGGTAAAAACTGCTCAATAATTTTAATTTGCGCCTCTTCAGGCTCAGCTAAATCTAAGCGACCTTGCTCACGAAAAATCTCAGCACTATCTTTTCGCTGTTTTACCAATTTCTGAACCAACTTGATTTCATCATCGGCGGTAAGGTCTTTGGCGCCAGCTTGGGTTTGTGTCAATAAAATAGCAGATTTTATAGCACGCAAAGATTCCAGCGCTACACTGTCTTTGGCTTTCATGGCGGTTTTAAGCTGTTGGGTAACTTGTTCTTGTAAACTCATATTTAATCAACGTTATCATGTAAAAAAGAATTATTGGTGCGAAACTGCAACTCATCTTTGCTGTCTGTACTCAGGGTTGTCCGTGATGCTGACGCGCCGTTGTCTGGCTCGTCTAGTGCTATTTCCTGTCGCTTGTATGCAGGTTCGCGTTCCAAATCCTCCACCCTACTATTTTGGTTAAAGCGATAATTGAATTGCTTTAATTTTTCTTTACGCTCTTCAGTTCTTCGGGATAAACCTTCTTCAATGGTACCATCTACTGGTGAAAACGGCTTTTGCTTTTCTACAATGGATTTCGATTCAATTTTCGTTTTTTGCATCACAGGAGCAGGTTCTTCATCCATTTCCAACACAAATCTTTTTACTTCTCCTTCGTTAGGTTGCGCATGTGTTGGTTGGCTATCATCGTCCAATTGGAACAATATAGCAGGTACTTCTTGTTGCGGTGGTTGTACAGTTAAAGGTTCGTCTAAAGGAGATTTTATCTGCGGTTCTGGAACCACTTCTTCAGCGTCAACAACTTCAATATCTCGAACTGTGGGTGTGATGTCCTGTATAGTAAACGATCCCATTTCGGTTGTTTTTGTAGCTTCCACAGGAGGCTGAACTGTTTCAAAAGAAACATCCAGCGAGCGTAGGACTTCTGTTGTGGGCACATACCCCACAAAGGAAGTTGTTTCTTCCAATTTCTCCTCAGTAAAAGCTTTTGATGACACCACTTCGGGTTCAAAAAGTGGAATTTGTCCGACCGACAAATCGTGAGTTACCTTTTGGTCGTCGTCTAAGGAATGTATGATTTTTTGCGGATCGGCGTGTACAATTTCTTGCTGCATATAAGGCGCAAAACCCGTTGCAATAATCGTAACCGAAATGGCATTATCAAGGGTTTCATCCTCGCCAATACCCATGATAATATTCGTGTTATTCCCCGCCTCTTTCTGAATAAATTCATTAATTCCGCTAATCTCATCAATGGTAACTTCGTCACGCCCAGACACAATAAGCAGTAGTACGTTTTTAGCGCCTAAAATCTTATTATCGTTTAATAAAGGGGAATCTAAAGCTTGCACGATAGCTTCATGTGCCCGTTGACTACCGGATGCCGTGCCAGATCCCATAATGGCGGTTCCACTATTGGCCAGTACGGTTTTGGCGTCTTTTAGATCAATGTTTTGGGTGTAGTGATTTGTGATAACCTCTGCGATGCCACGCGAGGCATTTGCCAATACTTCATCAGCTTTTGCAAAGCCTTGCTTAAAGCCTAAATCGCCATATACCTCTCGCAATTTATTGTTGTTGATGACAATAATCGAATCTACGTGTTTACGTAAGTTATTTAAACCTTGCTGCGCCTGTTCGTTTCGTGTTTTTCCCTCAAACTGAAAAGGCATCGTAACAATTCCTACGGTTAAAATTCCGAGTTCTTTCGCTAATTTTGCAATAACCGGTGCAGCTCCAGTACCCGTTCCGCCGCCCATTCCCGCGGTGATAAAAACCATTTTGGTGTTTACGTGCAAGGCGTCAGAAATTTGATCCAAATTTTCAATGGCCGACTGCGCGCCAACTTCTGGGTCTGCGCCTGCCCCTAATCCTTCGGTTAGCGAAACACCAAGCTGAATTTTATTTGGAACAGGACTGTTCTCAAGCGCTTGAGCGTCTGTGTTACACACCACAAAATCCACGCCGTTGATACCCTGACGGTACATGTAATTTAAGGCATTGCTACCGCCGCCGCCAACACCAATGACCTTGATTACGTTACTCCTGTTTTTAGGTAAATCGAATGTGATATTATCAAATGTATCCATAGAAAAAAGTTTATTCTGCGCTTTCTAAAAAATTTTTTAATTTCTCTGTAAATCGTTCAAATGCTCTACTGCGTTTAGTAGGTTTGTCTTCCAACGGTTGAACTGTCTCCCCTTCCGCAATTGGTTCTTGTGCTTCTTCTAAAGAAGGTAATTGATTTGCCACAGCATTCATGACCAAACCAACAGCCGTTGCATAAAGTGGGCTTGTCATGGTTTTATCTGTATCCCCAGCAAGATGCTCGTTTGGATATCCAATACGTGTATCCATACCCGTAATGTACTCGACAAGTTGTTTTAAGTGCTTTAGCTGACTTCCGCCACCTGTGAGTACAATACCTGCGATAAGCTTTTTCTTTTGCTCTTCGTGTCCGTAGTTTTTTATCTCTGCATACACTTGCTCAATGATTTCTTGAACACGTGCATGAATAATTTTAGATAAGTTTTTCAACGTAATTTCTTTTGGATCACGTCCTCGAAGACCGGGAATTGAAACAATTTCGTTGTCTTTATTTTCGCCTGGCCATGCTGACCCGAATTTAATTTTAAGCAGTTCAGCTTGCTTTTCAATGATAGAACAGCCCTCTTTGATGTCTTCTGTAATAACATTTCCGCCAAAAGGAATCACTGCCGTGTGGCGAATGATACCATCTTTAAAAATGGCTAAATCCGTTGTTCCACCTCCAATATCAATAAGGGCAACTCCTGCTTCCTTCTCTTCCTGACTGAGCACCGCATCTGCTGAAGCAAGTGGCTCAAGGGTGATTCCCCCAAAATCTAATCCTGCAGATTTAACGCAGCGCATGATGTTTCGAATAGAAGAAACTTGCCCAACAACTACATGAAAATTAGCCTCTAAACGTCCGCCGTACATGCCTATTGGTTCTTTAATTTCCGCCTGCCCATCAACTTTATATTCTTGAGGAAGCACATGAATAATCTCCTCGCCCGGAAGCATAACCAACTTAAACACCTGGTTTTTTAGCCGCTCAATATCTGCATCATCAATTACAGCATCTGGATTTGTACGTGTAATATAATCGCTGTGGTGCAAGCTGCGAATATGCTGACCTGCAATCCCCACTACAACACTTTTTATTTTTTTACCCGATATGCCCTCTGCTTCTTGAACAGCAGCCTGAATGGACTGAATGGTCTGGGTAATATTATTTACTACGCCTCGATGAACACCTTGACTTTTAGATTTGCCAATACCAACAATCTCTAACTTGTCGTATTCATTCTTTGCGCCTAACATCGCCACTATTTTTGTGGTTCCAATGTCTAATCCAACGGCTAATTTCTCTTGCTCCATATCATATTTATTTTGAACAAACTACTTGTCCGTGAAACGAAAGGTTTACTTGTTTATAGGTTTTTAATACAGTGCTATCTTGCATTTTGGCATAGAATGCTTTGTATTTTTTAAATTTTTGTTCGAGCTGATTTGGTGTACCCAACACAATTTGATACGTCTCTTGACGCGGTTCTAAAGCCAACCCTTCTGGAAGCCATTCATAGGCAACCACATGGTCAGACATAAAAGGATCTTGATTTGTTTTTTGAACTGCATCGATAAGTAAAAGTCGTTGCTCGGCTGTAGGGTTTCCATAAAAAATAGGAACCACAACCGATTCGTTTTTTGAAAGTGGAAATGGTGCTCCACTTGCATCAACATAATAACTACTATCGCCCTCTACGCGCACAATTGGTAATTTGGATCTAACGTGAACGCCCAACCCGCCATCAATGGAAACGAAACTTTGGGCATCTTCGACCCAAGCATTTTGGTTAAGCGTTTGTTCAATGTTTCTCAAATTTAGACCACTTTTGAACGCAGACACACTGTCACTCAAAACAACTTTCAACAATTTATTAACGGAGTCTTGTGAAATCAATCTAGGTCGATTATCAGCCCAACGAATTGCTTCCAAATGCACTTCACGCAGTCCATTTCGCTGGTGCATAAAACAACTAAGTGTCACCAGCAACACAAGCAATATCGAAGCCATAATCAATTTATTCATGGTGCTGATTTTTAAGGGTTTGCATGATATCTGACACCTCAAAAGCGATATCTCCAGCACCCATAATTGCTATAACTTCTGAAGTGGATTCTGCTACTTTTTGAGCAAGTACCGCTTTAGAAACCAACAAGGTATTGGAATGCGAATCGTCTATTAATATGTGGCTTGTAATCCCCTCCATAGGTAACTCCCGAGCTGGGTAAACATCCAAAAGCAGCACTTCGTCAAAGCGAGCAAGCGCTTTCTTAAAGCCAATGGCGAAATCGCGCGTACGCGAAAACAAATGAGGCTGGAAAATACCTAGTTTTCTTTTGTTTGGATAAAAAGATTCTAGCGCATCTACCACAGCATTAATTTCGGTGGGATGATGTGCGTAATCATCTACCAAAATTTTGGGCGAAGTCATACGCAAACTGAACCTGCGATCAACTCCCATAAATGTTGCCAAACCTTGCCGTAAGGCCTCTACATTACAGCCCGCTTCCAATGCCAAGGACAATGCAGCGGCAGCATTCATCAAATTGTGCTGTCCAGGATAAGGTAATTTCAAATCTGAAATGGTAATGCGTGGCGTTTGAAAATCAAAAATATAACAGCCCTCTTGTGTTCGTAAATTCATCACACGATGCGTCCCTACTTCAAGTCCAAACGTATTCCCGTCAACGGCTAACCCATAACGAATAAACCGTTTTTCGGGTGCAACTTTAGAAGCAAACGCACCAAAGGTTTTCGTAAGTTCATCTGATGTGCCATAAATATCCAAATGATCGGCGTCCATCGATGTCAGGGCAATTGCCGTTGGGCTTAAATGCATAAAAGAGCGATCAAACTCATCGGCCTCAACCACCATTACATCTTGTCCTTCAAGTAAAAAGTTGCTTCCTATATTTTCTGCTATTCCACCCAAAAATGCTGTGATTTTTTTTCCGCTAGTACGCAACAAATGCGTAAGCAACGATGTGGTGGTCGTTTTGCCATGCGTTCCCGCAACTGCCAAACACGGCATAGTCGCACTGATTTCCCCAATAATTTCGGCTCTTTTCTGTAGTGTAAATCCACCGTCTTGAAAAAAGTCCAGTAAAGGCGAATCTGCAGGGATTGCAGGAGTATAAATCACTTTGGTCTGCGTGGCGTCTTTAAATGCTGCTGGAATAGCTGCAACATCTTCACTATCGGTAACTATTGCACCCAGCGAAACCAACTTATCGGTAAGCGGGGTCAAGGTGCGGTCATAGCCTGCAACAGCATGCCCTTGCGCTAAGAAATATTGCGCGACACCAGACATGCCAATGCCCCCAATTCCCACAAAATATACCGGTGCTTTATTCATGAGAAATGAGTTGTATTAGTTTTTTTACAATGTCTTTTGTGGCATTTGGATGCGCAAACGATTTTATGTTTTCACCAAGGAACACTCGCTGTGATTCATCTTCAATTAATATTTTAAGTGTAGGCCAAAAGGTTTCGTCTGCATCTCGCTCCACCACCATTTTTGCGGCTTTTTTGTCTACAAGTGCTTGAGCGTTTTTTTCTTGATGGTTTTCTGCCACATTGGGTGATGGGATAAACAAGGTTGGCTTACCCATCAGGCACAACTCTGAAATGGCTAACGCACCTGCGCGCGACACCACAAGGTCTGCGGCGGCATATGCTGCGGACATATGGTCGATGAACGGAACCACGTGGGTGTTTGCGTTTGCGTAGGGTTGATATTCAGTGGCGTAAAGATTTCCGCATTGCCAGATGAGCTGAACATTAAGTTGTTGGATATCATGCAATTGATTTTTGATGAGTTGATTGATTTTTCGTGCACCCAAACTTCCACCAATGACCAAAAGTGTACATTTAGTTGCATCGATTCCTAAAATTTTACACGCATCCGCCTTTGAAATGTCTTCAAATAACGCTGCGCGAACTGGGTTTCCCGTGACCAAAGATTTTGCTTTTGGAAAGAATTTCTGTGCTGCAGCACTCCCCAAACAAATGACATGAGCGCGTTGCGCAAGTTGTTTGTTCGTGACGCCAGGAAAAGCATTTTGCTCTTGCAATAAAGAAGGAATTCCAAGCACGGACGCCACAAAAACCAAAGGACCGCTTGCAAAACCACCTGTACCCACAACAACATTAGGTCGAAATCGAACTAAAATAGCAAACGCTTGTAGCAAACTCCACCCTAACTTTAATGGAAACAACAAGTTGCGTAACATGTTTTTTCTGTCAAATCCTGATATCCACAGCCCTTTTATTCGATAGCCCGCCTTGGGAACTCGCTGCATTTCCATGCGGTTATAGGCCCCAACAAAAAGAATAGAAGCTCCTGGAAATTGCACTTTTATCTCATCGGCAATAGCCAATGCCGGGAAAATATGTCCTCCCGTTCCACCTCCCGAAATGATATACCTAGGCTTCATTACTGAGTGCGGTTAAAGGGTTAGACTCATTTTCGTGTATTGCTGCTTTTCGGTTGGCACTTACGCTCAGAATAATTCCGATTGCCAAAAAAGTCATCCAAAGAGATGTTCCCCCACTGCTAATGAGAGGCAAAGGTTGTCCTGTTACTGGTAATAATGCAACGGCAACACCCATATTAATAAAGGCTTGCATAACGATAGGTATGCCCATTGCTAAAATCAATAATTGCCCAAAAAAGCTTTCTGATTTATTCGCATTTATCAAAATGCGGAACAACAACAACAGAAACAAAAAGAGTAAAAACAACGCGCCAATCATTCCATATTCTTCGGCAATAATGGCATAAATAAAATCCGATGAGCTTTGTGGTAACACATTTTTCATCATGCTTTTTCCAGCGCCAATACCCACAATGCCACCCACTGCAACTGCTGCTTTTGCACGCTCGATTTGATAATCCGTGGTGCTGGTCCCATTCCCCGAAAAACTATCAATTCGACTCATCCATGTGTCCACGCGGTTTGGAAAAGCATCTGGATAAGCTTTAGCCAACAAAATAAAAATAACCAATCCCAAAATAGCCACACCTAACATACCAAGTAGGTACTTTAACGGATATCCACCCAAAAAAGCCACAACAGCTACCATAAACAATAAGAGCAATGCCGTGGATAAGTTTGCTGGTAAAATCAATCCAACAACAATGAATACAGGAAGCCAAAGCGGTAAAATACTATCCGTAAACCGAATTTTTAATTCGCGCTTGGTAGCAAAATAATCGGCAACATAAGCCAACAAAACCACTGTTGCGAGTGTAGATGTTTGGAACGACATACCTATAATGGGAATATTTAACCACCGACTTGCATTTGCGCCATCAATTGTGGTGCCTTGCAACGCCGTGATTGCCAGTAAAATAACGACTATTGGAATTCCAATTTTGGCAAGACCAGAAAAATAGCGGAACGGCATAAGATGTACCGCATACATAATAACCCAACCCACACAAACAATCGCAATATGCTTAAGTAAGTGTCCAAAAACAGACCCAGAACCCACAACATAAACCAAATTTGAACTGGCACTATACACTGGTAAGAAGGAGAAAATAGATAGTAAAACCACTATTCCCCAAATAGATTTATCGCCCTGTAAATATTGCCTTAATTTCACGTTTATAATTTTCTAACGGCTGCTTTAAATTGATTTCCTCTGTCCTCGTAATTTTCAAACAAATCGAAACTTGCGCAAGCTGGCGAAAGCAATACCGCATCGCCTTTTGTAGCTAATTCATAAGCTGCATGAACAGCCACATCCATGCTTTGAGCCTCCACAAGCACATCAACAACTGGAGCAAAAACATCCATGATTTTTTGATTATCGACTCCTATGCAAACAATGGCTTTGACCTTTTCATGCACAAGAGGCAATAGACTCGTATAATCGTTGCCTTTATCAACTCCCCCCACAATCCATACGGTAGGTTTGGACATGCTATCAAGAGCAAAAAAAGTTGCGTTGACATTTGTGGCTTTGGAATCGTTTATATACGCCACTTTTAAAATGTTTACCACGTGTTCCAAACGGTGAGCCGCACCCTGAAAAGTTTGCAAACTTGCCTGAATTTCTTGATTACTCAATTGAAATAATTGAGCTATTGTAGCAGCAGCCATCGCGTTTTTAGCGTTGTGGCGTCCGCGAAGCGAAGGATTGTCAATGACAAACATAGGAGTTGAATTAGCGTTAGCGTAGGGATGCTGTTTTGCTTTCACATCGTGTCGGGCTATGCCCGAAGCGATGGATGTATCTTCAGCGTCGTACAAAAAGTGATCTTTATCGGTTTGATTTTTTATGAGGTTAAACTTAGCATCGCAATACGCCTCAAAAGAGTTATCGTATCGATCCAAATGATCGGGAGTAAGGTTGGTGATTACAGCAATATGCGGATGGAATTTTTGAATATGTTCCAATTGAAAACTACTGATTTCCAATACATATACTTCATGTTGGTCTTCAATAACTGCCTTGGCAAAGCTATTGCCTATGTTGCCGGCAAGTCCTGCATTCACGCCGCCATTCGTAAGCAAATGATGTGTGAGCATTGCAGTGGTCGTTTTACCATTACTCCCCGTAATACCGATTAGCGTTGCTTTGGTATAGTTACTGGCAAATTCGATTTCTGAAACGATTGGAATTTTAGCATCTTCTATGGCGGTAATTACGGGAACATGATTGGGAATTCCAGGGCTTTTTACTACCAAAGAAGCTTCCAAAATTTTATCTAAAGAGTGACCACCCTCTTCCCACGCAATGTGATTTGATTCAAACTCTTGCTTCGCTACAGTAGAAAGTAAGCCAGCGTCTGACACCAACACGTCCCAATTGTTACGCTGTGCCAACAGTGCTGCGCCAATGCCGCTTTCACCTCCGCCAAGTACAACCAATTTTTTCATTATCTGACTTTTAGTGTTACTAGACTGATGATGGCAAGCATGATAGCCACAATCCAAAAACGACTTACAATTTTACTTTCGTGGTATCCTAATTTTTGGTAGTGGTGATGTAAAGGCGCCATTTTGAAAATACGCTTCCCTTCCCCGAATTTCTTTTTGGTATATTTGAAATAGCCCACCTGAAGCACCACAGAAAGGTTCTCAATCAAAAACACGCCACACAAAATGGGAATCAGTAATTCTTTGCGAACAGCCAATGCCAACACCGCAATAATTCCACCAATGGTCAAGCTACCTGTATCGCCCATAAATACTTGGGCTGGATAAGCATTATACCATAAAAACCCAACTAAAGCACCCACAAAAGCAGCCACAAAAACAACCACTTCACTAATTTGAGGGATATACATCACATTGAGGTAATCGGCAAAAATGATATTCCCAGACACCCACGCAAAAACACCTAAAGTAAGTACGGAAACAGAAGCCGTTCCGGCTGCCAGCCCATCTACGCCATCGGTAAGGTTTGCTCCGTTAGAAACGGCAGTAATGATAAAAATGACCGCTGGAATAAAAATCAACCAGGCGTAATCCGCTGCCCCATCTCCTGCCCAGGCAATCACATCACTATAATCAAACTCATTGTTTTTGAGAAGTGGAATTGTTGTTTTGGTCGATTTTTCTTCTTGCATAAAAGCACCATCTACATCCATTTGTTGCTTAATGGTAACATCGGGATGGAAATACAATACAGCACCAACAAGTAACCCAAGGCTTAGCTGACCCACAATTTTGAAACGTCCTTTAAGACCTGTTTTGTCTTTCTTTTTAATTTTTAAGTAATCATCCAAAAAACCTATTAGTCCCATCCATAGCGTGGTAACTATCAATAAAATAATATAGATATTATCGAGTTTGGTAAGAAGTAAAACGGGAATCAGCGTTCCGAAAATAATCATCAAACCACCCATGGTTGGGGTGCCTGCTTTTTCTTGTTGCCCATCAAGTCCCAAATCACGAATGGTCTCACCCATTTGGTAGCGCTGCAACATGGCAATAATGCGCTTACCCAGAACCGCTGTGACCAAAAGCGAAAAAATTATGGCTACCGCTGCCCGAAAAGAAATATATCCAAATAAGGAAGCTCCTGGAAACTGATACGTTTTTTCTAAATATTCAAACAGATAGTAAAGCATTATTTCTTGGTTTGAAGGTGTTGTTTTAATTCTGCTGCATCGTCAAAAGGAAGGCGTATTCCATTTTGTTCTTGGTAGGTTTCGTGACCTTTACCCACTACCAAAACGATATCCTTATCTTGTGACATAGTACATGCCGTTTTAATGGCTTGTGCCCTATCCACTACCGTAAGATGTTTGTGGTTTACTTCCATAGAAACGCCCTTCAGCATATCCGAAATGATTTCCTCTGGATTTTCGTTTCTTGGGTTATCTGACGTGAAAATGGTCAAATCGCTTTTTTCAACGGCTATTTTTGCCATTAGCGGACGCTTGGCTTTGTCTCTATTTCCACCACAGCCCACTACCGTAATAAGTTTTTCATTTCGCGTACGTAATGTATCTATGGTTTCCAACACTTGAGATAGTGCATCTGGCGTATGTGCATAATCTACAATTGCTGTAACGGGAGCAGTAGCAACTGCCTGAAAACGACCCGCTGCCCCTTTGAGTGTACTCAACACAGGCAACAATTCTGTTTTATCCATTTCCAACAACACACCGATGGCATATACGCTAACAAAATTTGCCGCATTAAATGTGCCTACCAAAGGCGTCCATACTTCGTCGTGTTGTAGTTTTAGAAGCATGCCCGAAAAGCTATTCTCTTGTACTTTCACGTGGAAATCAGCAATGCTCCTCATCCCAAAAAAGTATTTTCTAGCTATGGTGTTTTGCAGCATAAATGCACCGTTTTTATCATCGGCATTAGAAAGGGCA
This sequence comes from Bacteroidota bacterium, assembly GCA_027621175.1. GTDB lineage: Bacteria > Bacteroidota > Bacteroidia > Flavobacteriales > Flavobacteriaceae > UBA7446. The sequence goes on along the minus strand of JAQCCM010000007.1, from coordinate 60,610 downwards.
AAAGCATCTTTAGGCAATGTATCAAAGAATATTTTTTTGGTATCTCTATAGGATTTAAAGTCCTTGTGATAGTCCAAATGATCGTGGGAAAGATTGGTAAAAACTCCACCCGAAAACTGTATATCCGCAATTCTATCTTGATCAATACCATGCGATGATACTTCCATAAAACAATGTGTCACACCATCGTCAACCATTTGACGCAAAATTTTATTTGTAGTAAGCGCATCTGGAGTGGTATGTGTACTTGGCAAAACTTTTTCGCCAATGCGTATTTCTACAGTAGATAACAACCCCGTAGTGTATCCCATATGATAAAACAACTGATATGCCATGGTAGCCACAGACGTTTTACCATTTGTTCCTGTCACACCTACCAGTTTGAGTTCGGCACTGGGGTTATCATACCAATGTTTTGCAACTGTAGCCAATGCGCGGCGCGCATTGATGCATGAAACATAGGTTATATCTTTCTGAAGTATTGACGGAATTTCTTCACACAAAATTGCAGTAGCTCCGTTTTGAATGGCGTCATTAATGTGTGTATGACCGTCGTGTGTTGTTCCTTTTACCGCAACAAATAGCGCATCCTTTATAACTTTTCGCGAATCAAAAGTGATATCACGTATTTGGATATGTGTGCTCCCCGAAACCGACTGCAACGAAACGCCAAACAAGATGTCTTTTAGTACTTTCATGTGAGCGTTAGTGTTACGGTTTGATTCTTTTTTAGCTGCACGCCTGGCTTTTGGGATTGGCGCAATACTTTTCCTTTTCCCTTTAGTGTTACAGAAAGCCCCAGATTTTCAAGCACACTAACAGCTTCCATGGCAGACCATCCTCGAACATCAGGCATGAGGTCACCATTAAGCAATTCTGTTGTATTTGGCTTCTCGTTTTTATGGGTGAGTGCCGCTATTTTATTTAATTCTACTGTACTTTTCTGTGGGATATCATGAATAACCGCTTCCGCTATTTTTTTGAATACAGGCGCAGCCACTACATTTCCGTAATAACCAATTTTCTTATTGGGTTTATGTACGACAACAATACAAGAATACGTTGGGTTTTCTACAGGGAAATAACCCACAAAACTTGAAACATACTGCATATTATCCGTCGTGTAATCTACCTGACATGTACCTGTTTTTCCAGCAATAGAAAGCTTTTTATCATAAATATTTCGGGCTGTTCCCCATTTGTGCTTAACCACACCCTCCATTAATTTTTGAAGTTTTAAGCGTGTTTCTTCAGAACAAATAGCGGGGTTTAATACTTTTTTAGGAAACGATTGTATCACCTCACCATCTAGACTTCGAACAGATGAAACAAATCGAGGCAATACCAACTCGCCGTTATTTGCAATAGCATTGTAATAACTAAGCGTTTGAAGTGGCGTAAGCGAAACGCCGTAGCCAAATGCCATCCAAGGCAAATCCAATCCGTCCCAATCTGCGTCTTTGGGGTGTGGTATTTTTGGTGTTCCCTCTCCAGAAATTGCTAAGCCCAAAGGCTTATCTAATCCCATTGCTAAAAGCCTGTCTGTAAATTGTGATGGGTTTTCTTTGTAGTTTTCGTAAATCAACTTTACGATACCCGTATTTGAAGATCGCTCAAAGACTTGGCTTACCGGAATAACGCCGTAACCTCCTCGTTTTGAATCACGAACGTGGTATTTGCCATAAAAAGTCAATTTTCCGTTTTCGGTATCCACCATGGTTGTGGTATCAATTACTTTGTCTTCGAGTGCTGCCATAAGGGCGAACAACTTAAAGGTAGATCCAGGCTCGTGTGCTTCGCCAACGGCATAATTCAGGCGCTCAAAATATTTATTGTCTTTCGTACGTCCCAAATTTGAGATAGCTTTCACTGCGCCCGTTTTGGTTTCCATAACCACAACAGTTCCATGTTCGGCTTCATATTTCTCTAAAGCGCCAAGTAACGCATGGTGCGCAACATCTTGCAAATTAGTATCGAGCGTTGTCCATACATCTAAACCATCAATAGGCTCTTGTTGGTAGTCGTTAGTTAGTGGTTTCCACTGGCCACTAGCTATGCGTTGTCTCAATTGTCGCCCAGGTTGACCTCTTAATGGTATTCCATACGCACCCTCTAAGCCTACTTTCAAATAGGTTCCGTTTGGGTTTCGTTGCTCATAGCCAATCGTTCGTTCAGCGATTTTACCAAGAGGTAAATCACGAATAAACTGACGCTCTACAATAAATCCGCCTTTAACACCTCCTAAACGAAACATGGGGAATTTCCGAATACGCTGAAATTGTGGATAGGACAATCGACGTGCAATGAGCTGATAACGACTCCGTTTTGACCTAGCGTTGCGCAACATTTTTGTGTAATAGTTACTTGAATTACCGAGTAATTTGGCTAAGGAATCACTTAAAGCGCCTAGCTCTTGCTGGAATACTCTTTCGCTGACGGTAACGGCATCAAAATGAATGCTGTATTTAGAAACTGAGGTGGCCAACAAGCTGCCATCTTCAGTATAAATGTTTCCGCGAACAGGCAGCACTTCTACATTTTTGATACTCCTTTTCTCCGCTAACTCCCGGTACTTTTCGCCTTGAGTAAGCTGCAATGACACCAAACGGTATCCCACTGAAATGCCAAGTACAAAAAGCACAAAAACAACCAAATAGCCGCGAGACATCATGTTTGTTTGCTTATTCATTTGCTAAAACAATTATTTGAATTGCCGATTTATCGGGAGGGAAAACGCCGTGGGCTTGGAGTTTCTTTGCCAATTGTGTTTCCATACGCTTATGCATCACTTCCTCACGCACTGAAACAAATTCGCTACGGACAGCCTGCAGCTCTTTGTTGGCTTTTGCTATTTGTACTACTTTCTGGTCAACCTTGTGCGAGGCAGTAATCATAAGGCCAGCAAGAAAAAAAACAAACAAAATAAACCGCCAGTTTTTAGATGCGCCTTCCTGCACCAAAAACGTTCCTTTAAGCAGATTTAAAATTTTTGTTTTCATATGCGTTCCGCAATGCGCAATTTTGCGCTTCGCGCTCTGTTGTTTTGATTGATTTCATCATGTGACGGCACTTGTAAGCCTCCACATTTTTTAAAATATTTCTCTGCGTTTCCAAATGCATCTTTGATCGGCTCACTTTCAAAATTTCCATTTTGAATAAAACGTTTCACAAGCCGATCTTCTAAAGAGTGATAACTAATAACACTCAACCTACCCCCAACACCTAAAACCGCTTTACATTGCAATAAAAAATCTTGCAATACATCCATTTCCTTGTTCACCTCCATGCGTAATGCCTGATAAATCTTAGCCAAGACTTTATGCTCATTGCCTTTTGGTAAAAAACCCGAAAGAAGGTCGTTTAACTCTTGTGTTGTACTGATTTCACTTGTTCTATTTTGCACCATTTGACGGGCTAGTTTTCGTGCATTGCGTAGCTCCCCAAAATCAAATAAGACATCCGCCAAATCTGATTCAGAATAGGTGTTCACCACGTCTTTGGCCGTGTGTTTTTGTTGCTGATTCATACGCATATCCAAGGGGCCATTAAATCGTATGGAAAAACCTCTTTCTGGCGTGTCAAACTGATGGGAAGAAACACCAAGGTCTGCCAAAATACCATCGACTTGAGCAACTTTATGAAACCGTAAAAAACGATGTAAGTGCTTAAAATTATGTGGGATTAACGTGAAGCGGGAGTCGTCAATGGCGTTTTGTTGGGCATCTTCGTCTTGATCAAAAGCAATAAGCCGACTTTGACTGTCTAGACGATTGAGAATTTCTTTAGAATGACCGCCGCCGCCAAATGTTGCATCCACATAAATTGATGCAGGCTTGATATTTAATCCCGCAACCGACTCGGACAGCAGCACTGGCTTATGATATGTCATCTCCATCATCCCCCATTACTTCTTCTGCCAAAGCAGCAAAGTCCACAGCTGCTTCGTCAATTGCTTTTTCGTAGTATTCGGCGTTCCAAATCTCAATAATATTCACAGCCGCAGATAATACCACCTCTTTCTCAATGCCCGCAATTCGAGCCAAATCACGAGGGATCTGAAGTCTGTCTGTCGCATCAAGTTCCACTACCTTCACACCAGCAGTAAAGCGACGAATAAAGTCGTTATTTTTCTTTTTAAACCTGTTGAGCTTGTTTATTTTTTCCATAAGGGCATTCCATTCCGCTAAAGAATATAATTCCAAACAGGGTTGAAAAACGGCACGCTTAATCACAAAAGCCTCATGGCGCGCACCTGACAATTGCTTCCCTAAAGCGGCCGGGATTTTAACCCGCCCCTTGGGGTCAGCTTTGCATTGATATGTTCCAATTAAGTGCGACACGCCTACGGCTTTTACGTTTAGATATGAGTCAAAACTACTAAAATTTTACCACATTTTACCACATTTTACCACATTGTTGATAAGTTTTACCACAACTACAAAAGAGGATTCATTTAACTGAATATCAATTTATTAAGATCTTATAAAAGGCTTGGAAGCAGTATGCAGTGATGTATCCGTTCTTCCATACACAAATAAAAAAAAGCATTTGGCATGGAGTAGAATTGTCTATCTTTGCGTTTCATATTATTCACATGCAAGATTCACTTATAGAGTCAGGACGCTTTAGGTATTTTGAAAAAGGCGAGGGCGTACCACTTGTAATCTTACACGGATTAATGGGAGGGTTAAGCAACTTTGATGGCGTTGCTAATCATTTCCCTAGTTTGGGGTATAAGGTTATTATTCCAGATTTACCTCTTTATGATTTGCCACTGCTTAAAACCAACGTAAAGCAATTTGCGCATTATTTGCGTGACTTTATCACATATTTGGGCGAAAAAGAAGTTGTACTCATTGGAAATTCTTTGGGCGGTCACATTGGCTTACTTCACACCAAATTATTTCCAGAAAAAGTTAAGGGGCTGGTCATTACAGGAAGTTCGGGCTTGTATGAGAACGCCATGGGAGAAACTTATCCAAAAAGAGAAGATTACGATTACATTCTAAAGAAAACACAAGATGTTTTTTATGACCCAAAAGTAGCCACAAAAGAGGTTGTTGATGATGTTTTTGAAACCGTTAATGACAGAAAAAAACTCATTAAAATCCTTACAATTGCCAAAAGTGCTATTCGACACAACATGGCAAAAGACCTTCCCAACATCAGTACTCCTACGGGTATCATTTGGGGAAAACAAGATGGCGTTACGCCTCCCAATGTAGGTGACGAATTTCACAGGCTTCTACCCAATTCAACACTCTATTGGATTGACAAATGCGGACATGCACCCATGATGGAACACCCAGCATTGTTTAACGAATATCTCTCACGCTGGCTCAGCGATAATAATATGTAACCATGCGCATTAAAAACGCAAGGTTTGTGGTTAGTAATTCACGTGTGGCGCAATGCCCTAATACAAACCTGCCAGAGTTTGCCTTTATTGGACGTTCCAATGTGGGGAAATCGTCTTTAATAAACATGTTGACCGATCGTAAAAAATTGGCGAAAACATCAGGAAGACCTGGAAAAACACAGCTCATCAATCACTTTTTAATAAATGAAAACTGGCACCTTGTTGATTTGCCAGGCTATGGCTATGCACGTGTTTCTAAAAAAAACAAGAAAACGTTTCAACAATATATCACAGACTATTTTTTGGAGCGAAAACAGCTTGTAAATGCGTTTGTGCTGGTTGATATTCGGCACGAACCGCAACCCATAGATGTAGAATTCATGGAATGGATGGGCACACAACAAATTCCATTTGCTATCATTTTTACAAAAGCTGATAAGCTTTCGGAACGTGTTATCGAAACAACTGTAACAGCTTATCTAAATACACTTTTAGAGGGAGCCTGGGTAGAAGCACCGCCCCATTTTGTGACTTCGTCAACATCTAGATTGGGGAAAGATGCCGTGTTAGCATATATCGAAACACTACTTTAATTCGATTTTTTCACGTTGTTAAGATTTCGCTCTGATGCAAAAAAATCGCAAAATTGCTGCATAGCTTCCGCCATTTGAGCATCTTCAGTTGCTCTTAAATAAGACTCTCGAATACCCACCAACGTTTGATGGACAAACACTTGCATTTGATCTACGGGCATTTCTTTTGTCCACAAATCAATACGAGCACTTTCTTGAGATTCTTTATCCCAAGTGCTTAGAAAAAAAGCCTCCATATGTTGTTGCTTAACGCCGCCGTCGGGTGCAGACCACTGCATGTGCTCAGGAGTGTTATTCTCGTCTAATGTCACGCTAAGTGTGATTTCTGTTTTTCGTTGCATATTATGGGTTGTATCTAGATTTTTTTAATATTTCTTGAGCGTTTGCTGCAAGAACTTCTTGTAAACTTGCGCCAGTACGTTTTTGGTAGGCTTTCACCATTCGGTAGCCGATCCACTGCCCTATTCGTCCCGGTGAATTTTCATCTAGATACGAATAAAATTTTGAATATGGGCTAAGGTTTAAAAATCGGAACCTCAGGGATTCATCGGTAGAAAAAAGCCATTCATTATCTACAAAATAACGCCATACATCCGACTCGTGTGAAATTGCCCAATCCCATTGGTTTTGCGTGTATTGAATATGTTGGTGCGCCATCAAGTCGGGCGCTAAATAGTCATGAATCAAAAGGCGTTTACCATGCGTAACCATACGACTCAAAAAGGACCTGCTATTCGTTTTTTGAATGTATCGATTTGAGAGCGCATCAATAAGTTCGGATTCCAAATGTTCCGGAACAAGGCTGTTCTTTATGTATTGTGGAATGCCCTCGTAAAGCGGATGCGATTCACCAAGATAGGTGTCGATAGAGATTAGCAATAAGCTATCCGCATCAACAGCTCGAAGGGAATAATCTACATCTGTAAGCAAAGTAATTACTTTTCTTGGCAGTTTATCGTTGGGGAAATAATGATTTGCATAGCGAAGAACATTCGAAGTACGCTGCTTTAAGTCGTCTTTGAATAGCGTTTGAGTTGCCTTGAAGAGTGCTTGTTGTAGCGAATTCGTTCGTTTCTCCTCCCAAACGAAATCAGGCGTTTGCTCAGGAAAAAAATAAGGGTATTGCGATTTAAGTTGATCTAAAGGGGTATTCAAATCTCCAAAGAACACGTGTTCAAAACGGATGAGTTCAAAGGGAAACTCTGGCAAATCCTGTGGTTTTGGATGTGTTGAAGAGCTACAGCCACTAACAATTAAACTCAAGCCAAAAAGCACAGCTTTTAGATGCCAAAAAAATCCAGTAATTTTACAATGTCTGTAAGTTCCCATTCAGGCACTAAAGATACAAATGCTATGAAAAACAACGAAGTAATCGAACACATTGTGCATTGGTTAAAATCATACGCCAAAGAAAGTGGTATGAAAGGTTTTGTCATTGGTGTTTCTGGAGGTATAGATTCCGCACTGACCTCTACACTATGCGCCAAAACTGGCTACCCAACGCTATGCCTTGAAATGCCCATAAAGCAACAAAAAAATCAAATCGATAGAGCACAAAATCATATCGATTGGCTTCAGGAAAATTACCCAAACGTTTCAGGAAAGTCGATTGACTTAAATGATGTTTTTTCTTCTTTTTCAGCAGTAACTAGTCAAGAAGACACAAGTGAGGAAGCAATGCTTTCATTGGCTAATAGTCGTTCGCGATTACGCATGGTAACGCTTTATTATTTTGCTGCTCGCCATCGGTATTTGGTAGCTGGCACAGGAAATAAAGTGGAAGATTTTGGTGTAGGCTTTTATACCAAATACGGCGATGGCGGTGTTGATTTAAGTCCAATTGCTGATTTGATGAAAACTCAGGTACGCTCTCTAGCCACAACCATAGGCGTGCATTCGGATATTTTGCAAGCGCCTCCAACAGATGGCTTGTGGGATGATGATCGAAACGACGAAGATCAACTGGGTGCTACTTATGAAGAACTTGAATGGGCCATGCAACAACATTCTGAGGGTAAATCTGTGGATGATTTTGTAGGAAAAGACGCACAGATCCTTAGCGTGTTTTTACGCCACCATAACGCGAATAAACACAAGATGAATCCCATTCCTGTTTGCGAAATTCCTAAGCCTTTATTGCAAGATTAAATTTTCGGATTTCTCGGATATTCTATCCCATTATAAGCATATTTTCTTTATTTTAGTTGGCAACAATTAAAGTCATGATTCCCGTTTTTATAGCTGATCCACACCCAATAATTTATAAAGGAATTAAGGCGGTTTTTCGAAATTCCTCAGAAATAAATATTGTAGGAAAAGGACTTCATTATTTAGACCTGTATGACTACTTAAAAACCAAAAAAGTCAGCATCGTTGTATTGGAGTTAGAACTGCCTGGTTTTGATGGTATTCACCTCATTAAAGAGCTAATAGACATACACCCTGAAGTGCGCTTTATGATTTTCAGCAACTTAAAGGAAGAGATTTATGCTATTAATTCACTAAAAGCAGGCGCCTCGGGATATTTATGTAAAACGAATCCATTGAGCAGGCTTAGAGAAGCTATTCTCAAAATAAGCTCTGGAGGTGTTTATATTACGAACGAATTGGCAGAACTTATTGCCTTTAATCAAACAGGCGCCAACACACTATCACCGATTGAAATATTATCACGACGTGAAATTCAAGTACTTAGATTACTTATCAATGGTCGGAAGAACATAGAAATTGCGTTAGCGCTAAGTATAAGTGACAAAACTGTAAGTACATATCGTGCTAGGATCATGAAAAAACTTAATGCTAAAAACATCATTGATTTGGCACGAAAAACACAAAACGTAGATTTAGATCTTTATTAAACTACCCTGTTTAATCTTCCGCTAAGCAGTGTTTTTAGCTGGTGGTATTGCACAATTTCTTCTAATAACTCTTTATGGTGTGCTTCATGGTTATCCTCTGTTTGTCCTTGAAGTGTTGACACCTTTTCGTCAATCAATTGACACCTAAACCGCAAAATGATTTCATGCACCCACTTGGGCAACGACTTTGATTTATCGGAGACAAAAATATTCTTACGTTCCCAGTCGTGGAGGGTATATTGCTCATCTTGCAATAGCAAGTCTGAAACTTCCGTGGCCAACTCGGGCGAAAGCGTAGAGACAAAAGAGTCCATTTGCATCTCACCTTTTTCGCTAAGTGCGTTTAATATTTTAGGGTAAAGTGATTTAAATATGCCCGTGGTAAAATCGATTTCGTCTTGCTGCAAATCCAAATAAATCTTTTCAAAAACACGAGACTTCACTTTGGAGCTAACCATTTTTAAGTCCCCAGATTTTTCATTTGTTTGCAAAATGGGCTCCTCAAATTCCACTTCTTCATGCCCGTATAGCAATAATATTTTTATGATATTTTTTTCCAGCTCAAAACGTGTACTAACCAGTGGAGCTCGTTGCTCAGCGGTCACTACTGTCATGGGCTGAACCGCTTTTTGTTGTGTGGGCCTGGATGCATTTTTCTGTGACACTTGTGCTAATGTGGCAAAGAGTGCTTCTTCGCTAACATCCATTAATGACGCACATGACCGTACATATACCTCTTGCTGAATTCTATCCGGAATTTTGGCAATACTTTGCACCATTTCCCGAATCGTTTCCGCTTTTTTTATGGGATCTTGAGCAGCTTCATTTACAAGAAGTGCCGCTTTAAACTGAATAAAATCTTTGGCGTTTTCCGATAAAAAAACTTCCAGTTCTTCTTTAGAATGCGTGCGCGCAAAACTGTCTGGGTCTTCGCCCTCAGGAAATGAGCACACGCGGACATTCATTCCCGCTTCAAGTATCAAGTCAATACCACGGAGCGCAGCACGCAAGCCCGCTGCATCACCATCAAAAAGCACAGTAATATTTGGCGTTAAGCGTCGTATAAGACGAATTTGCTCAGGAGTCAATGCAGTTCCTGAAGAGGACACCACGTTTTTAACACCACGTTGGTGCATCTGAATAACATCCGTATAACCTTCTACCAAAAAGCAATTATCTTCTTTGGAAATGCTTTGTTTACCCTGATAAAGTCCATAAAGCACCTTACTTTTATTATAAATCTCACTTTCTGGTGAGTTCATGTACTTGGCCGCCTTTTTATCTTGCGTAAGAATACGTCCTCCAAAACCCAACACACGCCCCGACATACTATGGATTGGAAACATGACACGCCCTTTGAAACGATCAAATTTTTTGTCCTCTTTGACAATAGTAAGTCCTGTTTTCTCTAAAAAATCTAGCTGATACCCTGCTTTAACTGCGGCATCTGTGAAGGCACTCCATTCGTTGGGTGAATAGCCCAATTGAAAGTCACGAATGGTTTCGTCTGTAAAACCACGTTCCTTAAAATAACTAAGCCCAATAGCCTTACCCTGTGTTGTTTCCCAAAGCGAATCTTGAAAAAAGCTTAACGCAAAGGAGCTAACCAAATACATACTTTCACGAGCACTGGCAGCAGCTTTTTGTTCGTCATTTTGCTCGGTTTCCTCAATTTCAATATTGTATTTTTTCGCCAAGTAACGAATCGCTTCTGGATATGAAAAGTGCTCATGCTCCATCAAAAAAGCAATGACATTACCGCCTTTTCCACTCGAGAAATCTTTCCAGATTTGCTTTACAGGCGACACCATAAAACTTGGAGATCTCTCATCCGTAAAAGGACTTAACCCCTTAAAGTTAGAACCTGATTTTTTAAGTTGTACAAAATCGCCAATAACCTCCTCAAGTCGGGCGGTTTCAAAAACAGCATCAATGGTAGATTTATGAATCACAACTAAAAATAATCTCTAAAATACGGATTTCGCTGAAGTTATTTCTTCCGCTCAATTACATAACACACCATTTCTTCTAGTACAACTCTGAATTCGTTTTGTGGAAAGGTATGCAATTGTTCCAATGCCTTGTCTTTAAAGGCGTGCATTTGCTCTGTTGCATAGTCCAATCCGCCATGCTTTTTTACGAAAGCAATAACAGCTTTTACCCGTTTTTTATCTTTATTATAATGACGAACCGATTCCGTCAGCCACTTTTTTTCTTTGTCACTCACTTTATTCAACACATGAATAAGCGGCAGCGTCATCTTCTTTTCCCTAATATCAATTCCCGTAGGCTTCCCAATTTTGGTTTCGCCGTAATCAAACAAGTCATCCTTAATTTGGAATGCCATGCCTATATTTTCTCCAAAGGATCGCATTTGAGCTACGCTCTCTTCGCTAGCATGCACCGATGCTGCTCCCAAAGCACAACAAGACGCAATAAGCGTAGCTGTTTTTTGTCTGATGATTTCATAGTAAACCGCCTCGTCAATATCTAACCGGCGCGTTTTTTCGATTTGTAAAAGTTCACCTTCGCTCATTTCACGAACGGCAACGGAAATAATTTCAAGTAAATCAAAGTCTTTGTGATCTATACAAAGAAGCAATCCTTTAGACAGCAGATAATCGCCAACCAAAACAGCAATTTTATTTTTCCATAGTGCATTGATAGAAAAGAAACCACGCCGTTGGTAGCTTTCGTCCACTACGTCGTCGTGTACAAGTGTAGCGGTATGAATAAGCTCGATTACAGAAGCCGCACGATAGCTTCTTTCGTTAACTTCATTCTTACCCAACATTTTTGCCACCAAAAAAACAAACATGGGACGCATCTGCTTTCCCTTTCTGTTTACAATGTAATAGGTGATTCGATTGAGAAGTGCTACTTGAGAACGCATAGCCGCGGAAAACTTCTCCTCGAAGCGTTCCATTTCAATAGCTATTGGCTGTTTTAGTTGTTCTACAATTTTCATTGGGGTATAAAGATACGACTTCACGCATTAGTTAAACGCCAAATCGCTGATTTTGAATATTAGAGGGTTGATTTATTTGCCAATTGACCACAAGCTGCATCAATATCTTTACCGCGCGAACGACGAATCGTGACTGGAATCTGATGTTTGGAAAGTTCGGAAACATACAGTTCGATAGCGTCATCATGTGCTTGTTCAAATGCATTATTTCCTACGGGGTTATATTCTATTAAATTTACTTTTGACGGTGTATGCTTACAAAAGCGTACTAAAGCTTTTACCTCGTCTGCGGTATCATTGATGTTTTTCCATACCACATATTCATAGGTTACGCGCTCTTTGGTTTTGGAATACCAGTACTGAATGGAATCTTTCAAAGCTACAAGTGGAAAGTTTGTGCTAAAAGGCATGATTTTATTTCGAGTTTCTTCTACGGCGCTATGCAGCGATACAGCAAGTTTAAACCTCGGGTGTTCATCCGCCATTTTTACAATCATCTTCGGAATTCCTGAAGTGGAAACGGTAATGCGTCGGGGTGACATACCCATTCCTTCTGGACTAGTAATTTTTTCAATGGCTTTTATCACATTGGGATAGTTCATCATGGGTTCGCCCATTCCCATAAAAACAATGTTAGACAATGGCCTACTAAAGTGTTCCAAACTTTGCCTATTGAGCGTAGCAACTTGGTCAAAAATCTCATCTGGATTTAGGTTACGCATACGTTTTAGCTGTGCCGTAGCGCAAAACGAACAGTCTAAACTGCATCCGACTTGACTAGAAACACAAGCTGTTGAGCGTGTTTCTGTAGGGATTAAAACAGACTCTACCACTTTACCGTCATGTAGCCGAACGGCATTTTTCATGGTGCCGTCGTCGCTTTTTTGTACTTGCGCAATATCGGTGTGATTGATATTGAAGTGCTCTGAAAGCAACGCGCGATGCGCCTTGGAAAGGTTGGTCATTTGTGCAAAATCCGTAAGGGCTTTTTGCCACAACCACTCATATACTTGATTCCCATGAAAAGCAGGTGCTCCATGTTGCACAAAAAAAGAACGAAGTTCTTCTTTGCTACGCCGGCGAATATCTTTCCGAACGTCGCTCATAAACGCTTATAAAATAAGCATTGCATCTCCGTAGGAGTAAAAACGATACTTATGGCTTATCGCCTCTTCATAGGCTTTTTTGATAAAATCATGACCCGCAAAAGCTGAAACCATCATGAGTAACGTAGATTTAGGTAAATGAAAATTGGTCACTAATGCATCTCCAATTTTAAAATCATACGGAGGGAAGATAAATTTATGGGTCCATCCCTGATATGGATTTAGCATATTACTGGACGAAACAGAAGTTTCAACAGCGCGCATGGAAGTAGTTCCAATAGCACACACACGATTACCAGATGCTTTAGCACGGTTTACAATTGCCGCAGCATTGGCATCAATTATTAACTCTTCGGAATCCATTTTGTGTTTGGACAAATCCTCCACTTCAACTGGATTAAAGGTTCCTAAACCAACGTGAAGGGTTATTTCTGCCAAATCAACCCCCTTGATTTCAAGGCGCTTTAACACGTGTTTTGAGAAGTGAAGACCAGCTGTAGGAGCCGCTACTGCTCCTTCGTGTTTGGCATAAATGGTTTGATAACGTTCGCGGTCAAAACTTTCTTCTGCTCTTTTAATGTATTTAGGAAGTGGCGTTTGTCCTAATTTTTTCAATTTAGCACGGAATTCATCATAACTACCATCAAACAGGAAACGTAATGTTCGCCCTCTAGACGTCGTGTTATCAATAACCTCCGCAACAAGAGTTTCATCATTACCAAAGTACAATTTATTTCCAATTCGAATTTTACGTGCTGGGTCAACCAACACATCCCAAAGACGTTGTTCTTTGTTTAATTCTCTAAGTAAAAAAACCTCAATTTTAGCTCTTGTTTTTTCTTTATTACCAATCAATCGTGCAGGAAAAACCTTGGTGTTGTTCAGCACCATCACATCACCTTCATCAAAATAATCTGTGATGTCTTTGAACTGCTTATGCTCAATGGTTTGCGTTTCGCGGTGCAACACCATAAGCTTGGACTCGTCGCGGTGTTCAGCTGGGTTTTCGGCTAATAGGTCTTCGGGGAGCTTAAAATTAAAGTGTGAGAGTTTCATATAGTATTTGCAAAGGCGCAAATATACTATCTGCATAGGGGGGTTGTCAAGGTTTTTGCCTTTTTATTTAATTTAAATAATAGAAAAACCCAAACTACGAAGATCATTCCAAAAAGTGGGGTACGATTTACTTACTACATCAGCTTCATTTATGTAAATAGGCACCTTGATTCCCAAAGGGGCAAATGCCATAGCCATTCGGTGATCGTGGTAGGTGTCAATGGCGACATTTTCGTTAATTGGTTTTTTACGTGCTGCCAGATGTAAAGAATCGTTGGTTACACGAATGTCTGCGCCCAACTTGCTAAGTTCTGTGTCAAGTGCTACCAAACGGTCTGTTTCCTTAATTTTCAGCGTATGTAAACCTGTTAAATCGCAAGAAATGCCCAATCCAAAACATGTTACCGCAATGGTTTGCGCAATATCGGGTGCTTTAACCAAGTCAAGTGTTATGTGGGATTGCACTTCGGCGTTGTTTTTTAAATGTAACGTATTGCCATCAAAACTCGAGGATACCCCCATCTGCTTATAGATTTCTACCAAAACACTATCGCCTTGCAAGCTGTCAGAAATGTAATTTTTTATGGAAATCTGGGCATTGTCTGCCAAAGCAGCCATACTGAAATGATAAGACGCTGAACTCCAATCGGACTCCACCTCAACTTTTTTGGGCATAATTTTTTCTTGCGGAAAAACCTGAATGGTTTGCCCTTCAAATGTTGCCTGAACCCCCACTTTCTGCAACAACGAACACGTCATGTTGATGTATGGAATAGATGTAATCTCACCCACTAAATGAATTGTTAATCCTTTTGGTAATTTGGGTGCGATAAGCATCAAAGAGGTAATGTATTGGCTACTCACATTAGCAGCCAATTCAACGCGATCAACTGTGATTTTTTTGCCTGAAATGCGCAAAGGCGGATAGCCTTCATTTTTGACATATTCAATATCAGCGCCAATGGCGCGCAATGCGTCAACTAAAATTTTGATAGGACGTTCTTGCATGCGCTTTGAGCCTGTTAAAATCTTTTCGGTACCTGGTGTAGTCGCAAAATACGAGGTTAAAAAACGCATAGTAGTTCCTGCATGGCCAATATCAATTGTTTCCGCTGTAGATGATAAGCCGCGCGCCATGGCTTGCGTGTCATCTGAGTTTGATAGGTTTTGAAGCTCCAATGCTGGAAACAATGCTTGGAGGATAAGCAAGCGGTTTGACTCACTTTTTGATCCTGTAATGGTACAGTTTCCCGCAAGTTGTTGCGATGGATGCGTTAGGCGCAAGGTACTCATGAACGAAGTTTTGGATTGTTATGATGACGCTCGTGGTCACGTTGGGTTTTGATTTCCAATTTGCGATCAAAAGCTGCTTGTAAATCGGTATCGGTTTGGTTTGCTAAACACAATAACACAAAAAGCACATCGGCCAATTCTTCGCCAAGGTCTTTGGCTTTGTCGCTTTCTTTTTCGGATTGCTCGCCATATCTGCGTGCAATAATACGGGCAACTTCTCCAACCTCCTCGGTAAGCTGTGCCATATTGGTGAGTTCGTTGAAATAACGTACGCCATGGGTTTTAATCCAAGCATCTACCGCTTTTTGTGCATCTTGAATGTTCATAAATCTCTATTTTTTGAATCCATGATAATCGTCACGGGACCATCGTTTACCAAATCGATTTGCATGTCTGCACCAAAAATACCGCACTGTACGGGTTTTCCCATGGTCAAAGTGGCTTTTTCTAAAAACATGTCATACAAAGGCACTGCAATATCGTGCTTTGCCGCTTCGCTATACGAGGGTCTATTTCCTTTTTTGGTTTGTGCAAAAAGGGTGAACTGACTTACCACGAGCAGCTCTCCGCCAATCTCAAGAACGCTTTTGTTCATCACACCATTTTCATCGTTAAATATGCGCATATTGACTATTTTTTGAATAAGCCAATCTACATCTTCGGCAAGGTCTGTGTGAGTAATGCCCAGCAACACAACAAGTCCGTTGCCAATACGCTGCACATGCGTTCGATTTGCGGTAACTTGTGCTTCTGAAACACGTTGTAATACAGCTCTCATACGTCCCAAAAATCTGTACGATACTGCGCCTCATCACCTGCCATTATCTGCGCATAGCTTTTGTAACGAGAAGCGGCAATTTCACCCGATGCTACCGCTGCTTTAATGGCACATTTAGGCTCTTCAAGATGAAGGCAGTTGTTAAACTTACAGCTTTCTTTACGCTCAAAAAATTCACGGAAATAATCACCAATTTCTTCTTGTTCCATATTGACTATTCCAAAACCACGAATACCCGGTGTGTCAACTATTCGCGCACCAAAATCCAAATCGTGCATTTCAGCAAAAGTGGTGGTATGCTGCCCTTGAGCGTGTTGCGCAGAGATTTCTGCTGTTTTGATATTTAGCCCTGGTGCTAAGCTGTTGATGAGCGTAGATTTTCCCACGCCGCTATGCCCCGAAAGCATACAGGTTTTTCCTTTCATCCAGTCCTTAACGCTGTCTAAATTGTTCCCGTTTAACGCAGAAATTTCCAAACAGGTATAACCAATAGAGGCATACATTTCTTTTAACGCCTGAATTTGTTTTGACTCATCATCGCTGTAGGTGTCTTCCTTGTTGAACAACAATATTGTTTCAATTTCATAGGCTTCGGCAGTAGCCAAAAAACGATCTATAAAGGCAGGATAGGTTACAGGATTGTTGAGGGTAACCAGCAAAAATGCGCAGTCGATATTGGCTGCAATGATATGTATTTGCTTGGACAGGTTCACGGATTTGCGCACGATATAATTCTTACGCTCGTGAATATTGGTAATCACCCCTTGTGCACCGTCTTGCGTGTCTTTAATGGTAGCGTCAACAACATCGCCCACGGCAACAGGATTGGTACTTGTGAGTCCTTCAATACGGAACTTACCTTTGATGCGACAGGGAACAAGTTCCCCGTCGGCATCTTTTATATGATACCAGCTACCCGTTGATTTGTACACGACTCCTGTCATACAGCCAAATTAACGGATTTTTGGTTTATACGCATTAACCGTTAATTATCTGGTCTTGGTGATTGATTGATTCTTGGTGAATGGCCTTAAAGATTCTAAGGATAAATTCTTCACTAAGTCCTTTTTCATCGCCATCTAAAATCATTTTACCCAAAATTTCATTCCAACGCTTCGATTGTAATACCGCCACGTTGTGAGCCTTTTTAAGTTCCCCAATTTCATTCGCGATTTTCATACGCTTACTTAAGCTTTCCAACAAACCTGCATCGATAACGTCAATTTGCGTACGTAATGTGTTGAGTTTGTTTTTGTAATCGGCATCGTCATCGGTTTCTTTGCGGATTTTCAAGTCTTCCATCATTTTAACCAAGGTGTCTGGTGTGATTTGCTGTGCAGCATCACTCCATGCATTGTCCGGATCCCAGTGTGTTTCTACCATCAATCCATCAAAGTTCAAATCCAATGCGGTTTGGCAAATGTCTTGAAGGATATCACGACGGCCGGCAATATGCGACGGATCACAAATAAGCGGTAAATCAGGGAAACGGTTTTGCAGTTCCACTACGATTTGCCACTCTGGATTGTTGCGGTATTTTGTTTTCTCATAAGCAGAGAATCCTCTGTGAATAACTCCAAGATTTTTGATGTTGGCGGTGTATAAACGCTCAATCCCACCTAGCCATAAAGACAAGTCTGGGTTTACAGGGTTTTTGACCAATACAATTTTATCTGTACCCTCAAGCGCATCGGCAATTTCTTGCACAATAAACGGGCTAACCGTTGAGCGTGCGCCAATCCATAGGATATCAATATCATGCTCTAACGCCAGTTGTACGTGCGCACGGTTGGCAACTTCCGTACAAGTAAGCATTCCTGTTTCTTCCTTTACACGTTGTAGCCATTTTAGTCCGATAGCACCAACACCTTCAAAGTTTCCGGGTCGGGTTCTTGGCTTCCAAATGCCTGCGCGAAAAGCAGTAACGTCTGTATCTTTAAGTTGGTGTGCAATTTTTAGCACTTGTTCTTCAGTTTCAGCGCTACAAGGTCCTGCAATTACGAGCGGATGATCAAGCTCAAAGTCATTGAGCCATTGGCGCATTTTTGGGTTATTCTCCATGGTTATATTTAATTGTGTTTTAAGATTGATTTTATTTTATTAATATCTTTCATTTCGGCAAGCAGCTCGTCCACTGCTTCTGCTTCAAGTTTTTCTTTGAAGGCATTCAGGTTGGAAATGTACTCATTTAGTGTTTCCAAAACGTTACCCTTGTTTTGTAAAAAAATGGGCATCCACATTTCTGGTGAACTTTTAGCAAGGCGTACCGTAGAGGCAAATCCACTACCTGCCATATCAAAGATGTTTTGCTCGTCGGTTTCTTTTTCCAAGACGGTTTTTCCAAGCATAAATGAGGTGATGTGCGACAAATGCGATACATAGGCAATGTGCCTATCGTGCGCAACGGGGTCCATATGACGCACCACCATATTGAGTTCTTTTAAAAGATTTTCGGCACGTTGTAACAAATCTGGACGAGTGCGTGTTGCTTCGCAAAGCATCATCGTCTTACCGTCATACAAATTTGAAATAGCCGCATCGGGGCCTGAAAATTCAGTACCCGCAATGGGGTGAGCTGCCAAAAACTGATCGCGTTTTGGGTGTGTGGCTACCGCTTCGCATATAGCCGCTTTGGTCGATCCAAAATCCACCACCAAAGTGTTCTTGCCTACTTTATTCAAAATTTGCGGAAGCAGCTTTGCAATTGCCTCTACGGGAACGGAAACAAACACCATATCAGCATTGTCTATGCTGTCTAATGTGCCTTTTTGATGAATAAGCCCGAGCGCCATAGCACGGTCAAGTGTGGTCTCTTTTCGGCTGACACCTTCCAAAATCACGCTTGGGTAAAGGCGTTGTAAATCCAACGAAAGCGACCCGTTCATTAATCCGATCCCTACAAAACTGACTTTCATAACGTAATTCGGTTTAATGCTTCTTTAATTCTTTCTTCGGAAACGCAAAGCGAAAAACGAATATAGCCTTCGCCTGCCGTACCAAATATGGTTCCGGGTGCAATAAAAATACCATGCTCGTGCAACAAGGTATCGATATAGGTTTCGCTGTCTGCTGCGCCTTCGGGCAATTTTGCCCAAACAAACATACCGGCGGTATCTTTTTGGTAGGTGGTATTCAGCGCATCTGCAATTTTCCAGACCCACTCACGACGTTTTTGATACACGTCATTTATTTGCGCAAACCAATCTGAACGTTGGTTTAAGGCTGCCATAGCGCCTTGCTGAATGCCAAAAAACATCCCTGAGTCCATATTGCTTTTTACCTTTAACACCTGTGTGATTAGGTCTGCATTTCCACATACCATTCCCACGCGCCAGCCTGCCATATTGTACGCCTTGCTTATCGATTGAAACTCCAACGCAACCTTATCTGCCCCTTCAACAGCGAGTAAACTTAGCGGGGTGTCGCTAAGAATATGCGCATACGGATTATCGTTGATAATAAGAATATCGTGTTTGGTCGCAAAGGCAACTAGTTCCTTGAAAATATCCAAGGTGGCTTTTGCTCCTGTAGGCATGTGTGGGTAGTTGATCCACATCAATTTTACGCCAGACAAATCTAATTTTTCAAGCGTCGCCAAATTTGGCAACCAATCGTTAGCCGTGCTTAATGTATATGGAACGGCGCGCGCACCTACCAACTCCGTAACCGAAGCATAGGTGGGGTATCCCGGATTGGGAATCAAAACGCCATCGCCTTCGTTTAGGAACGCCATAGACACGTGCATAATCCCTTCTTTAGACCCCATGAGCGGAAGCACTTCATTTTCGGGATTTAGCGAAACACCAAAAAACGTTTGGTAGTAGCTTGCAATGGCTTGACGCAACTCGGGCGTACCTTGGTAGCTTTGGTATTTGTGTGCTGTGGGTTGCGACAGGCTTTGCGTTAGTGCCTCCACTACTTCTTGCGGTGGCGCAAGGTCTGGACTTCCAATACCCATATTGATGATGTCCTTCCCTCGTGCCACAAGGCCACGCACTTCGCGTAGCTTGCGAGAGAAGTAGTATTCTTGAACGCTATTTAATCTATTGGCAGGTTTCATGCGTGCAGTTGATTTTTATAGGTTCCCAATACTTTTAACGATTCCGTCATGATTTCCAATAGCTGTACCGCTTTGGTGTAAAAAGCTACTTTATCAAACGTAACATCTACAAAAAAGGAGTATTTCCACGGTGTTTCCACCACAGGCATGGACTGAATTTTAGTTAGGTTGAGCTTACAATCGCTGAGTACATTAAGCACCGCAGCCAAGCTTCCACGTTTGTGATCTAACACAAATTTTATGGATGCCTTATTGATATCTTCAGACGTATTTGCTGCTGTTTTGACCACCACAAAGCGTGTGGCATTGTTGGCAATGCTGTGAATGTTAGGCGCAACAATATCTAAGCCATAAAGCTGGGCAGCTGTTTTGGAAGCGATAGCCCCCAAACCGCTGATGTGCTTTTCGGCAATGCGTTGGGCAACCTCCGCCGTATCGGCATCTTCTATAAGTTTGATGTGCGGTTGGGTAGCAAAAAAATCTTTGCATTGCAACAACGCCATGGGATGCGAAGCCACTTCTGTGAGTTCTTCAATTTTTGTGCCTGGCAGTGCCATAAGCTGATGCTCAATACGGATATACGCCTCGGCAACAATGTGCAAGTCGTTTTTGTCTATAAGGGCATAGTTGGGAATAATAGAACCGGCGATGGAATTTTCAAGTGCCATAACGCCGTGGCTAACGGCACCCAAAGTAACCGAAGCCACCAAGGCATCGAACGACAAACATTCGTCTAATACTACGGCTGTGCCAAACAACTGCGCGGCCACCTCGTGGTGGTACGAGCCTCTGATTCCTTGTATGGCAATTTTTGGTTCCATGGTTTTGTTTTCTTGTTTTACGCACATAAAAAAACCCCGAACGTTAGCTCAGGGTTTTAAATTCGTTTATTCAACATCAAATACACCCTGCTATCTCCCGTTATAGAAGTAGTAGAAAGATGTATAATATGTGTTTGTTTTCATTACGGTGGCAAATGTACACCCAAAATTGAAATAAACAAATTTTTTGTAGTTTTAGGCTTGAATTTACCCAAATCTGTTCTTCACACATAAAGCCTACGCTGCCCACAGGGTGTTTTTGTTTTTAGGATTTTTTGGGAATTATATCTGAACGTTGTTCGGACATGCAGGAGTTAATCATAAACAAGAAAAAAAATGAGCAGTAAAGTGCAAGACATAAGGTTGATTCTAAAAATTGAAAATAAAAGCCCAATTGAGCTTTTAGATTTAACTAAGTCCTTAGTGGCACTTGCTAATAATTTTGACAGATATAGTAGTGAAAAAGGTAATACAAAAGAAGACAGAGAAGCAAAACTCTTTGTAAAAGAAATTAAAACAGGAAGTGTAATCATTGAACTCATCGAGTTAGCAACCGCAAGTATGATTCCATTTGTTGAAAATATTAATACGGTTCTTGAATTCGCCTCATACTTCAAATCTGCTATTAAATTTTATCTTAATAATAAGGGAGATGATCCTGAACTTAAACCAACAGAATTCAGGGAAATTTCAACAATTCTAAATCCAGTAGCTAAAGACAAAGGTTCCCAATTCAACTTAAGTACCCAAATCAATGGTAATGTAAACTTGAATTTTAATTTGAACTCTAACGAAACAAATGCGATTCAAAACATATTTGAACGGGAAATCAAAAAACTGAATTTGCCTCAACCAAATGAAGAAATTGAAGAAAGACAAATACTAACATTTTACCAAGCGAGAAGTGATCTGCAAAGCAAAGTTGGTAATAAAGGAATTATAGAAAGTATTAGTAGAAAGAATTTGAATATTGTATTTGACACAGAGGAATTGAAATCGGAAATGTTGCATTCAGAAATAAATCCGCTCAAAACAGCATATTTAGTTGACATAAGGATTGAAACTATTAATGATAAACCAAAATTCTATAGAGTTTTGAAGCTACATGAATATTACGATATAGATGAATAAATCCCCCACTAGCGCGAGCCTGCCTGTCGGAAGACAGGTGATAAGAAAGCTGACAGGAGGTAAAGAAAAAATTAAAATAAAATTTACGATTATGCCAAATAGAAAATGTGAAAAGTGCGATAAGGTAAACTCAGAAATATCAAAATACTGTTCGCAATGTGGATATGAATTACCCAGAAATGAACCAATCAAAATGGAAGAGCCTAAAAAGAACTCTAAGCCTGAAAAAAAAAGAAGCAAATTCTTTCACTGTTAATAGGGGTTTTGGCATTCGGCATTTCATTTTTTGGTGTCAAAACATTATTTCATAACTCTTTATCTTTTGATAAAGCAATGATGACGATTGCTAGTGACATAAAAGAAAGTTGTCCTATAATGATAGATAACCTTACTAGACTTGACAACACCATTGCATTACCTGATAATGTATTTCAATACAATTACACCTTAGTGGACTTAGAAAAAAATGAAATAAACATTGACGAATTACGAGAGTACATTGAACCAATTGTCATCAATAACGTGAAAACAAATCCTGACATGAAAGAATTTAAAGACAACAAAGTAACTATGGCTTACAATTATAAAGATAAAAATGGAGTGTTCGTTCTTAAAATAAATGTAACACCTGATTTGTATGAATAAGACCCCCCGCTGGCCGGTCCGTTCAGACGGGCGCAAGCTTGCCTGCTGCAAGCAGGGCTTTGTCTCGTGCCAAAAAAACTAACCCTCTAAATCATGAACACAGAAAACGAAAAAAACAAACTTGAAAATCGCATCGGAGGCTTAGTCTTTGTGGGCTGTTTAATGCTTGGCGTTGGCATTGGCTTTATTAAACACGCCGTGCATATTGGCGCCGTAATTGGTATGGGCGTTGGCTTTATTGCCATGGCAGCTATCTGGGCGTATTACCGGGGAAAATAAGGTAAATCCTTATATCTTTGTAAAAAAAAGATGCAGCTTTCAACTTTTAAACAAACGCTTGGTCAATTAGACACCCTACAGTTTCAACTCCCCAACGGGCAGTTTGTTCCTGCGCATTTTCACCTTACGGAAGTGGGGCATGTAACGCGAAATTACATCGATTGTGGCGGTACACTACGACAAGAAAACAAACTCAACTTACAGCTTTGGGTGGCGTCGGATACCGACCATCGTCTAAAACCCGATAGCGTTTTGGAAATATTGAAAATGGCCGAAAAACAGTTGGCTTACAGCGATATGGAAGTAGAAGTGGAATACCAAGAAAGCACCATTGGGCGTTATCGCTTAGCATTTGACGGAAGTGCCTTTCAACTTATCAATACGCAAACGGCTTGCTTAGCTCCTGACCAATGTGGCATTCCGCAAGAAAAACCACGGGTACGTGTTACGGCCAGTGGCGTAAGCTGTGATCCAAACTCGGGTTGTTGTTAAAATAGTTGTAATTGGTGTATATTTGATGCATATTTACATCAAAAGTGCATCATGTCAAGACAAAGTATCACCTTTACCAAACCCAACGACGAGTGGCTAAAAACCCAAGTGGATAGCCAAGAATATAGCAGCAAAAGTGAAGTTATAAACGATTTGATTCGGCAAGCTCGAAAGCAGCATATAGAACTGGACTGGATTAGAGCAAAACTGGACAAAGCCGAAGAAAGCGGTTTTACAAACGACACCAAAGCAGAAATACAAGCGCAAGCAAAATCGTTACAAAATGGCTAAGTATCGTTTAAGTAACGAAGCCAAAAACGACTTAATTCAAATCTATCAGTATGGTATTTCGCAATTTGGCGTAGTTCAGGCAGACGCTTATTTTGATGCCTTTTTTGTTTGTTTCAACACCATTGCCGAACGTCCTTTTTCTTTTGAGTCCGTGGCGTATATCAAACCAGGATATCGACGTTGCGTTTGTGGTACAGATACCATTTATTTTAAGGTAAACGCAAATACTGTTGATATCATGACTATTATTGGAAGACAAGATATCTCCAACATCTTTTAATAAAAACTACTAAAACACAGCACGCGCCACTTTATGGATATTATCTGATTTACCCATAGAGTAGTAGTGTAAAAACGGAACACCGTTTTTAATAAGTTCTTGGCTTTGTGCAATGCACCATTCAATCCCCACTTCTCTAACGGCTTCTTTAGTCTTTGCTTTTAGGACTTCTTTGATAAGCGCCTCGGGCAAGTCCACATGAAAACGATGCGGAATCATGTTTAGCTGTTTTTGCGTGGCCAAAGGTTTTAAGCCCGGAATAATAGGTGCTGTAATACCAGCCTCACGGCAATTTTTTACAAAGGCAAAAAACTTCTCGTTATCAAAGAACATTTGCGTTACAATATAGTCTGCACCACCTTCCATCTTTTTCTTTAAAAAGTGTAAATCGCTTTCCATATTGGGAGCTTCCATATGCTTTTCGGGATAGCCAGCTACGCCAATGCAAAAATCGGTTTGCGCGGTATTTTGAATGTCTTCATCCAAATAAACACCCTTGTTCATATCCGCTATTTGATGCACCAAATCCAATGCATAAGCATTTCCTTTGGGTTCGGGCTTAAAATAAGTTTCCGATTTTACCGCATCGCCGCGAAGGGCAACCAAGTTGTCAATCCCCAAAAAGCCCATATCAATCAAGAAATTTTCGGTATCTTCTTTGTCAAATCCCCCACATAAAACGTGTGGAATGGCGTCCACTTTATACTTGTTTTGAATGGCGGCGCAAATACCCACCGTACCCGGACGTTTACGTACAACTCGTTTTTCTAACAGGCCGTTAGGAAGTTCTTTAAATTCGTATTCCTCACGGTGATAGGTAACGTCAATAAACGGTGGATTAAACTCCATTAACGGGTCTATGTTATCAAAAATAGTCTCGATATTCTGCCCTTTTAATGGGGGTAAGATCTCAAACGAAAACATGGTTTTTCCTTCCGCTTTTTTGATATGCTCAGTAACTTTCATCTTATTCCTTTAAATTAGGTTGCAGCCACTGTATGGCTTTTTCAATCGTTATATTTTTTCGAGTAGCGTAATCTTGAACTTGCTCTTTTGTAATCTTGCCCAATCCAAAATACGATGCTTCTGGATGCGCAAAATAGTATCCCGAAACCGATGCCGCAGGCCACATGGCTAGGCTTTCGGTGAGTTCAACTCCAATGCGATTGTTAACATCCAAAAGCTCCCAAATGGTTTCTTTTTCCAAGTGGTCTGGACATGCTGGATACCCCGGTGCTGGACGGATACCGCTATACGATTCTTTGATAAGCTCTTCGTTGGTCAACGACTCCTGAGGTTGATAGCCCCAATGTGTGGTGCGTACTTGCTTGTGCAAATACTCCGCAAATGCTTCCGCCAATCGGTCGGCAAGAGCTTTTACCATAATGCTGTTATAATCGTCGTTACGGGCTTCAAAATCTTTAGCAAGTTCTGCAGTTCCAAACCCCGTTGAAACACAAAAACAACCCATATAATCTTGAATTCCTGAAGCCGTTGGTGCAATATAATCGGAAAGTGCTCTGTAGGGTTTCCCCTTGCTTTTTAGCAGTTGTTGGCGTAATGTCCTAAAGTAATATGCTTGATTGTTGTGTGTTACTTCAATGTCGTCTTGGCCGTTGCTATTTGCCTCAAACAATCCAAAAACGGCTTTTGCTTGCAGCAGTTTACCGTCTATAATTTGTTGAAGCATCGCTTTGGCATCTTCAAAAAGTTGGGTGGCTTCTGTGCCTACAACATCGTCTGTTAGTATATCTGGGTAACGCCCGTGCAAGTCCCACGAACGGAAAAATGGCGTCCAGTCAATATAATCCACCAACACTTCTAAGTCTTGATCAAAATGTTGAATCCCCAATTGATTTGGAGTAATTGGTGGCTGCGTTATAAAATCTATTTGAAGCCTTTGCGCTCGTGCTTCTGCTAGAGCAACATAGGTTTTGTGGTCGCTACGCTGCTGAAAACGAGCCCGAAAATCGTCGTATTCTTCTCTGATATCGGCCTTGTATTTCGCTTTGGTTTGCGGTTGGAGTAAATTCCCAACTACGGTCACTGCCCTAGAGGCATCGTTAACGTGTACGACTGTGTGGTCGTATTGGGGTGCAATTTTAACCGCTGTGTGTGCTCTTGATGTGGTTGCACCACCAATCATCACAGGAATGTCGTGTCCGGATTTATTGAGTTCTTTTACCAAATACACCATTTCATCTAAAGAGGGCGTAATAAGTCCCGATAAACCAATGGCGTCCACTTGTTCTTTTAGCGCCGTTTCAATAATGCGTTCGGGTGGAACCATAACTCCCAAATCGATAATTTCATAATTATTGCAGCCCAACACGACACTCACAATATTTTTTCCAATATCGTGTACATCGCCCTTTACGGTTGCCATCAAAATTTTCCCTGCTGCTTCTGGCTTACCCGATTTTTCAGCTTCAATATAGGGGAGCAAATAAGCCACCGCTTTTTTCATCACTCGGGCAGATTTTACGACTTGCGGCAGGAACATTTTTCCACTTCCAAACAAATCACCAACCACGTTCATGCCGTTCATCAAAAAGTTTTCAATAACCTCGATAGGAGCCTTTACACTCAATCTTGCTTCTTCTACATCTTCCACAACAAATTGGTCAATTCCTTTCACCAACGCATGCGTGATACGTGTTTGAAGCTCTTGCTCGCGCCATGCCAAATCGTTTTTGGACTTTGCTTTGGTATTGCCTTTTACTTGCTCTGCAAAATCCAACAACCGCTCTGTAGCATCGTCTCTGCGATTTAAAAGCACATCTTCTACACGCTCTAATAATTCTTTTGGAATTTCGTCGTATACTTCCAACATGGTTGGATTCACAATACCCATGGTCAAGCCGTGCTTGATGCCGTGATACAAAAAAGATGCATGCATGGCTTCGCGCACCGTATTGTTTCCTCTAAACGAAAAAGAAACATTACTCACACCTCCACTTACATGGGCGTGTGGTAAATTTTCTCGAATCCATTTGGTGGCTTGAAAAAAGTCAAGGGCATTATTTTTATGCTCATCCATTCCTGTAGCAACCGGGAAAATATTGGGGTCAAAAATGATATCTTGCGGAGGAAAATGAACGTCATTTACCAAAATATCATACGACCGTTTACATATTTCAATTCTTCTATCTAAAGAATCTGCTTGTCCGTTTTCGTCAAATGCCATGACAATCACCGCAGCACCGTAGCGACGAATTTTTTTTGCTTGAGAAATAAATACGTCTTCGCCTTCCTTAAGGCTGATGGAATTCACCACACATTTGCCTTGCACTACTTGCAGTCCAGCTTCAATGATTTCCCATTTTGAGCTGTCAATCATAATAGGGATACGCGCAATATCAGGTTCAGATTGAATAAGATTGAGGAAACGTGTCATGGCAGCAACGCCGTCAATCATACCCTCGTCCATGTTCACATCCAAAATTTGCGCACCACCATCTACTTGGTCGCGAGCAATTTCCAAGGCTGTATCGTAATCATCATTTTCTATAAGGCGTAAAAACCGTCTTGAGCCTGTAACATTGGTGCGCTCGCCAACGTTCACAAAATTGGTGTCGGGACGTACAATTAAGGGTTCCAGTCCCGAAAGCGTTAAATATTTCTGGACGTTAGACATGTTGGAAAATAGGTCTGGGTTTGTATTTGGCTGCAGCCTGCGCCAATAACTTAATATGTTCGGGTGTGGAGCCACAACATCCACCAACAATATTTACCAATTTATCGGACATATAAGACTCGATCAATTCGCACATTTCTGAAGGTGTTTGGTCGTAAGCCCCAAAAGCGTTTGGTAACCCAGCGTTGGGGTGTGCCGAAATAAACTGATCCGTGTTTTGCCCAAGGCGTTGCACATAAGGTTTTAATTGATCTGCGCCCAAGGCGCAATTAAAACCAACACTTAATAAATCGATATGAGAAATCGAAATTAAAAATGCCTCTACGGTTTGTCCTGATAGCGTACGTCCAGAAGCGTCGGTTATCGTACCACTTACCATGACAGGAATATCGAGTTGTTGATTTTCCTTGATTTCATCGATAGCAAAAAGAGCTGCTTTGGCATTAAGCGTATCAAAAACGGTTTCTACCATCAAAATATCTACTCCTCCTTCAATAAGTGCCAAAGCTTGTTCGCTATACGCATCCTTTAACTCGTTAAACAAAACAGCGCGATACCCCGGATCGTTAACATCTGGTGACATGCTAGCCGTTTTATTTGTTGGTCCAATAGAACCTGCAACAAAACGTGGTTTATTTGGGTTTTTTGCTGTAAAATCATCGGCGGCTTGGCGTGCAATTTTAGCCGATGCTACATTGAGTTCGGTAACATAGTCTTCCAAAGCATAATCTGCCATGGCAATACTTGTTCCAGAAAAGGTATTTGTTTCGATGATATCCGCGCCTGCTTCCAAGTATTTTGCATGTACGTCATAAATGGCTTTGGGTTGCGTAATCGATAATAAATCATTGTTTCCAGCAAGTGGGATTTTATGGTTTGAAAACCGCTTTCCACGAAAATCTTCTTCGTTAAATTTATACGCTTGAAGCATCGTGCCCATGGCACCATCGAGTACTAAAATGCGTTTCGATAAAAGGTTTTTTAGTGTTTTCACAAGAGCGAATTAAGGGCTTGTTCTACATCCTGAATGATATCGTCTGGGTGTTCCAAACCAACTGAAATACGAATCAAACCATCGGTAATATCTACTGCCAAACGGTCTTCCTCGCTCAATTTGCTATGCGTAGAAAGCGCAGGTTGCGTGACGATAGTTCGTGTATCACCTAAGTTTGAGGAGCGCGAGCACAATTGCACCGCATCAATAAATTGTTTTCCACCCGATAGGCCATTTTTAACCTGAAATGCAATAATGTTCCCACCTCTTGTCATCTGCTTTTTGGCAATCTCATATTGCGGGTGATTGGGAAGAAAGGGATAGCGCACCTCCTCTACCGCCTCGTGCTCGAGTAAAAATTCAGCTACTTTTTCAGCATTATCACAATGCTTGTCAACGCGTACCGCTAGGGTTTCCAAACTCTTTGAAAGTATCCATGCATTAAATGGCGACATGGAAGGGCCTGTATTACGAGCAAATAAATAAATTTCACGTATTAAATCGGAACGACCTACGGTCACACCGCCAAGAACCCTGCCCTGACCATCAATGAGTTTGGTAGCCGAATGAATAACCAAGTCAGCTCCAAAATCGATGGGCTTTTGGAGGTAAGGTGTTGCAAAACAGTTGTCGATAACAAGAACCAGATTATGCTTTTTTGCCAATTTACCTAGGCGTTCCAAATCCAATACTTGTAATCCTGGGTTGGTTGGCGATTCGGCATAAATTACTTTGGTATTAGGCGTAATAAGTTCCTCAAAACGGTCTAAATCTGCTACATCAAAATAGGTGGTTTCAATATTCCATTTGGGTAAAAATTTTGTGAACAAACCATGTGTAGAACCAAAAACGGCCCGAGCAGAAAGAATGTGGTCGCCGCTATTCAAAAGTGCAGCAAAAGTGCCAAACACAGCAGCCATCCCTGTGGCAAAAGCATAGCCATCTTCAGCGCCTTCCATCTTACAAATTTTCTCAACAAATTCGCTCGTGTTAGGATTTGTAAACCGGCTATATACATTGCGCATTTTTTCCTCAGCAAAGGAAGCGCGCATGTCTTCAGCATCATCAAAAACAAAACTGGAAGTCAAGAATAACGGAACGCTATGTTCATTGTGCTGCGATCGCTCTACTTGTGTACGGATAGCATCCGTTTCAAATTTTTTATGCTTTGACATAGGGAATATCATTAACGATTACGGAAAAACGTATATCTGCTGTTGCTGCTAGTGTTAAAGAAACCGAACAATACTTAGTAAAAGACAATTCAGCGGCGCGGAATATTTTTTCAGGTTTTACATTTCCTGTTAAACGTACCGTAGCATGGATTTTTGTGAATAGCGAAGGTGCAGGTTTATCAACGCGCTCTCCATCAACATCAATTTCCAAGGAGTCAAAAGCTACTTTTTGTTTGTTCAAAATTGAAATGATATCAATGCTTGAACATCCTGCTACTCCCATTAATAGTAACTCCATAGGGCTTGCGCCTTGAGGGTTTTCTACCGATTTATTATCGATAGCTACTTGATGCCCTTTATCGTTTTCGATAATGGCGTGATATCCTGATTTATGCGTAAGTCTTACATTCATTTTATTGAGGGTTTAAATACATCGCTGAGCAATGCGTTGAGTTGATCGTGTTCAATAAGAAACGCATCGTGTCCATGAATAGATGTGATGGTTTTAAAAAACACATTGGGCTTGACATTCATCAATCTTCGATAGGTTTCTCGGTTATCTTCGTGAGTGAAAAATAAGTCGGTATCAATCGAAACCAAATAAATATTTCCCGTTACCCGCTCCACCAATTCCTCAAAAGAAGGTCGGTCTTGACAAATATTAACAGTACCAAGCAAGTGGTTCATAGCCATATAAGCACGTACATCAAATCGCCCTGCCAATTTATCGCCATGATGCAACAACCACGTTTCTACATTGTATTTGTCAAATTCAGGGTTTATTGTACGTCCAAACCTAGACTTGAACGACTGTGGCGTACGATAGCACAACATGGCATGAATACGTGCATCCTCAAGAGGGTTGTCAGAGTTGTGCAACAATCGATCTTGCAACAGCACATTCGCCAAAATCCAGTCAGAAGCTTCCCAATGACAGGCAATTGGAATTATGTTTTGGATAAACTGCGGATATGAAACTGCCATTTCCCAAGCCAGTGCACCTCCAATAGAACCACCAATAGCAGCATACAATTCAGCAATATGAAGTGCGTCAAGTGCTATTTTAAAGGCTTCAGAAATATCGCGTAAAACCAAGTCCTTATACTCGACTAGGAAGTGATCGTCAAATCCGTTTCCTGGAAAATTAAAGGCAATAATGCTATACACTTCGGTGTCTATCAGCTTTTTTGGGCCGATTATATCGCTCCACCAACCGTCCTCACCCGAAACAACAGAGTTACCCGTTAACGAGTGATTTACCAACACAACAGGTGCGCTATCAAGAGGTTTCCCAAACACTTGATACGTCAACGTCAAAGGGATAACCTTGCCGCTTTGCAATCGAAAAGAAGGTATGGTGTGTTTTTGAAGTGATGACATATTGCCTTTATCCTTATTAAAAATTACAGCGTATCAAACGCCGCTTGTAAATCTGCTTTTAAGTCTTCGATATTTTCCAAGCCAACAGACAATCGAATAAGATCATTGGTAACCCCCGTGTCTTCTTGCTGCTCGGGTGTAAGCTGCTGGTGGGTGGTACTTGCGTTGTGGATTATCAACGATTTAGAATCTCCAAAATTGGCAAGAAGTGAAAATAACTTGGTGTTATCGGCAATTTTCTTAGCCGCTTCAAAACCTCCTTTAGCACCAAAAGTAATCACGCCGCTTTTACCATTTGGAAGGTATTCATCTGCTAAAGCTTTGTATTTACTAGATGGTAAACCAGGGTAATTTACCCATTCTACTGCCTCGTTTTCGCTAAGCCACTCCGCTAGTTCAAGTGCGCTTTGACTGTGCTTTTGCATTCTCACTTCAAGGGTTTCTATACCTTGAATAATTTGAAACGCATTAAATGGACTAATTGCACCACCTAAATCACGTAATCCTTCAATACGAACACGAGCAATGTATGCTGCTGGCCCTAAAACTTCGTGATAGTTTAGCCCATGATATGAGGGCGAGGGCGATGTGAATTCTGGGAATTTACCACTCGACCAATCAAAAGTACCGGCATCAATAATTACACCTCCCATAGAAGTTCCGTTACCGTTGATATACTTTGTAAGGGAATGAATAACGATGTTAGCTCCGTGCTCAATGGGTTTTAAAAGCGCGGGAGTAGCTACCGTATTATCTACCATAAATGGAATTTTATGCTTTTTAGCTACTGCTGAAATCGCTTTTAAATCAAGTACATCTAATTTTGGATTTCCAAGCGACTCAGCAAAAATCAATCGGGTGTTTTCTTGAATTGCAGCATCAAAATTAGAGACATCGTTAGGATCCACAAACGTAGTTGTAATCCCAAATCGTGGAAGCATTGACTTTAGCATATTATACGACCCGCCATATAAACTATTGGAAGAAACAATGTGATCTCCAGCTTTCAGGAATGTTAGAATTCCTGTGGATACCGCAGCTGTTCCAGAGCATGTAGCCACAGCAGCAATACCGCCTTCAAGGCTAGCCATGCGTTGTTCCAACACGTCATTTGTTGGGTTGTTTAACCTTGTGTAAATATAGCCTGGCTCTGCAAGTGCAAAAAGGTTAGCAGCGTGATCGGCATTGTTGAAAACAAAGGAAGTAGATTGATACAATGGTACCGCACGTGTTCCTTGCGTTTGTGTTACATCGTGCCCTTCATGTAGGGCTTTTGTAGCAAATTTAGATTGACTCATGTTTGATAATTAAAATTGTTTTTTAAACGTTTCTGTTAAATCGAGTTTTTCCCACGTGAATAATTCCACCTCACAGTCTATGCGACCGTTATAGGGCGACTCGAAAGTTTTTTTTACGATTTTGGGTGTTCTGCCCATATGGCCGTAGGCTGACGTTTCAAAATAGATAGGGTTTCGAAGTTTTAGGCGTTGCTCAATACCATAAGGCGTTAAATCAACCAGCTTGGATATTTTTTCGGCAATTTCCGCATCGGTAAGTGAAATTTTAGCTGTACCATAGGTGTTTATAAATATGGATGTTGGCGCAGCTACTCCAATGGCATAGCTCAGCTGTACTAAAACTTCATCACAAATTCCAGCGGCCACCAAATTTTTAGCAATATGACGTGCTGCATAAGCAGCGCTTCTATCTACTTTGGATGGGTCTTTACCACTAAATGCACCACCGCCATGCGCTCCTTTACCGCCATACGTATCTACAATGATTTTTCGACCTGTTAAGCCAGTATCTCCGTGAGGGCCACCAATAACAAACTTTCCTGTTGGGTTGATATGATACGCAATATCGCTGCCAAATAAGTCTTGTACTTCCTTTGGATAACTCGATACGACCTTTGGAATAACCAACTCAATCAAGTCTTTTCTAATTTTTGCTAACATGACTTCATCTTCATCAAAATCGTCGTGTTGGGTAGAAATCACAATGGTATCTACACGCAGCGGTTTGTGATCATCGCTATACTCTAAGGTAACCTGTGATTT
The DNA here is from genome assembly GCA_027621175.1 of Bacteroidota bacterium. Classification (GTDB taxonomy): domain Bacteria; phylum Bacteroidota; class Bacteroidia; order Flavobacteriales; family Flavobacteriaceae; genus UBA7446. Next base: position 27,354 of record JAQCCM010000007.1, on the reverse strand, counting down.
GGCATCGGGTCTTAGGTAAGGAATTTGTGATTTATCTCTTCTAAAATCGGATAAAACACGCATGATATTGTGCGCAATATCAAGTGCTAAGGGCATGAAATTTTCAGTCTCATTATTGGCATAGCCAAACATAATTCCCTGATCACCTGCGCCTTGTTGTTTATCCTCTTCACGTTCTACGCCCTGATTGATATCTGCAGACTGTTCATGAATAAGCGAGATAACACCACAAGAGTCTCCGGAAAACTGATAGGCATCTTCGGTATAGCCAATATGATTAATGGTGTTTCGTGTGATGGATTGAAGATCTAAATAGGTTTTGCTCTTAACTTCGCCAGCAATAATCGCTTGACCTGTAGTTACCAAGGTTTCACAAGCTACTTTGCTGGTTGGGTCAAATGCAATAAAGTGGTCTAAAAGTGCATCGCTAATTTGGTCGGCCACCTTATCTGGGTGCCCTTCTCCTACTGATTCAGATGTAAAAAAATATGACATAATCTTGCTTTTGGGGAGTGTATTGACTGATTGCAGTAATCAAAAGCAAGCTGTTTTAGCAGTTTTTTTGAGAGGTTGCAATCAGTCAAATCCTTCCTCTGTGGGTGCAAATATACAACTGTCCCAATAAATTGCAATACTTTTTAACGGAAACTAAAGGAAATTCCAGCGTTTAAAGTGTTAAACTTCTGAAGTGTGTAGTTGGCAAAGATTTTTAAAAACAACAGATTTGCTCGAACACCAACCATAGCATGAGTGCCTGTATATGTGTCTTCTACTTTTAATGGATCTTTTGGAGTCCCGGGATATTCTACCGAGTAATCACCTAAAAGTTGGATGCTGGTATCTCCTTTACCATAACCAAAACCCCCAACTACGCTTATAATAGGGAAGTCTAGTGAAGCCAACGCTTGTACCACAAATGTATCAATGCCTAAGTCCAATTTTTGATCAGGCTTAGCGTTATTAAGCTGGTAATTACCATTAAGTTTTGTAAAAGAAGCTAGTGCAGAAACATTTAGTGGAAGTTTATCTAAAAGTCCGAAATATTGCATCAAATTATGCTTAACACCAACACCAAGGACATCAAATTCAAGACCTTTCATTTTAGTTTTTGGAATATAGCGCACAATAATATCGGTGTCAAAAAAGAGCCCTACTCCTGCTTGAAGGTAAGGAACAGGCAAAGAATTCATTACTAATTCATCCTCAAAACCAGGAAGTTTCACCGTAGCTTTTGAAATGTTTTCCGTAAACGTAGCTGTATTTTTTGAACCAAAAACAGTGCTTGCGGTAGGAGAACTAGAAGTAAGATGTTTTAAACCTAAATCATTTGTGTTAAAGCTTTTTGAAGCATCAGGCACGCTTGGAAGCGCAGCACCAATAGTAAGATCAAAACCTAGCTTTTTATGTGTTTTTGCTGATGATGCCCATCCTGTGTTTAAACCGTTGGTTAACGATTGTCCAACAGGTGAAATATAGGCATCTGCTAAAGTTTGTGCATCTTCTGCAGTTGCTGCAAGTACATTTTTAAGATTATCAAAAAGCTGTGCAGATGAAAATGTTACAGTAAAAATTGAGAAAAATAAAATTGTGCGTTTCATAGTTTGGGTATCAAGGTTCAGCACAAATATAGCTATAAAATGTATTTCAACATAAAATAAACAAACCTTGGCTGAATCATATACAAGGTTGTGTTTTGTGCAATTCCAGAAAAATTATCACGATTGATACTTTCGTTTCCTAACACATTATTTGCTTGAATGCTCAGCTCCCAAGGGCTGTCCTTTTTCTGATATACAAGCGACATGGTGAAATCGTCATAGGTGTTGAGTGATGTACTTCCTTGCCTATAATCATAAAAACTATACTCGGCTAAAAAGATAAACCCCTTCAAAAAAGCTGCATCAACTCCTATAAATGGACGCTCAGTTATGTAGTGCAAAACCTGATCTTTGTCTTTGGATCGGTTTATATTATAACTATAACCGAGCTCAACGTTTGGCGCAGCCTTAAAATTAGTTGCCACACTAGCGCTACCAAATTGGGTGAAATAATCAAATCTGCGCAAATCGTCATTCACAATATTATAAGACGTGTTTTTATTTGCTCTTAGGGTAAAGCTCGTTTTTACATTATTAAACCTTTTTTGCAATCTCCCACTGAGGTTAATACGCTCCTCTGCTTTTGGAGAGTTAAACGGAGAGGATTCTCTATTTATACCATTGATTTGATTCACCGTTTTAAAGGAATCAAACTGTTTTCTATAATTCAATCTAATAAAAATGTTAGTGAAATTGAACATATTAAAGTTGAAATAATTCAACGTAAAATTGTTAAAGTAGGCAGGCTTCAAACGGCTGTTTCCTAAAAATAAGCGGTTGTAGTTGTCAAAGGTGTACGCGTCTCCCAACCTACTCAAATCGGAAAACTGTAACTGTGCATTGTAGGTAAACCGCAAGTTTTCTGATTTACGCATTTGATAGCTAATCCAAACGTCAGGTAAAACCCTAGTTTCGTCCGTTTGGAGTGTATTTGATTGTATGGTATTGATATCGTACTTGTGGAGTGTAAGCCCAGGATTGAATGTAAACTTTCCACTTTTCAGTCTGTAGCGCAACGCAGTATATAGATCTGAAAACTCGAGACGCGCATCGTTTACTAAGTTCGAGGCGTCAAAAACATCCAGTTCGCCATCCACATAATTTCCCATACTCGAATCATATTCTTGACGCACTTGTGTAGTACCAGCTGTAAGGTTTATGCTAGATAAATCCGTCAACATATAATAATACTCAAGACGTCCGTCGAGCTTGTTGGTTTTGGTAAAGCGATTCTGTTGTACCAAATAACCGTCTGGCTGTTGTGGAAGTGGTAAAATATCTGGAAATAAAATACGCTCTTTTTGAAGTTTATATATTGGGTTTTCTTCTTGTATGGAATGTTGCAGTTCAAACGCAAAAATATGTTTCTCTTTAAGGGTGAAATAGGCGTTTATATTTTGACTGAGTTGTTGTGGTTTTTGGTTTCTGTTGGAAGCAATATTTTCTTGAAACCTTGCTGTAGAAGTGGTTTGGCTGAACTCATCTTCATCGGCGGTTCGGTAAAAAACATCATACTCAAACTGAAAGTTTGGATTTGAATTATACAACATACTGAGCTTGTACAATTGTGATGTGTTGTTTTGATCAAAATTATTGTCCGTAGTTTCCGTAACTCCAGTAGTAGTAAAGGTGCGTTCTCTTATGGATTTAATTTTGGTATTATTTTTTGACACTATAGCAAAGCCCGAAAAGTCAAGTCCCTTTTTTGGTGAGTGGGAAAAATTCGTTGCAGCAAAATCATTTTCAATAGATGCCGCATTGTTGTTCTGGAGGTTAGTCAAGCCAACATCATCGGTTTGAATCTGGATAGAAGAACCACTTCGGTTGCCTTGATTACGAAATCCGCCCGTAAAACGAAAATAATCTTGACGCGTAAAGGGGTTATCGCCCAAATTGTTTCGGTTCCCAAGGAAATTTATACTTGTTTTTGGGCTGTAATAAAATATTTTTGGATTTAAAATATAGCGATCTTTTTCGCCACCTCCAGCACCAATTTCACCAAACCAAAACTTATCTTTTCCTTGTTTAAGCTTGATGTTAATGGCCATGTTATCATCGTTATTTGTTACACCACCAAGCTGCGAAACCTCATTAAAATTCTTAAGCACCTGTATTTTGTCAATAGCATTGGCAGGAATATTTTCTGTGGCAATTTTTGAGTCTCCATCAAAAAAGTCTTTTCCCTCTACCATGACTTTATTTACCTGTCTTCCCTCCACTTCAATCTGCCCATCGCTATTGATTTCTACACCTGGTAAATTTTCAAGTACATCTCGTAATTTTCTTTCAGACCCTGTGTTAAATGAGTCGGCATTGTACACAATCGTATCCCCCTGAATAGAAACAGGCATTTCGTATGTTACTTCTACACCTTCAAGTTGTTCCGCTTGCTCATATAAAACGATTACTTCATTCACGTCGGAAGAAGCGTTTCGTTTTAACTCAACAGGCTTAAAACCCAGGTAGGACACCGTAATTAGGTAAAGAACGTCTTTTTTTATTCCAATAGAAAATTTTCCATCCAAATCTGAGATAGCAAAACTGTCCATCCGATTTGTTTCTTGGTTTTTTGCTACCACATTAGCGGTAGAAATGGCAACGCCCAAACTATCCAAAACCACTCCTTCAAACCTAATATTTTGACCAAAAACCCCGAGGGTTAGCAACAAAGCTGACCAAACAACACTAATGTTATATTTCATTATTAGTTTCTGATGAATATGCGGTTTTGACTGTCTCGGTTGCTATTGTTTTGAAAACGGTCTTTCATTTCTTTGGCTTTCTTTTCACGGATTTCATTAAATTCTTTCCATGTCACTTCATCGCCCTTTTTGGGTGGTGTAAGTTTTATTTTATCCTTTGGATTCATCTGTACTTCAGTACACACCAGCGCTTTGTTGTTGTCTTGCACCATCAACACAAAGCCTGGTAATCCAAAGTAGTCGTCTGGTCCAGCAGAAATAGGGATATCTGGTGTAAACCAAACCGAAACTGTTACCTCAATTTTCTCTTGTTCTTTTTCTTTTTCCTCGTCATTATTACCTCTTCTACCAAAAGACATCCGAAACTGTGGCGGGTTTTGCATCTCTGTATAGGTTGCTTCATAGGCCGTATATTGACCTATTTGCTTACTCTCGCCAGTAAAATTCCACTCAGGAGTTTTAACGTCTTTTTTCACTAAAAACATTTTACCGAAAAGATCTTGTTGGTTGGTTTGTTTACGTGTTACTAAATTGGTGTGTGTGATGTTTTGAGAACCACCACCGATTTGTGTCCACATGCCACCTCTACCCCCAGATTGAGGAGCATCAAGTTTTTGTTGTTGCTTATAAATAGATTGATTTTGATCGAAAAATAAGTCGTAATTCACAGGTTCTGATAGACGTTTTTTAATGCGCTCAATAACTTGTTTAGGCATGTTAGGGTTTCCACTAAAATCCATATTCCTTGTAACTTTCATAGCGTATGTGGCTTTGATTTGTTGGGCATATGTCATAGAAGAACTAAAAATCAAAAATGTAATAAATAATGTTTTCATGACTAGATTTCTATTGAATTATAATAATAGTAAAAATATGAATATTATTAATACAAGTATTTGACCCCTATTAGGTCAAATAGTTTAAAAACAAAACAACTTTTTTTATAAAGATACTTATATTTAACTCCATAATTATTGAAGATGCACGTAGCCATAGCAGGAAACATTGGAGCAGGAAAAACAACGCTTACAGAACTTTTACATAAGCACTATGGTTGGGAAGCCCTATACGAAGACGTAGTAGAAAATCCATATTTAGATGATTTTTATGCCGAAATGGAGCGCTGGTCTTTCAATCTTCAAATTTATTTTTTGAATAGTAGATTTAGACAAATTCTTGATATTCAAAAAAATGGCAAAGACGTCGTTCAAGACCGTTCCATATACGAGGATGCACATATTTTTGCACCCAACCTGCATGCTATGGGACTTATGACCCATCGAGATTTTAGCAATTATACCGCCGTTTTTGATTTGATGGAATCGTTGGTAGAAGGTCCTGATTTAATGATTTATCTACGAAGCTCTATTTCAAACTTAGTGTCGCAAATTCACAAACGTGGAAGGGACTACGAAAATTCGATAAGCATAGAATATTTGAGTAGACTAAACGAACGCTACGAAGCCTGGGTACACAATTACGACAAAGGAAAACTCCTTATCATTGACGTGGATGAACTAAATTTTGTGGACAAGAAAGAAGATTTGGGTTCGGTTATAGAAAAAATAGACGCTGAACTAAGCGGACTATTTACAACTAAAGATTAAGCTCGCGTTCCGCAGCATCGATAGCAGACTTTACTTCTTGCTCGTTTCCTTCAAAAACTTTAATTTTTTCTACTTCTTTACCATTTTCTGAAGTAACTACGGTCAGAATACCTTTAGTAAGCCCTTCATCAGTGCGTTCCATACGAACATCAACTTGTAGAATATCTTGTTTCGCATCATGACCATCGCCTAAAAGAGGCGCCAACACAAGACCAATCAAACACGTAAGCTTAATTAGAATATTCATAGAAGGTCCAGAAGTATCTTTAAAAGGGTCACCAACCGTATCGCCAGTCACCGCTGCTTTATGTGCCTCGCTCCCTTTGTACACCATTTCACCCTCAATTTCTACGCCTGCTTCAAAAGATTTTTTAGCATTATCCCAAGCACCACCAGCATTGTTTTGGAAAATGGCCCACATAACACCCGAAACGCAAACACCAGCCATATAGCCACCAAGTGGCTCAGCTCCGAACAACAATCCAATTATAATAGGTGTAATAATGGTAATTAACCCCGGAATTAGCATTTCTCTAAGGGCTGCTTTGGTAGAAATATCAACACATTTTGCATATTCAGGCTTCCCTTTTCCTTCTAAAATCCCTGGAATTTCTTTAAACTGTCGACGCACTTCGTATACCATTTCCATGGCTGCCTTTCCAACCGATTGCATCGCAAGTGCAGAAAAAACCACAGGAATCATACCACCAACAAAAAGCATCGCTAGCACATCTGCCTTAAAAATATTAATTCCATCAATTCCCGTAAAAGTTACATACGCAGCAAACAGCGCAAGTGCCGTTAGTGCAGCGGAAGCAATGGCAAATCCTTTTCCAACGGCTGCTGTTGTGTTACCAACAGAATCCAAAATATCAGTACGTTCACGTACTTCAGGGTCAAGCTCGCTCATTTCGGCAACACCACCAGCATTGTCGGCAATAGGTCCGAAAGCATCAATGGCAAGTTGCATGGCAGTAGTTGCCATCATCGCAGATGCAGCCAACGCAACACCGTAAAATCCAGCTAAAGAATAGGATAGGAAAATAGCAGCTGCAAAAAGAATTACAGATAAAAATGTAGATTTCATTCCTACTGCAAGTCCAGCAATAATATTTGTTGCTGCGCCTGTAGAACTGTTTTTCACAATGTCTAAAACAGGTTTTTTGCCGAGTGATGTGTAATATGCCGTTACTATAGAAATTAACGCACCAACCGCAAGACCAATACAAGCCGCCCAAAACACGTTAATTGACGGTACTGCAACAATACCTTCACCAAAGAAGTTCATATTTAGTGTTTCTGGAAGCATCCAATCAATGAAATACCAACTTGCAGCCAGGGTAATTAAAATGGCAACCCAGTTACCCGTGTCAAGTGCTTTTTGCACTTGTGATTCTTTGGCATCGTTATTTTTAATGCGCACAAACAAAGTCCCAACAATAGATGCCACAACACCTACACCCGCAATGACTAATGGTAACAAAATTGGCCCCATACCATCAAAACTTGTGAGTTCAGTTCCCGCATCAAGCATGTCTTTAATGACATAATTTCCAAGCACCATGGCTGCTAAAACAGTAGCTACGTACGATCCAAATAAATCAGCACCCATTCCAGCTACATCTCCAACGTTATCGCCAACATTATCGGCAATAGTTGCAGGGTTTCGAGGGTCATCTTCAGGAATTCCAGCCTCCACTTTACCCACCAAGTCAGCACCTACATCTGCGGCTTTGGTGTATATGCCACCGCCCACACGTGCAAACAACGCAATCGATTCTGCGCCTAAAGAAAAACCAGTAAGCGTTTCTAAAACAAGTGTCATTTGGGTGTAGAAATCGCCCTCAGTACCCACAAATTTTCCAACAAAAAACAAAAACAATAAGCTTAAACCCAATACGGCAAGACCCGCAACACCAAGACCCATTACGGTACCGCCACCAAATGAGACCTTTAGGGCTTTTGGTAAACTAGTTTTAGCAGCTTCAGCGGTTCTGGCGTTTGCATCTGTGGCAATACGCATTCCTATATTTCCTGCAAACCCACTAAATATAGCACCCAAAACAAAAGCAGGAACAATCATCCAATGGGTAGTAGCTACAAGCGTAGAGATAAAATATAACGCTATAGAAGCCCCTACAACAAAAAATAAAAGCAAGCGATACTCTGCATTTAGGAACGCCAATGCGCCTTCTTTAATAGCGCTTGAAATATCACGCATTCTTGCGTCTCCGGCAGGCTGCTTGCGAACCCATTGCGCTTTGATAAGCATAACAAGTAATCCAACAAGAGCCAAAACAATTGGTAAATAAAAAAGAAATGAACTCATAAAAAGTGGGAGATTATATTAAAACTTTTTTTACAGCACGAATAACATCTTCGTGATTTGGCAACCATTCCTGTAACAACACAGGAGAATAAGGTGCAGGTGTATCCGCCGTATTTATTTTTTGAATAGGCGCATCTAAATAATCAAAAATTTGATTTTGAATTTGATAGGTGATTTCCGTTGAGACATTACCAAAAGGCCATGCTTCTTCCAAAATCACTAAACGGTTTGTTTTTTTGACAGACGCAATAATGGTATCCATATCTAATGGACGAATGGTACGTAAGTCAATAAGCTCACATGAAATATTTTCTTTGGCTAATGCATCAGCGGCTTTTTGCGCTTCCTTAAAAATCTTACCAAAAGAAACCACAGTAACGTCTGTGCCTTGCTTTTTTACTTCAGCTACTCCGATGGGAAGCACGTATTCGCCTTCGGGTACTTCGCCCTTATCGCCATACATTTGTTCTGATTCCATAAAAATGACCGGATCGTCATCGCGAATAGCAGCTTTAAGAAGTCCTTTTGCGTCGTATGGATTTGAGGGAACAATTACCTTTAATCCTGGGCAATTGGCATACCAACTCTCAAAAGCTTGTGAATGTGTAGCAGCTAACTGACCCGCAGAACCCGTAGGACCACGGAATACAATCGGACACGGAAACTGACCGCCAGACATTTGACGGATTTTTGCAGCGTTGTTGATGATTTGATCAATACCTACAAGCGCAAAGTTAAATGTCATAAATTCGATGATAGGACGATTTCCAGTCATGGTAGAACCCACACCGATTCCTGCAAAACCCAACTCCGATATTGGCGTGTCGATAACGCGCTTATCGCTAAATTCATCCAACATGCCTTTGGAAGCTTTGTAAGCACCGTTATATTCGGCAACTTCTTCGCCCATTAAATATATACTTTCGTCTCGGCGCATTTCTTCCGACATCGCCTCGCATATTGCTTCTCTGAATTGTATGGTTCTCATAGCTGTTTAAGTGGCGCAAAAGTAGCAATAAAATGGTCAATCGCAAAAGAGTTTGTTTTATTATGCATGCATAATAAATTTAAACTTTTTTGTACCTTTGTGAAAAATAAATTCATCATGAATATTTTAGTGTGTATTAGTCATGTACCTGACACCACGTCCAAGATACATTTTATTGAGGATAATACCGCATTTGAATCTCGAGATGTTCAATATGTTATCAATCCCAATGATGAGTTTGGACTTACTCGTGCCATCTGGTTTAAAGAAAAGCAAGGGGCAGAAGTCCATGTAATTCATGTGGGCACCCCAAAAGCTGACCCTACCCTACGTAAATGTTTGGCCATCGGTGCTGACAAGGCTTTTAGAATTAATACGCCGGCACTAGACGGCACTTCCGTGGCTCAAGAGCTTGCGGCATTTGTTAGAAACAATCCTTACGATTTAATTATAGCGGGCAGAGAATCTATAGACTACAATGGGGCCATGGTTCCTGGAATGCTAGCTGCCTTACTTGATATCCCTTTTGTACCAAACTGTGTTGGTTTAGAAATTGATGCATCTACAGCCGTAGCAGAGCGTGAAATTGACGGAGGACGCGAAAAACTCAAAGGATCTTTACCTATAGTCATTGGGGGACAAAAAGGACTGGTAGAAGAATCTGACCTTCGCATTCCAAACATGCGTGGCATTATGCAGGCGCGCCAAAAACCCTTTGAGGTGATACCTCCGCTAGAAGCTGCAGCTGCTACAGAGGATGTGAAATTTGAAAAACCAGCTAAAAAAGCTGAGGTGAAGTTGGTGCCTGCTGATGATTTAGACCAACTTATTGAACTATTACATAAAGAAGCTAACGTTTTATAACTCATTGATATGTCTGTTTTAATTATTGCCGAATCCGAAAACAACGCACTCAAACGCAATGCCGCTGAAGTAGCCTCTTATGGAGTTGCTCTTGCTTCTAAACTTAACGCTTCTTGTACCGCAATTACCTTTCATGCTTCAAATGCAGCTGAATTAGGACAATACGGCATTACAAAAATTGCTCATATTTCTAATGTTCCGTCGCACTTTGACGCATATGCACAAGCAAATGCTATTTCTGCGTATGCAACCCAAAATAAGGTTACCCATATTGTTATTGGGAGTAGTGCAGATGCTAAATTTTTAGCCCCTTTACTTGCCGCAAAATTAAATGCCGGCTATGCGCCAAATGTGGTTGCGCTTCCAGATGAATTAAGTCCACTTACAGTGAAGCGAACAGCGTTTACCAACAAAGCTTTTGCGCACACGCAGTTGTTAGCAGCTTGCAATATTATTGGCGTTGGAAACAACTCCTTTGGTGTTATTGAAAATGAAGTGAATTGTACTGTCGATGAAATAGAGGCGACACATACAGCTTCAAATCTTGAACAAATTTCTATTGAAAAAATAACCGGCAAAGCTACTATTGCCGATGCTGATGTGGTGGTTTCAGGTGGTAGAGGACTTAAAGGACCTGAAAACTGGCATTTAATTGAATCGCTTGCCGAAATTTTAGATGCAGCTACAGCTTGTTCCAAACCCGTGTCTGATATGGGATGGCGCTCTCATGATGAGCATGTTGGACAGACAGGAAAGCCGGTCTCCACAAATTTATATATTGCTATTGGTATTTCGGGTGCAATTCAACATTTGGCAGGTGTAAACTCTTCAAAAGTAAAGGTAGTCATCAACAACGACCCTGAAGCACCTTTCTTTAAAGCAGCTGATTATGGGGTGGTTGGAGATGCCTTTGAAGTAGTGCCCGAACTTATTCAAAAGTTAAAAGCATTTAAAGCGTTATCATAAGCGTTGAATTTTGTACTTTTAAAATTCATTTGCAACAACCAAAAAATGAGTTTGATTAAACTTCGTGTAAATCGTATTTCTTACAGTCAAAATCAGAGTGGCGCATACGCTATGATTTTAGATGAAGTGGATGGAAAACGAAAATTACCCGTTGTTATTGGAGAATTTGAAGCGCAATCTATTGCAGTTGCCTTAGACAAAGACATCAAGCCGCATCGTCCTTTTACGCATGATTTATTTAAAAATTTTGCCTTCAGATTTGATGTTGTCATCAAACGCGTTATTATCACCAAACTTGTAGATGGTGTTTTTTACTCAAGTCTCATTTGTGAGCGCGATAAAATTGAAGAAATTATAGACTCCCGAACATCAGATGCGATTTCATTGGCATTGCGTTTTAAGGCTCCAATATTCACACACGAAAGTGTAATGGAAAAAGCAGGAGTTGTTTTTGATAAAGACGACGCCCCGTCTAAAGGCACACTTATAGATGAGCTTTCTGATGACGAAAACTACACTAACCTATCTATCGAAGAACTGGAGCGTGCTATCAAAAAAGCCGTCAAAAAAGAAAACTATGAAATGGCGGCCCGGCTTCGAGACGAAATTTCTAAACGAGATAACGACGCTACCGAATGAACATCTTATTTGGAATTGCACTTGAACCCATTCTTGCGCATCAAGGCGTCACATCATTTGGAATTATACAGGGATTTGTAGGCGTCATAACCCTTATTTTTTTAGCATTTATTTTTAGTGCGAACCGCAGGGCAATCCCATGGAAAACTGTTGGTTTTGGATTGCTTTTACAACTCTTTTTGGCATTGTGTATTTTAAAGATTGGTTGGGTTCAAGGTATATTTAATACTATTGGAAAAGTGTTTGTTGGCATCTTAGATTTTACAGCTGCAGGAAGCGCATTTCTCTTTGGTGATTTAATGAACACTGAAAGCTACGGGTTCATTTTTGTGTTTCAAATTTTGCCTACCATTGTTTTTTTTGCTGCGCTAACGTCCTTGTTATTTTATTTGGGGGTATTGCAGTTTTTTGTGAAAATACTTGCCAAAGGCACATCAAAAATTCTTAATATTTCTGGGGCAGAGAGCCTTTCTGTAATTGGGAATATTTTCTTAGGTCAAACCGAAGCACCATTGCTTATCAAAGCTTATTTACCCAAAATGAATCGCTCTGAAATGCTATTGGTTATGGTTGGCGGCATGGCAACTGTGGCAGGAGGTGTGTTGGCGGCATACATTGGGTTTTTAGGAGGTGATGACCCCGAGCTCCGTTTGGCTTTTGCTAAGCATTTGCTTGCAGCATCGCTTATGGCAGCACCTGGAGCTATTGTAATAGCTAAAATTCTTTTTCCGCAAACAGAGGCTATTGACAAAAACACCAAAGTATCAAAGCAAGATGTGGGGAGCAATCCCCTAGATGCTATTGCAAACGGCACACTTGAAGGCGTGAAATTAGCTGCAAATATCGGAGGGATGCTGCTTGTTTTCGTGGCACTGATAGCCATGGGAAATGGGATTCTTTTTCAAATTGGTGACTTTACCAATCTAAACGGTTGGATTTCGAATTGGTCGGCATACGATGCCTTATCCATAGAAGCAATTCTAGGGACGCTGTTTGCGCCACTTATGTGGCTGATTGGAGTTCCATGGAACGACCTAATGCCAATGGGACAATTATTAGGAGTAAAGTTGGCGGTAAGTGAATTTGTGGGTTATATCCAGCTAGCTGAACTCAAAGACAGTGCTAATGGCATTCATTTTATGCATCAAAAATCTATCGTTATGGCTACTTATATGCTTTGCGGATTTGCGAATTTTGCATCTATTGGGATTCAAATTGGTGGCATTGGTGGGTTGGCTCCCAATCAACGTAAAGTACTCTCAAAATTTGGATTTCGAGCGGTTTTAGGCGGCACCTTGGCCTCGCTGTTATCGGCAACCTTGGTTGGTGCTTTATTGGGCTAATCGTTGAAAACCTTTTGAAAAACTATTTTTAGTCATGTATGATTTTTAACGCTAGATTTTACCTTTACAAAAACATCGTATGCAGCAGTATTTAGATTTGGTTAAGCGCGCACTACATGAAGGCGCAGTCAAAGGCGATAGAACGGGCACCGGCACACGCAGTGTGTTTGGTCACCAGATGCGTTTCGACCTATCAGAGGGATTTCCGCTTGTTACCACCAAAAAAATTCATCTTAAATCAGTGATATACGAATTGCTATGGTTTATAAAAGGGGATACAAATATTGAGTATCTCACCGAAAATGGCGTGCGTATTTGGAATGAGTGGGCAGATGAGAACGGCAATCTTGGACCCGTTTATGGGCATCAGTGGCGGAACTGGAACAGCGAGGGTGTTGATCAGCTTTTGAACGTGATCGAAACCCTAAAAACAAATCCAAACAGCCGCCGTATGTTGGTGTCTGCTTGGAATCCCAGCGTGCTGCCAGATACCTCAAAATCGTTTAGTGAAAATGTAGCCAATGGAAAAGCTGCACTTCCCCCCTGTCATGCATTTTTTCAATTTTATGTAGCCGACGGTAAACTTTCTTGCCAATTATATCAACGCAGTGCTGATATTTTTCTTGGTGTTCCATTTAATATCGCTTCCTATGCATTACTCACCGAAATGATGGCGCAAGTTTGCGGTTTTGAAGCTGGTGAATTTATTCACACCTTGGGTGATGCGCATATTTATACCAACCACATGGAGCAGGTTGAATTGCAACTGAGCCGAGCGCCCAAACCCCTACCCACACTAAAATTAAACCCTAACATAACCGACATACTTGACTTTGATTATGAGGATATTGAAATCCTTAATTACGATCCGCACCCCGGAATCAAAGGAACTGTTGCGGTCTAAATTCACTACTTATGTTTCGTAAAAAAAAGTCTAACAACACGATAAATCCTCAACAAGTAGCACTTGTAGAACACGCCCAACATCGCATAGCGCAAAAGCGCCGATTTCACACCCACCTGCTCGTGAGTTTGTTTCTAGCATTCTTCGCATTTGTACTTGATTTTGCCTTTGAATACAAAGCAGATTTTATGCCCTTTAATTCCCGTTGGTCGTTGGCGTTAACATCCCTTTTGGGAATCTTATTAGTGATTCATTTGCTTAAAGTTTATGTGTTTTATTCGTTTATGGGGAAAGCATGGGAAGCTGAGCAAATGGAATTTTTACTTGAAAAACAAGCCATTAAGGTGGAAAAATTAAAACGTACTATGGACAAAGAAGCCGCACTAAAAGCAAGCGCCGAATGGGAGCGAGAAAAGCAACACAAAAATATCACCATGATTGCGGCTATCGCCGAAAATAATGCGCTTGGTAAAGATAATAAGCTCATATGGCATTTGTCTGATGATTTAAAGCATTTTAAAGACTTAACCAAAGGACACCATGTAATTATGGGAAGAAAAACATTTGAGTCCATGCCAAAAGCATTACCAAATCGTACCAATGTGATTATTTCAAGAAAAAAAGAATACACTGCAGAAAATGCACATGTGGTACATTCATTAGAAGCAGCGTTGGCACTTGCGCAAGAAGATGATCGGCCGTTTATTATTGGTGGTGGTGAAATCTACCGTCAAGGAATGGCTTTTGCTACCTGTATTGAGCTCACACGTGTTCATGATAATTTTGAAGCAGATACATTTTTCCCAGATATAGATCCTGCCGTTTGGCGTGAGGTTTGGCGCGAAAATCACGACAAAGACGAAAAACACGCGCACGCATTTTCATTTATTAGATACGAAAAAATAGACGCATGAATGTAGCTATATTTCCTGGGCAAGGCGCCCAATTTGTAGGAATGGGTAAAGACCTGTACGATCAAAGCACTGTAGCGAAAGAACGCTTTATAACCGCCAATGACATCTTAGGATTTCCCATCACTGACATTATGTTTGATGGTGATGCTGATGCACTAAAAGAAACCCGCGTAACACAACCTGCCATTTTTCTACATTCGGTTATTTCCTATGAATTGGCACAAAAATCTACTCCAAATATGGCTGCAGGCCATTCTTTGGGTGAGTTTTCTGCACTAACCGCAATGGGTGCTTTATCCTTTGAGGACGGTTTGCGTTTGGTTTCCAAACGTGCACAAGCCATGCAAGCGGCGTGTGACGTTGCTAAAGGAACTATGGCTGCGGTACTTGGGCTGGCAGACGATGTAGTCGAAAATACTTGTGAAAATACAGACGGAATTGTGGTAGCAGCAAATTACAATTGCCCTGGACAATTGGTGATTTCAGGTGCATTTTCGGCTGTTGAGGCGGCTTGTGAAACCCTCAAAGAGGCAGGCGCAAGACGTGCACTACTCCTTCCTGTTGGAGGTGCCTTTCACTCTCCGCTTATGGAACCCGCACGTGAAGAATTGGCAAAGGCAATATTGGATACTACAATTCATACACCGAGTTGTCCGATTTATCAAAATGTAACAGCTGCGCCAACTCAAGATACTGCCCGAATCAAAGAAAATTTAATTGCACAACTAACCGGTCCTGTAAAGTGGACACAAACCATCCAGCAGATGCGCGCTGACGGCGCAACCTTATTTACAGAATACGGCCCAGGAAAAGTATTACAAGGGTTGGTTAAAAAAATAGATCGCGAAGCCGAAGTACAATCGGCGCAAATGGATTAATCGAAAAATGCCAACAGCGTTTTGCAGATAAACTGCACTTGCTCTTCGTCTAGCTCACTGTGCATTGGCAGCGAAATCACCTCGTTTATCAATTGATTTGTAACGGTAAAATCCGCTTCATTATAACGACTATCGACATATGCTTTTTGTCGGTGTAAAGGAATCGGATAATACACCCCACAAGGAATTTGATTCTCTTGAAGATACGCCACTAAAGCATCGCGGTCTGCGTCCAAAATACGTAAGGTATATTGGTGGAATACGTGCGAATTACAATCTCCAGAAGTAACAGGCGTTTGAATTTTTGGATGGTGCTCCAAAAGCTGTGTATAGCGAATTGCCGCCCACTTACGTCGCTCGTTGTAAAAGTCGAGGAATTTTAATTTTTCGTTTAGGACTACCGCTTGTAAGCTATCTAATCTAGAATTTACCCCAACAACATCATGATGATATCGCTTGTACATACCGTGATTTACGATACCACGCAGCGTATGTGCTAAATCATCATCGTTAGTAAAAATAGCGCCACCGTCACCGTAGCAACCCAAATTTTTTGATGGAAAAAAAGAAGTTGAGGCAACATGTCCAATACCTCCTGTTTTGGTTTGTGTACCGTTTTTACTGGTAAAGGTTGCGCCTATCCCTTGAGCATTGTCCTCAATCACGTAAAGCTTGTGCTTTTTGGCAATTTCCATAATGTCATCCATAGCTGCCGACTGACCAAACAAATGCACCGGAACTATGGCTTTAGTATTGGGTGTTATGGCTTTTTCGATAGCATCGGGGTCAATGTTAAAGGTATCGGGAAGTACATCTACCAAAACGGGCGTTAGTCCCAAAAGGGCAATTACCTCCACGGTGGCTGCAAAGGTAAAATCGGCAGTAATAACTTCATCGCCGGGTTTTAGTCCTAGTCCCATCATGGAGATTTGAAGCGCATCTGTGCCGTTGGCACATGGAATGACGTGTTTTACACCAAGGTATTTTTCAAGATTTTCTTGAAATGTTTTTACAGTAGGGCCATTGATAAATTGTGCTGAAGACAACACTTCTTGCATACCCGCATCTACTTGAGGTTTGATGAATTCATACTGGGTCTGCAAATCGACCATTTGGATTTTTCGCATCGCAACTTTTTGGTAGGACAAAGCTACAAAAAACAAATCCCTCTTTATGAAATAAGTATCTTTGAGGCATGCGATTTTTTTACTCATTTGTAATATTAGCTGCCAGATGTGTTGTACCGCTTGTGGCACGAAGCACCAAAGCCAAAGCCTTTTTGCAAGGCAGGAAAGAAGTGTGGAAACAACTGGAAAGCATTCCTAAAAATGCCAAAGTGGTGTGGATGCACTGCGCTTCGTTGGGTGAATATGAACAAGGACTTCCCGTACTAGAAGGACTAAAGGCTTTCAATCCCGACTACTTTTATTTGGTTACGTTTTTTTCGCCATCGGGGTATGAGGTGCGCAGTACACATGGCGTTGCCGATTTGGCCACTTACCTGCCATGGGATACCAAAAAAGAAGTACAACGATTTGTTTCCCGTGTAAATCCCAAAATGGCGCTGTTTGTAAAATATGAATTTTGGCCCAATATGATAGCTGCATTGCACAATACACAAGTACCACTTTACCTAATTGCAGGGCAATTTCGTGCCCAGCAGGTGTTTTTTAAACCGTGGGGCAGCAGCTACCGAAAATTACTGAAAGGATTTAAATATTTATTTGTACAAAACGAACAATCGCTAAAGTTGCTGCAGCAAATAGGGATAACCCATGCGAGCGTTTCGGGCGATACACGCTACGACCGCGTTGGTGCTTCGAAAGCCCCACTGCCTTTTATGGAAACGTTTGTGGGAAATCGGAAATGCATTGTGGCAGGGAGCACGTGGCCCGAAGACGAAGCCGTGCTATTTAACGCTATCGCACAAACTCCCGACAACTGGTGCTGGCTTATTGCCCCACATGAAATGAACGAAGAAAAACTAAACAAGCTCATGGCAAAACTTCCCAAAGCAAGTTTACGCTATAGCCAAACCAACGAATTGGAAAGAAAAGACTGTCCAGTTTTGGTACTCGACACGGTGGGAATGCTTAGTCGTTGCTATGCCTATGGTGCTATTGCCTATGTGGGCGGAGGTATGGGTACATCGGGATTACATAATATTTTGGAACCTGCTGCTGAGGGTATTCCTGTGATTATTGGGAAAAATTATCATAAGTTTCCAGAAGCAAAAGCACTCATTGATTTTGGGGGTGTCATATCTATTTCTACAGCGGATGACTGCAACAAAAAAATAATAGAACTCACACAAAACGATACGCTGCGAGCTGAAAGAGGAAACTTAAACGCTGCGTTTGTATCGGAAAACCAAGGGGCTACCGAAAAAACGTTAATAGTCCTAAATCAAGCATTGTGATATATTCCTACTGAAATCCCTCAAGAACTTTACCACATTGATGACGAACTGAAAGCCATTTACCATAGCAAGGATTCTTTTTGCGCTTGGGTGTTTCAAACCAGAGCAGACCGAAACCGTTTTATGGACGCTACTTAAGGCAGGGATAAATAAGCTAAAAGGTGCATGGTGTGTAGTCTTAATTAAAACAACACATATAATTAGGCCATATAGACCGAAAACTTTGTGTTAACGATTTTAAAAAAAAGAAGCCTATTTAATTTAAGTTTATAAGATTTTTTAATGTTTTTTTAACATTTGAATAATATTTATTTAAATTTGTTAACTAATTAAATACTAAACAATGAAAAAAACAATTTTTATTTTAACCATTTTAATATCAGCAGTTTCTTTTGCACAAGTTGAAAAACCATCTGAAGGAACAATATATGAAGTCATGTTCACACCTAATTTAGATAGTGGAGAAATGTTTTCATTAAACAACCCGCTTAACGGGCATATTATGAGAAGAACTTTCAATGATGCTAACTCAGTTACTCGTTGGAAAGCTCATTTTTCTTATGCTTCAGTAGACGGTGTTGAGGATGACAATATGGTTCTTGGACTACAATATGGTAAAGAGAAACATCATGAAGGTTCATCTAGATTAGCAACCTACACTGGGTGGCAAGCTGGATTTTTGTATGCTGATATAGCTGGAAATGACAGCACTGCATTCACAGGTGGTGTTTTTGTTGGCGCTAACTATTATATCGCTAACAACCTTTACATTGGTACTGAAATAGATTTTACATTAGAAGTTGGTGAAGACACTACTGCCATAGGACCTGGAATTAATGGAATGTTAACTTTAGGTTTTAAAATGTAATTAAAAAACATTTTAGATATAAAAAACCCCACAAATTTGTGGGGTTTTTTTTTGAAGAAATTCAACCTCCCACCCATCAAAGTGCGATAAAAACCCAAACATTCTTTGGGTTTTGTGCGGGTGAAGGGACTCGAACCTGCCTTATCGTCAGACAGGCCTTCCTGACGGCAGGCAGGCCCAACGCCGTGAAGCACTAGACCCTAGGTTTAGCTTGCCTGCCTAACGGCAGTCAGGTCTACAAATTTTTACTAAACAACGACATCTTTTTATATAATGAGGGTGATGGTTAAATTGAACTTTTAAGCTATCTGTAAAAAATAAAAAAACCCAACATCCGTTGAGGTTTTGTGCGGGTGAAGGGACTCGAACCCCCAAGCCGTGAAGCACTAGATCCTAAGTCTAGCGTGTCTACCAATTTCACCACACCCGCAAGTGGAACGCAAATATACGGATGTTTCAATAAAAGAAAACTACTTTCTTATCGCGGAACATTTTTTTACCTTCGTTTTCTAATTCCACACCATGTCAAATTTTCCAGATTACATCAAAAAACACAAAAACCGCTTT
Organism: Bacteroidota bacterium; assembly: GCA_027621175.1. GTDB lineage: Bacteria > Bacteroidota > Bacteroidia > Flavobacteriales > Flavobacteriaceae > UBA7446. Next base: position 7,768 of record JAQCCM010000007.1, on the reverse strand, counting down.
TTAGAAGAACTGTTTTCGCTTATTCGCATTCCGTCTATAAGCGCCGATTCTGCTTATGCGCTACACATGGAAGCCGCTGCAAAAGCAGTACAAGCAGCATTAAAAGACGTAGGCTGCACCCATACTGAATTGTGCCCCACAAAAGGCTATCCTATCGTATATGCCGAAAAAATAATAGACCCCAAACTGCCTACCGTTTTGGTGTATGGGCATTATGACGTCCAACCGCCAGATCCCTTGGACCTTTGGGAAACTCCGCCCTTTGAGCCTGAAATTCGTAAAACAGACCTCCACCCTGAAGGGGCGATTTTTGCTAGAGGGGCATGTGACGACAAAGGACAAATGTTTATGCACATCAAGGCCATGGAGGTCATGGAGCAGAATGGTGGACTTCCCTGCAATATCAAATTTATGATTGAAGGTGAAGAGGAAGTCGGCAGTGACAACTTGGAAGATTTTGTTCGTGCCAATACCAAAAAACTTGAGAACCATGTGATTCTTATTTCAGATACGGGTATGTTGGCCAATGACATTCCGTCTATCACCACAGGACTGCGTGGGCTTAGCTATGTGGAAGTTGAAGTCACAGGACCTAATCGGGATTTACACTCTGGACTGTATGGTGGAGCAGTTGCCAATCCGATTAACATCTTAACCCAAATGATTGCTTCCCTCCACGATGAAAACAACCACATTACAATTCCTGGTTTTTATGACAATGTAGAAATCGTAAGCACTGCTGATCGAGCTGAAATGGCGAAAATTCCATTTTCTTTAGAAGCATATCAAAACGCACTTGATATTAAGGCTGTTCATGGAGAGGAAGGCTATACTACACTAGAACGAAAATCTATCCGTCCAACATTAGACGTAAATGGCATTTGGGGGGGCTATACGGGTGAAGGTGCCAAAACCGTAATTGCGAGTAAGGCATTTGCCAAAATTTCGATGCGGTTAGTGCCCAACCAAAAATCAGAAGAAATAACAAAGCTGTTCACGAAGCATTTTATGTCACTTGCACCAAAAGGTGTTACCGTAAAAGTAACCCCGCATCATGGAGGTGAAGGATATGTGATGCATCCCGATGGACTGGAGTTTCAAGCGGCATCAAAGGCTTATTTGGAAACGTTTGGAAAAGCACCACTTGCTGTAAGAGACGGAGGTAGCATTCCCATTGTGGCGCTTTTTGAAGAAACCCTTAGAAGCAAAACCGTACTTATGGGCTTTGGTCTAGACAGCGATGCCATTCACTCTCCCAATGAACATTTTGGGGTATTCAATTTTTTAAAAGGCATTGAAACCATTCCATATTTTTACCATCATTTTACGGCTTTACACCAAGCAAATCAATAAGAAATAAATCGGCTGAAATGCCGTCAGCTAAAAAAGCACCTTTGCGAGTGGTTTTCAACGAGTTGTCTTCAATATGAAGTAGCTTTTCGTCGATAAAACGTTGTGCTTGTTGTTCCAAATGGACTCGATATTGCTTTCCTAAATCCTGTTCCATTAAGCTTAACGAAACGCCCCAAGAGGCGCGCAACCCTATCATGATAGCTTCATTAAATTTATCAACTACACTCAATTTTTCTACAGTTTGTGGCAATTGCCCGGCTTCGATTTTTTTCATGTACGCAGCATTATTGCTTATGTTCCAATACCGATGTGCCCCATCAAAACCATGTGCCGAAGGACCAATACCCAAATAGGACTTTCCCATCCAATAGGCTGTATTGTTTTTGGAATGATATCCTGATTTACCAAAACTGGAAAGCTCGTAATGCGCATAGCCATTTGCCGTAAGCGTATCTACAAGAAATAGAAATTGTTCCTCGACATCGTTTTCGTCAAGAAGAGAAACGACCCCTTTTTTTACAAAATGCTCCAATGCCGTTTTTGGTTCTAGCGTTAAGGCGTAAGAGGAAATATGTGGAACATCTAGTTTTAATGCAGTATCAAGATTTTTTTTCCAATCAGTAATTGTGGTATGAGGAGTGCCAAAGAGTAAGTCAATGGAAACATTTTCAAAAAGCTCTTGTGCCCAAACCACAGACTGGATGGCTTGTTTCCCGCTATGCGCACGATTCATCAGCGTAAGTTCTGTGTCGTGAAACGACTGCACACCAATCGACAGGCGATTAACTCCTGCGTTTTTTAGCGCCACCAAGTATGAGGGTGTTAAATCATCCGGGTTTGCCTCTAGGGTAATTTCAGGGTTTGGGGCGACATCAAATTGGGAATATGTCTCTGCAATCAGTTCTGAAATGGCTGTTGCAGAAAGCATGGAAGGAGTTCCACCTCCAAAATAGATGGTTTCCACAGGGAGTATTGCTTCGTTCTTACGCAGTCTTAGTTCTTTTTTTATGGCCTCAACCATTTCATTTTTATAATCTCCCGTAGTGGAGAAATGAAAATTGCAATAATGACACGCCTTTTTACAAAAAGGAATATGAAGGTAAATTCCCGACATCTTTATTTTTTTACGCGATGCACCTGTTGCTTCACAAAAGAACTCCACCCAGAATAGCTTTTTTCGGTCTGCTGCGCGGGATTAAAATAATGACAGACTGCAGCTGCAAGCCCATCTGTAGCATCTAAATTTTTAGGAAGTGATTTCAAGCCCGTTAATTGTTGTAACATTTTGGCTACCTGTTCTTTAGAAGCATTCCCACTACCCGTTATTGCCATTTTAATTTTTCGAGGCGAATATTCGAAAATATCCAAACTATGAGCAATACCCGCCGCAATGGCAACGCCTTGAGCCCTGCCCAGTTTTAACATCGATTGTACATTTTTACCAAAAAATGGCGCTTCAAGTGCCATTTCATTAGGCTTATACGTTTCAATGAGTTCTGAAGTACGTGCATAAATATGTCCCAGCCGTACGTAATGACTTTCGTACTTACTTAATTTTAGCTCGTTTAGCTGAAGACAACTGAGTTTTTTCCCCGTCACTTCAATAATTCCAAAACCCATAATAGTGGTTCCTGGATCAACTCCTAGAATGATACGCGAATCAGACATATGTAAAAATACGCATTAATTGCCTTTATAAATAGCAACGGGTAATATCCAATGAACTTCAACAGGAACTTCCAAATTTGTTTTGAAGGCAGGTTGAAATTTGGGCAATGAGGCCACTACTTCCTCAACAGAAGAATAAACCATGGGGGAAAGGTTGTTTTTATTTGAATAGCCCATTACTGATAGTTGACCAATAGTATCCACTTTCAAAGTAACAAAAAGTGTGTCTATAAGATCAAGACTTGACATAGGTTTTGAAAGCAATCTATTTTTGAGCTTGATTTGAAGTACATCTGTAAAACAATTCCAATTCTGTTGAACATCTTCTTTAGGACAATCTGGAAATAAAGGCGGCTCATCCATTGCTGTCCAATTTATATTTGGGGCTTGAGGTTTGGTTTTGGGTGAGGTACATCCAATCACTATGAATAAACTCATCAAAAAAAGTGTCCTCAATTTCATTGGATAAAAGTAAAAAAATAAAGCCTTGTGTTTTGATTGAACCCATGAATAATTTGTATTTTAGAATTATGGATATTGCACTCTTAGTACTTGGCGCGTTACTCATTATGTTAGGAATGGCCGGAAGTTTTTTACCTATAATACCAGGGCCCCTAACCAGTTGGTTCGGCTTATTATCATTACACTACACCAGTAAAATTGAACAAGATTGGAGCTTTTTAGGCTGGACGCTGGCAATTGCTATATTCATCATGGTCTTAGACTACTTAATTCCCATTTGGGGTACGAAGGCCTTTGGCGGCACAAAAGCTGGAGCGATTGGGTCTACTATTGGTTTGGTAGTTGGGCTGTTTTTTCCTCCTTTTGGTATTATACTGGGGCCTTTTGTAGGCGCATTTGCAGGAGAGCTTCGTAAAAATCAAAACCGAAAAGTTGCACTTAGAGCCGCTTTTGGTTCTTTTTTGGGTTTTCTTTCTGGCGTAGTAATTAAGTTTATTGTATCGTTTATATACCTGCTATTTTTTGTAACCTCGGCTTGGAAAGGGTTTGAAAGTTGGTTTTAGAACCAGGAGCAAAAAGGAAGGGCGTTATTTTTCAAATCACAATACTATACTTGTAATAAATACCTTGTACTGAAATTGTTCTGTATCAAATCACAATAAATTTTAACTAAACAAAACAATAAAACGAATTCCTTCCTCAATGCATCTCTGGAACTTTTAAAAGTTTATAAAACGGTGTAATATCGCCAAGCAGACTAATCGACACCTTAAACGGATTGTGTGTAAGCCAGCCTGTTTTTCTGTTACCAAAATTTAAAATACGTATATAATTGGGGTATGTTTGATCATAAACATCCAAATCATATACGTGCCTAAACTCATAATACTTGCTAGAAATTCGCTGGACACGGTACACATGCTCCCACAAGCTTATACCGTTATTTAAGCGATTGTAAATTTCTTTATAACTCAAGCCCAAAATAAAGCAATCGTTGATATGGAGGGTAGATATGATCATACGCCCATCTGCAGGCAACTGATATATGGGTTCACCCTTTCTGATACGCTGCACAGCCTCCCAAAATGTTACCACATGCTCTTGAATCTCATTATCAATGGTCCGATAAATCAATACATGATGATTGTTGCGCGGATTTACATAAATATTATTTCCTTTGCTTAGTTGTACCGCATTGCTCACTTTTTCTCGCATTCTAACGCTTCGCACAGGCACTTTGTCTCCACGCTTATTGGGTAAAAATATTTTTGTTTCCCAGCCCATTTCATTGGGCATAAAAAGTGTGTGTTTTGGTATTCTGCCATTTACAAATCCACCGCATAAATCAATTTGATCATACACAAGTTCTCGAATACTATCGTCAACTATTTTACTTACTTGTTTTGCGGTGTTTAAGGTATTTATAGGCTTACGAATATGAAATGCATCAATCCCTTGAGGAGAAGTACGTTTTCCGTAATAGCTGTCTTTATGCAGTTTTCCCTTAGGAGCCAAGTGAATAGTCTCATTACTTTTCTGGGCTATTCTTCGAGCCACTTGATGGTTGGCTTCAACAGAAACAGATATTGTTTGATACGCATGTATAGCATCTCTATAAAATTGAGTCCAAGGCGTAGGAAAAACGCCTCTATAAGGCAATGGCTCGTACCTGTTCCAATAGCGTAATTCCTCTAAAAATTTAGGCTCATTTAGCGCCGTAACTAAAGCAATCGTTGCGGTCTCGCGAGAGCTCAAATATCTTGCTTTTTTGTTAAACTCTTTTAGCGTACTTATTCCCCATTTCCGTCGTAGGCTGCTCGTTGCATTGCCTCGTGCAGCAACAACTTCAGGGCTGATGCGACTCAAAAATTGTTTTAGCTTAAGCGCCATGGGATGTTGATCATCAAACTCCCTTGATACATAATTTTTTGCATAGGTTGACGCAACAAAATGCTTAAATTTCAAATATGGCCCGTGTTTGGCAGAACCATTTAAAAGTTGTTCTAAAACACGGGTTTTCACTTGCTCCCACACCCCTGAAGGTTGTGAAGTAAAATACTCAAAAGGGGTTTTATCAATTATATTCTCCTTAAAAGAGCTCATGCAAAGTGCTTTATTACGATCGGAATCATTAAAAAATCTTTCCCACGGATGAATATAGACGATGGAAACCTCATCGGTAAATAATTTCTCAACGCTAATAGGTGTATTAGTATATGGACATGTTTTATTCCATTCTAACCAAAGCTTGTATTTAAATAAATTTGTATGGGTAGGATTTTGACCTTGATCTACGACAGCATCATATATTTTAGGCAATTCTTGTTCTCTTATTTTTTTTGAAATGATTAACGATTTACGATTTTTAGCATTCGTTTTCACATTGTTGGAAAGCACAAAATTAATTTGATCTATATTTCCGTATTCGTGTATCAAATTATTGATCAGCTTCCGAAGCTCAAAAACGGATTTTTTTGTGCTACTGGCTTGAACTTACGCATAATTTCACGGTCGTCGTCAGGTGTTATAGAAAAGCTATCTTCATCTCTATATTGCTCAATCAAATATAGTTTTTGTGTATTTAGCTGAATGCCAAAAACAGTACTGAAATCACTTATCCAATCTGGGTTATCAATTTCTTTATCCTCAACAGCCGATTGAACAAAATAATCCATGTTAGCAATAGTTTCTTTATCCAAATTATCCCACCGTTCTTGACCAATAGCGTTCTTGACACCTCCTAATATAACAGCATTATTTATAGGATATCCCTGTCTTAAATAATATAAAATTGTACGTGCTGCTTTCATGCTTAACTTACCAAATCCAGGCTTAAGCTTTATGGCTGCAACTGCTTTTGCTTTTTTCAAAGACAACCCCCATCGGGTTCTAAGCCGTTCGCTCAGTAAATCTTTATTGGAGTAAAAATGAAGATCGTGCCAAAGCTCGTGTTGTTCTTCGTCTGTAAAAGACAAATATTTTTTACCAAAAGTAGTAGTGCGCGATAAATGAGAAATCGTATTTGCCAAAAAAATCTTAGTAGTATCGTCATAGTTTAGCGCAAATTGGTCTTCAATACCTAAAGCAACACGCACTTTTTTAAACATAAATCCAGAAAAATGTGTGGCTACATGTAACGCTTTTTTACGTTGATTTGACTTCAGCGGTTCCCCATGTAAACGAATAGAATCTAACCAACAATAAATATTGTACCATTCATTGATCGGATGACTTTGCCACATGGATTTTTTATTTTTCTCATATTGACATGTCGAAGCAGCTCCTCTTAATTTCCGATACTGGGAAGGGCGTTGATAAAATAAAATCCCTCTATTACTATCCTCCCCGATAATAGCGTTTATAAAACTTTCATCTAAACATGTATGGTATTTTTGTTGCGCTTCAAAAATCGATTGAATCTCATTTTTATACATATCCCTGTCCAAATAACGATTGCGAGCTCTTAAAGTAGTATAGCTATATGGTTTGTTTTTTTCGGGGAGTAAATCATGTAAATATGCGCCTAAAAATTGATCTTGTAAATGGCGTTGAGTTTCATGGACACCAATTCGGTTAACGGTCGGTAGTCCTTCCAAAAGGGTCTTGGTGGTTTTGTTTAAATTAGTGAGTGACTTACCCCTTCGTTGACTCATGTGATAAAGCACTCTCCCTAATTCTTGCTTGGTTAACTTTTCTACACTCCCTTTTGCCCTCAATTCATAAGGGTTTAACGCAAACCATTGTTTCAATTTAATATGATCCGAGGGGCGAATATTCTTCTCTTTACATGTATTTAGCTCATTCTCAGATAGTGGACATAAACCGTGCTGCGCCAAAAACGAAAGCATTTTTTGCTTTCTATACATTTTACGTAAATACACTTTTCTTGCACTCCTAGTTTGGGTTCTTATGGCTGATTTGGAAATTTCCCGCTCTCCTTCACCCAAGTAACCCACAAATGAAGAAAAAATTCGAGTGCCCATATTTACGATTCTCGGACTGGTGGATTGACGTATTAATGCCCATCCAATAGATTCCGTTCCGATATGTAAGCCTAAAATTTGTTTCACTTATAAAATTTTTTATACCTTTGTAATATCTTATCACAATAAGGCTTATGCCGTGGACTCATGTCCAGCGTCCCGCTTAGGTGGGACTTTTTTTTTACACACACTTGATATTGGCTAAGGTGTTGGTCGAGATGTTTCCCGACCAAAGACCTTAGCGTAGCATAACAATCAAAGCATAATAAGGTTCACTGCTACAAAAAAAAAAGAACCTATTC
>JAQCCM010000001.1 GCA_027621175.1 Bacteroidota bacterium | reverse complement strand
GTGAAGTGGTTTCTACTACGATTAAGGGAATTGATTTTTTGATGGATAAAAATAAGATTACCGTATTGCGTGGTTTGGGCTCGTTTGAAGATGCAACGCATATCAAAATTACAGGCGAAGACGCACATACCATAGAAGCAAAAAATACGATTATTGCAACAGGTTCAACACCCGGGAGTTTGCCGTTTATTGATTTGGATAAAGAGCGTATTATTACTTCTACAGAAGCATTGGAACTTAGCGAAATCCCAAAACACCTGGTGGTGATTGGCGGTGGCGTTATCGGATTGGAACTGGGTCAGGTGTATAGAAGATTGGGCGCAGAAGTAAGCGTGATTGAATACGCCGATCGCATTAGTCCGGTCTTAGACACAGCCCTTTCTAAAGAATTGATGAAAGTAATGAAAAAGCAAGGGGTGAAATTTTACCTTTCGCATCAAGTAACGGCCGTTGACCGCAACGGCGATACCGTAACAGTAACCGCAAACAACAAAAAGGGCGAAGCCCTAACTTTTGAAGGGGATTATTGTTTGGTTTCTGTAGGAAGAAGACCTTATACCAATGGCCTAAATGCCGAAGCTGCAGGGATTACCCTTAACGACCGTGGACAGGTTGAAGTAAACGAAAAACTACAAACTACGGCAACTAATATTTATGCTATTGGAGATGTGGTGCGTGGTGCCATGTTGGCCCACAAAGCCGAAGAAGAAGGCGTATTGGTGGCTGAGTTTTTGGCTGGTCAAAAACCGCATATCGATTACAACCTAATTCCAAATGTGATTTACACCTGGCCTGAAGTGGCATCTGTTGGAAAAACAGAGGAGGAGCTAAAAGAAAGCGCCGTGCCGTTCAAAAAAGGACAGTTTCCCATGCGTGCCCTTGGACGCTCACGCGCCAGTATGGATACGGACGGATTTGTAAAGATTTTAGCACATGCCGAAACGGATGAAATTTTGGGTGTACATATGATAGGCGCACGTGCCGCCGACTTGATTACAGAAGCGGTTACCGCCATGGAATTCCGTGCTTCTGCCGAAGATTTGGCACGTATGAGCCATGCACATCCTACTTACGCCGAAGCTGTAAAAGAAGCCGCTTTAGCCGCAACGGAAGACCGTGCGTTGCATATGTAGGTAATTAGATAACGGTTTGTGTATGGGGCGTATCCCGAAGGGTATGCACTATACACTTAGTTGGCGGTAGTTGTTTTTATTTTTTCCAGTTTTCATAATCGATTAGGTGAATCAATTCCTCAATAACAGTTCTAATGTCGTCCTGGATTTTGTCTAAGTCAGACTTGCGGGCAATGAATCGTCTGTTGTGAGCAGATTTGTCGCCCACCTTTTTGATTTTAGGTAAACTTGCTTTCGCATTCCTACCAATGTTCCAAGCTGGTTCTTTAAGAAGTTCAATAATTAGGTCGCTGAGATAAAGGAAGTTTCCATCAGGTTTCTTAATGAGGTTGTCATTTCCATACCTCTCAAAACACTCAATTATTAAAATCTCGATGAGCTTTCGAGTCAAGACGGAACATCCATCATATATACCTTTGTTGTAGCTCGCCAATGCTTGATTGGCAATCGTTTTTAGATAACTTCTGGTGTTGTCGAACAGTTCGATAGGAAAAAAATCTGAATGGACATTTGATGGCAGAGCTGGCGTTCCTATTTGAGCGTCTGTGGACTGTTTGAAAGTTCGTTCTAAGTAATACTTATTGCCGTTTTTTTTGATGAACTTTTTTCCCTTGCCTTTGGATTTTGAAGATAAATACGAAGGGATGTTTGAGTACGGTTGTATGTGTAGGGTATCGAAGCATTCTGAGATATCTTTAGCGACAAATCCATCATTCTTTTGTTCAATCAATAGGAAATAGGCAAATAGGTCGATTTGCGTACTTGACGATAGTTGGTCAAACCCCTCTATCTTTTCAATGAATGTATCCAATGCTTTCATTCACTTTTGTCCTTTGGGAGATCGAGTCTTATAGCATTCCTACCTTGAATAGACAATCCTATGTCGTTCATGGTCTCAAAGTCAAGCCATCCACTCTTGTTTTTAGCATCACTTATTAGTTGATAAAGGCTTTTGGGAACACGTAAATTTAGCTTTTCAAATGCAGTATATATGTGGTTGGGGTCTACTGTTTCCTTTTTTAGTATCTCCTTCAAATAGTAGACTATTACAAGAATCTTTTTTGGAGCAGAATCTATGGCATATTTATTTGCAAAATCACTTAAACTTTCCTTTCCATCAGGTCGCAGATTCAAGTTGCGATCAAGTTTAAACGCTTGATTAGATCCACCCTTTTTACCTTGATTTGCATTGCTGGAAGTTTTAGTCTTTCCAGTCTTTGTCTTATTAGCATTGCTTGTGGAGCTTTTTGACTTAGAGTTCCCTTGAAAGATATCAAGTGCTTTGTCCCTTCCTTTTTCTAACATTATAAAGTGTGTATCGTTTTTTGACTTGATGTATTCGGATTTTACAATGTTCTTTATGTATTGTGATAAGCTTTTTCTCTTATTGTCTGTATACCTATTACTATCTCGGTATAGTTGTAATATATCTGCCCGAGTAAACTCTTTGGTTCCACCTTCGGCTGCATTATATATATATACTAAAAGCCAATCTGTTTCATTCTTAGCCAAGTCTCTCAACTTTACGTCTTGTAAAGTTGGAATTTCATTCAAGTCGATTGTATTGGTGGCAGGCTGCTGCAACTGTTTTATAGGTCTCTCCTCAACTTGTTCAGGAGTTTGCAAGGTCTCTACATTAACTTTTGGCAATAGGTCGTCTGTAATGAAGGATTTGAAGTTTTCAAACTGCTCTTTAACTACTTCTTGATTGCCCTCGAGTTCAAATTCAAGCTGGTGCAACTTGAATTTCATTTTTAGTTTATCGTTATCTGCCATATTTTCTTGTATTAGTCTTTCGTCTTTTTAATTACCGCCAACTACTGTATATCCGATCCAAGTTCCGTTATATTCCCTATATCCCAAAAAACGCTAAAACAAAAACTCTTGTGGGCAGCGCAGGCTTTATGTATAAAGAACAGATTCGGATTCTAAATCAAGTTTAAAACTACAAAAAAAAGCGCAAAAATAAAATGTAACTTGCTGTTGGTCAATAATATAGAAGTGTTAATATTTAACTAAATAGTTAGGGGTTAAAAATGGAGTAAAACAATGTACTGTTAACACCTTACAGTGTGTGACATCTGGTTTTAGAGGGACGTTCATCGAGCTATTCAAATACCGAGAGTTTGACTGTAAGGAAAAACGTAGGAATTTAATACAAGCTGGATAAAGCCAACACTAGTTGGTTTACGGAATAAATTCTGCCTTTAACAATATCTATACCCTTAAGCTTTAGTAAGACGCCCAACCAACGGTTTCATATACTTCGGATACGCCAACACCAGTGCCGTTACGCCAACGGTAAAACAGAGCGCACACAATACGGCAACCTCCCAAGACAGGGATTGGTGGAAAAATTTATACAATCCGATACTGGTAAAACTCCCATATAGGATCAGGTAATGCACAATGTAGAGCGATAAGGTTTTGGTGCCAATTTTTTGCCACAGGCTTTGCTTTACTAGCGGTTCTAACAGCATAAATACCCCAAACAACATGAGTACATCCCCTAGGTGTATAAAGAGGAAATTGTTGTTTGCTATTTCGTTTAGTAGGGTGCTAGACAGCATTTTTGATAGGGAATGAATGAGGTCAGTGGAGTGGAAGGAGAGTACATATCCTAACTTCAAAAAGCCAATGGCCCAATAGGATATTTTTTTGGGTCTTTTGGGCATCAATACGGCAATGCCTGCACCAAAACTTACATAGCCCAACCACGGTAACAGGTAAAAAACCGCGCCATTTGCTTTGGTGAGATAAGCTGAAATAAACAGCGGCAGCTTCTCAAAAGTAAGATTCGTATAAAGCGGATTGGTGCTAAAAATGCCAATGCCAATGGCAAAAAACAGCAAAGGGCGCAACTTTCCTAAGCTGTTAAAAAGCAAATACAGCAGCATGGAAAACAACAGGCCACATCCGATAATCTGCAAAACATCGGGGCGTAAAAAGGTTTTGGTTATCCGTCCGGTGGTTAGGAAATAAGGGAGGCTTAGGCGCAAGGCGTAGCCCCATAAAATTAGTTCAAACGCACGTTTAAGCCCTTTTTTTAGGCGTGAGTTTTGCCAGCCCTTTATGGGATTTCGTTCCAATAAAAACATAAACACCCAACCCGTTGTGGTAAAAAATACAGGTGCGGTAATCCCTCGGAAATATAACCAAACACGGTAAACTTTATGGCTGGTATCAACGGTAGAAGTATCAAGAAGCCCACTGACAAAATGCCCTTGCAGCATCATCAAGATGGCAAACGCTCTAAGGGCATCTATAAAATAAAGCCGTTGCGTTGCCATTACGGAGCTGCTTAATAGTGTTTGTTAAATTTTTCCTGAATCTTATCTAACGACAAATTCCCAAGACTCCCCACGTGGGTGTGATGTACTTTTTTGGGCGGTTTAAAGTTACCTGCCTCAACGTCAAGGCCTACTTGCTTATAAGCGTCTCTAAACGGAACACCCTGCTGCACCAATTCGTTTAGCGCGTCTACCGTAAAGGCATAGGAATACATCTTATCTTCCATGATATTTTCACGTACACCAACTTCTTTAATGGCGCTGTTAAGTATAGTGAGGCAGTCTTTTATACTGTCTATACCTTCAAGCATTTTACCCTTAAAAAGCTGCATTTCTCGGTGATAGCCACTAGGCAAATTTTGACCGAGTAAGGCAAAGTCGTTGGCAAGTCCTTGGACAAGCGCACATTTGCCACGTATCAATTCAAAAATATCTGGATTCTTTTTGTGTGGCATAATACTAGATCCCGTAGTTAAATGCTCAGGGAAATGAATAAAATCAAAATTCTGACTCATATACAAACATACGTCCATAGAAAAACGACCTAGTGTAGCCGCTAACGAACCAAGAGCACTTGCCGTGATGCGCTCTGTTTTCCCACGACCCATTTGCGCCGCTACCGCATTAAACTTTAAGGTGCTAAACTGCAAGGCTTCTGTGGTGTGCATTCGGTCAATAGGAAAAGAGCTGCCGTACCCCGCAGCACTTCCTAACGGATTCTGATCGCAAATGGTATGCGCAGCGTTGAGTAAAATCACATCATCTACCAACGACTCGGCATAAGCCGAAAACCACAACCCAAACGACGAGGGCATCGCTACTTGAAGGTGGGTGTAGCCGGGTAATAAATCATTTTTATGTTTTTCCGCTAAAGACATCCATGTGTTAAACAACGCTTTTGTAAGCTCCTTGATTTCAGTAATTTCATCTTTAAGCAACAACTGCATGGCCGTAAGTACCTGATCGTTTCTAGACCGCGACGTATGGATTTTTTTACCCACATCGCCCAAACGCTCCGTTAACATAAATTCAATCTTGGAGTGAATATCCTCAAAATCATTTTCAATAACAAAGCCTTCTTTGGTCACCAATTCCATGATGTTGTCCAATTCACCGCAAAGTGCCTCCGCCTCATGGGTTGTAAGTAAACCAACTTTGGCAAGCATTTGTGCATGTGCTTTGGATCCCAAAATATCGTAGGGCGCCAAGCGTACATCCCAAAGCCTGTCATCGCCAACCGTAAATCTGTCAACGGCTTCTGTTACAGTAGTTTGTTTTTTCTGCCAAAGCTTCATAATGCTTGTTTTAATATGGAAATATACAACGGTATGGCCTCTTCGAGTTCTTTGACAAATATAAATTCATTTGCGGTATGCGAACGAAGGGAGTCTCCAGGTCCTAGTTTTAGCGAGTTACAAGTCAACACTGCTTGATCCGAAAGGGTAGGAGAGCCGTAGGTGTTTCTGCCTGCTGCAATTCCTGCTTGCACCAATGCGTGATCTATAGGAATAGATGAAGAACCCAGTCGTAGTGAGCGCGCTTTTACCTCGCAAGGGGCTTGTTGCATCAATTCACAAATTTCTTCGTTGGTGTACTTGTCATTTACACGAACGTCCAAAACCAATTTGACATCAGCCGGTACAGCGTTGTGTTGTTTTCCGGCGTTAATTTGTGTCACAGTTAGCTTTACAGGACCTAAGCTGTCGGACACCCTATCAAATTCAAATTCTTTAAACCAATCAATGACTTTTCCAGCTTTGTAAATGGGATTATCTTCGTTGGGATGCGCTGCGTGGCTTGCAGTTCCGCTGATAGTAGCATCAAAAACAACCAAGCCTTTTTCGGCTATGGCAAGATGCATTTGGGTAGGCTCACCCACAATTGCAGTATCAATAGGAGGAAGTGTTTTTAGTAAATTATTTAAACCATTTGGACCCGATGTTTCTTCTTCTGCCGTGGCAGCAACCACAAGATTATATGCCATGTTTTCGTGCTCATAGAAGTATACAAACGTAGCCAACAAACACACCAAAGCACCTCCCGCATCGTTACTTCCTAATCCATACAATTTTCCATCTTCAATGGTGGCGTCATGCGGATTTCGCGTATAACCACTATTGGCATGAACAGTATCGTGATGTGAATTTAGCAACAGATAGGGCTTGTTTGGGTCTTCGTGTTTATTGATCGCATACACATTGTTTTTTTCTTGCTTACACACCACACCATGGCTTTCGAGCCACGCTTTGATATGCGCTGCTGTTTGATCCTCTTCTCCAGAAAGTGAAGGGGTGCTAATTAGTTTTTGAAGTAAAGCAATAGCTTCTTGTTGTAGTTGTTCTATGCGTTTCATTGCAATGTCGTTTTGGGTGCGTTTGTGTTTGTTAATGCGTTGATATTACTGATGCTAACTTGACTAACACCATTTTTTAGTGCGTCAAAACCATTGTGCAATTTAGGAACCATACCTTGATGAATAAGCCCTTCTTTTACAAAAGTTTCGGTTTGTGTTGCATTCAGAAGCGGAATTACGTCTGTTGGATTTGTCATATCAAGAAGCACGCCTGCGTGTTCAAAGCAATAAAAGAGGCTGACTTCATAGGTAGCACTCAAAGCAATCGCTACTTGCGCAGCAATGGTATCGGCGTTGGTGTTTAATAATTGGCCATTTTTATCATGTGTAATCGCACACAAAACCGGCACAAAATCTTGTGCGGCTAAGGATGTAAATACAGCAGCGTTTACGTTGACAATATCGCCCACAAAACCATAATCAATTTCTTTTACGGGACGCTTAACAGCCTCAATGCAACTTCCATCTGCGCCGCTGAGCCCAACCGCATTTACGCCAAGCTGTTGCAGTTGTGCTACAATTTTTTTGTTAGATAATCCCGCATAGCTCATCACTGCTACTTCAAGCATGGCCGCATCCGTAATGCGCCTTCCATCAATCATTTTGGGCGAAATGCCCAGTTGAGTAGCCAAGGCCGTTGCATGTCGTCCGCCACCATGTACCAAAATTTTAGGTGTATTTATTTTGGCAAAAGCCGACAATACCTCTTGCAAAGCATCGGCATCGTTTACCAAATGTCCACCAACTTTGACAATGTGTAGCTTTTGTTTCAAGAGATTAATGTTTTTAACACTGCCGCAGCAGCATAAGTTCTGTTGTTTGCTTGTTCAATTACAATCGAATTTGGGTGATCCAACACACCATCTGCCACCACTACATTTCTTCTAATAGGCAGGCAGTGCATAAATTTAGCATTATTGGTTAACGCCATTTTTTCAGGGGTGAGCATCCATTCGTTGTCCGTTCTTAGGATTTGTCCGTACTGTTCATACGATGACCAATTCTTAGCATAAACAATATCGGCATCTTTAAGCGCTTCATTTTGATTGTGAACGATAGGAATATTTTTGGTAATACGCGGATCTAAATCGTATCCCTTTGGGTTTGCAATCACAAAATCAGCATCCTTGTATTGCATCATGCGCGTAAACGAATTGCCAACGGCATGTGGTAATGCCTTTGGATGCGGTGCCCATGTAAGCACCACTTTTGGCTTTTTAGGTAAATCGTGTTCTGTAAGGGTTAGCGCATCGGCAAGTGCTTGCAGTGGGTGTGCGGTAGCACTTTCCATATTTAAAATGGGAACAGTTGCATATTCAATAAACTTCTGCATTACTTGCTCCGACTCGTCTTTTTCTTTATCGGTAAGTGTAGCAAAAGCTCGAATTCCGACAACATCGCAATATTGCGAAACTACTTTTGCAGCTTCTTTTACATGCTCAGATCGAAGCCCTTCCATGATGGTAGCGTCTTCGTACTCGATTGCCCAAGCTTCGTTGCTAAAATTCATGACCATGACATCCATTCCTAACAAACGGGCAGCTTTTTGGGTACTCAGTCTTGTGCGTAAACTTGGATTAAAAAACAAAAGCCCAAGTGTTTTACGCTTTCCCAACTGCTCAAATTCATAAGGGTTTGCCTTGATGCGTTTTGCAAGTGCTACTTGTGCATCAAAGTCTGGGAGGTCGTGAAGCGTTAAAAATTGTTTCATTTATTTGAAATTATGCAAACCCATTCGTTTTATTTGATTCACGATAGTGAGTAATGCTGTTTTTTGTCAAATGTCCACTATGGACTTTCATAGTGATTGTTCTAAAGCCTTAAAAAAGTAGTCTAAATGTTTTTGCTGTATGGTCAGTGGGGGGAGGATGCGCAATAGTTTTTTATTGCTGCTTCCACCTGTAAAAATACGATGCTCATAAATAAGTTTTTTTCGCAATTCGCTCACCTCAAAATCAAATTCAA
Organism: Bacteroidota bacterium; assembly: GCA_027621175.1. GTDB lineage: Bacteria > Bacteroidota > Bacteroidia > Flavobacteriales > Flavobacteriaceae > UBA7446. The sequence continues at coordinate 226,741 of JAQCCM010000001.1, read as the reverse complement.
GTCCAAGCATAAGTCCACGGCCTTTTACTTTTTTAATACCTTTAATTGTCTTTGCTTTCGCTTCAAATGCTTCGCCAAGACTAGCTGCATGCTCGATAAGTTTTTTCTTTTTTAACACTTCCAAAACGGCTAAACTTGCCTGACACGCCAAATGATTTCCACCAAAGGTAGTTCCCAACATACCGTACCACGGTTCAATTTTTGGATGTACAAAAATGCCACCCACCGGGAAGCCATTTCCCATACCTTTTGCCATAGAAATGATATCTGGCGTAATCCCAAAATGCTGGTAGGCAAAAAACGCTCCCGAGCGTCCAAAACCCGATTGTACTTCGTCTGCAATTAGGCAACTGTTGTATGTGCGACAAAGGCTTTCAACAGCTTTCATGAATTTCTTTGTAGGCATATCCAATCCGCCAACGCCTTGAATGGCTTCAACGATTACGGCGCAAACGTCTTCTTTGCTCAACGTTTCTTCTAAGCCTTTCTCATCACCAAACGCTAAAAAAATGACTTCTTGCTGCGCATTTAGGGGCGCAATAATTTTTGGCGTATCGGTAGCTGCAACAGCCGCGCTTGTTCTGCCGTGAAAGGCATTTTTAAACGCAACAACTTTAGCTTTTTTGTTGTAGAACGAGGCGAGTTTAAGCGCATTTTCATTGGCTTCTGCTCCCGAGCTACACATAAATAATTGATATCCTTCGCATCGAGATTGCGCTTCAATTTCATCTGCCAATTGCTTCTGCAACGGATTCTGAATGGCGTTGGAATAAAACCCAATTCTGCTGATTTGCTTTTTCAGTCTTCTGTTGTAAACCGGATGTTGGTGTCCGATGCTAATTACCGCATGGCCGCCATACAAATCCAAATACTTTTTTCTGTCTGCCCCATACACATGAACGCCTTTGGCGCGAACAGGCGTTACATCATAAAGCGGATATACATTAAATAATGGCATGTTAGTTTTGTGCTATTTCGTTAATTTTTTTGAAGGATGCTACAATCCCTTGAATCAAAGAAGAACTCAACCCTTGGTGTTCCATCTCATTCAGACCTTCAATGGTGCAACCCCTAGGTGTGGTTACTTTGTCAATTTCTTCTTCAGGATGCGCTCCCGTTTCAATCAGTAAGGACGCTGCGCCCATGGCGGTGTACATGGACATTTTCATGGCTTCTTCGGCATCAAATCCCAATTGCACCCCACCTTGGGTGGTAGCACGAATCAATCGCATCCAAAAAGCAATACCAGAAGCACAAATCACAGTAGCTGCTCGCATATGTTGCTCTTCAATAACAATGCTTGTACCTAATCCATTAAAAATTGCTTCAGCAACAGGAAGCCTATCTTTTCCTTTTTCATTTGTACACAAACAAGTCATGGATTTTCCGACCGAAATGGCCGTGTTTGGCATCGAGCGAATGATGTACACATCTTTCCCAACAACTTCCTCCATTTTGGCAATAGAATAGCCTGTAATAGTGGAAATTAAAACATGATTGTCGTGAAGTAATTCTTTGATTTCAGAAAGTAATTTCCCTAACTGTCTTGGTTGTACCGCCAAAATGATAATATCCGATTCTTGTACGGCTTTTTTGTTATCGTCCGTAACCAGTGTGTTGGCATATTCGCCCCATGTAGCAATGCTTTTTACATTACGACGGGTTAGATACAGTTTGGTAATACTGTTATTTGTGATGAGTCCTCGGGCAATACTAAGCCCTAAATTTCCGGCTCCTAAAATGGCAATTTTCATGCGATTGTATTTTTTTAATTATTGTTTTTTAATGCGTTAAAATGTTGCTGATTTTAAGTTTAGTCCTGTGGATTGTTCCCAGCCAAACATCAAATTCATATTCTCTACGGCTTGTCCAGAAGCCCCTTTAAGTAAATTATCAATGATACTTGTTATCAGCAATTGTCCTTCGTGTTTATGCAAATGCAACAAACACCTATTGGTATTTACGACTTGTTTTAGCGCCAATTCATTTTTGGTAACCGTCGTAAATGGGCTGTCGCTATAAAACGATTCGTATATGGCGTAAGCGTCCTCTAAACTCCCATCAAAGGAAGTATAAGCAGTTGCAAAAATACCTCGGGTGAAATTACCGCGGATTGGCAAAAAGTGAAGTGTAGAGGCACTTCCTTGTGCTTGCGCAAGTGTTTCGCCAATTTCCCCCAAATGCTGATGCGTAAATGGCTTGTAGTACGAAATGTTGTTGTTGCGCCAGCTAAAGTGACTTGTTGCTGACGGTACAGCACCTGCGCCTGTACTTCCCGTAATGGCGTTTACATGCACCTCGTTTTTCAATTTTACTGCAGCTGCTAACGGTACCAATGCCAATTGAATTGCTGTTGCAAAGCAACCAGGATTCGCAATGGCTTGCGCTGATTTAATCTGATTTGTGTTTACTTCTGTAAGTCCATATACAAATGATCTGCCCATAAAATCGCGGTCTGCTGCAAGACGAAAATCGTTGCTCAAATCAATGATTTTGGTGTTATCATTCACCGTGTGTTCGTGCAGAAATGTAGCCGAGTTTCCATGTCCCATACACAAGAACAATACATCAATTTCCGAATTGAGTTCTCCCGAAAAAGGGGTGTCTAAAATCCCAACCAAATCTGGATGTGTATTGGAGATAGGCTGTCCAGCACGAGTGGAACTATACACAAAATTGATGTCTACATGTGGATGATTGACCAACAATCGTAGCAATTCGCCACCTGTATATCCTGCGCCACCAACAACGCCTACTTGAATGTTATGTATTGACATGCTGATAAATTTTTCCGGCATTCGCCGATAGTTTAATAAAGCCTTTTACTTCTGCTGCACTCCACGCTTCGTTGGCTTCTCCATAAGTGCCAAATGAATTGTCCATTAAGTCAAATTCCGAATCGATACCGTCAAGTGTAAATCTATATGGATGAAGCGTTATAAAAACACTTCCTGTAACGGTCTTTTGACTGTTGGTTAGCAGCGCCTCAAAATCACGCATTACAGGGTCTAAATATTGTCCTTCGTGAAGCATCATACCGTAATACGAACCAATATAATCTTTATGATGCAACTGCCACTTACTCAGCGTATGTTTTTCCAACAAATGATGCGCTTTGAGCGTAATCAAAGCTGCAGCAGCTTCAAATCCCACACGCCCTTTGATACCAATAATGGTATCTCCCACATGTATGTCACGTCCAATACCATAAGGCGCGGCAAGGGCTTGCAACGCTTGAATGGCTGCAACTGGTGCGTATTTTTGATTGTTTATACCCACTAATTCCCCTTTTTCAAATTGAAGTGAAACTTGTTCTTCCCCTGTTTTTGAACATGGATTTGGGTAGGCGGCGTCGGGTAGTGGTTTACGTGATTTTAATGTTTCGCTGCCACCAACCGAAGTACCCCAAAGACCTTTGTTTATGGAATACTGTGCTTTTTCCCATGACCAGTCTACACCATGCTGTTTAAGGTATTGAATTTCATCTTCTCTTGAGAGCTTTTGATCACGGATAGGAGTAATGATTTCAATTTCGGGTGCCATGGTTTGAAAAATCAAATCGAAACGCACTTGGTCGTTTCCTGCGCCTGTACTTCCATGCGCAATATATGACGCGCCAACTTCTTTTGCATGTTTTACAATTGCCACGGCTTGGGTAACACGTTCGGCACTTACGGAAAGCGGGTAGGTGTTGTTTTTCAACACGTTTCCAAAAATCAAGTACTTGACGATGTCTTGGTAAAATGTTTCTACGGCTTCAATGCTGGTGTATGAATGCGCTCCCAATGCAAGTGCTTTCGACTCCAATTTTGTTACTTCATCTACGTCAAAGCCTCCGGTATTTACACTCACTGCGTGTACTTCATACCCCTTTTCACTAAGTGATTTTACGCAGTAGGAAGTGTCTAAACCACCACTATATGCTAAAACTAATTTTTTCATTTTTTGTCTCGTTTAAATGCGTTTTTAAAAGATTGTAACCTTCCTACAATGCCGTTATTATTTTTTGTTTGTGGGTCGTAAAGCATTCCTGTACACAAGCACATGGTTCGGTTTGTTCTTGTGAGTACATCATAATTTTTACATGTTTGGCACCCTTTCCAAAAATCGGGGTCGTCTGTAAGTTGTGAAAATGTTACGGGCTTATATCCCAAGTCGTAATTGATTTTCATGACTGGCAAGCCTGTCGTAATTCCAAAAATTTTGGCAGTAGGATATTTTTCTCTTGAATACTTAAATATTTTTGTTTTGATTTTTTTTGCCAACCCTATAGCTCGGTACTCAGGAGCTACAATAAGCCCCGAGTGGGCTACATATTTTCCATGCCCCCATGCCTCGATGTAGCAAAAGCCAGCGAATTTTTCGCCGTCCAATGCGATTATCGCATCACCTGATTCGATTTTTTTTTGAATATACTCTGGAGTACGACGTGCAATTCCTGTTCCGCGCACTTGCGCCGAAGAAGTTATTGTTTCCGAAATGATGGTGGCATACGTTACGTGTATGCGCTTTGCAACTTGAATTTCCATGTTAAGTTGAAGTGAAAATTAGACTGAAAGAATACGGAGATGGAAACCGGACACACCTTAGTTTCATAATGAAAGAGACTACCCCAAGGGGCGACGAGCGCGCGGGGAATATGTGAAACGTAGATTTTGGTTTACAGTCATGGGACAAAAATAGAGATTTTTTTTAAAGTGTTGGTGTAATCTTTTCTCAAATGCCTAATTTTGTTTTTTAAGACGGAATTTAGTTGGTAACACGCACAAAAACAGTATTTAACGTTAAAAATTTGCCACATATTAAGGCGAAATTATTGTCATGGTCAGCATCTGCAAGTCCTGTGGCGTGGCTAGATTCTAACGATTATCCGCATCACAATAATACATATGATGCTGTTTTGGCTCTTAATATGAGTCCAGACACACCATGGATAACGACCTATAAAGCGCTTCGAAATGCGATCAAAAACGATTGGCTTTTTGGCTTTTTCAGCTATGAGTTTTCAAATGCGTGGGAGCAGGTAGTTCCCACAAATCCTGCGTATATTGAAGTACCAAAACTGCAATTTTTCAGTGCAGAAAAAGTGTGGATTTTGCAAGGCGATACCTTAACAGCCTTGTATAGCAGTGATGCAAATGCCGATGAAGATTTCATTCAAGTATTGGCAACAGCACCGTTAAAAAATGTCGAGTCAACGGCCATTGATTTATCGCCTCGAATCTCCAAATCGGATTATTTGAAACATGCTTCCGCCTTGCAGCAGCATATTTTACGAGGGGATATTTATGAAGTCAACTATTGCATGGAATGGTTTGCCGAAAACACTCAAGTGGTGCCACATCAAATTTTTCATTCACTAAATACTATTGCCAGAACCCCATTTGCAGCGTATTTATCCATGGAAAATTTACATTTGATGTGTGCCTCTCCAGAACGTTTTTTGTCAAAAAAAGGAACGCATGTTTTTTCACAACCCATAAAAGGTACTGCTGCACGGCATGCAGATGAGGTTTTAGATAAAGCAAGTGCTCAACTTCTTAAAAGTGACCCAAAAGAACGTGCAGAGAATATCATGATAACCGATTTGGTCCGAAACGATTTATCGCGCATTGCAAATAAAGGTTCTGTTACCGTAACAGAACAATGTGCTGTATATCCTTTTTCGCAAGTGCATCAAATGATTTCCACGGTGATTGCATCTTGTTCTGAAAACACACATCCGTTAGATATTATAGATGCTTGTTTCCCTATGGGTAGCATGACTGGAGCACCCAAACAACGTGCGATGGAACTCATCAATACATACGAAGTTAGCCAACGTGGTTTATACAGCGGGGCGGTTGGTTTTTTTGCTCCAAATGGCGATTTCGATTTTAATGTTGTTATTCGTAGTTTGATTTATGATGCTAATCTACAATACCTTTCAACTCATGTGGGAAGTGCGATTACTGCTGCTGCCCACGTGGAACAAGAGTACCAAGAATGCCAGCTAAAAGTAGAAGCAATTAAACGCGTTTTGACAAATAAAAGCGCCACCCAAGTTAGCCATGGAACAAAAATTTAAGCAGCATATTGAATCTTTATTAGATCCCACTACCAATCCAAAAATACTGGTTGCAGTTAGCGGAGGCGTTGATAGTGTTGTATTGGCTCATTTGGTGTCTAATTGCGGGTATGATTTTGATATGGCACATATGAATTACAAACTTCGTAGCGTCGATAGCGATTTAGATGAATCTTTAGTTACAGAAACGGCAAAAACATTGCGTGTGAATTTGCATAAGGCAATAAAACCTATAAAACCTAACTCATCTGGTATTCAGGAAAAAGCCAGAAACTTGCGCTATACGTGGTTAGAAGCATTGATAGTGAAACACGACTATGACGTGGTGCTTACCGCCCACCATGCCGATGACCAACTGGAAACGCTATTTATGCGCCTTTCAAGAGGGAGTGGCCTAGAGGGATTGGGTGGAATTCGCGCTAAAAATGGCTTTTTAATTCGTCCATTGTTGCCTTTTTTTAAAACGGAATTGGTGGCGTATGCTAAAGCGAATAAGCTAAAGTGGCGAGAAGATATTTCGAACAAATCAACAAAATATTTGCGAAATGCCATTAGACACAACCTTATGCCTGCTTTTTTAGGCGTGTCGCCTCAAACGGCTTCCAATACGCTTATGTCTGTTCAGTACCTGCAAGAGGCGTTTGATGCTATTTCAGCACAAGTAAATACCATCAAAAAAGCCTGGGAAAACGCTCCAGATGGAATTACGATTCCGTTGATTTCCATAGAAGATTTGCAACCCAAAAGGTTTTGGTTACATCATTTGTTTGCTGACTATGGTTTTGATGCTGTTGAAGTAGAGAAATTGTTAGACGCGCATGCCGGAAAAAAATGCGTGAGTGCCACACACGAATTGCTTCGTGAGCGCGACCATTTGGTGTTGTCTCTACAATCAAACTCTGTGGATGATAAAGATGAAGTGTATCTGGTTCCTGAAAACGGTATTGAATCTCCTGTAAAATTGGAGTTTTCCATACTAAATACAGACTCAAAAACTACTGCAAATTGTGTTTTAGTAAATGCCTCTAAATTGACTTATCCTTTGGTGTTACGACGTTGGAATAAAGGCGACATGTTTTACCCAACAGGGATGGAAGGCAAAAAGAAGCTCTCTAAATTTTTTAAGGACGAAAAAATGTCTGCTGCAGCAAAGAAAAACCAATGGCTGTTGTGTGACGAAAATAACGTAATTTGGGTCATCGGAAAACGACTAGACCGTAGATATGCTGCTCACGACTCCTCGAATATCCTCCAAATCAAAATAATATGAAACCATTATATCTCTTTCTTTTAGTTGCACAATGTCTTTGGGCGCAAAACACCGTACAATGGAGTGCGCAAGCGCGCCAATCGGACACAAACACCTACGACGTTGTGCTAAGTGCTACCATTGCGGAAAACTGGAAACTCTATAGTACCGATTTGCCAGAGGGCGGACCATTACCCACACTGTTAAAGTGGGAAAATGCCACTGCTGTTGGTGAACTTCAGGGCACCACGCCCAAATCTGGTTTTGATCCTATTTTTGAGATGGAGTTGTCCTATTTCACAAACAAAGCCACGCTGGTGCAAGCTGTCCAGACAGAACAAAAGGAAATACGCTTAACTATAGAATATCAAGCATGTGATGATGCTGTCTGTATTTTTAGAGAAGAAAACCTGGTTATTCCAACAGATGGCAGTTTGGTAAACGCCACAGATCGAGACCTTACCGATATTGAAATTAAGGATAACAGCCTTGTACTTGATCTAAAAAATACCGACCTTTTGGAAGCCTCTGTGTCTACCAAAAACAGCTCATGGTGGGGCATTTTTGTATTGGGATTATTGGGCGGATTTTTGGCCTTACTTACACCTTGCGTATTCCCACTTATTCCACTTACGGTTTCTTATTTTTCAAAGAGTAGCGGTAGTCGTTCTGAGGGGATTCGGCGTTCGTTGGCCTATACTTTTTCTATCATTGGTATTTATGTGCTGCTCAGTTTGCCGTTTCATTTTTTAGATCAGTTACGCCCCGAGGTGCTTAACTCCATTGCTACAAATGTGGTACTAAACCTGGTGTTTTTTGCTGTCTTTTTGCTGTTTGCACTTTCGTTTTTTGGACTATTCGATTTAACCCTTCCCACATCGTGGACGTCCAAATCAGATGAGGCTTCCTCAAAATCAAATTACGTGGGCATTTTCTTTATGGCAGTAACCCTAGCGTTGGTGTCATTCTCCTGCACAGGCCCAATTTTAGGTTCTTTGCTGGTAGGTTCGCTTACCGCAGATGGCGGTGCCATGCAACTTACTGCAGGCATGCTTGGCTTTGGAACAGCATTGGCTTTTCCATTTGGGTTTCTATCTTTTTTTCCAAACATACTAAGCAAGCTTCCCAAATCGGGTGGGTGGTTACACAATGTAAAAGTATCCCTTGGATTTATTGAATTGGCATTGGCATTAAAATTCCTATCCAACGCGGATATGGTACAAAGTTGGGGCTTGATGCCACGCGAAATCTTTATTGGCATTTGGATGCTATTGTTATTGCTTTGGGCGGTTTTCTTATTGGGCGGATTGTCGTTTTTGCATGCCAAACCCAAAAAAAGCGGAACGCTCCAAAAAGTATTGGGCGTTGGTGTGTTGGTTTTTGTGGGCTATTTGGCACAAGGAATCTTGCCGAATCAAAATACGCCATTACGTGCCTTAAGCGGATTTCCACCGCCAACCTTTTATTCGGTCTATCAAACCGATTCGGATTGCCCCTTAGGGTTGGATTGCTTTAAAGATTTTGAATCGGGCAAGGCGGCTGCCATAGCACAACAAAAGCCCATTTTATTGGATTTTACAGGTTGGGCGTGTGTAAACTGCCGTAAGGTGGAAGAAAATATTTGGACACAGCCAGAAGTGTTTGAACTGCTACGAGACGAGGTAGTGCTGATTTCACTGTATGTGGACGATAGAACGCCCTTAGCTGAAGCAGACCAACAAACCATTACCTATGCCGACGGTAGCAACCGAACGCTAAATACAGTTGGGCAGAAGTGGTCCACATTTCAGGCGTTAAATTTTAAGTCGGTATCGCAGCCTTATTACGTACTGATGCTCCCTGATGGAACGCTATTAAACCCGCCAATACAATACACGGATAAGGCCACCTATTTGGCATGGCTTAAAGAGGGAATTGCAGCGAGTACATCACGGCAACCGCTGATACCCGCTTTTGGGTTAAAGTAGGGGGAATTGCCCATCTGAAAAGTATGAAAATATGTCAATCTGAATTTATTTCAGAATCTCCATTGATAATTTTCATAATTCTTAAGAATCTTAAATAAATTCAGATTGGCAAAAAAGAGATTTTGTTTTGCATGAAATCAGTAGGTTTTGCGAAATTAAACTATAGAGCCTTTTAAGTTAGGTACGAGACACAGCCCTGTCTGCCGGCAAGCAGGTTTCGTGCCCACCTGAACGGAACGGGCAGACCAGCCGGGGGGGTCTCTATGCATTATTTTTAGGTCGAGACTCGTGTATTTTCATGTAGAGTAAATGGCTCATATTTCGCGCCCTGTTTTTTGCTAAAGTTGCTTTTTCCCCATAAAAATAGGTGTCTATGGTAGTAAACCAAAGTCTTAACCAAATACCAAAATGTAAGGGCTCTATACTGTGATGGTTTTGAGCATCTACCAAGCGATGTTTCATAATGGGATTCCCTTTAAATTTTACTACAAAAAACAGGTTGCTTTCCCAAAAATCTGTTAGCCTTTCCAAGTGTTCTGGCCAATCGTTAATAGCATTGTTAAATATAGGGCCGAGCATTTCGTCTTTGCGCACTTTTGCATAAAACTGCGTTACCAACAAAAATACATCAGCCCTTTTTTGAATCTCCTTTTTCATAATTGTTTGTGTAATCCTATTCTGACGAGGGCGTGTTTTTGTAACGCGTGCCCGTATCTCGTTATAATATGTAAAAAAAAAGGTATGGTTTTGTTTGGCATAAGTAGGTATTTGGATATTTAAAGATACAAACTTTTAGCATAAGCAGACAGGCGCACTGGGAGGCGACATGGCTTAAAGAAAAGATTGGGATTTCAACTGATAAATCACGGCAACAGCTGATACTCGCCTTTGGCATAGAGTAGCGGGTTGTCTGTCTAAAAAACAGAAAATATGTCATTCTGAATTTATTTCAGAATTTATTTCAGAATCTCTATTGATAATTTTTAAGAATCTGAAATAAATTCAGATTGACAAAAAAAGAGGTTTCATTTTATGCGGCATCAGTAGGTTTTTGGGTATAGAATATGGTGTTTTTAAGAAAGACACACAGGCGCGCTGGGAGTAGATATGGCTTAAAGAAAGAATTGCGGCAAATACATCACGGTAACCGCTGATACCCGCCTTTGGCATAGAGTAGCGGATTACCGGCTGTTTTTGCGCCATCGGTTACCTGACCGTAATACACAATATGGTCGCCAACTTCTTTAAATTCTATGATATCGCCTAACAAATAACCAAGGGTGTCTTGTAGAACTGGAAGGCTATTCGGTTCTAATGAAACCGCATTAAAACGTTCTTCTTGCGTGTTTTTAGGATTGGCAAAGGCATTGGAAACATCTTCTTGCGCATCGGATAAGATATTGATTACAAACGCCTTGCTCTGCTGAAATGCTTCGTTGGAAGCAGAATCTGTTTTTAGGCAAAACAATATGATAGGCGGTTCTAGCGAAACCGAAGTGAATGAGTTCGCGGTAAAGCCAATGTTTTTGTTGTTGTGTGAGGTCGTAATCACGGTGATGCCAGTAGCAAATTGCCCACAAATGGCACGGAAGTCTGTTTTTTCCATGGTGCAAATTTCGTTAAAATTTGTAACTTTATACCAAATACCTACTTATGCTAACCCAAATTTTTGGCAGTGCCGTCTTTGGCATCAATGCGCAATGCATCACCATAGAAGTTCACATTCATCCTGGCGTTGGCTATCATCTGGTAGGATTGCCCGATAATGCCGTTAAAGAAAGCAACCACCGTATTGCAGCAGCCGTTATGGAATGCGGCTATAAACTTCCGGGAAAACGTATCACCATTAATATGGCACCTGCAGATTTGCGCAAAGAAGGCGCCGCTTACGATGTGCCTATTGCTTTGGGTATTTTGGTGGCATCGGGGCAAGTGGAGACCTCCCAGCTAAGCAAATGGATTGTGATGGGCGAATTGTCTTTAGATGGTACATTGCGTCCGGTGCGTGGCGTATTGCCCATGGCATTGCAAGCCGCCGAAGATGGTTTTAAAGGGATTTTAGTACCCCAAGAAAATGGCCAAGAAGCTGCTATAGTGGAAGGTATTGAAGTACATGGTTTTGCGCATTTAACTGATATGATCGCGTTTCTCAATGTATATCATCAGGAAAATTTGGTTACCTATGATTTGGCGTCGCAGTTGGTACGAGAACACTCCACTATTTTGGATTTTGAAGACGTAAAAGGGCAGGAGTCCATTAAACGATGTATGGAAGTAGCTGCCGCTGGTGGACATAATATTTTGTTGATAGGACCGCCAGGTGCAGGAAAAACCATGCTTGCCAAACGCTTGCCGAGTATCTTACCGCCCATGTCTATTCACGAAGCATTAGAAACCACAAAAATCCATTCGGTAGCTGGACAAATGAAAGGGAGTGGGATCATTCATAACCGTCCATTTCGTTCGCCGCACCACACCATTTCTGATGTTGCGTTGGTGGGTGGCGGGACTTATCCGCAACCCGGTGAGATTTCGCTTGCACATCACGGGGTATTGTTTTTAGATGAATTACCCGAGTTTAAGCGTAGTGTTTTGGAAGTGTTACGCCAACCATTGGAAGACAGAGAGGTTACCATAGCTAGAGCAAAATTCACATTGACCTATCCAGCTTCCTTTATGTTGGTGGCAAGCATGAATCCAACACCTTCGGGATTTTTTAACGACGATGCTACTTCGCCCGGACATTCGGCTGCTGAAATGCAGCGTTATTTGGGAAAAATATCGGGTCCTCTTTTAGATCGTATTGATTTGCACGTTGAAGTACAACCTGTTCCCTTTGAAAAATTAGCACAAACCCCTTTAGCAGAACCAAGTTCAGCGATTCGACAACGGGTATTGGCCGCACGAGAACGACAGCAAATTCGGTTTGCTGATGTAACGCATGTACATCACAATGCTGAAATGAACACCAAACAGATTCGCAAATACTGTACGCTTTCCAAAGCATCCTTGACTTTATTAAAAACCGCTATGGATAGATTGCGCTTATCGGCAAGAGCCTATGATAGAATTCTAAAAGTAGCGCGCACCATTGCCGACTTGGAAGGAGAAGAAGCTATACTAGACGCACATATTACCGAAGCCATTCAATATCGAAGTTTAGACAGAGAAGGTTGGTTGGGGTAATTTATACTTTAACATATACTTCTTCAAAAGGGACTCGAAAGCGTTCTCCATAAACACCCTCAGGTTTTCTAATACCACAGCTAATTACCATATTAATTTCCGCCCCTCTTGGTAAGTTCAAGATTTTTTTAATTCTTAGGGTGTCACTTCCCTCCATGGGACAGGTGTCATAACCCACTGCTGCCATACTAATCATAAAGTTTTGTGCGGCTAGTGCAGCACTTTTGTGCGCTACAACTCTTAAGTCGCTCCAACGGGTTTGGCGATACACTGGACGAAATAAGCCAACCAATTGAAACAACATGTATTTCAACGCCCCCAAAATTCCAAGAAAATCACCATATAGTGTTGGAATAATTTTTCCATAATAATTCGTCACCATTTTTTTTCGACGCATTTCTTTTTGCATTTCGGGTTGTTTAAAAACCTTGTCAAAGTGCGCTATGTTGGCTTGTGCCTTTTTTCTCCACGTATCTTTTCTGGTGACGATCACAACGAGTTGATTGGCAGTAGTGGCTGCATTTTGCCCCATACATGCTTTAGCCATTTTTTGAAGTATGCTTTTATCAGTTATGTGATGAAATTCCCATAGCTGCAGGTTACTGCTTGTGGGTGCTATAGATGCATTAACCAGACATTGTTTGACTATGGCATCATCCAGTGGTTCGTCTGAATAAACTCTAACAGAACGTCTAAAATGTATTGCATCCGTAACTGTTTTTTCTGTCATGAAAAATATTTTAAAAGGCGTTTGATAATTTTAAAATTATTCGTGTAAGGCGCATAGCGTTGCTTTGGATCAAACCACGTAGATCGTTCTACATAGGTTTTGTTGTGCGAAAACGTATCAAAAGAATGTTTGCCGTGATAACTGCCTGTGCCACTATGTCCAACGCCTCCAAAGGGTAGCTTATCGTTGGTGAAATACACAATCACATCGTTTATCATGCCGCCGCCATAGCTGTATGTTTTCATCAGTTTCCGCGCCCATTTTTTACGTTGTGAGAACACATAAAAGGAAAGTGGTTTTTCAAAGCGTTTGATGGTCTGATGAATTTCAGCTTCGTCTTTATACGTGATGATGGGCAGTAGTGGACCAAAAATTTCATCTGCCATTAAGCTGTTATCCAAATGTTCTAATGCAACGAGTGTTGGGCTAACGTAACGGTCTTTTTCATCAACAACACCGCCAAGTATGATGTTTTGCCCCTTAAGCAATTCCTTCATTTTTGCAACATGACCTTGATGTACCAAACGTGCATAATCCGTGGATTTCTGTGGATTTTCTCCGTACATGCGAATGATTTCAGCCTTTAATGCTGTGACCAAATCTTCGTAAATATCTTCATGAACCAACACATAATCTGGCGACATACATACCTGTCCACAGTTCATAAATTTTCCCCAAGCAATACGTCTTGCAGACACCGCTATATTTGCCGAATGATCTACAATACACGGATTTTTTCCGCCGAGTTCTAGCGTTGTTGGTGTTAAATGTTCGGCAGCTGCTTTGGCTACAATTTTGGCTATGCTAATACCGCCTGTAAAAAAAATATAATCCCACCTTTGTTTGAGTAAAGTATGCGCTACTTCTGGACCGCCTTCGGCGACACATACCCAATCAGGTGGAAAAGCTTTAGAAATAATTTTTTGCAAAATTTTTGCTGTTTCTGGCGCATGTTCAGAAGGCTTCAAAACAACTGTATTTCCTGCTGCCACAGCCCCAATTAGCGGATTTAACGCCAATTGGAATGGATAATTCCACGGAGCAATATGTAGGGTTACGCCATATGGCTCTGGAACAATCCAATCTTTACTGGGAAAATTCAGCCATTTTCCAGGAATTCGTTTTGGCTTTGCCCATAGCGCTAGATTTTTGATAACTGTATTTAATTCGACTAGCGCTACATATATTTCTGCCAACCAAATTTCTGCTTCAGGTTTTGCAAGGTCATGTTGCAATGCCGCAACAATTTCTGCTTCATTTGATTTAATGTTTTGTTTGAGGGCTTTTAAACGAGTGATACGTTTTTTAGTGCTGCGGGTATTTCCTGCTTCAAAAAAAGCAGTTTGATTGGATTTTAGCTGGATTAATGTGTTTTCTTCAATCATAAGCACTTTTAGTCATTTTTTTTAACGATTGTGTAAAAATATAGTTTTCGTTCGGTAAATTCACTTCTTTTTCTACTTTTGATTTAAACAAAATCCAATCAAATCCTAAAAATTTATTTTTCAGATAAATCTTTTTATCTATCAATGAAAATTCCCTTTCTATTAAATGTGGTTTTGTATTTTAGCGAATTCTTATTTCAAACATAACTATGGCACATAACCGCTACTCCAAAACAGTAACTCAGGATTCAAGCCAACCTGCAGCGCAGGCAATGTTACATGCTATTGGACTTTCAGATGATGATTTTCAAAAGCCATTTGTAGGTATCGCAAGTACTGGATACGAGGGAAATCCATGTAATATGCACCTCAATGATTTGGCTGTTGAAATAAAGAAAGGAACCGAGGAAGCTAATTTGGTAGGATTGATTTTTAATACCATTGGCGTGAGTGATGCGATTTCTATGGGAACACCCGGAATGCGATTTTCTCTTCCCTCTCGTGATATAATTGCAGACTCTATGGAAACCGTTATGGGTGGTATGTCCTACGATGGTATGGTGGCAGTTGTAGGTTGTGATAAAAACATGCCCGGTTCTGTCATGGCAATGCTCAGACTTAACCGTCCAAGTATTATGGTTTATGGCGGAACAATTGCTTCAGGATGTGTAGCAAACAAAAAGCTTGATATTGTGTCTGCATTTGAAGCATGGGGTGAAAAGGTTTCAGGTTTAATCAATGAAGCGGAATACAAGGAGGTAATACAAAACGCGTGCCCAGGGGCAGGTGCTTGTGGCGGTATGTATACGGCAAATACTATGGCTTCTGCCATTGAGGTTATGGGACTCGCATTACCTTTCAATTCATCAAATCCTGCAGTAAGCTCAGAAAAAATGGTAGAATGTGTTGCTGCTGGAAAAGCAATGAAACTTCTTATCGAAAAAGATATTAAACCCAAAGATATTGTCACTAAAAAATCATTAGAAAATGCGATTCGATTAGTTACAGTATTAGGCGGTTCTACGAATGCTGTTTTACACTTCTTAGCCATTGCAAGAGCGGCAGAGGTTGATTTTACGTTAGCTGACTTTCAACGCATTAGTGATACTACACCCTTTTTAGCAGATTTAAAACCAAGTGGTAAATTCTTAATGGAAGATGTACACCGTGTAGGGGGTATTCCTGCTGTGATTAAATTCATGCTTGAACACAATATGCTTCACGGCGATTGCCTCACCGTTACAGGAAAAACACTTGCAGAGAATATGGCAGATGTACCGTCGCTTGCTGATGGACAAAAGGTCATAAGACCACTGAATAACCCAATTAAAGAAACAGGTCACATTCGCATACTTTTTGGAAATTTAGCATCTGAAGGTGCTGTTGCTAAAATTACTGGCAAAGAGGGTCTTTCTTTTGAAGGTCCCGCTCGAGTTTATGATGGTGAATTTGCAGCCAATGCTGGAATCAAATCTGGAGAAGTTCAAAAGGGTGAAGTTGTTGTTATTCGCTATGAAGGTCCGAGAGGCGGCCCTGGAATGCCCGAAATGTTAAAACCAACAGCAGCTATTATGGGTGCTGGTTTGGGGAAAGACGTAGCACTTATCACTGACGGACGTTTTTCTGGTGGTACGCACGGTTTTGTTGTGGGTCATATTACTCCTGAAGCACAACTTGGAGGTACCATTGGACTTATAGAAAATGGAGACATTATTAGTATTGATGCAGAAACAAATGAACTGTATGTGAAAATTACGGATGCGGAACTTGAGGCGCGACGCGCAGCATGGGAAGTACCAAACTTAAAAGTAAATAAAGGAGTGTTGTACAAATACGCACGCTCAGTAGCTACGGCTTCTAAAGGCTGTGTAACAGACGAATAGCGCATGACATCTAAAAAAAATATTACGGGCTCTGAAGCTTTAATCCATTGTTTACTCGAAGAAGGTGTTGATCTTATTTATGGGTATCCGGGTGGAGCTATTATGCCTTTTTACGACGAGCTTTACAAATTTCAAGATAAACTTCAGCACGTACTTACGCGTCACGAACAGGGCGCCACGCACGCCGCACAAGGATTTGCACGGGTAAGTGGAAAAGTTGGGGTTTGCGTTGCTACCTCTGGTCCAGGTGCTACAAACTTGGTGACAGGAATTGCAGATGCGATGATTGATTCAACACCCATGGTCTGTATAACGGGTCAAGTGCCTTCACATTTACTGGGTTCAGATGCATTTCAAGAAACGGATATTATTGGTATTTCTACGCCTGTTACAAAATGGAATTATCAGATTACAGATGTTACTGAAATTCCTGAAATTATGGCGAAAGCATTCTACATTGCACGTTCTGGTCGTCCTGGACCTGTGCTTGTCGATATTACTAAGGATGCCCAATTTGCTTCATTTGACTTTAACTACACACCATGCACAGGTGTTCGGAGTTACAAACCAGTTCCAAAAATTAAAACTACTTCAATTGATGCAGCTGCTGCCTTAATAGAAAAGGCAGAAAAACCACTTATTGTTTGGGGTCAAGGAGTTATTTTAGGTAAAGCGGAAGCTGAATTTAAAGCATTTGTAGAGCAATCAAATATTCCAGCAGCGTGGACCATTTTAGGTGTTTCCGCAATTGCTACAGATCATCCTTTAAACGTGGGAATGGTTGGTATGCACGGTAATTACGGCCCTAATATGCTAACGAACGATTGCGATGTGCTCATTGCCATAGGCATGCGTTTTGACGATCGTGTAACAGGAAATT
The DNA here is from genome assembly GCA_027621175.1 of Bacteroidota bacterium. GTDB lineage: Bacteria > Bacteroidota > Bacteroidia > Flavobacteriales > Flavobacteriaceae > UBA7446. Next base: position 209,394 of record JAQCCM010000001.1, on the reverse strand, counting down.
TAGAAAGCTATGCTAAACAGGCTAAAATCATTCATTTAGAAATTGATCCTGCAGAAATAAATAAAAATGTTCATGCAGATGTTGCTGTCTTAGGCGATGTAAAGCAAACACTTCCGTTGCTCACTGAAAAAGTAACAGCGAAACCTTACACCAATTGGTTTGCAGCCTTTAAGAAGCACGACGAAATTGAGTTCGAAAAAGTCATTAAAAACGATTTACACCCTACAAAAGAGGGCCTCACCATGGGCGAGGTGCTTAAAGAAATCAACCGTGCGTCTAATAACGATGCTGTGATTGTTTCTGATGTCGGGCAGCACCAAATGATTGCCTGTCGTTATGCGCGTTTTTCAAATTCAAAAAGTAATATAACATCTGGAGGATTAGGTACTATGGGCTTTGCACTTCCTGCCGCTATAGGCGCTAAGATGGGTGCTCCAGAACGTGAAGTAGTTGCCATTATTGGGGATGGTGGTTTTCAAATGACCATTCAAGAATTGGGCACAATTTTCCAAACACAAGCTGCAGTAAAGGTAGTTGTGTTGAACAATGATTTTTTAGGCATGGTACGCCAATGGCAACAATTGTTTTTTGACAAACGTTACGCATCTACTGAAATGGTAAATCCTGATTTTGTTAAAATTGCTGAAGGCTATTTTCTCGATGCAAAGCGTGTTACAACACGTGAAGATTTAGGTAGTGCCATTGACGAAATGATGGCTTCTGACAAACCTTATTTCCTTGAAGTTTGTGTTGAAAAAGAGGATAATGTATTTCCGATGATTCCATCCGGGGCGTCGGTTTCTGAAATAAGATTATCATAATTATGGAAAAAAAATACACCATTTCAATTTACACTGAAAATAGCGTTGGATTACTCAACCGTGTTTCGGCTATTTTCCAACGAAGACATATTAATATCGAAAGTATAACATCTTCTGCTTCTGAAATAGAAAAGGTTTCACGTTTTGTAATTGTAGTTTCTTTATCTGAAGAAGCCGTTAAAAAAGTGGTAGGACAAATTGAAAAACAAATTGAGGTGATCAAAGCTTTTTATCACACAGACGAAGAAACGATTTTTCAAGAATCTGCGTTATATAAAGTGGCATCAAAGTCATTATTTGAGGAACGTCACATTCAAAACATCATCAAGAATAGCCATGCAAATATTGTGACGGTAAACACCGAGTTTTTTGTTATCGAAAAAACGGGTTTTCGCCATGAAACGGAGCAATTGTACAGTGATTTAGCGCCTTACGGCTTGCTACAATTTGTACGTTCTGGACGTATTTCTGTGACTAAATCTCCGATGAACATAAAAGCACTTTTAACTAGACTAAACGATTAAATTTAAAAAAATGAGTAATTATTTTAATTCCCTATCCCTTCGTGAACAACTACACCAAATGGCACAATGTCGCTTTATGGACGCCTCTGAATTTTCAGATGGTATTGCAGCACTTGAAGGAAAGAAAATTGTAATTGTGGGCTGTGGTGCACAAGGGCTAAACCAAGGTCTAAACATGCGCGATTCAGGGTTGGATATATCCTATGCATTGCGTAGTGGTGCTATTGAGCAAAAACGCGATTCTTTTGTAAATGCGAGTTCTAATAATTTTGCTGTTGGTACATATGAAGAAATGATTCCTACGGCAGATTTAGTTGTTAATCTTACACCAGATAAAAATCACACTTCGGTAGTAAATGCAGTGATGCCACTGATGAAAAAAGGAGCAACGTTGTCCTATTCTCACGGTTTTAATATTGTTGAAGAAGGAACACAAATAAGAGAAGATTTGACTGTAATTATGGTAGCACCAAAATGTCCTGGTTCAGAAGTTCGTGAAGAATATTTACGTGGATTTGGTGTGCCTACACTAATCGCAGTTCACGATGCTAACGATCCTGAAGGAAAAGGTTTTGAGCAGGCAAAAGCATATTGTGTTGGAACAGGCGGTCACCGCGCAGGTGTGTTACAATCATCATTTATTGCAGAAGTAAAGTCTGACCTAATGGGCGAGCAAACCATTTTGTGTGGAGTGCTACAAACAGGTTCTATCTTATGCTTCGATAAAATGGTTTCAGAAGGGATAGATCCTTCATATGCGTCAAAGTTGATCCAATACGGCTGGGAAACCATTACAGAGGCATTAAAGCATGGTGGTATCACCAACATGATGGATCGCTTATCAAATCCTGCAAAAATCAAGGCTTTCGAATTGTCTGAGGAATTAAAAGAAATCATGCAGCCCTTGTTTAACAAGCACATGGATGATATTATTTCTGGACATTTCTCTAAAACTATGATGGAAGATTGGGCTAACGACGATAAAAACTTATTGTCTTGGCGCGCTGCCACAGGTGAAACAGCTTTTGAAAAAACAGCTCCGACAAGCGAAGACATTGATGAGCAAACCTTTTTTGACAAAGGTGTACTTATGGTCGCTTTTGTTCGTGCGGGCGTCGAATTAGCATTTGACACCATGGTAGCAGCAGGAATCAAAGATGCCTCTGCATATTATGAATCGTTACATGAAACACCACTTATTGCCAATACCATTGCGCGTAAAAAGTTATTTGAAATGAATCGTGTGATATCTGATACGGCTGAATACGGCTGCTATTTGTTTGACCATGCTTGTAAGCCATTACTTGCTTCTTTTATGAAAACTGTAGATACTTCTGTAATTGGAACAGCGTTTGGGACAGACAGCAATGGTGTTGATAATCAAAAGCTTATTGCCGTAAATGACCAAATTCGTAATCATCCCATTGAGCATATAGGAAAAACACTTCGTGGATCAATGACGGCCATGAAGCGAATCGTATAAGTGAGACCATTACTTGACATATCAACAATAGAGGCTGCTGCTGAACGCGTTCGCAAGGCTGCGGTTCCCACCCCTTTGGAAAGGCATGATCGCTTAAGCGAGTTATATGATGCTTCCATATATGTAAAGCGTGAAGATTTACAACCAGTCCGATCATTTAAAATTCGAGGTGCGTTTAATAAAATCTCCATGCTTAATGATACCCAGCGCTCTATCGGTGTAGTGTGTTCTAGTGCAGGAAATCATGCGCAAGGTGTTGCATACACGTGTAGTCATCATAGCATTCAGGGCACCATTTTTATGCCCACCCCGACACCACAACAGAAAGTGTCGCAAGTGGCTATGTTTGGAGGTAAAAATATTACCATAAAACTAGTAGGCGATACCTATGATGATTGCTATGAAGCCGCAAAATCTTATGCAGCTGAAACAGGAAAAACCTTTATTCATCCTTTCGATGATACAGATGTTATTGCTGGACAGGCAACTATGGCTTTGGAAATTTTAGAACAATCAACGTCTCCAATTGATTATATAATAGTGCCAATAGGTGGTGGTGGATTAATTTCCGGTGTCATAAGTGTATTTAAGGAGAAATCACCAGATACAAAGATTATAGGTGTGGAGCCTAAAGGTGCACCAAGTATGCACGCTTCTTTAGAGCAAGGCAAACGCATCACTTTAGACGAAATAGATGTTTTTGTTGATGGAGCAGCGGTAAAAACTATTGGCGAGATTGGCTTTGATTATTGTTCACAATATATGGACGATATTCTTTTGGTTGATGAAGGAGAGATTTGCCAAAGTATCCTAACCATGTACACAAAAGACGCCATAGTGGTAGAGCCGGCAGGAGCGATGTCCGTATCTGCATTACCACAATTAAAGGACGAAATTAAGGGGAAAAACGTTGTTTGCCTTGTTTGCGGTGGCAATAACGATATTACTCGTATGGCGGAAATCAAAGAACGCGCTTTGTTGTTTAGTGATTTGAAGCATTACTTTATAGTGCGTTTTCCACAGCGTGCAGGTGCCCTAAAAGAATTTGTTCAAGATATTTTAGGTCCAACAGACGATATTACCTTTTTTGAATATTCCAAAAAGAGTGCACGCGCACAAGGGCCAGCCGTGGTTGGCATTGAACTAATATCTCATTCCGACTTTGAACCATTATTAAATCGCATGAAAGAAAAGGGTTTCTTTGGAGATTATTTAAATAATAAACCCGATTTATTTCAATTTTTGATTTAATTTTGCATAGCTAGGAAAATTTAAACATGAATATACCAAAAGAGTATTCAATCGATTCCCCATTCCATTATAACAGTTTTTTAATCAACGGTGAACTCACGCTTTGGGATGGCCCAACAGCAGATGTTCATTCTACGATCCATACACTAAATGCAGCAGGCATGCTAGCGCCCACCTATTTGGGCTCGGTTCCAAACATGGATGAGGCACATGCATTAAAAGCATTGGATGCTGCATCTGACGCTTTTGATAAAGGAAAAGGGGAGTGGCCAACAATGAAAGTTGCCGACCGCATTGCCTGCATGGAGCGTTTTGTTACGCTGATGAAAATACAACGCGATACGATTGTTAAATTGTTGATGTGGGAAATTGGTAAAAATTTAAATGACTCCGAAAAGGAATTTGATCGTACGGTGGATTATATCGTTGATACCATTAACGAGTATAAAGATATTGACCGTGATAGTGCTAAGTTTCACAACCACAGTGGTGTGTTTGCACATATTCGTCGCGGTCCCATTGGAGTTGTACTTTGCTTAGGACCTTATAATTATCCCCTGAACGAGACATTTGCGCTGCTTATTCCAGCCATTATCATGGGGAATACAGCTATTTTTAAGCCTGCAAAACATGGTGTATTGCTTATTGCACCGCTCTTAAAAGCATTCAAGGAAAGTTTTCCACCTGGTGTTGTAAACATTGTTTTTGGTCGAGGCCGTAAGATAGCCACGCCTATTATGAAAACAGGGAAAATAGATGTTCTTGCCCTTATCGGACATAGTACTTCTGCGCTTTCGTTACAAGATTTGCACCCTAAAAAGAATAGACTTCGCTTAGTTTTAGGTTTAGAGGCTAAAAATCCAGCCATTATTTTACCAGATGCTGATTTAGATAAAACCGTACAAGAGTGTATTTCGGGTACCTTGTCTTTCAATGGACAGCGTTGTACTGCTTTGAAAATTTTATATGTGCATGAAAATGTTAAGGAAGCATTTCTTTCCAGATTCACTAAAGCAGTTGATGCACTTCAGTTGGGAATGCCGTGGGATAATACATTATTAACACCACTTCCAGAGCCCAACAAACCAGACTATATCCAGGAACTTATTGACGATGCAATAGCGAAAGGCGCAAAAGTGCTAAATCCACGTGGGGGTGAACGTACAGAAAATTACATTTTTCCCGCCGTTTTATATCCGGTAACACGTGACATGCGTGTGTATGAGGAAGAGCAATTTGGTCCTGTCATCCCTGTGATGTCATTCACGGATATAGACACTCCTTTGGACGATATGGCAGCATCATCTTACGGACAACAGGTAAGCCTTTTTGGTAAAGACATAGAAACGCTAGGTCCGCTGATTGACACCCTTGCTAACCTTGTGTGTCGCGTAAACCTCAATAGTTCGTGTCAAAGAGGACCAGACGTATATCCATTTACGGGAAGAAAAGACTCTGCGGTAAGTACGTTAAGCGTACGCGATGCGTTGAGATCTTTTTCTATTAGAACCTTTTTAGCCACAAAAGATACCGATAGCAATAAAGAGATTTTACGTGAATTATTAGACTCACACAAATCTAACTTTATCAGTACAGACTATATGCTCTAATTAATTGTTGAGCATTACGGGCATGACTAGCATGGTAACGTGCTCGCCCTCTTCTGATCCATCTACAGGAGTAATGATCCCTGCTCTGTTAGGCAGTGATAACTCAAGTTGAATTTCTTCGGAATTAAGATTGCTAAGCATTTCTGTCAAAAATCTTGCATTAAAGCCGATTTGCATATCGTCGCCTTGGTAAGAACACGCTAAACGTTCTTCCGCTTTATTGCTGTAATCTATATCTTCTGCCGATATATGAAGTTCAGCACCCGCAATACGCAATCTTATTTGGTGTGTCGTTTTGTTTGAGAAAATACTCACACGTTTTACCGTATTAAGAAACTGCACGCGATTAATAGTCATCACATTAGGATTTTCTTTTGGAATTACCGCTTCGTAGTTGGGATATTTTCCGTCAATTAATCGACATATTAGAACTGTGTTTTCAAATGAAAACTTTACGTTACTAGAATTGTAATCTATTTTCACTTCAACTTCACTTCCCAACAAAACAGATTTTAGTAAGTTTAATGGTTTTTTTGGCATGATAAATTCAGCCGTTTCTGGTGCCACTAAATCCGATCGTTCATACTTTACAAGTTTGTGCGCATCTGTTGCAACAAACGTCAATCCGCTAGAGGAAAGCTGAAAAAACACACCACTCATCACCGGACGTAAGTCATCGTTACCACTTGCGAAAATGGTATTAGTGATGGCGGTAGCTAAAGTATCACCTTGTATATTAACGCTTGATGCATCTGTAACATCTGCTGCTTGCGGAAATTCATCTGCATTGGCAAACGCAAGTGCATATTTACCTTGGTCTGAACTTATTTCAAGGGTGTTGTTATCTGCCTGCGAAAATGTTAATGGTTGTTCTGGAAATGTTTTTAGCGTGTCTAAAAGCAGTCGAGCGGGTATTGCAATTTTGCCTTCTTGGGTTGCTTCAACTTGTATCGATGCACTTATGGTAGTTTCTAAGTCTGTTGCGGTAAGACGCAATTGCCCAGGATACAGTTCAAATAATATGTGGTCTAAAATGGGTAAGGTATTGCTACTGTTTAAAACGCCGCTAAGAGTCTGGAGCTGGCGTAGCAATTGTGTACTTGATACTATGAAGTTCATAATGCGTTTGTTTAACTACAAATATATTGTTTCGATTTACCAACCTAAAACAAATTTATCAACAGCTAGTAGTCATTTATGAACGCTACACGGATGGGATCCAAAAAAGCCAATCCAAATAAGGTACTTGCTCCTCCGCCATAGTTAGGATTTCCCTTATAAATAGCAAGTTCTAAATGATCTTGACTATTGAATAGGGCTAATTTTTTTCCATCTTCCTCGCGGTTTTGCTTTGGAACATCATACCTTATAACTTCATGGTAGTCGTTGTAAACCTGTTCAAAACTATGGTTTCGAGCATGAATAACAAATGCGCGCTTATTTCTGATGCGCTCGAATAATTTTCTTGTGATATTGGTAATGACATTCCCATATCGATCTACGTGAAGTACATGACCTTGAATTTCGTTTTGTTGTGGATTCACTAAAGGCATGTGTTGGATACGTTCTCTGAGTTTTTGTATTGGTGTTCCTAACACACTAAGTGCGCCACCTCTATGCAAATGCGCTATGGCTTCAATGGCTTTATCGAGGGTTTTAGGTTGTGGTAGATGTATCCTGATACAATCTGACGGATTAATTTCAGGCTCTAAAAGGGATAAAAAGCCGTTGTCAGCACAAACAAAATAATGATCATTTAGCAAGGCGATAATGAGTTCTTGCTCTGGTGTGTGTGTAAAATCTACTCCTATAAAGTGAATACTTTTTTCTGGAAAATCACGGTAAACCGACCGAACGATGTATGCCGTTTGCCCAATGTGAAATGGATCAATTAGATGGGCAATATCAACAATTTGAGGGGATTCAAGTTGTTGATATAATTTTGCTTTTAGCCCAGCAACATAGGCATCTTGCAAACCAAAATCAGTTGTGAGCGTAATTAGCGCCATAAATAACCTTAACTTAATTTATCAAGCTAAAAATTGCTTAATTTTGAATACAAAGTTACCAAAATTCAGTGCCTTCGGGCTTATTATTTAAAAAGACACATTTGAACGAAATAGTAATCGAGTTAGCCGAAGATAATCCAACCGAATTCTACGGAGGAAAAAACAATAAAAACATCGCTCTTTTAAAAAAGTACTTTCCAAAAATAAAAATCGTGGTTCGCGGAAATAAAATTACCGCTTTTGGGGAAGAGGAGTTGCTTGAGGCATTTGAAAAACAAGTTGATAGGCTTGTGTCACACTACGGTAAATACAATTCACTTAATGGCGAAACCGTTCAGCAAATTTTAGAAAGCGACGAAGAAGATAATTTTGGCTTAGACCCAGACGACAACAAAGTAATTTTGCACGGTGTTGGTGGAAAAATAATCAAAGCGCAAACCCTAAACCAAGCCAAGCTTGTAGATGCTATGTCAAAAAACGATATGGTTTTTGCTGTTGGACCTGCGGGTACTGGTAAAACCTATACAGGAGTTGCTTTGGCTGTTAAAGCATTGAAAACCAAACAGGTAAAACGTATCATTTTAACACGACCAGCAGTTGAAGCGGGAGAGAATTTAGGCTTTTTACCGGGTGATTTGAAAGAAAAGTTAGATCCGTATATGCAACCCCTTTATGACGCATTACGTGATATGATTCCCAATGAAAAACTTGACCATTACATTGAAAATGGTATTATTCAAATTGCACCAATGGCTTTTATGCGCGGTAGAACGCTAGATAATGCCTTTGTGATTTTAGATGAAGCACAAAATACCACACACAACCAAATGAAAATGTTTTTGACGCGTATGGGCAAAAACGCCAAGTTTATGATTACAGGTGATCCGGGTCAAATCGATTTGCCTCGTCGTGTAATTTCAGGCTTGAAAGAAGCAATTCTTGTGTTGGGCAATGTTAAGGGTATTGGTATGATTTATTTAGATGATAAAGACGTTATTCGTCACCGATTGGTGAGAATGGTAATTGACGCATACAAGCAAACAGAACACCACAATTAATATGATGCAAACACTGATGCATTCCGATGTAAACCTAAGAGGTTTGAAATCTAAATACACGGGGAAAGTACGTGAAGTTTATGCCTTAGAAAACGATATGCTGGTCATGGTTGCCACGGATCGTCTTTCAGCTTTTGATGTGGTCATGCCCAAAGGTATTCCATATAAAGGACAAATTTTAAACCAAATTGCAGCCCATATGCTAGCAGCAACGGCTGATATTGTACCAAACTGGCTCGTGGCAACTCCCGACCCAAATGTAGCCGTAGGAAAATCTTGCAAGCCACTAAAAGTTGAAATGGTGATTCGTGGGTATTTGGCCGGGCATGCTGCCCGAGAATATGCTTTGGGTAAACGCTTATTATGTGGAGCAGTTATGCCAGAGGGAATGCGCGAAAATGATGTGTTTCCAGTGCCTATCATCACACCAGCTACAAAAGCCGAACAGGGAGATCACGATGAGGATATTACTCCCGAAGAACTCATCGAAAGAAAAATTGTTACTGCGGAAGAATACGAGCAATTAACACATTATACCAGGGCTTTATTTGCTCGAGGTACCGAAATGGCTGCCGCGCAAGGCCTAATTCTAGTTGATACCAAATACGAATTTGGAAAAGACACTGATGGGAATATTGTTTTAATTGATGAAATCCATACACCAGATTCCTCACGGTATTTTTACGCAGAGGGTTATCAAGAGCGACAAGAAAAAGGGGAGCCACAGCGTCAATTGTCAAAAGAATTTGTGCGCCGTTGGTTAATTGATCATGGTTTTCAAGGGAAGCCAGGCCAACAACTACCCGGCATGTCTGATGCTTATATTGCATCTGTTTCAGAGCGTTATATTGAACTCTATGAGCATATTACGGGAAATACTTTTCAGAAAGCTGATCTCACCAATGTTTCAGGTCGGATACAGCAAAATCTAGACGCTTATTTCAAGGTCTAATTTTTCTAGAATTCCCCTGTCAATAGTAGTATCGTAAGGTAATTTAAATTGCACAGGATGATTGCGAAGCCATGTAAGTTGACGTTTGGCAAATCTTCTTGTATTGGTTTTGATGTTTTCTATGCTTTCTTCCAATGATTGTTTTCCATCAAAATAGGGTAGCAGTTCTCGGTAACCAACCGTTTGTAGCGCATTAAGATTTTTATAGGGTAATAATGTTTTTGCCTCATGCACTAATCCATTTTCTATCATCACATCCACACGCCTGTTGATGCGCTCGTATAATTTTTCTCGGCTCATTGTAAGTTCAATAGAAACGGTGTCAAAAGAACGTGGTTTTTTAGGTTGTGCCAAGAAAAATGAATACGGTTTTTTTGACGCTGTACAGACACCTAATGCTCGTAATAATCTGACGTGATTCTGCGTATCAACAATTTCAAAATATATGGGGTCTAAACGTTTGAGTTCTTCTTGCAAGTGTGCTAATCCCTGTGTTTTATATGCCTTTTGCCACATAACAGTAATAGCTTCTGAAACATCTGGAAATGTGTCTAACCCATGCACAACCGCATCTGTATATAGGTTTGATCCTCCTACTAAAATCACCACTTCAAAATTTTTAAATAGGCTATCCAGTAGCGTAATCGCATCTTTTTCAAAATCACCAACGGAGTAGGGGTCATGTATACTTTTATGTTGAATAAAATAATGTTTTACACCCTGTTGTTCAGTGGTAGTGGGTACGGCTGTTCCAATTTCCATCTCTTTAAAAAATTGACGTGCATCACTTGAAAGTATAGGACATCCCAAGTGTTTTGCTAAGGTCACTGCAAAAGATGTTTTGCCAATGGCAGTTGGCCCAGAAATGGTAATCAGTTTAGGGCGTTTCATCCAAATTCACAATTTCTTTAACCTTGTTTTTTCGTACAAATTGCTGAATAATATGTCTTGCAGCACGTGAGTTTTTCATGGGGGTAATTAGCGTATTAATCATATCCATATTTGTGAGTTGATAATTTAGACTCACAAATCCAAAACCCTTGTACTCATTGTCTTGTATAAGGACAATACTACGCTCGTCATGTGTTCTTCCCTTGTCTATGAGCAACATATTTGGGGATTGAAAACTCAACCTGTCCATGCATTGCTGTACGCGATTGTTATATTGCTCCGCAGTTTCCTTTTCGATACAAGCTCCCAAACATTGATTGATTTGTTCATGCGAACATGCGTTTTTCGGACATTCCAATCCCACTAATTTTAGGCAAAGTGTGTATTTCTGTGTAAAAAAATACAATGTTTTTCGAGCGTTGTTTAAATTTTTAAATGTGGTGACATAGGCAATGCCGTCTTGCGTATGTACTATCCGTAGAAAACGATAACCTAAACTTGTGACACCCTCTTCTAACCCAAATCGTATTCGGTCGTTTTTGTGCACTCTGTTGTGTTTGGGCTTATGCAGTTGAATTTCATCCACTTCTTTTAATAAGGCAATGAGTTCACTACCTGTTTCCTCGGTGCTTACACTATGCGTTTCCAATTGAATTTTTAACGCTTTTCGACTTTTCCCTGTAAAGTGCTGGTTTAGGCGTTTTCTCATATTGGTACTTTTACCAATATAAATCACATCGCCTTGTTGATTATGGAGGTAATATACACCTGTAACAGGTTTTGCTTGCTCTACCAACTTTAAAAATTTGCGTGTAACTTGGTCTTGCTTTTTGGTACGAAGTACTTCCTTTACAATGTTTTTTTCAGTGTCTTTGTCTAATAATAATTTAAGGAGTTTAACAGTAGCCCGAGCATCTCCAGCGGCACGGTGACGGTCACTTAGTGGAATACCTAACGAACGAACTAGTTTTCCAAGTTTATAGGACGCTTGTTCAGGAATTAATTTTTTGGCAAGCGAAAACGTACATAGGGTAGGCCTTTCATAGGTAAAACCCAATCGATTGAACTCGGTACAAAGCATACGGTAATCAAAACTTGCATTGTGCGCTACAAGGGTACAATCTTCAGTAATTTCTACAATCCGTTTGGCAACTTCATAAAACTTAGGTGCGTTGCGCAACATTTTTTCGTTAATACCTGTGAGGTTTGCAACAAATGGTAGAATGGGGCGTTCCGGATTTACAAGGCTTATAAATTGGTCCACAATTTTATTTCCGTCAAACTTGTACACGGCAATTTCTGTAATCCCTTCTTCGTTGTACTTTCCGCCGGTAGTTTCTACATCAACAACTGCGTACATACTTTAATTTCTTCGTCCAAAAATAAGGCTCCCTACGCGAATCATATTGCTTCCCGAAGCTATTGCAATGGGGTAGTCGTTACTCATACCCATAGACAATACCGACAAATCTTTTTGAGCCTTCCACGTGTTGTAAAATGTTGAGAGTGTTTCAAATTCTCTTGTTATTTGGGTTTTGTCTTCCGTAAAAGTAGCCATACCCATGAGTCCAACAATCTGTACATTTGGGTATTGGTTCTCATTTGTGAATAATGCTTTCGCTTCCTCATAGGAAAAACCAAATTTTGAGCTTTCCTCTGCAATATGAATTTGAATCAACACACGAATCACACGATTGTTTTTAGCGCCCTGTTTGTTGATTTCCGCTAAAAGTCTTTCGCTATCCACGCCATGAATAAGATGTACAAAAGGCGCCATGTATTTAACCTTATTGCGCTGTAAATGTCCAATCATATGCCAACGAATATCATTAGGTAACTCTTCGGCTTTTTGACAGAGTTCTTGCACTTTGTTTTCTCCAAAATCGCGATGCCCAACGCTATAGGCTTCTTCGATAGCGCTGTTGGGTTTTGTTTTGGAAACGGCCACAAGTGTTACATCTTGCGGTAAGTCCTCCGTCAATTTTTGGATTTGCGCCCCAATCATAGCGATGATTTTTCAACAAGCGCAGTGATTTGTAGGGCAACATCTAAAGCGTTTTTTCCTTGCGTAAGGGGAACAATTACTGGTGAGTCGTTTACAATAGCATCTGCGAAACATTCAAGTTCCATTAAAATGGCATTTATTTCTGGGACATCAGGATTATCAAAATAGATGCGTTTCTTTTTTCCCTGTGCATTTTCAAGTACCATATCAAAATCGCCAACCTCGTCGGGGGCATCATGCATTTTTACTACTTCTACTTTTTTGGTAAAATAATCTATAGAAATATAGGCGTCTTTTTGGAAAAAGCGTGCCTTGCGCATATTCTTCAACGAAATTCTACTTGCGGTCAAATTTGCAACGCAACCGTTTTCAAACTCAACTCTAGCGTTGGCAATATCTGGTGTTTCACTAATGATTGAAACGCCACTCGCCGAAATATGTTTCACACTAGAATTAACAACGCTTAACACTGTATCGATGTCATGTATCATCAAATCCAACACAACCGGAACGTCTGTGCCACGCGGATTAAATTCTGCTAATCGATGTGTTTCGATAAACATGCTCTGTTGAATTTCATCTTTCACTGCTAAAAACGCAGGGTTAAATCGCTCTACGTGACCCACTTGACCTAAAACATTGTTTTTTTGGGCGAGTGAAATAAGTTCCTCGGCTTGCGCTACAGTTTGCGTTATGGGTTTTTCAATAAAAATGTGTTTGCCTTTTTCAATGGCTTGTTTCGCAAGTTCGTGATGATATAGTGTTGGGGTTACAATATCGACCACTTCAACTGCATCTATGAGTTCTGCTACAGATTCAAATGCCTTGAATCCATACTCTTTTGTCATGTGTTCTCTAACAGATTGATTTTCATCATAAAATCCAATCAAATCATATTTTTTAGATTGCTCTAACAGTCGCAAATGGATTTTTCCTAAGTGGCCTGCCCCTAAAACTCCAGCTCTTAACTTCTTTTTCATATTACAAATGTAACAAGATTATGTGGCGGGTAGGCAGTCGATTTTGTATTTTTGAGCAGATGAATCAGGACACAACTAAACATCAGGGAAAACGGCGCCAATTGGTTGAGGTGTTAAAACAAAAAGGCATCTCGCAAGCCGAAGTTTTAAAAGCCATAGGAGACATTCCACGACACTTGTTTTTGGACAGTAGTTTTGTTGATCACGCCTACCAAGACAAAGCTTTTCCCATAGGGGCAGAGCAAACCATTTCACAGCCCTATACAGTCGCATTTCAAAGCGAACAATTGCAGTTAAAAGCGGGAATGAAAGTTTTGGAAATTGGCACAGGTTCTGGCTACCAAACTGCGGTGTTGTGTCATATGGGCGCAGAGGTGTATTCTATTGAGCGCCAACACGAATTGTTTCGCACCAGCTTAAAACGATTACCCGCCTTAGGATTCAAACCTAAAAAGCTCATTTTTGGAGATGGGTATAAAGGATTTCCCGAACAAGCCCCATTCGATAGAATTATTGTTACTGCAGGCGCTCCTGCTGTTCCTGAGGCTCTTCTAGACCAAATGGTTGTTGGTGGAATAATGGTGATTCCCGTTGGTGAAATCAATCAAAAAATGACTATTATTACCAGAACATCAAATACCAATTTCCAAAAATTAGTACTTGGCGATTTCCGTTTTGTTCCTCTTTTGGAGGATAAAAACTAACGTTTAAAGTTCTTTTTTACACGATCGAGCTGACGCTGGTTGTCACGGTCTTTAATGGTTTCTCGTTTATCGTGTATTTTTTTTCCTTTTCCCAAAGCAATGCGAACTTTTGCTAATCCTTTTTCTGTTAAAAACACCTGCAAAGGCACAATGGTTAGTCCTACGTTCTGCACTTGCTTCATTAGTTTTCGCAATTCTTTGCGCTGCAATAGTAATTTTCGATCCCCTTTAGTTCTGTGATTTACATAGCCGCCGTGACTGTATTCGTCTATGTGCATGTTGATAATAAAAAGCTCGCCTTGCTCACTAAAGGCACAAAAACTTTCAGCAATAGAAGCCTTTCCGGCACGAATGGACTTTATTTCCGTTCCGGTTAATACGATTCCGGCTGTGTACTGATCCATGAGTTCGTACTCAAATCGGGCTCGTTTGTTTTTGATGTTAATAGGCCTTTGCATGTTACAAAAGTATAACCTTCTGCGGTATGTTCATTTGTTTTTAATAAATCCATTGTTTTTAGTGCTTTATCTTGTGTTGTTTGGCTATTTTTGTCGTTTAATCATAGCTATGAATATCCAAAGAGATTCACAAATTTTTGAGTTAATTGAAGCAGAAAAAGAACGCCAAATCAATGGTATTGAACTCATTGCTTCGGAAAACTTTACCAGTCCGCAGGTGATGGAAGCCACGGGATCTATTCTTACAAACAAATATGCCGAGGGATATCCAGGTAAACGCTATTACGGCGGCTGTGAGGTTGTTGACGAAATCGAAACGATTGCCATTGACCGCGCAAAAGCATTGTTTGGTGCTGCTTATGCCAATGTACAACCGCACTCAGGATCTCAGGCAAATACCGCTGTTTATCACGCATTTATACAGCCAGGGGATAAAATCATGGGATTTGATTTGTCTCATGGAGGACACCTCACTCACGGATCACCAGTAAATTTCTCTGGACGTTTGTACGATGCCGTTTTTTATGGTGTAGATAAAGAAACAGGACGATTGGATTACGATGTCATTGAAGAAATGGCTGCTAAAGAAAAACCTAAAATGATTATTGCAGGCGCATCTGCATATCCGAGAGATATTGATTTTAAGCGTTTTAGAGAAATTGCTGATAGCGTTGGAGCATTTTTATTGGCAGATATTTCGCATCCGTCGGGACTTATCGCTAAAGGAATTTTGAACGACCCTTTACCACACTGTCATGTGGTAACCACCACTACACACAAAACCCTTCGTGGGCCTCGTGGAGGACTCATGATGATGGGGCAAGATTATGAAAACCCTTTTGGACTTAAATTTAAAAATGGGAATTTACGTATGATGTCTTCATTGCTTGATATGGCTGTTTTCCCAGGGAATCAGGGTGGGCCTTTAGAGCATGTAGTTGGTGCAAAAGCCATTGCTTTTGGTGAGGCGCTAACAGACGATTTCTTGCACTATATATTGCGTGTGCGTGAAAATGCGCAAGCTATAGCAAAAGCATTTGTTGATAGGGGATACAACCTAATTTCAGGCGGAACAGATAACCATATGATGTTGGTAGATCTTCGTAACAAAAACATATCTGGGAAGCAAGCCGAAGAAGCTTTAGTGAAAGCTGAGATTACGGCAAACAAAAATATGGTGCCCTTTGATGATAAATCACCGTTTGTGACTTCTGGCGTTCGTTTTGGAACTGCCGCCATAACCACACGAGGTTTGGTTGCTGCCGATATGGAGCCTATCGTTTCATTAATTGATGAGGTTATTCAAAATCCAGAGGATGAAACTGTCCTTGCTGGTGTTGGAGAACAGGTGCATGCTATGATGGCACACCGTCCTCTTTTTAATGCCTAGTCTTCAATTTCAACATGTTGATACGCACCTAAATCAGGTGGAGATGTGCGTTGAGTACCCAACAAGTCTGTTGGAACTTGTGCTCCTGTAGCTGTGTCTCCTTTTTGGATAAAGTCACTTTTTTGTGAAATACGCATGTCATTTTTTTCTGGAAGAATAAAAGAGGGAGTTCCGTTCCGAATAATATTGTTATAATAATTTGAATTTTCCCAATCAAAAAAGGGATTTTCAATCACGGATTGATTTGAACTATCAAACTGTAGTGCTGTGTGGTTTAACTTGAAGTTAAAAGCACCTGTGCCCACTTGCTCTGCATAAAATTCAACAAATTGATTTCCTTCAATAATACAATTGTCAAAAGTAGCTTTTTCAAGAGGTTTGATGAAGTTTGTATCACTGTCAACAGAGGTATAATCGTTCAATAAAACAGCAGGTGTTGAGCGAAAACTTTTGTTCCAATAGTTGGCAAACGTACAGTGTACAAAATGATAATTGCCACCAATATTCCCATGAAAAGACACTTGTCCTGCATTGCTAAACACACTGTTTTCTGCGTAAATATGAGCGGTTTTACCCCATAAATTTACGGCAGCACTGTTGTGAATTTGTGTGTTTTTTATGGTCAATGTGGGGTTTGCCGTTTCGTCGTTATAATCCATTAAAATACCAACGGTAGCGTTTTTGATTGTCGCGTGATTAAATTGATGCTGCGTGCTACCAGTTGTAAGCCAAATGGCACCCCATTGCCCGGGGATATTTTCGTAAAGCGATTCCAATCGATCCCCTTCAAAAATCACTTCGCCTTCCATGGCTTCGGGGTCTGTGCTTGGTTCACCATTTACTACTATGGTTGCATTATTTCCTACAATAATACCTGAATTTTCATGAAAATAAATTCGCGCACCTGCTTCAAATACAGCTGTTTTCCCTGAGGGAACACCCATATATCCATATACCACGTAGGGCTTTTCTTTTGTAAAAATCAATTCGTTGTCCGCTAAGTAGCGGCCCACTATGCCAACCGTGTTTCCTTTGTCGTCAATGCCAATTGGAATACTTTCTTTAATACCTTCATTGTTTTTGTTGGGATATAAAAACACCGCATCTTGCACTAATGTCATTAGGATTACTTCCCCCACGTCAGAGAAATGCAATGTATCTTCATATAAAAATTGGGTGTTGTTTTGTGTGAGTTCATTTATGTCAGCAGTAGTTTCGATATACACATACATGCTGTCTTTAGGCAGTAATTCTACATCTTGAAACGATTTTCCGCTCAAACCATCTACGTTTAATCTAAAATTTGAATTATCTCCTTTATCCAAATAAATATTTGGAATGGAAACGGCATCATCTGAAGTATTATATACTTTTAGTGAATAAGTGGCCGAACTGATTCCAGTAAAAATTGTATCCAAATAAACCGTATCGCTACTAAAACGCAACTCAGAATTATTAATAGGGCGAAAGTTGAAATCAGTGCGACAACCACTATACAAGCTAGTAGCGGCTATGCCAACTACTACCAGTAATGTTTTCAATACAGAGTGAACTGCTTTATTTTTCAATGATTTCAACTTCAAATAATTTATCCCAATATTTTCCTGTCACGAAGAAAGTTTTTCGCTCTGGGTGATAAGCAATACCATTAAATACGTCTAATTTGTTGTGTTGCTGCACTTTTTTCTTCAGCCCTGAAAAATCAACCACACCTTGTACAATGCCAGTTTTTGGGTCTATGATCACCACAACGTCCTTGTTAAACTGATAGGTGTTTCCATAAATCAGCCCGTTAACATATTCCAACTCATTTACTTTGGATAAAAAAGTGTTGTGCGTAACAATGTCTTTGCTGTCAAGTTCCTCAAATGTATCTGGATCTAAGCGCCAAAGTTTTTGACTGCCATCAGTCTTATACAGCCATTTTCCGTCGGTGCAAAGGCCCCAACCTTCTGGACTTTTACTGTATGTAAAAGATTTTTTGAGTGTTAAATTTGAACTGTCGTATACAAAACCAAGCTTCTTTTTCCAGGTTAGTTGTATGATGTTACCATGTATGTGCGTTAAACCCTCCCCAAAATAAGCGTTGTCTAAGGGAAGATTTTGAATGATCTCACCGCTTTCATAAGCTATTTTTCTAACGGATGAGGCGCCGTATTGTCCCGTGCTTTCGAACAAGGTGTCCCCAACAAATTCTAATCCTTGCGTATATGCATTGATATCGTGTGGGTAGGTTTTTATTAGTTTGTAGGTGTAAATTTTGGGTTTTGTAGAAGCAAAAACACGAATGCTTTTAGTCACTTCTTTAGTGCCATTTTCCGTTTCAATAATGACTTTAATATATTGTTCGCCTGTATTTTTTGGCACTACAAAGGGTTGAGCTAACGCTTTATCATTCCAATAAAATTGATGGGTTTTGGTGTCTGTAAGTGTGTTTAAAGAAAGGTATATAGTATCAGCGGGTCGTACTTTTTTAGCGTTTGAATTTGTGATGATTTTATAGGAAACACCCTGCTTAGATGAGCAACTTCCCATTGAAAAAAAAGCTAGAAATAATCCGAAATAGTACAACCTAAACATGAGGCATTAATTTTATTTTGAAAAATACTGATAATGTTTAGAAAAAAAAACGAACAAAGCATTTATATTTGCAGTGGGCAAGTCCTATACAACCAGCTCCTGCTGAATTCCCCCAGGGCGGAAACGCAGCAAGGGTAAGCGGTCGTAGCGGTGTGCTATAGGTAACTTGCCCTTTTTTTTATGAAAGAACCATACGTTGTACTCGTTACCGGTGCCTCCTCAGGAATAGGCCTAGCTACTGGAACATATCTATCTACACGTGGTTTTCAAGTTATTGGAACAAGTCGTACCCCTAGCAAATATCCGAATCATCCTTTTCCTCTTTTGGCCATGGATGTTCTTAACAACGATTCCATTCGCCATGCCATTGACCAAATTATAGCAGAATACAACTGTATTGATGTGCTTGTAAACAATGCTGGAATGGGCATGGCAGGACCTGTAGAAGAATTAGAAATGGAGCCTTTAGACAAGGTTTTTGATACAAATTTAAAAGGTCCAATTCTTGTAATGCAACATACCCTTAAACAGATGCACAAGCAAGCGTTTGGAAAAATTATCAACGTCGCTTCTTTAGCAGGCGATAACGGATTGCCATTTAGAAGTGTATATTCAGCTTCAAAGGCAGCACTTATGCGTGTCACCGAAAGCTTACGTCTAGAACTGCGGCATACATCTATTCAGTGTACGACGCTTTCTCCAGGTTCAATCCAAACTCCCATTGCTGCAAGTCGTATGTACGCTTCACTAAAAGAAGATTCCGTTTACTACCAACAATACAAGAGTGCACTCCAAGACATGGATGCACATGTTAACAAGGGATTGCAGCCTGTTGAAGTAGCCAAAAAAATTGAAAAACTAATCAAGGCAAAGAAATTAAAACCACATTACAGCGTTGGACCTTTTTTAGAAGTCGTTTCGCCAATAATAAAGTTTTTATTACCACAACGTATGTACGAAAATATAATAGCGTCTTTTTATAATTTAAAATAAACCATATGAAGTTTTTTATCGACACAGCCAATCTAGATCAAATTAGAGAAGCACAAGCCCTTGGCATTTTGGACGGGGTAACAACAAATCCATCTTTGATGGCAAAAGAAGGCATTACAGGGCAAGACAATATTATTGCTCACTACAAAGCCATTTGCGATATTGTAGAAGGCGATGTTTCTGCAGAAGTTATTTCTACCGACTTTGAAGGAATGATTAAAGAAGGGGAGGCGCTTGCAGCACTCCACCCACAAATTGTGGTAAAAATTCCTATGATTTTAGAAGGGATAAAAGCAATTAAATATTTTTCAGATAAAGGCATAAAAACCAACTGTACACTTGTGTTTTCATCTGGTCAAGCACTATTAGCTGCAAAAGCTGGTGCTACCTATGTTTCGCCGTTTATTGGGCGCTTAGACGATATTTCCACAGATGGCCTACAATTGATTGAGGACATTCGAAATGTATATGACAACTACGATTTTGATACGCAAATACTAGCTGCCTCTGTGCGCCACACCATGCACGTTATTGATTGTGCTCTTATTGGTGCAGACGTCATGACTGGGCCGTTAAGCGCCATTGTTGGTTTGGCAAAACACCCCCTTACTGACAGTGGTTTAGCAAAGTTTCTTGCCGATCATAAAAAGGGAAACTAGTTCAATAAAAAATCATATTGAAAAAGCCCACATATTGTCTGTGGGCTTTTATATTTTTGCATAAAATTTAATGTATGCTATCCGTATCTAATCTTTCTGTTCAATTTGGCAAACGCGTCCTGTTTGATGAAGTAAATATTTCCTTTAATCACGGGAATTGCTATGGTATCATTGGCGCCAATGGTGCAGGGAAATCTACTTTTCTTAAAGTGCTCACAGGAAAAATGAATCCCAATTCTGGGAACGTACACCTTGAATCAGGGAAACGTATGTCGGTATTGGAACAAAACCACTTTGCTTGTGATGACTTTCCTGTTCTAGAAACAGTAATACGTGGCAACACATCCCTTTATGCTATAAAAAAAGAAATGGATGATTTGTATGCGAAACCCGATTTTTCAGACGCCGACAGCGATCGTGTAGGGGAATTACAAATCAAGTATGAAGAAATGAACGGCTGGAACGCTGAAAGCGATGCCGCTACGTTACTTTCTAACCTAGATATTCATGAGGAACATCATTATACATTGATGAAAGATCTAGATGGAAAGCAAAAGGTGCGTGTTTTATTGGCGCAAGCCTTATTTGGAAATCCGGATGTACTGATTATGGATGAGCCAACCAACGATTTGGACTATGAAACCATTCAATGGCTTGAACATTTTTTGGCTAATTATGATAATACGGTCATTGTTGTTTCTCACGACCGTCACTTTTTGGATGCAGTTTGCACCCATATTTCAGATGTTGATTTTGGAAAAATCAACCATTTTTCTGGAAATTATACTTTCTGGTATGAGTCTAGCCAGTTGGCTGCAAAACAGCGTGCACAGCAAAACAAAAAGGCTGAGGAAAAGAAAAAAGAGTTGGAAGAATTTATTGCTCGATTTAGCGCAAACGTCGCCAAATCAAAGCAAGCAACTTCACGTAAAAAGATGATCGACAAGCTCAATATTGCTGATATTCGCCCATCTTCAAGACGTTATCCGGCTATTATTTTTGAGCGTGAGCGTGAAGCAGGAGATCAAATTTTGAATATCGAAGGACTTGCAGCAGAGATTGACGGTGTGCCACTTTTTACAAATATAGATGTAAACCTAGCTAAAGGGGATAAGGTTGTGGTATATAGCAAGGATGCTCGTGCAGCGACTACTTTTTATGAAATTTTAAACGGGAAGCAACAAGCAAGTGCTGGCTCGTTTGAATGGGGTGTGACTACCAATCAAAGTTATTTGCCATTAGATAATGCGGCGTATTTTGGTAAGGACGATTCGTTGGTAGATTGGCTACGCCAATACGCTAAAACCGACGAGGAACGCGAAGAAGTATTTTTACGTGGGTTTTTAGGAAAAATGCTTTTTAGCGGGGATGAAGCGCTAAAATCTGCCAAAGTATTATCTGGTGGAGAAAAAGTGCGCTGTATGCTTTCTCGGATGATGATGGAGCGCGCAAATGTATTGATGCTGGATGAGCCAACAAATCACTTAGATTTAGAGTCTATTACTGCTTTTAATAATTCGCTTATTAAATTCAAAGGAACGGTATTGCTGACCACGCACGATCACGCTTTTGCGCAGTCTGTTGGGAACAGGGTAGTAGAGCTCACTCCAAAAGGTGTAATTGATCGTTATATGACTTTTGACGACTACATGGCAGACCCTAAAATAAAGGAGCTGCGCAATAAAATGTATATTTAAAGTAAGGCTTTTGCCTTTTCTAATTCAGATGCCAACACCCAGAGTTGTTGCATCATTGTTGGTGCGCCAAAGCCAGCCAGACGAGCAGATTCGGTTTCATCTTTTACAATGGGGAAGATATTGTTTTCTTCCAAAATAGCTTTGAGGCGCTGTATATCAATAAGATTTCCAGTGTACAATAAGCTAAAAGAATCGGACATTAATTGTTATAATATTTGCTATTCCAGATGGCTTGACTTACGTTTTTTCCTCTAGCAAAGGTGTAATAAATTACCATTGCCGCCAAGGACTTAAACATAAAGAAATATACCAAGAAAAAATCACTGGGTGTTGGATTCGGAGTAAAAACTGATACGGGCACAAAAAGCGACAATATAAAACTAGCAAAAAGCGTGGCAATACACATATTTATTAAGTTCTTAAAGGGCCATACTAATATTTTTCGCAATGGATGTAAATCATTACCCCATTGGTGAATTAGGTAATAATATCCATTTCCTATAGGGGCAAAAAGCAATGGATCATCTGCGTTTTCTAGTTTGAATAGTTTAGAAGGAGCCATCATTTTTAACGAATTTAAATTTGTATGATGTGTCTGTTCAATAGCTTTAATTTCGTCTATGGCTTCAATAGGAAATTGACTTTTATATAAAGTTGCATCTAAAAAACGAAGTCTGAAATCGATACATGTCTTTTTGATTTGATCAATATGATAAATACGATTTGAATCGAGTTTGTCAATATCAAAACGATTAGTGGGTACTGTAAAAACAAATTCTGAAGACTTTTCTCGAACTTGATTTAACTCTTTACGAATATTGGTAGGCGTTAACATAATTTTCTTTTAGCAATACTCAAATATACACATAACTTGCGAATAATCAAGTGTTTAAGTATTGCTAAACAATATTATTGACGAAGCGTTGCCCCTAATTGTTTTTCGTATTGTTGTGCAATACGCTGCATGGTTTTATCAATTTGTTTGTCTGTTAGCGTTTTGTTTTTATCACTTAATGTAAAACTCAGCGCATAGGATTTCTTTCCATCCGGAATTCCTTTTCCTCTAAACACATCAAACAACTGCACATTATCTAGTAATTGCCTTTCTGTTTTTTGTGCAATTTGATGTAATTCCTCAAAACTTGTTTCTGTATTTACCAGTAGGGCCAAATCACGTTGTACGGAGGGATATTTCGATAATGGTTTTACTTTTATCTTTTGGTTTGTGTTTGCCAAAACCATGTCAAGTGCCAAGGTACAGGCAAATACATCTTGTTCAATCGTTACTCCCTCAAAGGCTCCTAAATCGATCAAACCTAGTGTGCCTAGGTATTTGTCTTTACAATGAAAATCGATTGACTCTTTGTAATGTGCATGTTTTCCAGGAGATTCTTTGGTGCTAACTCCGAGTCGCTGGAGTAATGTTTTCACAATCCCTTTTAAGAAGAAAAAGTCTGATTTCTGTTCTGCTACACTCCAGTGGTTTGGCAGTTGTTGTCCTGTTGCGGCTATGGCCAATGTAGGGGTTTGAACGGTACCATTTTCAGTTTTATGGTAGCTATTGCCAATCTCAAAAAAGCGTAGGTTTTGTTGTTGACGGTTATTGTTAAACTGTATTGCTTCAAGCATTCCATAAAGCAAATGGGTACGCATCACAGATAGTTCGCTACTTAATGGGTTTAAAATCTCAACCATTTCATCAACATTTCCTCCGTGTTTTGGGGTTGTGAGGGAGTTGTTATATACTTCATAAAAACCTTGCGCAATCAGTTGATGTGCAATATTTTGTAGGTATTGATTTGAACGTTTTTTGGCAAATTCAGGAACAGAACTGTTGAGTTTAGAACCCATAGGTATAGCATTGTAGCCATATATGCGTAGAATTTCTTCTACCACATCCGCAGGTCGTCTAACATCGGTTCGATAGGTCGGAATTGATAGGCCCAAGGAAGTTTCGGTTACGTTTGTAATCTTGATGTCTAGTCCTTGTAAAATCTTCTTTATTGTTTCGCGTGGAATTTCATATCCAATTAAGTTGTTGATATACTCAAATTTCAACAACACATGGTATGGTTCGTGTTTTATGCTGTATTCATCTGTGATTTCAGATGATATTACACCACCTGCTACTTCCTGAATAAGTAAGGCGGCACGCTTAAGTGCATATTTTACCAATTCAATATCAATACTTCTTTCATATCGAAAAGAGGCGTCTGTGCTAAGCCCATGGCGCTTTGCTGTTTTACGAATACTGACAGGATCAAAATAGGCGCTCTCCAGAAAGATTTCAGTTGTATTTTCAGAAACTCCTGATTCCAATCCCCCAAAAATACCCGCCAAACACATAGGGGTATCTCCGTTGCAAATCATCAAATCTTCACTGCTGAGTTTGCGTTCAACTCCATCTAATGTAACAAACGGAGTACCTTCTTTAAGTTTTTGTATTCGAACAATACCATTTGAAATTTTACTAGCATCAAAAGCATGAAGCGGTTGTCCCAATTCGTGAAGCACATAATTTGTAGCATCCACAACATTATTTATGGGTTTTACCCCAATAGATTTAAGGCGGTGCTGTATTTGATCTGGAGATGGTTTTATTTCAACTCCAGAAATACGTAAACCACAATAACGTGGCGCCGCCTCATTATCTCGAACTTCGATTTGAATTGCTCCACTAAAATTATCTGCCCTAAAAGCGCTTACAGCAGGTGTAGCAAGAGAGACTGTCTTTTCTTTTTGCAGCAATGCCGCCCGCAAATCTCTAGCTACCCCATAATGACTCATGGCATCGGATCGATTGGGGGTAAGGCCAATTTCGAAAACATGATCCGAAATAATGGAAAATACATCTTTGCAGGGGGTTCCTGCTTTATGGTGTTTTTCAAGTACCATGATACCGTCATGATTGGTTCCAATTCCTAACTCATCTTCAGCACAAATCATTCCGTGGCTGGACTCCCCTCGAATTTTACTTTTATTGATTGTAAAGGCCTCTCCTGTGTTGCTGTATAATGTTGTGCCAACAGTTGCAACAGGCACTGTTTGTCCTTTCGCTATATTGGGAGCGCCACAAACAATTTGCACTGGCTCCTCAAGGCCAATGTCAACTTGCGTAACCTTTAATTTATCCGCATTTGGATGCTTTTCACAACTTAAAACTTTACCAATAACAACACCTTCCAAGCCCCCTTTTATGGACTGATATTGCTCAATTCCTTCAACTTCTAATCCTAAATCGGTAAGTATGGTGCCAACTTCTGTAGCGCTTAAGTTTGTTTGAATAAAATCGCGAAGCCAATTATACGAGATGTGCATGGTTGTTAATTAAGCTGCAAAGATACACCGATGTTTTAAGTACACAATTCATCCAATGTACTTCCAAATGGATTTTCCTTGTTGTGTAAGTGTTAAAGCTGCGCGTAATACGCTGTGTTGTTCTTGTGAAAGTGTTGCGTCTTGTAAAAGGATTTGATCTACCGCATGCCGAACGGATTTTAGCACATGGCCATCCTTTTTTAGGTTAGCAATCAAAAACGGAAGCACCCCACTTTGTTGTGTACCCATAAGATCTCCCGGACCACGAAGTGATAAATCTACTTCTGCAAGTTCAAAACCGTCCTGAGTGCGCACCATGGTTTGAATCCGAGTTTGCGCATCTTGACTTAGTTTATTTCCAGTCATAAGTACACAATAGCTTTTGCTTGCTCCACGACCTACACGTCCACGCAACTGGTGTAATTGTGAAAGCCCAAAACGCTCGGCACTTTCAATAATCATGATACTTGCGTTGGGAACATTAACACCGACTTCAATAACGGTAGTGGCAACCATAATTTGTGTTTTCCCTGAAACAAATCGCTCCATTTCATAGGCTTTATCTTCGGCACTCATCTTCCCGTGAACAATGCTAACTTGATAGTCGGGTAGTGGGAATTCCCGAACAATACTTTCGTAGCCGTCCATTAAGTCCTTATAATCCAATACTTGCGATTCTTGAATAAGCGGATAGACAACATATACCTGTCTTCCTTTGATAATTTCCTCTCGCATAAATTGAAAAATGGCTAAGCGTTTACTATCGAGCCTATGTATTGTAGTAATCGGTTTTCTTCCTGGTGGAAGTTCATCAATGACCGATAAGTCCAAATCTCCGTACGCAGTCATGGCTAATGTTCTCGGAATTGGGGTAGCGGTCATGACTAAAATATTAGGCGGAACAGAATTTTTACGCCATAATTTAGCACGTTGCGCCACTCCAAAGCGATGCTGTTCATCTATGATTGCCAAGCCAAGCTTTTTGAATGTTACGGATTGCTCCAATACGGCGTGTGTGCCAATAAGAAAAGGCAATGACCCATCTGCCAATTGTTCCAATAAGGGTGTCCGTACGCTTTTCTTGACAGAACCTGTGAGTAGCCCAACGTTAACATGAAGGGGTTTTAAAAGTTTGCTGATACTTGTATGGTGTTGTTGTGCCAAAATCTCAGTAGGAGCAACCAATGTGGCTTGCATCCCATTATCGAGTGCCATAAGCATACACAATACTGCAACAATGGTTTTTCCTGAGCCTACATCTCCTTGCAGTAGGCGGTTCATTTGAGCTTCACTTTTTAGGTCGGCACGAATTTCTCTTACGACTCGTTTTTGTGCTTCTGTTAGTGGAAACGGTAAGTGATTGTGAAAGAACGAATTAAAATATTGTCCAATTTCAACAAACGGAATGCCTTTTAAGTGCTGTTTTCGGTGAAGTTTTTTAAGTCCCAATTGAAGTTGAACAAAAAATAATTCCTCAAATTTCATCCGATATTGAGCAACCGCAAGTCCCTCTTGATTTTCAGGAAAGTGGATTGTTGTAAGTGCCGTATTTTTATCTACTAATTGGTATTGCTTTAAGATATGATTTGGTAAAACTTCTTGAATTCCGCTTCCAATCTCTTCAAACAAGTGTCCTATAATCTGTCGCATTACCCGTTGTGAAATACCACTTTTTGTCAGTGCTTCTGTTGCGGAATATACCGGTTGAAAATTTCCTTTTCGTTGCTCGTGATCCTCCAGAAATTCTAACTCTGGATGAGCTATGGAGCATTTGTTTCCAAACCAATTTAGCCTGCCAAAAGCGATATAAGGTTTGTTTAATTGTAAAGATTTTTGAATCCATTGATGCCCTCTAAACCATACCAATTCAATACTGTGTTGTCCGTCAGAAAAGGTAGCTACCAATCTGCTTCCTCTTTTTTGCTTCACCGTTTCCATATGTGTAATACTGCCCAAAACCTGTACTTCGGCGGTAGTTTTTGGTATTTGACCGGGTGTAAAGTATTGGCTTCGATCTATGTATCGGTGAGGAAAAAAATACAATACATCTTGCAGGGTGTGTAAACCTAACTCTTTTTTAAGTAATTGCGCACGGTTAGGCCCTACGCCCTTGAGATAATCAATCGGTTTTTGAAATAGCACAGCCATAAAAACGAAGATAGCAGTTTCCTGTTAATAACTATTTGTTTTGCTCCTTTATCAACCGTCTGGGTTTGGTTATTTTCACTTTTTAATCTTTATTTTGGAAAACTACCTCCAGCTGCTTAATGAAGCCCAACAAAAACCCACCGTTCACAAGGACGGTCCGCTTATGGTCATTGCTGGTGCAGGCTCGGGAAAAACAAGGGTTTTAACCTATCGCATTGCATATTTAATGCAGCAGGGTGTTGATTCTTTTTCCATATTGGCCCTCACTTTTACCAACAAAGCTGCTCGAGAAATGAAAGCCCGTATTGCACAAATTGTAGGGGAGAGCGAAGCAAAAAATCTTTGGATGGGAACCTTCCACTCGGTTTTTGCACGAATTCTAAGGTCAGAGGCAGACCGACTGGGTTATCCTTCTAGTTTTACGATTTATGATACGCAAGACTCTGAACGATTATTAGCATCAATTATCAAAGAATTAAACCTAGATAAGGATTTATATAAAGTAAAACAGATTCGCTCGCGCATTTCCTCGTTTAAAAACAGCCTAGTCACGGTTCGCGCTTATTATAATAATCCTGAACTTATTGAGGCAGATCGCGAGTCCAAACGTCCTGAAATGGGCGCTATCTACAAGGAATATGTAGATAGATGTTTTAAGGCGGGCGCTATGGATTTTGATGATTTATTACTGAAAACAAATGAGTTGTTAAATCGTTTTCCAGATGTATTGGCAAAATATCAAGAGCGCTTTCGTTATATTTTAGTTGATGAGTATCAAGATACCAATCATTCGCAGTACCTTATTGTACGCGCCTTAGCAGATCGATATCAAAATATTTGTGTGGTAGGGGACGATGCTCAAAGTATATACGCTTTTCGAGGTGCTAATATTCAAAATATTTTGAATTTTCAGCGTGATTATCCCGATGCCGGCGTATATCGATTGGAGCAAAATTATCGCTCATCGGGTACAATTGTAAAAGCCGCCAACGCAATCATTGCTCACAACACCAATCGGTTGGAAAAAAATGTTTGGACCGCAAATCCTGAAGGACACAAAATTATCATTCACCGCAGTCCAACAGATGGAGAAGAGGGGAGATACGTAGCTGGAAATATTTTTGAACGTGCCATGCAATCACAATTGGGCTATGAAGATTTTGCGATTTTGTATCGTACCAATGCGCAGTCCAGAGCGATGGAAGATTCGTTGCGTAAGCGCAACATTCCATATAGGGTTTACGGGGGTGTTTCCTTTTATCAGCGTAAAGAAATTAAAGACGTATTGGCATATCTCCGCCTTTTGGTAAATCCAAACGACGAAGAAAGCCTAAAACGCATCATTAATTATCCCATGCGGGGTATTGGACAAACCACCATCAATAAACTTATTGTTGCGGCAAAAACCCACGATCGAACGCTCTTTGAAGTTTTAGAAAAAGTGCAAGAGTTACCACTAAATATCAATGCCGGTACCCGTGCCAAACTGCAAGATTTTCATACCATGATAGTGTCTTTCAGGGTGCAGCTTACTACCCTTGACGCTTTTGAAATGGCGGATATGGTCACCAAAAAAGCGGGCTTGGTAACCGAGCTAAAGAAAGAAGGTACCCCCGAAGCGATTACTCGAGTAGAAAATATTGAAGAATTGTTAAATGGTGTTAAAGATTTTGTGGATGGGCAACGTGAATTGGCTGATGCCACAGGTTCTTTGGTGGAATTTTTGGAAGATGTAGCCCTTGCAACTGATTTTGATAACGAAGTTAAAGACCAAAAAGCGGTATCGTTAATGACCATTCACCTAGCAAAAGGCTTGGAGTTTCCCAATGTCTATATCGTTGGATTGGAGGAAGATTTATTTCCATCTGCCATGAGTGTAAATACAAGAGCCGAATTGGAAGAGGAACGGCGGTTGTTTTATGTGGCGTTGACCCGTGCTGAAAAGCGAGCAACGTTGACGTATACACTTTCGAGGTATCGTTGGGGAAAAATTATTGATGCAGAGCCCAGTAGGTTTTTGACAGAATTAGACGAGTCTTGCGTTGATAACCAAGTGGTACAAGACGATTATACGTTTAAACCCATGATAGATGCCTCTGTTTTTGATGCGCCAGACCCTAACAGAGTTCGTTTTAAATCCTTGCAAAAAAAGAAAACAACTGCTGCTGTGCCTCCAAAGGCGCGTATGAAAGCTGTTTCCAAATCAAGTGACGCACCAGCCTCAGACCTGTCTGAAATTAAGAATGGCTCACGAGTTTCACACAGTCGTTTTGGATTTGGAACGGTGGTCAATTTAGAGGGCAGTGGAAACGATGCAAAAGCCCTTATTCGTTTTGATCAGTCGGGGGAGAAAAACCTCTTGTTGCGTTTTGCTAAGCTTAAAGTAATTTCATAAAAAAAGCCGCCCAAAGGCAGCTTTAATATCGTTATAAAATCTTAGATTACTTCGCAGCGGCTTCCATTCCCTTCTCTAATAAATCAAAGAATTGGTCAAGTTTTGGAAGTACAACTATTCGTGTTCTTCTGTTTTTAGCACGTCCAGTAGCTGTTGTGTTATCGTCAATAGGAACATACGAGCTACGCCCTGCAGCGGTCATACGTGCTGGATCAACTAAGAAATCTTTTTCAAGAATACGTACCACGGCAGTTGCACGTTTTACACTTAAATCCCAATTATCTACAAGTACATTGCTGTCGGTTTTCACAGGAACATTGTCTGTGTGCCCCTCAACCATAAATTCTAAATCTGTTTTATCGTTGATTACACGAGCTACTTTACCAAGCACTTCTTTGGCACGTTGAGTTACCGTATAGCTTCCACTGCGGAATAAAAGTTTGTCCGAAATAGAAATAAATACCACACCCTTTTCAACATTTACTTCAATGTCAGAGTCGTTGATATCAACCAATGCCCCTTTGAGGCTTGTTACCAAGGCAAGTGTCACAGAATCTCTTCGTGTAACGGCATCTTGCATGCGGGTGATACGAATGTCTTTTTCTTTTAGAGATTCTAGAGAACGCTCTAAATTCTCGGCACCTTTCTGCGATAGCGTTGTGAGGTTGCCCATGTTATTGATTAGCTCTTGATTGTTGGCTTTTAAGAAGTTGATTTGATCGCGGAGTGCGCTAACGGCAGCGTCACTTTTTGCTTTTTCATCTATACAAGTATTTAGCTTAACAGTAGCTGTGTTGAGCAAGTCTTTGGTTTCCTTTTGACTAGATTCTAAGGCGCTGTATTTTTTTTGGGATACACATGAAGTTAACAATACGGGAATTGCAAACAACAAGATTAGGATTTTATTCATCATCAAATTTATTTATAAGTGTAAAATTACTAGAAAAACGCTGATATCAGTTGTTTTCTTATGTTAATGTTATGAAAAAATTTAATTTTTTATTTTATTTAACTAAATTGAAAGCCAAATGACATAAAAGTGAAGTATTTTTTAAACACATATTACCCCATTATATTGGCTTTTATCAGTTTTCTGTACTCGATATATTTATGGTTTACAGGAAACGAATTAGAAGGTATTTACGTAGGGCTTTGGCCGATAACTATTTTGGGTTTTGCTATAGCCATAAGACAACGCAGGAGAGATGACAAATAAAATTATGTTCCTTATCGGATTGACCATTGTGGTGGTGTATGGGTATTTTTTCCTTAGTATCGTAACAAGCCAATATAAATCAAAACAGCACAATACGGCAGAGGATTACGATGTCCAAGATTTAGACGGTATGGGGAACCAAGGGCGCGTTCCAAACAAAAAACCAAAAAACAGGGCGTAATTATTTTCTAATTTTTTTTAATCAAATACATTTTAACCGATTCTCAGTTTTCTAAATGTACCTTTTATTTAATTTGCTTAATATGATATTTTCTCTTTTAAAAAAGGCCATACTAATAGCGATATTTTCCTGTTTTATACATGCTAAAGCACAACCGCCAGATGTTGAAGGCAAAACATGGAAAAAAGTTACTGCTTTAAGCGATGAGTTCAATGGAAATAAAATAAACGAAAATAAGTGGAATATTGACCCAGACGGTCACTATGAACTCAATTGGCTTGGGAGACCACCAGCGTTGTTTCAAAAAGAAAGCTTTGGCATTGGCGATGGTTATCTAAGCATAGAGGTAGGCGAGTTGCCTAAACCAGTTGAAGTGCGAAATGCTACCTATAAATAGCACGGCGGAATATTACGTTCTTATAAAAAAACTTCGGTAGGGCATTATTATGAGTGTAGAATGAAAATGAATAAAACCGAAATGGGAGGTGGTTTTTGGTTGTGTCATAAGGGTACTTGTGAAAATAAAAATGAAATTGACATTACAGAATCTGTAGGTGTGCTAACAGACCTTACGCATAAATGGGCTTACGATTGGGACCAAATTATGCATTCAAATTCTATTCACAGAGGATCTCCATGCGTTGAACAAGTTAGGGATCAAAAGAAAATGACTCCTCCAACAAAAAATCACGAACGCTTTTATACCTATGGCTTTTACTGGAAAAGCCATACGGAGCTACTCTTTTATTTGGATGGGGAGTATGTATATACTTTAACACCTCCCGTCCCTTTCAACCAAGACTTGATTTTACAATTTTCAATTGAAGCCTATAATTGGAATCCAATTCCAGAGTCTGGAAGTAAAGTAGCTACCGCCTCAAAAGAAGATAGAACTACCTTAGTGGATTACATCCGTGTTTATGAACTAAGAGACTAAAATTTATTAAATATTATATTCTTTTCTTGAAAGACGATATGATACTAATAAATAAGTTCATTGCGTTTTATTTGATTTAAATCAACAAAACTATAACTATTTAACATATATTTGCACCTCCTAATTGAATTGGTCAAATTGAATAGCTATGGTTGGCTCTCTTTTTGACCTTTTCGCTTTTTGGGACTTAATTCTTTACAACTTTATAGGTTAGTTCTTCGTTATTTGACTTGTCTGTTGCTTTAACAATATATGTGGCAGTAGATAAGTGCTCCATATTTATAGCGTTTCCTGTACGTTCCATTAACTTTTTACCTTGTATAGTGTAAACCTCAATATGGTATTGTTTTCCTCCTTGTATCGTTACTATTGAAGTTGTTGGATTTGGATAAATCTTAATATGATTGATTTTTGTGTAATTATTTAGGCTTAAGGAACTTTCTGACACATTAACGGCGCCATACATGTTTCCTGAGTGAGGAGAGCAAACATAAGTTGTCGACCCCGCAGTGGTGAATGTTAAAGAGAATTTTTTCCCCACTGTTCCGTATCCACTATCAAAATTTGCTGTTCCTGAAGTTGAAACTAAATTATGAGAACCACTGCCAACCCAAGTCCACTCAACGGTGTCTCCTAATTGAACATTAATCTGTTGATTGGCTGTATTATACCCCCAATCATAGTAATGAGTTGTTTGTCCATATCCTAAAATAGGTAGGAAAATTAGTAGAAATAACTTTTTCATAATATGCATTTTGGTAAATATAAAAATCTATTATGAACTTTATGTAATAAAAACAAAATGTGGGTGGTGTGGATAGGAAAAAAAATCCTTAATTACTTTCCGATACAGAAATTAGCAAAAATATTCCCTAAAATATCATCGGTAGTAACTTCACCAGTAATGGCTCCAAGCTCATGAAGTGTTTGTCGAATGTCAATAGCCAGTAAATCGCTGCTGCGGTTTTCTTCTATGCCTTGCGCTACTTCGTTTATGCTTTTCATGGCGGCTTGCAAGGCTGCCCAATGCCGCTGATTGCTAATAAGCGCAGTTCCGGTGTTCCATTGCAATTGTCCGCTAAAGTGGGTTTTTAAGGCTTCAATATCCGCTTTGCTTTTTGTGCTGATACACATGGTCGTAAACACAAGTTTTTCCACCGCCAAAGCTGTTAAGGCTTTGGTGTAATGCTCGATTTTTTCATGAGAGAGCAAATCTTTTTTATTGATAACAAGCAGTAGGGTAGTGTCTTCGCGGTGCATGCTTTTCAGTGCATCTACTGTTTCGGTTGCGGTTTGGGTTTGCGGATCAACAACATACAAAATGATGGACGCACTATCCATTTTTTCTTGCGTCCGTTTTACGCCCATGGCTTCTACCGTATCTTCCGTTTTACGCAGTCCAGCCGTGTCTATAAACCTGTACTGAATTCCGCCAATAGTCAAGGTGTCCTCAATGCTATCTCTGGTAGTACCTTCAATATCCGAAACCAAAGCTTTCTCTTCGTCCAGTAAGGCGTTTAACAACGATGATTTCCCTGCGTTCGGTTTTCCCACCAAGGCAACAGGAATCCCGTTTTTTACTGCATTCCCAGTAGCAAAAGAGTCCAATAGATTTTTCAGGGTTTTTTTAATGGTACTAATCAATTCGTTGAGTTGTTTTCTATCCGCAAACGCCACATCTTCTTCGCTAAAATCGAGTTCTAACTCAATGAGGGAAGCAAAAGAAAGCAAGCGTTCACGTAATTCGCCTAAACTGCTGCTAATACCACCTCTTAGGTGTTGCACCGCAATATGATGCGCCGCTTCACTTTCAGAAGCGATAAGATCTGCCACTGCTTCTGCTTGTGCCAAATCCATTTTTTTATTCAAAAACGCACGTAGTGTAAACTCCCCCGGTTCTGCCAATCGTGCACCCAAATCTTGTAGCGTTTGCAACACTTGTTGTTGTACATAGACCGAGCCGTGACATGAAATTTCTACCACATCCTCACCAGTATAAGAGTTTGGATTTTTAAAAACCGTAAGCAAGACTTCGTCCAGTAGCGTGTTGTTTTGATAGAAATCGCCAAGGAGAACGCTGTGCGTACTTTGCGCTGTAAGTTTTTTATTAAATCTTGAGCGAAAGCATGTATCGGCAATAGCAATGGCATCATCGCCACTGAGGCGAACTACCGCAATAGCAGCAGCACCCGGAACGGTAGATAAGGCTACAATAGTTTCGTTGATATTCAAAAGTGTACTTCTTTACGATAGGTGCGACGACGTTTGTGCAACTCGTGCTGATAGTTTTTCCAAAGGGCTTGAATGGCTTTGTTTTCTTCTAATTCAGGATTAGTTTCTACGGCAGTAATCCCACGGCGGTTAAACATTTCTTGAATCTCTTGAAAAATAATGGCTGTAACGCCTTTGTTTTGATAACTGTCTTTGATACCAATGAGATAAAATGCCGCTCGGCTATTTTTACGTTGCGCGCGCCACAAATGATACAATCCAAACGGGAACATCTTTCCGTTGATTTTCTTTAGTGCTGCCGTAAACGAAGGCATGGTAATGGTAAATCCAATCATTTCATCGTTTTCGTCCACAATACATTTTATAAAATCAGGATGTACATATGGTAGGTATTTGGTTTTGTAGTGTTCAATTTGATGCTGCTGAATAGGAACAAAAGATTGCAATTTATTATAAGTTTGATTAAGTAAATCAAACATTTCATCTACGCGGGGTTCAACTTCCTTTGTAGATTTAAAATTTAAGGTTTTAAGCTTGTATCTGTCTTTTATTACTTGGGCAAACTTTTTTACTTTTTCTGGAGCGTCTTTGGCATCGTAAATGTCAATTTTAAACTCAATCCATTCACTTTGTTTTACAAGCCCTAGTTGCTCTAAATGTTCTTTTTGATAAGGGTGATGATACCACGTAATCATGGTATTCATATATTCAAATCCTTGTACCAAAAGTCCGGCTTTATCCATATTAGAAAATCCCATCGGACCTTCAATATAAGTCATGCCTTCAGCGATAGCGATACCCTCAACTGCCTCAATAAGTTTTTTGCTTACTTCGATGTCATCTATGGTATCATACCACCCAAAGCGCACTTTGGTTTTTTTTAATTCTTCTACTTCCACCCAATTAATCATCGCGGCAATACGTCCAACAGTTTTACCATTTTTGGTTGCTAAAAACAGTCGTGCCATGGCATGATTAAAAACCTTGTTTTTTTTGGGATCAAAAATATCTTCTTCCTCTTTGGTTATTGGAGGAACCCATTGTGGGCAATTGCGATAGAGCACAAAGGGAAAACGAAAAAACTCGCGGTATTGCCGTCTGTTTTTAACCTCAATAATCTCTATCATCGCATCTTATTTA
The DNA here is from genome assembly GCA_027621175.1 of Bacteroidota bacterium. Lineage (GTDB taxonomy): Bacteria > Bacteroidota > Bacteroidia > Flavobacteriales > Flavobacteriaceae > UBA7446. The sequence goes on along the minus strand of JAQCCM010000001.1, from coordinate 173,762 downwards.
ACTTGCGCTCAATGCGCTTTTGTTTTTTATCAAATTTCCGTAACCCTTTGTTGTTTCGCTTTTCCGCTTTGCGGGCTGTTTTTCCCTCCTCATATGCTTTTTTCCGATCATTCCGAGCTTGCTTGATGTCTTTCAAATCTTGTGGTTGTCCTACCCAAATATTGTGTTTATCAATCCGATATGAAACACCTATACCAGCGGTCAAAAGTTTTGGCGTAGTTTTCATACTGTGCTGAACGGCAAGGTCTATTTGAAGGTCTTCAGTCAATAGGTACGCTATTCCTGTGCCAAGTGTTACATCGCGATATAGCGGACTGTCATCAATTTGATACTCTCCAAAGACAGACCAATTTTCACGCGTGCTGTACGTCAGTGTTCCTATTAGTTTTTTTTGCTGGATATCGGCAGTAATATATCGCATACCTACATTGTGTACCAAAACAAGTCCAGGCCTTAGATGCTGTTGTAAAATCAACATTCCTGTTACGGAAACAATCGGTTCTGCAATGGGGCGATAATTAAAATTAAAAAGATTATAAAATGACTCTTGATATGGATAGATACCATCTATTGAAAATTGCGCTCCAGCATAAACAGAAACGGCAGGAATCAAATCACGCCAACGAATACGGTTGTTTGCATGATAGCTGTACAGGTTTGGTTTATATTTTTCGGTGTTGCGAAACGGATCGTAAAGCAAGTATTTTATTCCTGATGATAAATCGCGAAATCCCTTACGGTTGGTTGTGGTTTTACCAATAGCATTTTGATATATAAGCTCATCCATTTGGTAATCTACTGTTCCAAGAACCTCCAATTGTTCTTTCAAAACACCTACACGAAGCTGTACTCGTGTACCCAAGCCCGAATAAGACGCATTAGAAAACGAATCAAAAGCGCCTTGCCTAAAGGAAATACCTTGTTCCCACTGGTAAACATTTTTACCAACACTAAACGCCCCCATAGATTGACTAGGTCTGTTGCTGTTAATCACATCCGTGTATTGCGCATTAACGCTACCGATCATAAAAAAGATAAGTATTGCAGCACAAAAGTGTGTAAAAAACTTGTTCATATTCAAATATACGTGAATTATAAATTCTGTAGGTTACGGATAGAGTTGTATTTTTGAAAGATGATGCAACTTCTTAAGCTCCGTTTTTTGCTGCCTCACGTGTTTGTGACACTCTTATTTGCAGCTATTTCTTTGTTATATTTTTATCCTGTTCTTTCTGGAAAAGCGCTCATTCAATCTGATCATGTTCAGTTTAAAGGCATGCAACGTCAGGTTTTAGAACATCGTGCGGAATTCGAAGAAGAACCGTATTGGATAGACAATGCCTTTGTGGGAATGCCTACCTACCAAATTACACCACGTTATCCTTTTGATGTGTTGCGCTATATCGATGGTGCTCTTCGCTTTTTACCCCGTCCAGCCGATATGCTTTTTTTGTACCTTTTCTTTTTTTATCTCTTTGCCCAAAGTAGGCGTTTTTCTATTCCCACCTCCATTTTTGGATCGTTGGCTTACGGGTTTTCAAGCTATTATATTATTATTTTGATGGTTGGGCATAACACCAAAGCCATGGCGTTGGCCTATGCTCCGATCGTATTTTTAGGGTTGTTTCAAGTTTTAATCGATAAAAAGAAATGGGGTTTTATTTGGTTTGCGCTTGGCTTGGCATTATCATTACATGCCAATCACCTTCAAATGACATATTACACCTTAATAATGGCTGCAATTTCAGTCTTATTTTGGACTGTTTGGACGTGGCGTAAAGACGGGTTTCAGCTACTTTTAAGACCTTTAGGAAAATTGATGGTAGCTGGACTAATAGCATTTCTACTCAATGCACAAGGTGTTTTGGCAACATTGGAATATACCAAGTTTAGTACAAGAGGCGCCTCTGAACTAACAATCAACCCCGACGGCTCACCCAAAGAAGCTACTGCAGGCTTGTCTTTTGATTATATTACAGAATACAGTTATGGTATTTTTGAGACATTAACGTTTTTTGCGCCAAATGTGGTGGGTGGTAGCTCCAGCGCAAGCTTCCCTATGGATAGTGATTTTGTAACGTTTCTTCGTTCTCTTGATGCTGAAACAGCAAATACTATTTTTAGCTACGCACGACCGTATTGGGGCGATCAACCAATAGTTGCCGCACCGGTTTACTTAGGTATAGTAGTGTTGTTTTTTGCCTTACTTGGGCTGCTAACAACTAACAGTAAAACGCGAATCATATTGCTTACCACAATAGGGATTTCATTGTTGTTTTCTTGGGGAAAACATGTTCCTGAACTCACGCAGTTTTTTATAGATTATTTGCCCCTATATGCTAAGTTCAGAGCTGTCAGTTCAGCACAAATGATGATGATGCTTTGTGTACCATTTGCAGCGATGTTAGGCGTACAGTTTTTGGTGAAAGACAATGGCATTACCCGACAAAAATTATTTCGCTGTTTTTATGTGTTATCCGTTTATATAGCCTTAATTTTATTCTTGTTGGCTGGCGCAAAAGGATTCTTTTCGTTTACATCTTCCTATGAACCATTTGCTCAATACCCAGAAATAATAAAACCGCTGACGGAAGCACGCGCAGCTCTTCTATTGGATGATATAATTGAAATCGTTGTTTTTGTTGTTGTGTTGGTTGTTGTAGCACTCTTGTATTGGCAGAAAAAAATAAAGACAACATTGTTTTTGTCGCTATTAATAATTTTGGCACTTACCGATTTGTGGATGCAAAACCGCACCTACTTTGATGAAGACCAATTTGTATCTTCATACCAACATAAAAAGACATTTATTGCTACACCTCAGGACAAAGAAATCTTAAAAGACACCTCGCGCTATCGTGTTTTTGAACCTCGATTAGGTGTATCCAACGCGCGAACCGCTTATTTTCACCGTACCATTGGCGGTTACCACGGTGCAAAACCCGCAGCCCTTCAAGAAATATATGACTTTTATATTCAACAAGAGGACAGTGTTGTATTAGATATGTTAAATGTCAAATATGTACTAGATGATGCCCTTGAAAATGGATATACTTCACGTAAATCAACATTGGGCGCTGCTTGGCTGGTTGATGAAATCATTCAGGTTCATTCAGCAAATGAGGAAATGACGCAACTGGGAAAAATAAATCCAAAGTCAAAGGCACTTTCACAAGAACTAGATGCAACTATATTTAAATCTAGTCCTTCTGATTTCATAAAATTAGTGGAACACCGAAATAATCTATTGCGATATAATGTAAAACTCAATCATGAGCGTCTTGCGGTATTTTCTGAAATGCATTATCCAAAAGGGTGGAAAGCTTACTTAAATGACAAACCCATCCATCATTATAAAGTAAATTACCTGTTACGTGGCGTTATTGTTCCTGCGGGTTCTTATGAGTTGATTTTTAAATTTGAACCTGATGTTATTCGTCGTGGTTCACTATTTATGGCATCTGGTTGGTTGATTTTTTTACTTATAATTGGGTTGATTCTCCGTAAACCTAAAGCCATTGGATAATTTCAAACATATTGCGTTAGTGGTCTATTATTGGCCTCCCTCAGGTGGTTCGGGCGTACAGCGTTGGTTGTTTTTTGCAAACTTTTTTGCCAAAAAGGGGATGAAAATAACAGTGTTCACACCTGCTACTCCACGAGTTGCAGAGTCAGACAACGCATTGGTATATAAAATAAACAAGAGTATTGATGTGGTTTATGTTGATGGATGGGAGCCATTGCAAAAAAGTAAAAAAGCAATAGGCGAAAATGTTGGACAAGAAAAAAGTATAAAAAGCCATTTGATGCGTTATGTACGCGCCAATTTCTTTATTCCAGACGCACGCGTGTTTTGGTCAAAATCAGCTGCCAAAGCCGTTTTAAAATCCCATGCAAAAACACCCTTTGATGTACTAATCACATCTGGACCACCACATTCGATGCACCTCATTGGGTTAAAAATAAAAAAAGAATGTGACGTGCATTGGATTGCGGATTTTCGTGATCCATGGGTGGGTTTTTTCCAAAACGAGAGTTTACCCATGATTAAAGGAACAAAACGGAAACACGAACAGTTGCAAGAATGCGTTTTAAAAACTGCAGATAGGGTAGTGGTTACTGCCCCGTCTTTAGCAAAGGAATTTGAAAAACACACCAAAGCGATTTCAGTTTTCACAAACGGCTATGAACAAATATTACCACAATCAAAAAACAATAAAGAAGCGATGGTCTATGCTGGAAGTTTAAAAGCACAGCAAAATCCAATACTACTATGGGAAGCCATTTCAGAACTCGCACAAGAAAACAACGATTTTGCATCCCAATTTACACTCGAAATCTATGGTAAGGTCGCAGAAAGTGTCAAGGAAGATGTACGTAGATTTGGCATAGAAAAGTGGGTAAGATTTTTAGGGTATCAATCAAAAATGGAACTGGATAAGCGCTTGCCACTCGCAAAAGTCCTATTATTGTTGGGAATTGATATGCCAAACACACACAACATCATCCACGGAAAATTATTTGAATATATGGCGGCGAATCGTCCCGTGCTTGGAATTGGCCCTAAGCCCAGTGATATGGAATCTTTATTTACATTACATGAATTGGGTGTTTACGCCTCTTTTAAAGAGAAAGAGCTGATTAAATCCACATTATTACGGTGGTTTACAACAACTGAAATTCCATTTCAAACTAAAAAAATAGAATCCTATCAACGTAAAGCAATAGCAGAAAACTATTTAACGCTCATATTGGAAAACGCATGAACAACCTTACGTCACAATCTACAAAAAACTTAGTCAGTATCATGCTTGGTTTTGCTATTGGTGCTGTGAATACGTTGGTTTTATATCCCTATTTTTTTGGCGCTGAGAAGCAAGGTTTGGTCGTTTTTTTGTTGTCCGTTTCTAACCTTTTGATGCCGCTTATTGGATTTGGTGTTGCACAAACCATCATCAAGTTTCATAGCAGTTACCCCGAAAACGAACAGCAAGGATTTCTATCTTATGTGGTGTTGCTGCCCTTGCTTATTGCGTTGCCTTTGGGTTTTGTTGCTGTTTTTTTTCACGATAGTGTTGCTGCATTGCTCTCGGTTAAAAACCCCATTATTGGGACTTATACTTGGGTGATTTTTGCTGTTGCTTTTGCAACCGCCTATTTTGAAGTTTTTTATTCTTGGGCTAGGGTTCATTTTAAATCCGTCCTTGGGAATACACTCAAAGAAATTTATCCACGACTTAGCATTTTAATATTATTATTGCTTTATGCAGGGAACATAATCGATTTAAATGCTTTTTTTGGACTTCTTGTGGGTTTCTACTATTTGCGTTTGGTACTTATGGTTGTCATTGCATTCCGGATTAAACTTCCAAAATTCAACTTTCAAAAACCTAAAAACCTAAACGAACTCATACGGTATAGTTTATATTTGATTTTAGCGGCTTCTGCGGGAAGTTTAATTATTGACATCGATAAATCAATGCTTCCGCAATATTTGGATATTAGTCAAACAGGCTTTTATTCCGTTGCCATTTATACCGCTACACTTATTGAGGTTCCTGGACGTGCCTTGTTTCAGATTTTAAACCCAATGATCGCAAAAGCCATAAACGAAAAGAATACAAGCCAGCTTGCAAAACTTTACAAGGACAGTTCCATAAACTTATTGCTTTTAGCAGGATGGTTTTTTCTTCTGGTAAATGGGAATATAGCATCGCTTTTTGAATTGTTAAACGATAAGGGCTACGGAAATGCCATTTGGGTAGTATTGATGATTTCTTTTGCCAAACTTGTTTCTATGAGTTCGGGGGCTTCTACAACCATTCTAATCAATTCAAAAAAATACCAAACGGCATTACTGCTAACCATATGTATGGCCGTTTTTGTAGTCATAGGAAATGTTATATTCATTCCGAAATTTGGCATTAACGGTGCTGCAGGCACTACACTGGCCCTGGTGGTCTTATTTACGTTTATTCGCATGGGATATGTATATGCATATTTTGGATCACAGCCCTACGGAAAACATACGCTTTATGCTTTCTTGCTTATTGGGATCGTGTTTTGGGGGATGTCTTTTGTGCAATTTAACGCACATCCTTTTTGGGAAATTATTCTTAAATCGATTATGATTACGGCAATGTATGCCAGTGGAGTAGTTGGCTTAAAGCTGTCTCCAACATTACATCAGATGTTACAAAACCGATTTAAGCATTTCTCTTAAACAAGTAGTTGTATAAGCTAGACTTCTTGTTATTATTTACTTCTTCTGGAGTTCCCGTCGCTAAAATATTTCCTCCTTTTGTACCGCCCTCAGGACCCAAGTCGATGATGTAATCTGCTTGTTCTATGAGTCCAATATTATGTTCAATTACGACAAGCGAATGCCCACGCGAAATAAGAGCTCGAAACGATCCAACAAGTTTGTTGATGTCGTGCATATGTAGCCCCGTGGTTGGCTCATCAAATAAAAATAAGGTCTTGTTCTTCTGAGCGCCTTTGAGTAGAAAACTTGCCAGTTTTATACGCTGTGCCTCGCCACCAGATAGGGTAGAGGAAGACTGTCCTAGGGCAACATACCCCATGCCTACATCTTGGAGGGGTTGCAATCTGTCCGCAATTTTGGTTTGTTTATGAAGCTGAAAAAAGGCAATAGCCTCATCAATACTCATGGTGAGTAAATCGTGAATGGATTTCCCTTCAAACTTGACTTCTAATACTTCTTTTTTAAAGCGTTTTCCGTTGCACTCATCGCAAACCAAATCAACGTCTGCCATAAATTGCATTTCAATTTTCACGGTTCCCTCCCCTTTACAGTTGGGGCATCTTCCCCCATCTACATTAAATGAAAAATGTTTGGATTGAAACCCGCGCTGTTTGGAAACGCTTTGTTGCGCATAAAGTTTCCGAATGTCATCATACGCCTTAATATAGGTGACAGGATTAGATCTAGAGGATAATCCAATCGGTTTTTGAGAGATATATTGAATGTCATCAAAGCTATCCAAATCGCCCTCTAGTGCAGAAAACTCACCACATTTGTCACCATAAATATCTTTTTCCTTTTTTACGGCGGGCAATAAAATATCTTTCACAAGCGTGCTTTTACCACTTCCAGAAACTCCCGTTACAACGGTAAGCATATGCAACGGAAAAGACACATTGATATTTTTTAAATTATGTTCTCTAGCACCAACGATACGTAACTCATGCGTGGGCTTTTTACGCTTTTTCGGAAGTGTAATTACAGCTTTTCCAGAGAGATATTTCCCTGTCCACGTATCGGCTTGAAGTATTTTTTCAATGCTTCCTTGCGCTACTACTTCGCCACCAAAAACTCCTGCATCTGGACCTAAATCTATGATTTCATCTGCTGCGTGCATGATATCATCGTCGTGTTCCACAACAATAACCGTATTGCCCAAATCGCGCAGTTTTAGAAGTACTTCAATCAGTTTGGCCGTATCTTTTGGATGCAGTCCAATACTGGGTTCATCCAATATGTATAACGATCCAACCAAACTACTCCCCAATGATGTTGCAAGGTTAATGCGTTGTGACTCGCCACCCGAAAGCGTGTTTGCTCTTCGGTTTAGGGTTAAATAACCCAACCCGACCTGATTTAAAAAATGCAATCGGTCATTTATTTCTACCAATAACCGTCGTGCAATGTGTTGTTGATGTTCCGATAATTTCAATGACAACATTGTTTTGGTTAGTGCATCGATGGGCATATCAACCAAATCAGAGAGGGTATATTGGTCAACACGAACGTAAGTAGCTGCTGTATTTAGCCGCTTTCCATTACAAGCACTGCAAACAGTCCTGCCCCGATAGCGGGATAATAGTACACGGTTTTGAATTTTATAGTTTTTAACTTCCAATTTCGCAAAAAAGTGGTTGAGCCCTTTCACATATTTGTTGCCTTCCCAGAGTGTTTTTTTCTGGGTTTGACTTAATTCAAAGTAGGGCTTATGTACTGGGAAATCGAATAAATAGGCATTTTCTACAAAGTCGTTTTTGTACCGTTGCAAACGTTCCCCTTTCCAAGGCGCAACAGCTTCACCAAACACCGATAAGTTTGTATTTGGAATAACGAGTTGCTCGTCAATACCTATCAAATCTCCATAACCCTCACAATCTGGACATGCGCCAAGCGGATTGTTAAAGCTGAACATATGTTCGTTAGGAGGGGTGAATGTGATTCCGTCTAGTGCAAACCTGTTGGAAAATTCCCGTTGCGCATTATTTGATAAATTATGAACCCGCAGTGTTCCACTGCCCTCGTGAAATGCCGTTTCGATGGATTCTGCTACACGATGGAAAAAATCTTCATCATGCTTTAAAACAATTCGATCAACAATAAGCGAAATATCATCTTTTTTGGAGGGTATGACTTCGTCGATACGTACCATCTTATTGTTTAACCAAAGGCGTGCATAACCTTGCTGTTTATACACGTCTAAGGTGCCTTGTAGGGTTCTGTTTTTAGCAATTTGTATTGGCGCGAGCACTAAAAGTTTTGTGCCTTCATCCATGCATTTAAGATAAGCCAAAACATCTTTGGTGTCATCTTTTTTGACTTCTTTTCCAGAGATGGGGGAGTATGTTTTACCTATGCGAGCAAACAAAAGTTTAAGGTAATCGTAAATTTCGGTAGTTGTTCCTACAGTAGATCGTGGATTGTTGCTGATGACTTTTTGCTCAATAGCAATGGCAGGCGCGATACCGTTAATTTGTTCAACTTTGGGTTTGTTCAGCCGGCCTAAAAATTGCCGCGCATACGAAGATAAACTTTCTACATAACGTCGCTGTCCCTCAGCATAAAGCGTATCGAAAGCTAGGCTAGATTTTCCCGAACCAGATAATCCAGTAATAACCACAAGTTTGTTTCTAGGAATTTGCACATCTACATTTTTGAGATTGTGCATTTGCGCTCCCTTTATTTCAATATATTTTTCTTTTTTCAACGCTTTTAAAATCGAAGCTTTAAAGATATTGATTCAAATAGATATAACCGTACAAAGTTGAGTATTTGTTCTATATCAAATATGTTTTTATATTTGTAATTCAAATTAACGCCTATAAAGACATTTTTACTCAACACATTTTGTTTCATTCAAAAAGAGTAAATCATGTCTATGATCACAGATAATATTTTAATACAGCAGTATTTAAGCGGTAATAACGAAGCCTTCGAAACGCTTCTTTCCAGGTATAAACAACGTATATACAGTTTTATTTATTCTAAAGTTAAGGATAGAGAATTAACCGACGACATTTTTCAAGACACCTTTATTAAGGTCATAAAAACCCTAAAAAAAGGAAGTTATAACGATGATGGTCGTTTTTTATCTTGGGCTATGCGTATTGCACATAACCTTATTGTGGATCATTTTAGACGTCAACAACGTATGCCAAAGTACGAATCACACGATGCAGAAAAAGATGTTTTTTATCGAGTTTCTGAGCCTTCACAAAATATTGAGGACCTGCTCATAAACACCCAAATTAAAGAAGATTTGAACACATTGATCCTTGAGCTTCCTGAAAATCAATATGAAGTTTTAAGAATGCGTTTGTATCAAGATATGAGCTTTAAAGAGATTGCTGAACGGACAAATGTTAGCATCAATACGTCGCTTGGAAGAATGCGCTATGGGCTTATTAATCTTAGAAAATTAATTGAAGATCGTAACTTAACCATGACGCAATAATTATATAGCATGAAGCGTTATTTCATTAAACAAATTAATGGATAAACTTTACACACTATCTTTTTCAAAAAACACACCTGCACCATCTAAAAAATCCTTACACCTAATAATGCAGTTTGCTGCGGCTTACGAATTGTTAGAATCACGCAACACATCCTTGGATTTTATAGCAAATTAAAACCGTGCTTCTTTAGTACCGTTTTTCTACCAACAGTTTGGGTTATGATGTCTTTAGTTATATCCCAACCTCTTGCGGGGCAATATTCTCTTCCATACCATATGATTTGTAAGTGCAAGTCGTTCCATTTTTCTTTTGGAAACAATCGTTTTGCGTCGCGTTCAGTCTGTATGACGCTTTTTCCATTTGTAAAACCCCAGCGACACATTAGACGGTGAATATGTGTGTCCACTGGAAAAGCAGGTACACCAAAAGCCTGCGCCATGACAACACTTGCCGTTTTGTGCCCTACCGCTGGAAGTGCTTCTAACGCTTCAAAACTTTGCGGGACCTCCCCGTTATGCTTTTCAAGTAAAATTTCTGATAGCCCGTGAATTCCTTTTGATTTCATGGGCGAAAGCCCCACAGGTTTTATGATTTCTCTAATTTCCGCTACACTTAATTTTACCATATCTGTAGGGTTGTCGGCTTTGGCAAAAAGTAGAGGTGTAATCTTATTTACGCGAACGTCAGTGCTTTGTGCGGATAACAAAACAGCTATCAGCAATGTATAAGGGTCTTTGTGGTCTAATGGTATGGGAATAGTAGGATAAAGATCTTCTAATTTTTTCATTACAAATGCAACCTTCTCGGCTTTGTTCATTTTCGTATTTTTATAGTCTAAATTTACAAAAATGCTACAAGAAGGAAACAAAATACCTGCCTTTTCAGGTGTAAATCATTTAGGCGAGGCTGTAACACACACAGATTATGCCGGTAAAAAGTTAATCGTGTTTTTTTATCCTCGTGCCAATACACCTGGTTGTACCGCTGAGGCGTGTAATTTGAGTGATAACTATGCAGCGCTTCAAGCGGAAGGTTACGAGCTGTTAGGCGTCAGTGCAGACTCGGTAAAAAAGCAAGCCGGTTTTGTTACAAAGTTTGGGTTTCCATACCCATTATTGGCTGATGAAGATCATGTTGCTATTAAAGCCTTTGGCGTTTGGGGGCCAAAAAAATTTCAAGGCAAAGCGTATGAGGGGATTATTCGCACCACATTTGTTATAGACGAAACAGGAACAATTGTGCGCGTCATTAGCAAGGTGAAAACCAAAGATCACGCAGCTCAAATTTTAGAAGGATAAATTATTAAGGAGTTGTATATCCGAATAGCTTTTTACTTTTAATCAGTTTAGATACACCTGGCGGAAGTTTATTTTCCCAACCTCTTTCGCCAGCTTTTATCTGGTCTAAAACATCTTTTGAATAAATCTTCATATCTTCTGTGTTGTAGTCCAAAATATCAATGACTTTACTATTGTATTTAAAGAAATTATAGAGCTCCTTTAACCGTGGGTGTACACGTATTGAATTGCTGTCAATGATACCGCCATTTTTTGGGTCAAGAATAGGGTATAGATAGACTTTTAGATTCTTAAAGAACAGTTTGCCAAACGCTTCCAATATACCACCACTTAGGTGTCGATAATACTTTTCATTAAAAATTTCAATGAGGTTATTCACCCCCATGGTTAGACGAATTTTCTTCTCTGTATATTCTGAGAAATATTCGACAAGGCGGTAATACTCTTTAAAATTAGAAATCATAACCGTTTGCCCAAGCGAGCATAATAAACGTGCTCTGTGCATAAAATCTTCTTCATCGATTTTACCTGTGGTCATCAAGTTTGAAAGTGTAATTTCAAAAACAACAAGTGTTTTGTTTGGGTCAGAATCAGCTTCTTTTTCAAATATCTCTAAGGATTTTTGATACATGTCCACATTTACTTTAGTTACAGGTCTAAAGCTACCACGAAGCGCAATGATATTTTTCTTGTACAACTCACGAGCTGGTAATAAATTATTACCATCTGGACCAAACATAACGGCATCTGTCATACCCAATCGAACAAGTTCTAAACTCATCAAACGATTGTCAACATCTTTAAACAATGGACCTGTGAAATTTATGGTATCGATTTCAATGGCTTCCCTGTCAATATGATCAAATAAATACTGCATCATTCTCTTTGGACGATCGTTTTGATAAAACGCCCCGTAAATCAGATTGACACCCATCACGCCTAAAGTTAATTGTTGCGACTTTGCGTCATTTTCCTTGAAGCGTATATGAGATGTTATCATCGAATAAGGCTCGTCAGGTTTGGTTTGAAACTTGATTCCGATCCAACCATGACCTTTAAATTTCTTTGCAAAATCTATCGTGGTTACGGTATTTGCGTAGGTGAAAAATAATTTATCCTTATTTTTTTTACGGTCTATACGCTTTTCAAGTAACCCAATTTCCCATTCCAGCATTTTATTTAGTCTGGACTCAGACACATATCTACCATCATCTTCACGGCCATAAATGGCGTCGCTAAAGTCTTTGTCGTAGGCACTCATGGTTTTTGCGATGGTTCCAGATGCGCCACCACATCTAAAAAAATGGCGTACCACTTCTTGGCCGGCGCCAATTTCTGCAAAGGTACCGTAAATATTATCGTTTAAGTTTATTCGTAGGGCTTTTGCCTCTAAAGAAGGTGTGTTTTCAAAAGGTTGATCACCAGCTAATTTTAATGGCATGTGTAGAAGTTTTCTCAAAATTATAAAACTTATCCTCAAGCTTAGGTATCAATCGTGTAATTTTGTTGGGTGGGTATCAAAATTTATTTTTTAGGAACAGGAACTTCACAAGGAATTCCAATTATCGGCAGTACTGATCCCGTTTGTCTAAGTCAAAATCCAAAAGACAAACGATTGCGCTCCTCAGTGTGGGTACAATGGGACGATGCAGATTTTGTGATTGATTGCGGCCCAGATTTCCGACAACAAATGCTTACGAGTGGTTGTCCTAAAATAGATGCATTATTATTCACACACGAGCATGCAGATCATACGGCAGGCTTAGATGATATCCGCCCTTTTGTTTTTAGACAAGGCGCACTTCCCGTTTATGGACTGTCTCGAGTTATGGAGAATCTTAAAAGGCGTTTTGACTATATTTTTACTGATGAAAATAAATATCCTGGCGCACCCTCTGTTAAATCTAATGTAATTGATGCAGAAAGCCCATTTATGTGTGTTTCAAAACCCATTATTCCCATAAAAGTCACGCACTACGGTTTGGAAGTTTTAGGATATCGGTTTGATCGATTTGCTTATATCACGGACATGTTTTCTATTCACCCCGATGAGGAAGCGAAACTTAGTGGGTTGGATGTTTTAGTTGTTAATGCGCTAAGAATTGAGCCGCATCCATCACATTTACATCTAGATGCTGCCATTGAATTTGCACAGCGTATAGGCGCAACACGTACATACTTTACACATATCAGCCATAAGCTTGGCTTTCACGACAAAGTGGAGACCTCTTTACCAGAGGGAATACATTTGGCTTATGATAATTTAACCATTACCCTGTAATATGAAACAAAAAATACTTTTTTTCGTCTTGATATTTTCTGCCTTAATTAATGTGTTCTTAATTTCTGATTATGGCAAACGGCTTAATTATGCACAAGTCAAAATAGATACACAAGCCGAAAAAATCACAAAATTAAAGGATTCGATACAGGTTTTGCAGCAGCTTAAAGCTGCGCCTGTAACCATTGAATGATAGAAATTAAATTGTCTTGATTTATACCATGCCCTTGCGGATAGGCATGAAATTCGGGAGAAAGCCCATATTCTTTGAGCGTCTTAACAGATTGTTCTGCCCAAGCGTATGGTACGACCATATCCGCTGTGCCATGCGACACATAAATCGACGAAAGGGTAGTGTTGTTTACTTCTACAACCCGAGGATCAATGTAACCGCTTAGAGCGGCAATGCCTTTTACGTTTTTTGTAGCTAATCCAACAGCGTAACTCAACATAGCTCCTTGACTAAAGCCCATCAAATACACGTTTTCGTTGTTGAAGTCGTGATTTTTGGCATAATAGGATAAAAAGGCATATATGTGATCCGTTGCTTTTTTAACCTCTTCTGGTGACGCCCATCGTTCCATGCTTTCAGTGAAATGAATAGGAAACCACGCAAAACTATTTTGTCCCATAGTCAACGGTGCTTGTAACGAAACAACATGAAAACTATCAGGGATGTATTCAGCAAATGAAAATAAATCTGACTCATTACTTCCATATCCGTGGAGTAAAACGAGTAAGGGGGCATTGGGTTGTATTGCCTTGCGTTCTAGGTAAACAAAAGACATATTAAGCATTAAAGACTTGTGCCTTTCCATGAGCAATGACTCCATATACCTTCCCAGGTAAGGATTCCCCTATGAAAAGACTGTTTTTTGAAGCAGAACATATAGATGCTTTTGTAATTTCAGTGGTTCCACTTGGTGTAAACAACGTCACATCTGCGGTTTTGCCCACATCAATACTGTGTTCAGCAATTCCAAATCGGTTTTTCCCTCTGGTGAGTATTTCTGTAGTTTGTTCGATAGAGAACATGGATAACAAACAACCAAAACTGTGTTCCAGTCCTATTGAGCCAAAATGTGCACTGTCGAGTTCCACATTTTTTAGTTCACTGTTAAGCGGTTGGTGATCGCTAGTTACCATATCAATGTCGCCGTTTAAAAGTGCTTTTCGTAAAGCTTCTTGATCTGATTCTTTACGTAATGGGGGCATTAATTTTGCGTTGGCATCAAAACCTTGCAAGGCCTCGTCGGTAAAAAATAAGTTGTGAATGGCAACGCTACAGCTAACATCTTGCTTATCTTTTTTAGCGTCCTTAATTAACGTAATAGAAGCTTCTGTTGAAATCGTAGGGATGTGAAGTTTTCCATTAGCATATTTGAGCACCTCCAGATCGCGTTGTAGTTGCATGCTTTCTACTACGCTTGGAATTCCGTTCAGACCCAAAGCCGTACTCACAGCACCTTCGTGCATAATGCCGTCGTTTGCCATGTCCTTGTCATATGGAAAAGACTCCACAATTGCATTAAAGTCATGCGTGTATTGGAGTGCCAATTTTAAGGTATTGGCGTTTGTGATTGGTGTTTTGTGATTGCTAAAGCTAAACGCACCAGCAGCATGAAGTTCACGGAGTGGTGCCAGTTTGTCTTCACTTTGCGCGGAAGTTATACAGGCTTTCGGATAAAGCTTTACCGCATTTCCATTTGCCTGTTCCAACAAAAAAGCAATATCTGCTCGGCTATCAGGTTTGGGCAAGGTATTCGTGTTATAGGCAATATGCGTAAATCCGCTTCTTGCCGCTACTTCAAGTCCGTTTGCAATGGTTTCACGTTCTTCATATCCAGGTTCACCAAACGAAACACTGCTGTCGAACCAACCTTGTGAAACATGTAAGTTATCGAGTGAAACTTCGGTTGCTTTTGGGTAATTTAAGTCTTTACCAATCGCTTTTATGACACCGTTTTCAATATAAATATCTTGCTGTGTGTTATGATGCGGGCTGTTGGCATCTAAGATTTTTGCAGCTTTTATTAAGATGTTCATTCGCTAAACCGCTAAGTCGTTCGTTGTGCAAAGATAGAAAATCCACCAACACAAATTAAAAACCCTCAAAAACACCTAAGCCAAACAGGGCAAAATCATATTTTACAGGGTCATTTGGATCTAATATTCTGAGTGATGCGTCTAACTCTTGCACAGCTATCAGGTCGTTTTGTTTGCGTTTTAGCAGTCCCAATGCGCGAGCTACATTACCAGAATGTACATCTAATGGACAGGATAGAAGTCGGGAAGAGATGTTATTCCAAATACCTAAATCAACCCCGGCATTATCGTTGCGCACCATCCAACGTAAAAACATATGCAATCGTTTTGCCGCTGATTTTTTGGCAGGATTTGCCACGTGCTTTACCGTTCTTTTTTGGTGTGGAATAGCAAAAAATAAGTTGTGAAAATCGATTAAGACGTCGTGCATATGCACGGCATTAGTATTGGGAGTAAACACATCTTCAAGACTTCCAAACTCCCCGTAAAGCTGTTGCAATCGCTGTGCGAAAAACCTAACATCTGCCTCCTGAAATGTCCTGTGAATAAAGCCTTTGAATACATCCAAATCCGCTTTGGTGTGGTTTAATATAAAATCATGTGGCGCATGATCCATACGCTCCATGAGTTTATTCGCATTTGTCAAAATACTTTTACGATTTCCCCACGCTATGGTAGCAGCAAAAAAGCCAGCAATTTCAATATCTTCTTTTTTTGAGAATGCGTGCGGAACAGAAATAGGATCTGTTGCTATAAACGATGGATGGTTATACTGCTGCACCTTTTCGTCCAAAAACGCTTTGAGCTCTTCTTGATTTAACTCCATTGCCCATCCACAAGGGTTAGCATACGGTCTGCTCTGGCTGCCAACGATTTGTTATGCGTCACCAAAACCATGCTAATGGAAAAGGTATCTCTGAGGTTAAAAAACATATCGTGAAGCTTGTCGGCGGTAGTGGAATCCAGATTACCGCTTGGCTCATCTGCCAGCAACAAACTTGGCTTATTGATAAGCGCCCGTGCAACGGCTATACGCTGTTGCTCACCTCCAGAAAGTTCTGAAGGTTTATGTTTTGCTCGGTGGCTTAGATCGAGGAAATCTAGTAATTCCATGGCTCTTTTTTCAGCCTCATGCTTTGATGTTCCTTTGATAAAAGCAGGCATGCAAATATTTTCTATGGCGGTAAACTCGGGAAGTAGCTGATGAAATTGAAACACAAAGCCTAAAGATTCATTTCGAAATGCAGATAATGCCTTGTCCGAAAGCCCGTTGACAGCTTTGCCGTTAATGATAAGTTCCGTTTGTGGTTGTACATCTGCGTGATCTAACGTGCCTAAAATATGGAGTAGGGTGGTTTTTCCCGCTCCAGAAGGACCAACAATGGAAACAATTTCAGAAGGAGCTAACGAAAACGATACATCTTTTAACACTTTTGTCGTGCCGTACGTCTTAGAAATATGCTTGGCTTGAATCATCTTATGCAAAGTAATCAAATTTGATTTTTAATTACACGATAAAGTTTATTTTTCCATTTTTTTCTTTCCCCACGAAATCACTTGCACTCCTTTGGAATAATGTGTTGTATTTGGTTTGTTGTGCACTAAGTTTTTAAATCTTGGATAATTAACATTTATGTAACGTAATTCAATATTGTTGATGGGCCATTCCAAATGATGTATTTCAAACGCATTGATGAAATTCTCTGTGTCTTGAAAAAGGGCATACCTATCTGTTAACCATATATCCAATTCGGTTTTTTCCTTTTGTTCTTTTCCAACATTATAATGAAGGTTGAGTGTATCATGATACGTCGAATTCTGAGATATATAAGTGTTGTTGGTTCGTTTAATTTTCGAATATCGATATGGTAGTTCGGAAATTCCCTTGGCGATTTTACAAGACAAGCTACTTCCAGCCTCAATGCTCAAAAAATAAACCCCACATTTGTTATTTGACTTTACATACGTACGAACATTTATTTCATGAAAATTTGATATGGGTGAAAATGCAGGAACATATTTCGGACGAATTTTTTTCATTGTGAACGCTACTACTGAAACCCAAGGGATTCCATCGAAAAGATCAATTTCTAGCGCTTCGGGAACAAATTTTTTTAATTCATTTATATCAACTTTATAATGTAGAAATATTGCATCACTCCATTCTTGGTAAAAACTCCAATTCTCCTCAGGGACGTTCCATGGCCTGTGTTCAGTGGTGTTTAATATTTCTCGGGTTGTGATTTTAGTCATTTAAATATGTTTTAAATGTATTTTTTGCTCAATATGAAGCGCAATCATACAACCCAAACAAATTCTTGAATTTCGGAAGTAGGTTCACAAATGAAGAATAGATTTGGGTCTATGTTGTCTCAAAAGTATTAAAAATTGTTTCTTTATTTTTAAAATATGTAGTATGCTTTTAATCCCCCGTTTATTTTTATTTTTTCTGTTTATAGGAAAATAAACACGTTTTGTTTAATTTTGCTTAGTAATTATTAAACAATATGGCGTTAGCTACTTTTGCTGGAGGTTGTTTTTGGTGCACCGAGACCTTGTTTGCGCGTCTTAATGGTGTTTCAGAAGTCATTGCGGGCTACACCGGAGGACATATTAAAAACCCGGCATACCGAGAAGTGTGTACAGGAAGAACAGGTCACGCCGAATGTGTGCAAATTACATTTGATCCTTCGCAAATTACCTTTCAAACCTTATTGGAAATTTTCTTTGACACTCACGATCCAACCACCTTAAATCGTCAAGGCAACGACGTTGGTACGCAATACCGTTCTGGGGTGTTTTATCATTCTACTGAACAAAAAGAAATCGCTGAAGCCTATATGGTAACCTTGGAAAAGCAAAATACATTCACCAGCCCAATTGTAACTGAGGTAACCGCTTTTGAGGTGTTTTATGCTGCTGAAATTGAACACAAAGATTACTATAATTTAAATAAGAATCAGCCGTATTGCAATGCTGTTATTTCACCCAAAGTCAAAAAACTATTAAAAAATCATTCATCAAAAATTAAGACGCAATGACATTCGAAGCTAAAAACATATACGATGCTGACATGACTACATCGATACAAAAACACTATTTGGAGGTGCTAACCGATTTGGGGGAAAATCCATTCCGTGAAGGACTTATTGAAACACCAAAACGCGCCGCTAAAGCCATGCAATTTTTAACCCATGGTTATGATATGGATCCAGCAGCTATTTTGGAAGGTGCAAAATTTGCCGAATCCTACAACGAAATGGTTTTGGTGAAAGATATTGAGTTATACTCCTTATGTGAGCATCATATGCTTCCGTTTTTTGGAAAAGCACACATTGCTTATATTCCAGATGGACATATTGTGGGGTTGAGTAAAATCCCACGTGTGGTGGATGTATTTTCTCGACGCCTACAGGTACAAGAACGTCTTACCGAGCAAATTTTGAACTGCATAGACGAAACACTTAATCCTAAAGGAGTTGCTATCGTAATTGAAGCATCGCATATGTGTATGATGATGCGTGGGGTACAAAAACAAAACTCGCTAACAACAACCTCAGGATTCCGAGGAGCCTTTGAAGCTATGGAAACCCGAAATGAGTTTTTAAAGCTGATCCAAGGAAAGCTTTCTTAGCTTAAATTAGTGATATAGTTTGATTTGTAAACTTATATTTCTTCCAATTTCGTCGGAGTAAAATCGCAATCGGTTTAGGTAATTTCTATACGAAGCATCTAGTACATTGTCTAAAATTAAAGACACGCTGACTTTACTTGAACGTAGGGGATAGGGTCCCCAATTTAGTTCAAGACCTAGATCGTGATATCCATTAGGAGGCGTACTTATATCCACTGTTTTAGTTACGATTTGGCCGTTTTCAACAACAGCTTGTGGGAAGTTATTGTTGGGGTAACGGTTTTGTCTAAAAACAATATTGCTGTTTAGCAGTACAAAAAAGGACTTCCAATTTGGCAATGAAAACTGTAACTGGTTATTCATGGTCAACGGCGGGATATTGACAAGAGGTAAATCTGTTTTGGTATTTGTGGCTTCCACCCAAGAAGTTGTATTTCTAAACTGCGTATTCGCATTAAACGCATAAGAAAAATCTAGATCAATCCCTTTAAACAATGCACTTACTGCTGTGTATTCCCATACAGGAAATGCTCCTCTAATGGTGTTCTCAACGCCTGTAGGTTCAATAATCACATAATTGTTTTTTCCAAGGGTAATAAATGGCGTTATAGCGAATTGAAAATCACCTACTTTTTTCTCAAAATCGATGACGGCCTTGTGGGTAGTTTCTTTTTCTAAAAAAGGGTTTCCATATTCAATGGATGCAAGTGAGTGGTGCAAACCGTCGCTAAACATTTCGGCTATGTTTGGGGCGCGTTGCGTATGGTTGTAATTTACATTTAAACTGTAAGAGGGCGATAAGCTATGGCGAACACCTGCATTAAACGAAAAGGTGTTGAACGTTAATGTTCTTTTCACTAATTTTTGACTGGCCTCTTCTTTAACAACATATTTTCTAAACGGAGCTTCGTAATTCTTAAGGTTCCAACGACTGTCTCTATAAAACTTTTGAACCTCGTTATTGTGGTACTCATAACGTGCACCAAACTCGAAAATAAAATCTTTGGTATTGTCAAACGTAGCAGTAAAATAGCTGCCCAATTTAGTTTTTAAATAATCCGGAATTAATCTGCGTATCTCTGTTTCTGGATTTGAGTAATTGTCTTGCACCTGGAAAAAAACACCCGAATCAAAGTCCCCAAACCTTGTGTTCCATTCGTAATTTGACAGTACATTATGTGTGTTTAACTCCATGTTCAACGAAGGTGTGTTTTTACGTGAGCCCCTTCTTGTATCAAATTCTTTTCGGATATTCTTTTGCCAGCTATACTTGAGATGCAACTCACCATTGGCGAAATTCGTATTTGTATATTCAATATTGGCAGTGTAGTGGTTATTTGCCTGCTTGGGATAACCAATATCACTTTTGAGTGGGTCGATAACTAGCGGAACATCAGACTCAATGGCACGTAACAAGTCTTTTACATTGCCAATATGTGCACTCTTTAATATTGCTATATCAGTATCAAAATAGCTAAAGAATGCTTTCCATTTATGTTGAAGTCCGTTTTTGCCAAGTAAAACAGAGAAATTATTTTCTTTATTTCCAGTGTTTGTTAAATTGTAATTTGGAGCGGTAAAATCACCATTCCTCTTAAAAGTTCCCTGTAATTTGATATAAGCACCACTTTTGTAAGATTTCACCCAATTGCTAATGGCGCTATACCCGCGACCATTATACATACCACTAAGTATCGTTTTGCCGTACAGGGAATCCACACGCTTTGGTAAAATTGATTCAAGGATAACCACACCGCCTGGAGTAGTTCCGTATTTGAGTGTACCAGCCCCTTTAATTAAACGGATGTTTTCAAATGTATTTAAATCTACATTTGGGGCATGATCTTGTCCCCATTGCTGATTTTCTAACATCACATCATCGTAAACAACACCAACGCGGCTCCCAAACATACCGTGTATGACGGGCTTTCCTATGCTATTTCCCGTTGATAGAACAGTAACCCCACTGATTTGCTCAAGTGCTCCTGCAAGACCTTTACTGCTAAAACGATCTTTTTGTAATTCGCTTAGCGCGTGTAGTTTACTTGTTGCTGAATGCTCATGAACTCTTAGTTTAGAAACAACCACTTCGTCTAAGTTTTCAACCCGATGTTCCAATAGAAAATTAAACGAACTTGATTTATCCAAATCAATTTCTCTATAAACAGGTTTACAATTTAAATGGGATATTTTAAGTGTCAGTTTGCCTTTGCATTGGGTGGGAAGCACAAACGTTCCATTGGCGTCAGAAACAGCGGTTAAACGCGTTTCTAGCACTTGTATCACTGCTGCCTCTAAAGGTGCGTTCTCCTCAATATCTAGAATTTTCCCATCAATTGTAAGCGTACACTCTTGAGAAAAAACAAAGCTGGTAGCCAGTATAAAAATACTGACTACCGCCTTGATAAGATAAGAACAACTTGAATAGTTACAACAAATTGTTTCTGTACGTGAGTTCTTCAAAATAATTAACAGACTATGTACTTATTCTACGTGTGCTTCAAATTCTATTTCCACGTCCGTAGCACCGCCAAAATCATCACGTGTATCACCTGTTTTTACACTGGGTTCATGAA
This sequence comes from Bacteroidota bacterium, assembly GCA_027621175.1. Classification (GTDB taxonomy): domain Bacteria; phylum Bacteroidota; class Bacteroidia; order Flavobacteriales; family Flavobacteriaceae; genus UBA7446. The sequence continues at coordinate 152,207 of JAQCCM010000001.1, read as the reverse complement.
TCAAATAAGCAATTACATCAGCTACACCAGCGTCTGTGGTTGTCCATCTTGTAATCAGATTAAGCGGATTAGAATTACTATCCATGGTATCGCCAGTTCCAGATTCAATAGTGATGTTTGCGCCATCTATTAATTCATAGAATACGTGGTGGTCATCTGCTTCATTTATGATTTCTTGCGTAACATCCTCTGGGTTGTTTGGATCTTCATCATTGTAAAAACGAATTTCGAAAAGGTAAGAGGAGTTCGTCGCAAGTTCAACTTCTAGGTGATCTTCGTGCGTGTCTTCTGTGTCTTCTGTACTCTCAGATTCACCTTCGTGGTCGTGACCTTCAACTTCAAATGTGTATTGTTCTGAAGATTGGTCGCCTTCATTTGTAACAGTGATTACTACCCTAGAGAATTCTTCTTCCTCATTAATGATTTCAGACTCATCATCATCATTACAAGATGCTAAAAAAAGTATAGCAGCGATTAATACGGTTTTTTTAAAAATATTTTTTGACATGTTTATAGTTTTATAATAATAAATAAGGATAAACCCAATAATTGGATTTAAAAATAATGTACTTCGAGAAAACTATAAAACAGGGGGGGCACGTAACTGCTTAGTAAGCAGTGTTTTAGTATATACAAAAGTAACTAAATATGTTTTTTCTAAAAGAAAAGACTCCGGGAGTGAGAAAAACGAAAATAGGGGAAGAACCGCTTGTACATTAGACACATAATCTAATAATTCACAGGTGGTATCACCTTCATGAAAATGAAGCGTACTATCGTTACAAACAGGGTGATCGTGGTAATCAAAAATATGAACATGCTGCGCCAACGTAGGGTAAAATAATAACCCTAAAAACAATAACCGAAAAAAATACAGTTTAGGCATCATCTTTTGATGTGAACAAAAAAGCTAACCCCATGCGGGAGAGCATTTTCTTCACAAAGTTCCAAAAAAACGTGAATTGACCAAAAATAAAACCAAAAAAAACAAGTAACACTTGATATATGGGAAAGATTAATAAAATTCTGACCGGCCAATAAATCCATCCTGAAAAATTTTCTGCCGTGATCCCCAAATAATTTGTTAGGGGAGTGGCAAGTTTTGCAGCAGAAGAACCCGTAACGGCAAAAACCACCAAAATCATAACCAATTGGAAATTGGAATCAATTCCCCAACGTTTTTTTAGTCGGTGCATTTAGCCTAAAAGTTCACTGATTTGTTGTGCCAATTCCGTACCAATACGGTCTTGTGCTTCTTTGGTAGCGGCACCAATATGTGGCGTAAGCGAAATTTTTGGATGCATCAATAGGGTAACAGCTGGAGTGGGTTCATTAACAAACGTATCCAAAGCTGCAAACGCCAGATGTTCGTTATCCAAAGCGGCAACAAGTGCTTCTTCATCTACTACACCACCACGAGCAGCGTTGATTAGACCTGCACCTTTTTTCATCTTGGCAAATTCAGCGGCACCTATAGTGGGTTTGTCCTGTGCGGGAACGTGTAGTGTAACAAAGTCTGATTGCGAAAGTACATCGTCAAATGAGTGTGTTTTTATGGCAATATCTACAGTCTGACCGTTAAAGAAATCAACTGTAATAGTAGCTTCTTCCATAAATGGATCATAGGCTGCCACGTCCATTCCCAATCCCAAAGCTATTTTTGCCGTGGCCTGGCCAATACGACCAAATCCAATAATTCCTAATGTTTTACCATGTAGTTCAATACCCCCAGCATAGGCTTTTTTAAGTGCTTTAAACTTCGTTTCACCATCAAGAGGCATGTTGCGGTTTGCATCATATAAAAAACGAACTGCACCAAACAAGTGCGCAAACACCAACTCAGCCACAGATGAAGACGAAGCTGCTGGCGTGTTGATTACATGTAATCCCTTTTCACGCGCATAATCAACATCGATGTTATCCATACCAACACCACCGCGACCAATAAGCTTAAGCCCTGGGCATGCATCTATTAATTCTTTACGTGCCGTTGTGGCGCTCCGCACCAGTAAGCCCGTAATTTGGTTTTCGTTGATGTAAGCAACAAGTTGTTCTTGGGCTACATTGGTGGTGGTTACTGTGAAACCTGCTTGCGTTAATGCATCAATACCTGATTGCGATACGCCGTCATTTGCGTGAATATTCATATGTGAATTATGCTTTTTGTTCTAATGTTTTCATGACATCTACCAATACTTGCACCGACTCAATAGGAAGTGCGTTGTACATCGATGCGCGGTAACCGCCGACAGAGCGGTGACCATTAATACCATTTAGTCCAGCTTCTTTTGCCATAGCCTCAAAATGATCTTTTAGCTCTGGCGTATTCAGCGTAAACGTAGCGTTCATGGTGCTTCGGTCTTCTGTAGCAGCAAATCCATCAAATAGGGGATTGCGGTCAATTTCTCCGTACATAAGCGCTGCTTTGGCGTTGTTTTCTTTTTCGATAGCGGAAATACCGCCTTTGTTTTTCAGCCATTCCAAATTAAGCATCGAAGTATAAACCGGAAATACAGGAGGCGTGTTAAACATACTTTCCTTATCTGCATGGATTTTATAATCCAACATAGAAGGAATTTTGTGCGAAACCTTTCCCAGTACTTCTTCTTTAACTACCACGAGTGTAGTTCCGGCAGGACCCATGTTCTTTTGCGCACCAGCATATAAAAGACCAAATTTGCTAAAATCTAATTCACGAGAAAAAATATCAGAGGATGAATCGGCAACTAATACCGTTTCTGTTTCAGGAAGCGCTTTGTATTGCGTTCCAAAAATAGTGTTGTTGGTTGTGATATGGAGGTAGTCTAAACCTGAAGGAATGTCAAAGCCTTTTGGAATGTAATTAAAGTTAGTTTCCTTTGAAGACGACACTTCGACAACATCTCCGATTAATTTGGCTTCCTTAATGGCTTTTGTTGACCACGTTCCAGTGTTGCAGTATCCAGCTTTATTCTCTAGAAGATTGTAGGCAGTAGCAATAAACTGCAAGCTAGCTCCACCTTGCAAAAACATGGCTTTGTACCCTTTGTCTTGAAGCCCTAAAAGTTCAAGTGTCAATGAAGTGGCACGTTCCATAATATCGATAAACGCAGGACTTCGATGTGAAATTTCAATGAGCGATAAACCAGAGTTGTCCAGTTCAACCACCGCTTCTGCAGCTTTTCGCATGACTTCTTGCGGTAGGATACAAGGCCCAGCACTAAAGTTGTGCTTTTTCATAGAGATAAAAATTTAAGTCGCAAAGTAACAAAAACCGATGCAGTTACGCTTAGAAATTTATGTTACTTTTTCAACAAAAACGCCATGGTATCCACATGATCGGCATAATCGGTAAGCTTCGGGAGCTGGGTATGCCCAAACGCTAAGCTGTTTTTCAAGCAAGAACTTACCACACACTGAATTTGTTCCTGTTGTAGCTCGATTGATTTTTCAACTTCTTCAATGTCTTTATAAGTACTGTAATGCACACAGGCAATTGGAGAATTTAGATTCTTATCTTTTTTAAACATAATAAACCCATTCTCTAACAATGCTATTTCCTGCATCAAATACACGGCTTTGTTGTAATCGTAATTGTTGGCATATGCATTGTGGTGAATAAGCTCTCGATACTCGTATAATGCCAAAAACAATTCGTTAAAATCATAGCCCTCGGGGACCATGAGATGCGAAACACTTCGGCAACCCAATCCAAAATAGTGTATGATATCCATGCAAAGTGCTGCGAGTTCTTCTTGGGTTTCAGATCCGTCAAGAACGGCTACACCATTACGGGTTTTACGCACAATGTGCGGTACATTTTTAAAATAATATTCAAAATAACGTGCGGTATTGGTACTTCCAGTGGCAATTACGCGATCAAATTTTTCCAGCTTTCCATCTGTAAAGTGAATCTTGTGTTTCCATTCGATTTGGGTTTCACTTAAAAAATCTACCACAAATGGTAGTAATATATTATCGTTACTAGAAGATTTGATTTCAATGCTATACCCAGAAGCCAAGCCACTCAACACATCGTGAAGACCTACAAGCGGAATGTTTCCTGCTAGCACCAAGCCCAATCGCTCCGATGTTTGTTGGGCAGGATAGGTGTTTAGCCATACCGATATATTAGATTCTGTAAGTGTATTTCCCCATGTTTTAATGCAAAAATCAAGGTTGTCTTTTGTAAACCATTTGTTCCGACTGGATGCGCTAATAATCGCATTATCAAGTTTTTCTACCCATGTATTGGAAGTGGCTTTCTTATTGGTGTAATCGCTAAAAAGTTGTCCTAATGCTGTAAAAGCAGTAATGGTATTTTGGTGTGAATTCATATTTTGCTGTGGTGTGCTTATGCACTAACTTTGCAAAGTTAAAGAATTGCTATGGCTATTATCATAACGGATGAATGTATTAATTGTGGGGCATGTGAACCTGAATGCCCAAACACGGCTATTTACGAAGGTGCTTTTGATTGGAATTACGCAGACGGCACCTCGTTAAGTGGCGATGTTGTATTGCCTAACGGAAATGCTGTTGACGCTGACGCCATGCAAGAACCCATTTCTGACGAAGTGTATTTTATCGTTCCAGATAAATGTACCGAGTGTAAGGGATTTCACGATGAGCCACAATGTGCTGCCGTTTGTCCCGTGGATTGCTGTATTCCAGATGAAGATCATGTAGAAACAGAAGAAGTTCTCTTAGGCAAGCAACGCTTTATGCATCCAGAATAATATGAAAGCAGGTATTGTAGGGCTGCCCAACGTAGGCAAATCCACACTTTTTAATTGTTTATCTAGTGCAAAGGCGCAAAGTGCCAATTTCCCCTTTTGTACCATTGAGCCTAATATTGGCGTGGTAAACGTTCCCGACCCAAGATTAAATCGATTAGAAGCACTCGTCAATCCTCAAAAAGTTATTCCTGCTACGGTGGAAATTGTAGATATTGCAGGCTTGGTAAAAGGCGCAAGTAAAGGAGAGGGATTAGGCAATCAGTTTTTAGCAAATATCAGAGAAACAGATGCGATCATTCACGTATTACGTTGTTTTGATAATGATAATATTGTCCATGTTGACGGCTCTGTTGATCCCATCCGCGATAAAGAAACGATTGACATCGAATTGCAACTTAAAGACTTGGAAGCGGTTGAAAAACGCCTTGAAAAAGTAAAAAGAGCTGCTAGAACAGGAAATAAAGAGGCGCAAAAAGAACTTGCCGTTTTGGAGGTATTGCATAACGGACTCGAAGCGGCCAATTCGGTACGCGCCATTGAAGTTTCCGAGGATGATCGTTTAGCATTTGTATCCCCGCTACAACTGATTACTGATAAGCCGGTACTATACGTGTGTAACGTTGATGAAAGTGCCGCTGCAACTGGAAATGCCTATGTTACGCAAGTGCAAAACGCTATAGCTTCCGAAAATACTGAAGTATTGGTGCTGGCCGTTGCCACAGAAGCTGATATCAACGAATTGGAAACTTACGAAGAACGCCAACTGTTTTTAGAAGATTTGGGCTTAGAAGAGCCTGGAGCTGCTAAGCTTATTCGTGCTACATACAAACTTCTCAAACTAGAAACGTATTTCACTGCTGGAGAGAAGGAAGTGCGCGCATGGACCATTCCCGCAGGCGCTTCTGCACCACAAGCAGCAGGTGTTATTCATACCGACTTCGAAAAAGGCTTTATCCGCGCAGAAGTTATCTCCTATGCGGATTATGATCATTTTGGCTCTGAACAAAAAGCCAAAGAAGCTGGAAAAGCTAGGGTAGAAGGCAAAGACTACACCGTTAAAGACGGAGATGTCATGCACTTTAGATTTAATGTTTAATTACAATGTTTTAATAGAACATCCAATAGCTTTGGTGTAGGTTACTTTAGGCAATTGACCTGCCAAAAGTGCATCTACCGCATCGGCTACATAACGTTCTTTCACCGCTTCAGGGTTTCTAGAACTATCATCAATGGCTCCGATATACTGCACCACATTGCCTTTTTCTTGTTTTTCTAATATAAATACATGCGGTGTTTTAGTGGCACCATATTTTGGATATACATACTGTCCTTTATCTTGTAAATAGGGAAATGTAAATCCTTTTTCTGCGGCACGAGTTTTCATGTCGATAAGTTGCTCGCCACCAATGGCTGCAGGATCGTTAGGATTAATGGCAATTACGGGATAGCCTTTTGTTGCGTATTTTTTATCTAAAGCAATAATGCGGTCTTCATAAGCAACAGAATAGGGACAGGTATTACAGGTGAAAATCACGATAAAGCCTTTGGCGTCTGCATAATCTACTAAGGAAACCTTCTCGCCGTTGGTGTTAGAGAGTGAAAAGTCAGTGGCAATATCTCCGACCTTATAGCCGTGGTTGTGGGTAAATATAAATAGAGAACTGATTAGAATTAGGATTGTTTTCATGGGTTAGGGATTAAAAAGTATTAATGATTTGATTTAATTCGTCTTCGGTAAAAGACTGTTCATAGAACATGCGTTTGTTTTGGTTGTAAATAATTGTTGCAGGAATGGCACCGCTCCACGTGGAGTCAATGGCGTTTATCCAAAGGTTTTCGTTGCTGTCATCTAAAAGCACCACTTTTGATTGTAACTGTTTTTTTTTAATAAAGGGTAACAACCGACTTTCTTTGTGTTTGGGGAAATCTAGACTTACCAAAAGTACTTCTACATTTTTCTTTTGATTTATGGCTTCAAAATAGGGGAGTTCCTTAATGCAGGGCGCGCACCATGTAGCCCAAAAGTTGACCACATAGGTTTTGTTTCCTTCTTTATGTAACAGAGGTTTTAATTCCGAATATGAAAGCGTAGGAACTTCTGTTTTTTGTGTAATGGTACAGCTAAAACCAATTAAAATAACAAAAAAGTAGGTGTAGTTCATGTCATAAAAATACAAAATAAAAACAATGTAACTACTTCATTAAAAATAGTTTGTTAAATTTTCACTAACTTTATAGAGCATAACAATTTAAAATAAATAATCATGAAAAGAGTACTTTTTATAACTCTAGTTTTAGCCGTAGTAGGCTGTACAACTCCTGCTGCTGAAACTACTGTGGAAGGCGTTGGCTTTTTTAAGCCCATACCTGGTGAGAAATTCGTTACAGGATCGGACGACGTTTTGGATGTATGGATGAAATACATCGATGCACACAACAATCAAGACTTGGAGACGATTAAGTCTATGAGTGTAGATTCTATTTATATTTTAGGCCCTGATGGTTCTGAGATTAAATCAAAAGAAGAACAAGCTACGCTTTTAGAAGGCTGGTTTGCTGCTGCAAACCCAAAATGGGATGCCTATTGGGGTATGCCGTACAAATCGGTGCCTGGTGGCGCAGATTGGGTACTTGCAGGACATAATGTAACCCAAACCATTGGGGGAGAAGAAACTACCATGCTTCAAATGATTGATGGTGAAATCAAAGACGGCAAAGTAGCACGCTTCTTTGTGTATTCCATCGAACCTAAAACAGAATAGAGAAACCCTTAAAATTTAATTTTTAGAAAAGACGCAAAACATAATTTTGCGTTTTTTTTTAATCTAACTATTAACTGTGATTCAATGGTTTAGTAAAACGAAGTTACGTTCTGGGGTTTTGAATAAGCTATTAAATGTTTAAGCTTTTTAAAATGAGTACGCATCACAGACGCGCGCTTTCCGGGCGTGATTTATATTTTACTCAAAGAAGTCTTAGATAATAGTAAAGATGAGTTTGTCATGGACGCAAGTGGGATTATTTTTTCCCAAATCCTACCAATCCTCAAGAGGTGATTTGTTATCTCTCCAGGACCATTCTATGTCTTCCATAAACCAATGAAAAGCTTCAACGTCAGTTACGTTCCAATTCCTAAATTTTCGAACATTTTCGAATAGCCGACTAGCATTTTCTACAGTGGGCTGGTTTAAAACTTGATTCATTTCTTTTATCAGGTTCTTTGGTTTAGCATTACATCTTGACAAGTATTCGTAAAACCATTTATGATATGGAAAAAATACACGATTGTATGTAAGAATCAACCTCCCAGCAAACAGAACAAGCTGAGATGCGGCACGGCTTTTTGTATAAATATTCCCATGTCGCTCTGCTTCACCCATCAACCAGTTTTGAATAAAGCTCATTGAATAGAATTTTCGTATTTTTTGGTCTCGATCAGCTTCTGGGTACTGCTGAATAGAATGGATGATATCGGCTAGGTTATTTACTTTTGAAAAAGCTATGATTGCTTGATTAAATGCCGATCGGGTAGGTTCATTTCCTCTGTCTATGACTTGTCTGAGGTAATGCATATCGATGACTTTTCCATCTACAAAGCCGCCGGGATAATCTGTCAAGTCCGTTCGGTTGATAAAAAAGTTTCCTCCTTTTTGTCGGTGTTTAAATTCTACATCTGTGGCAACCATCATAAAATCGATATCGGAATCGCTTCTGGCACATCCTTTGGCAACAGACCCGCCGATAATTAAAGCCTCAAACCGCTCATCGTTTTGGTATTCTTTCACAAGGTTATGGATTGCACGCTGGTGATGAGGAAAGATTTTGTTCATGGCTTTTAAATTATATTGTTCAATATTCCTATGCGTCTGCTGGCGCGCACCAGTGGGGAGGACAAGCCATTAATTGTCACCGCTCTAAATTTTTCACCAGATTTTCCAATACGTTGTTTATTTCTTTAAGTTGCTCTGGGGCGTATTCTTTTTGAAACGTTACAGTATGGTTTTTATAAAAAATAGAAGTCACAGGAATATCTCTCTTATTTCCTTGATATGTTTCATTTAAACTTAAAAAATTATTTTTTTCAAAGGCTTCTTTAAGATTTTGAAGCTCAACTTTCGAAATTTTCACACTTCGCTTTCCTAAAATATTCACATTAGCGATTCCGTTATAATAAACCGAATCTTTTTTTATTTCTAACGTATAATGTGGTGCTGTTGGTTTTTTAGCTTTAAACGTATTGTACTTTACTTGAAAGCCTGATTTAACCGAAAAACAACTGCCAAACAAAAGCATAATAAACAGTATATATGTACGGTTAGCAATCTTATGCATTATCCCTTGATTTTATTGAATAATAATTTTTCGTACTCCTGTCTTATTGGTGTTTTTTTGGTGTATTTCTAAGAAATAGAGTCCTGTTGGCAAACTACTTGTGTCAATATTTATGGAGTTGTTAAAAGCACCTTTTAAAACACTTCGACCAAGAGCATCTATCATACGATATAAGTAATCTTCCGTATTTGTGAGTTTTACAAATATTTCATTAGTAGCTGGATACACATATATCGAAATATCAAAAACTTCTATATTATCTACACTTAAAGGATCTTTAGTAATATTAAAATCCCCATTAGAAACATCATAAAAAGTCGAAGCAGATCTAAACCCTCCAGAGACATCACAACGCACTAAAATTCGTGCCTTTGTAGTTGTATTATTAGGAAGTGTAATACTTTCACTTCCATCATTTGCTGTTGCATCTTTAACTACCGAGTATGTAGCCCCTCCATCAATTGATAACAAAATATCTACATTATTGCAATGTGAATCTGTTCCATTTACAGTCCAATTTACTTTATATGAATTATTTCCTTTTAAAGCTTCTCCACCATTTGGGCTAGTAACATTAAAAGGTCCTGTATTTGCGACAGTAACCAATGCTTTGTCTTCTCCTATTCTACCAAAAGACATGTTGTTGTCTCTAACGGTTAAAGAAAAATTCATCGTTCTTGCAACACAGGGTAACTTTTCCCATTGTTGATCATTTTTTCCTGTTAAAACATCGCTATATTGCGGAAAACTACGATAGTTTTCAATTACAGGAGGGCGAAATCTAAACATGGGTGCATTCGTGGAGCTGCAATTTGGAGACCCTGTAACCGCTGGACTTGAGCCATCGTATTGAACCCAATTATAAGTTAATTTACTTGCAGCATCATTCGCATCAGTGCCTGAACCAACCAAAATAAATAGAGTGCTTTTAGGAATGGTTATATCTGCACTCGCATTAGCAACTGGAGAGGCTGTATTGCCACTACTATTCGTTACTGCACACGAAGTGCTATTGATATAAGTTTGCATTTGAGCTATAGAAGCATAATGAAAAAAAGGATCGGATTGTGTCGCGTATTGAGCAGCTCCTCTACACACATCAGCATAAGACATTAGTGAAGAACCTTCTCCTGGCTCGTACCTAAAACCAGAAGCCGATGTACCACATTCTTGGGAAACAAAATTATGTTCAGAACCAAACTGATGCCCAAGTTCATGCGCTACATAATCCACCCATAAAGTTGTTAGATTATGGTCACTTCCTGAATAACCGGCTCCTTTCGAGTCATCATTACAAACCACACCAAAAGCCGCTAAACCACCTGTGTTTGACCAAACAACCATGTGTCCTACATCAAATTCTGACGAACCTAATTCATTATCACAAGCACGATGTGAAGCGTCAGCATCATCGTTATCTGGTATTAAAAAAGGGTCTGTATCAGGATCTTTATAAACGAGTTCCCAAGTACTTACTAATTTAAATTCCACCCCTAAATCTCTTAAGAAAATAGGGTTAATCATGTTTACACCAGATGCCAATGCATTTAACACATTTGTTTCACTAAATGGACTACCTCCAAATTTTTGAGAATATTCTCCTGCAGCTGCAACAGCTAATCGATATGTTCTCTTTGTTGTAGTGCTGCTTGTACTGCTAATTGTATTTTGCGCCCTTTTTTTAATAGAAGCCGTTTGCGTTTTGCAGTTCAATTTTTTTGAAATATTATCTTTTTTATAGTAAGAAATAACCCTTTCTGAAGAATTGCTATTCATCGGTTCAATAAAAAAAGTGTTCTCTTTTTCATAAATTGCTGCATGAAAACCTCCATTGCTTATATCACAGGAAATTAAAGTATTTAGGTTGTCTTTTTTATACCCCATAAACGTTTTAATCGTGTATAAGTGTGCTACGTGGTCTGCTACAACTTTTGAAGGTTTTATGATATACTTCTCAAATTTACCATTTGGCGACGGTATTACGATCTCTTGGCTTATATCTCCACGCGTATCCATATTATTTAAAAAGTTTTGGGTAGATATTCTCCATGCCGAATAATTTAAGGGTAATTGCGTACTCACTTTTACTTGATTTACCTCCATTTTAGGTAAAGTTTCTTTATGCCAATCTGACATTTTTATTTGTGCAAAACCATTACTTGATGTAATAATTATAATAAAAAAAAGGATATTTTTAATACTCTGGGGTCCAGTTTCATAATATTTAATTTTAGTCGTGCCTATTCATTTTTAGCGTTTAACATTTTTGTTAATTATTGAATTTATAAATGCCGTTTGTCCTATATTTTATGGATACCAAATACATACGGAAGGCAGGATTATTTATCCAATATTCCCTGTGAAATATTCTAAAAGTGAAGGTGTAGGTTTCAAAAGAAGAATAGACTTAGGGTTTGTCATATGCTAAGTTAACAAAAAAATATTATCGTGCGCCAACGCAAGTTTATTTCAACAATTCCAACACCGTATTTGTTAATTTCTTTAGCGTAACATCTGTTTATATTTCTGTTTGATGTTTTAAATTAGCACTCATGCCACAAACTACGCAGTATAATGAAGACAACATCCGTTCCTTAGATTGGAAAGAGCATATCCGTATGCGTCCAGGGATGTATATTGGCAAGCTCGGCGACGGTTCTTCTCCCGACGATGGTATTTATATTTTGCTCAAAGAAGTCTTAGACAACAGTATAGATGAGTTTGTCATGGGCGCTGGTAAGACCATAGAAATCAATATTACTGAAGGAAAGGTTTCGGTGCGGGACTACGGTCGTGGTATTCCATTGAGTAAAGTGGTAGATGTGGTGTCTAAAATGAATACGGGTGGAAAATACGATTCCCGTGCGTTTAAAAAATCGGTAGGACTTAACGGGGTAGGTACCAAAGCCGTGAATGCCCTTTCTATGGACTTTTCGGTCTATTCGGTACGTGATGGACAAATGAAGTTGGCGCGTTTTAGCCAAGGAACCTTAGAAGAAGATGCCGAAGTAACGACTTCTTCTAAGCGCAACGGAACGGGCGTATCATTTATGCCCGATGAGTCCATATTTAAAAAATACCGCTACCGCCACGAGTATGTGGCGAAAATGCTTAAAAATTATGTCTATCTAAATCCAGGGCTTACCATTGTTTTTAACGGAGAAAAATTTATTTCTCAAAACGGCTTAAAAGACCTGTTGGAAGACAACAACAACACAGAAGATTTTCTCTATCCTGTGATTCACCTTAAGGGCAACGATATTGAGGTGGCCCTTACACACAGTAAAACCCAGTACAACGAGGAATATCACTCGTTTGTAAACGGACAACACACTACACAAGGAGGAACGCATCAAACCGCATTTCGGGAGGCCTTAGTAAAAACCATTCGCGAGTTTTACGGCAAACAGTTTGACCCCTCAGATATTCGCAAATCCATTATTTCTGCGATTAGCATCAAGGTTATGGAACCCGTGTTTGAGTCGCAAACCAAAACCAAATTGGGTTCTACCGAAATGGGTGGTGATTTGCCTACGGTACGTACTTACATCAATGATTTTGTAGGCAAGCAGTTAGATAATTTTTTACATAAAAACACACCTACCGCAGAGGCGTTACAGCGCAAGATATTACAAGCTGAAAAAGAACGCAAAGAGCTTTCGGGTATTCGTAAATTGGCACGTGAACGTGCTAAAAAAGCAAGTCTGCACAACAAAAAATTACGAGATTGTCGTGTACATTTGGGCGATATCAAAAAAGACCGCCGTTTGGAATCCACACTATTTATTACAGAGGGCGATTCGGCAAGTGGTTCCATTACAAAATCGAGAGATGTGAATACACAAGCGGTGTTTAGCCTTCGTGGGAAGCCATTGAATTCGTATGGCATGTCCAAAAAAATTGTTTATGAAAACGAAGAATTTAATCTGTTGCAAGCCGCTTTAAATATTGAAGAATCCATGGAAGATTTACGATATAACAATATCGTAATCGCCACGGATGCAGACGTTGATGGGATGCACATTCGGTTGTTACTCATCACTTTCTTTTTACAGTTTTTCCCAGAACTCATCAAAGACGGACATCTGTATATTTTGCAAACACCATTATTTCGTGTGCGCAACAAAAAGAAAACGATATATTGTTACTCGGAGCAAGAGCGTGTTGATGCTTTAGCGGAGTTAGGTAAACAAGCCGAAATCACACGATTTAAGGGGTTGGGTGAAATTTCACCAAATGAGTTTTCACATTTTATTGGCGATGATATTCGCCTTGATCCTGTAATGCTAGATAAAAGCATGACAATTGATGAGTTGTTGTCGTTTTATATGGGCAAAAACACACCCAAACGACAAGAGTTTATCATCGATAACCTAAAAGTAGAGTTAGATAAAGTTGAATCATGAACGACGAGCAGCACCTTTCTTCAGACGATCAGTTGATTCGCGTTACCGGCATGTACAAAGATTGGTTTTTGGACTACGCTTCGTATGTGATTTTGGAGCGTGCCGTGCCCGCTATTGAAGATGGCTTTAAACCCGTTCAGCGTCGCATTCTACATTCCATGAAAGACTTAGATGATGGGCGCTACAACAAGGTTGCCAACGTTGTGGGCCACACCATGCAGTACCACCCACACGGGGATGCATCTATTGCAGATGCGATGGTGCAGATTGGGCAAAAAGATTTGCTCATTGACATGCAAGGAAACTGGGGAAATATCCTAACAGGCGATTCCGCAGCAGCTTCTCGATATATCGAAGCACGACTTTCTAAATTTGCCCTCGATGTGGTATATAGTCCTAAAGTTACGCAGTGGCAACTGTCGTATGATGGACGTAAAAAAGAACCAATTCACCTGCCGGTAAAGTTCCCGATGCTGTTGGCGCAAGGCGGCGAGGGGATTGCAGTAGGACTTTCCACCAAAATTTTACCTCACAACTTTAATGAACTCATAGACGCTTCCATCAAGCACTTACAAGGCAAACGCTTTACGCTTGTTCCCGATTTCCCAACAGGTGGTATTATGGATGCTGACCACTATAACGATGGACTTCGTGGGGGTAAAATACGCGTGCGTGCACGTATTGCTCAACAGGACAAACAAACTTTAATAATATCTGAAATTCCGTTTTCTACCACCACATCTTCGCTGATAGAATCCATTCTAAAAGCAAACGAAAAAGGGAAAATTAAGATTAAAAAGATTGAAGACAACACGGCAGCAGCCGTTGAAATTAAAATCATTCTTCCGCCCAATGTGTCTCCCGACAAAACCATAGATGCCCTTTTTGCGTTTACGGCTTGTGAAACCTCTATTTCGCCTTTAGGCTGTGTGATTGAAGACAACAAACCCAACTTTATTGGTGTATCCGAAATGCTCAGGCGTTCCACCGATCACACACTTGAATTGTTGCGTGCTGAACTTGAAGTTAAACAAGATGAACTTGAAGAACAATGGCATTTTGCGTCGTTGGAGCGTATTTTTATTGAAAATCGCATCTATCGAGACATTGAGGAAGTAGAAACCTGGGAAGGCGTACTAAAAGCCATTCATGCCGGACTAGCGCCGTATACCAAAAATCTAAAGCGTGTCGTTACAGATGACGATGTTATTCGCCTGACGGAAATCCGCATCAAGCGTATATCAAAATTTGATTTAGACAAAGCCCAACAAAAAATTGAAGCTTTAGAAGAAGAGTTAAATCAAGTAGCGCATGATTTGGCACATCTAGTAGATTTTGCAATTGCGTATTTCAAACGCCTTAAACAGACCTACGGCGAAGGAAAAGAACGTAAAACAGAACTTAGTGTTTTTGCAGATGTGGATGCACGGAAAGTGGTTATTCGCAACACCAAGCTATATGTGAGTAGAGAAGAAGGCTTTGTGGGAACGTCATTGCGTAAAGACGAATACGTTGCCGATTGCGCCGATATTGACGATGTGATTGTGTTTACCGATGATGGTAAAATGATGGTCACAAAAGTGGATACCAAAACCTTTGTGGGTAAAAACATCATTCACGTTGCGGTATTTAAAAAGAAAGACAAGCGTACCATTTACAACATGATTTACCAAGATGGTCGTGGGGGTACGTCTTACATAAAACGCTTTGCGGTTACTGGAGTTACTAGAGATAAACATTACGATCTAACCAATGGAAATGACCAATCAAAAGTGCATTATTTTTCGGCAAACCCAAATGGAGAAGCCGAAATTGTCACGATACACTTGCGCCAAAGTGGTTCGATTAAAAAATTAAAATGGGATTTAGACTTTGCCGATTTGGTTATAAAAGGCAGGGGAGTTCGTGGTAATACGGTAACCAAATACGCCATCAAGCGAGTAGATCTAAAAGAAGAAGGTGTCTCTACACTTAAACCGAGAAAGGTTTGGTATGACGAAACCGTTCAACGCCTGAATGCAGACGAGCGCGGACGCTTGCTTGGCGCATTTAAAGGGGAAGACCGAATACTAATCGTAACGCAATCAGGTATAGTAAAAACACAAATTCCAGATTTAAGCATGCATTTCCCCCCTGATATGTTGTTGTTGGAAAAGTGGGAACCTCAAAAACCGCTTTCTGCTGTTTATTTTGATGGAACAAAGGATCGTTACTTTGGAAAACGTTTTCTTATCGAAACTCCCGATAAAGAAGAGCAGTTTATACAAGAAGGCGCAAAAATCAAATTAGAATGGTTTTCTTCCGATTGGCGCCCCGTGTGTACACTCCATTTTGTAAAACCACGTGGCGGCGAAGCAAAAGAAGCACAACAATTGGAGTTTGAGGACTTTATTGCGCCAAAAGGGATAAAAGCCATTGGAAATCAGCTTACAACAGAAAAGCTAAAACACATTGAGGCAAATGAACCGTTACCCTATATTCCCGAAGCAGCGGTAGAAACTACAGAAATAGAAACCGAAGTGGAAGAAGTAAAACCCTCAAAAAGTGATGATAGCGAGGGGCAAATTAGCTTAGAACTTTAATGTGTTGATTTACGTTTTCGAAAACGCATATTTAAAAACTCCACCAACAGCGAAAAGGCAATGGCAAAATATAAATAGCCTTTTGGAATAGCACCAACACTTGTTCCTAGCACTTCTAAGTGAGAGAGGTGAGCGCCCTCTGCGATAAGCATAAATCCAATCAAGATAAGGAATGAGAGGGCTAAAATTTGCAACGACGGGTGTTTATGTACAAACCGTGTTACAGGGTGTGCAAACCACATCATCGCTAGAATAGAAATGACTACAGCGATAATCATAATCCAAATGGCACCATCAATACCATTGGTCATTCCAACAGCAGTCAAAATAGAATCTACGGAGAATACCGCATCAATTAAAATGATTTGCACTAAGATTTTCTCTAGCGTTTTCCCTGCTTTGTTTCCGACCTGTTCGTTTTTTTCTCCGGCATGGTCAATCTTTTCATGAATTTCTTTGGTGCTTTTGTAAAGTAAAAAGAGTCCGCCAGCAAATAAAATAAGCGATTGCCCATTTACCGCTGCATGAACGATTGTATTGGAAATCTCAAAAAGCGTGGATTGCATGGCAATAAGCCAAGAAATAGCAAATAGTAAAACAATGCGCAACACAAGAGCAAGTAGCAGCCCAATATTGGTTGCGCTTTTTCGCTTTTCTTCAGGTAGTTTCCCAACAACTATAGAGATAAAAACGATGTTGTCTATGCCTAAAATAATTTCTAAAAAGGTAAGAGTCAAGAGCGACGAAATCGCTTCCGGAGTTAAAAGAAAATCCATCTAGTTGATTCGTTTAGTTACTACACCACGTTGTTTGTTACCACTGTCGCCAACCAAATTGTATTCAAAGGTATAGGTGTTGTCTTTAGTTGTGAGAATTTTCATATGCACTGCCTTTGAATCTTGATACGTAAGTGGGCGTAATTTTTTCACAATACACTCGCAATCATTTAACCATCTTACGGATGAACTATCTACTCGATTTAAATAATAATCTACTTCAATACTATCTGTACGAATAAATTTTGTAGTCAGTGTGTCGCCTAAAACCATAGAGGTGAACGAAAATGTACCGGTATGAAAATCGCTACAATTACGTTGGGGCGAAAAACAAGCGGTAACAGATAAAATTAAAATACTAATCGTGGCAATTCTCATACCCCAAAAATATCATTTTTTATTGGTGTATGTACTACAAGTGCCATCTGAGTAGAAAATGGTAACACGCTCCACTTCTTGACCATCTTGTATGTTTTTTTGTGGAGTATTGTGTTGCACAAGCTTTTCAGGCTGTTCAATTTTAGGTTGCTCGGGTTGTGGGTCCTTTTCAGTGGGAAATAATACGGGTGTATCAGCTACAATTTTTGTTTGTGCAGCTTCTTTGCCTAAAAGCAACCAATCGGAATGAAGGGTAGGGAAGGCGTGAAGGACTTTTAAGACAAAATCTAAACTAGGCTTGTTTCGTTCAGAAAGGATATGTGAAATAGAAGATCGTTGCACACCAATTTTATCTGCAAATGCAGCAGAACTCAACTCACTATCGTTAATTACTTTTCTAATTCGTTCAATCAAAGACATGGTTACATTTGTATATTTAATATTGTAAATTGCATATATATTCAAATGTAATCATTTATTTTGTATACTCTTTATTAAATTAAAACTTCATAAATTAATACTTAAAATACATGTTAACAGTAGATTAAGTATATAATATGTTCACAAAAGCAAAAATGTCACCAGTTGTAAACATATCTGCTTTGCAGTTGTTTACAATAAAAACAATAAGTTGTATATAATTGTAAACGGGTTAAGGTTTACATTTGCAAACGATGAATGATTATTTAGCCATACAGCCAAAATTAGGATCGCATAAAATTCAAGGTCGTTATGTTACCCATACACTTATTGAATCATTTGTGAAATTGTTTTCTTCAATAACTATTGGAACTAGTGTGGAATCTCGTCCTATTCAAATGATTGAGATGGGAACTGGTCCTATCAACATTTTGATTTGGTCTCAAATGCATGGCAACGAGTCCACTGCTACAAAAGCGTTGTTAGATGTATTGTGTTATTTAGAGCAAAATCCCTCCCTTTTAGCGTCTTTTACGCTTAAATTGATCCCAATACTCAATCCCGACGGCGCAGCTGCATACACGCGCGTTAACGCTAATGAAATCGACTTAAACAGGGATGCCATAAATCAATCACAGCCCGAATCAAAGTTGCTTGTTGACTTGTACCACGAATTTAAACCTCATTATTGTTTTAATCTTCACGATCAGCGTACCCTTTTCGGTGTAAATGATACTCCTTGTATGCTTTCGTTTCTGTCGCCTGCTGCAGATGTATCCAAAAAACGCACAGTTGCACGTGAAAAGGCGATGGGTGTTATTGGTTATATACAAAATGCCTTACAAGAGCACATTCCAAACCAAGTAGGGCGTTATGACGATACGTTTAATCCAAACTGCATGGGTGATTTTTTCACGCAACAAGGCACACCAACACTGTTGTTTGAAGCAGGACAAGTAGGGCAAGACTATGGGCGCATTGAAACACGAAAGTGGTATGGTTTTTCCATTTTAAAAGCGTTAGAATGTGTTTCCCATAAGCTATATATGCCAACGATCTACCAAGAAATTCCAGAAGTAGCGAAGTCTTTTGTGGATGTTTTAATCAAAAACCTAAATGTTGGTCAAACAACAACTGACATTGCATTACAATACGCTGAAGTATTAAAGAATGGGGAGATACATTTTGTACCTATCATTCACAAAATGGGTGAGTTAGCAGGCCTAAATGGGCACAAAACAATTGATGTGTCTGGTGAAAATATGAGGTTTTCCAAAGAAATCACAGTTGGTTCTAGTGCAGTTTGGTTGTCTGATTTGTTAAATTTAACACAATATTCACATTAAATTTAGCATTTAGACGCATAATTTTCAATGATTTTTTAGTTTCTTTGCTAAAAATTTAAATTATGACTAAATTTAAGCTAGATGATATTGATCATCAAATTTTAGATATTCTTATCGATAATATGCGAACTCCTTTTACGGATATTGCAAAACGTTTGTTAATCTCTGCAGGTACGGTGCACGTTCGTGTACGTAAAATGGAAGAGGCAGGAATCATTAAGGGATCTTCCTTGGCTTTAGATTATACCAAAATGGGCTATTCTTTTATCGCTTATGTGGGGATTTACCTTGAAAAAACACATCAAACAAAATATGTGCTAGAGCGCCTTCGTGAAATTCCTTTTGTAACTGTCGCACATATCACTACTGGTAAATTTAACATCTACTGTAAGTTACGTGCGAAATCTACAGAGCATGCTAAAGAAATCATTTTTAAGATTGATGACATTGATGGCATTTTGCGCACCGAAACGATGATTTCTCTTGAAGAAAGCATCAATGACAAAAGAAGATTAATGCATACAATTTTTAACGACTTGTAAAAAACCTATGAATTCACGCACCAAATTGGAACGTTTTGAAAGCAACGTTCTATCAAAATTTAAACTCTACGACAGTATATTTTCAACCCTACCTTATTCAAAAATCACAAATACCGCAACTTTATTGCCGCTTTTTGCGTCAAGTTGTGCCGATGGATATGAGCAAGAGCAAGATCCCAAAACTATAGTGGAGGGATTTTTCTCTCGTTATTTTCCTGACTTAAGTAAAAAAGAGCAAATAGATTTATTGTTTCGTTTTATACAGTTTATAGAACGTCGCGTAGTTCTTTTCGATGCCGTCGAAGATGCTGCTTATAGTCGTATCAATAACATGAGTGGGATTGGAACACTTAGAAACCTTAAAGAAGAAGCTCAAGCCAAACAAAAAACTTCTGAGCTCAAGCAATTGCTGCAAGAAATTAATGTGCGTCCGGTATTAACGGCACATCCAACACAATTCTATCCTGGATCAGTATTGGGAATTATCACAGACTTGGGAAAAAGTATTCAAAAGAACAACTTGCAAGAAATTAAGCTGTTACTTGCCCAGCTAGGACGAACGCCATTTTTTAAGAAGCAAAAGCCGACACCCTTAGACGAAGCACGTAGTCTAATTTGGTATTTGAGTAATGTTTTTTACCCTGCTATTGGTGAAATTCAATCCTATGTGCAACGACATATTTTTCAAGATGAGGTATTGTCTAACGAAACGGTAAAGCTTGGATTTTGGCCAGGCGGTGATCGAGATGGCAACCCCTTTGTGACGACTGAAATTACGCGTAAAACAGCGCAATTGCTTCGCAGCAGCGTTATTCGTAATTATTACCGTGATATTAGAAAACTCCGAAGAAGACTCACCTTTGCGGGTGTAGAAGAAAAGGTGTTAAGTGTTGAAAAGAAACTTTACAACAGTATTTTTAAACTTGAAGAGGCTCCCGAAATTTCATTAGCTGATTTAAAAATGGAATTAAATGATATCCTTGAGCGCGTTGAATCGAATTACCATGGGCTGTTTGCAAACGAATTACAGGACTTTATCGCCAAAATTAATGTATTTGGATATCATTTTGCTAGTCTAGATATCCGTCAAGATTCTCGAGTGCATCACGATGCGTTCTTAACGTTGCTCGATCACACCAATAAAACAGGTGTTACCGATCCAGCGTTTGATTACATACATGCTACCGAAGAAAAGAAAATCTCATTTTTGACTTCGCTTCAAGGAGACGTAAATCCTGATTCGTTTGAAGACGAAACAGTTCGTAAAGCGTTGGGTTCTATTCGTGCTATGAAAGAAATCCAACACACAAATGGAGAAGCAGGAAGCAACCGATACATCATTAGTAATAACCAGACAGCGCAAAATATCTTTGAAGTTTTTGCTATGATTCGCCTCAGTGATTGGGCAAATCCTTCGGTTGATGTAGTTCCCCTGTTTGAAACTATTCCAGATTTAAAAATTGCTTTAGAGGTAATGGATAAAGTATATTCAAACCCTATTTATAGAGCACACTTGACAAATCGAGGTGATAAACAAACCATTATGTTAGGTTTCTCTGACGGGACCAAAGATGGTGGGTATTTGATGGCAAACTGGAGTATTTTTAAAGCTAAAGAAGAACTTACAGCCATATCCCGTAAGCATGGAATTAAAGTTGCGTTTTTTGACGGGCGTGGTGGGCCACCAGCACGAGGAGGAGGAAATACGCATCAATTTTATGCATCTATGGGCTCTGGTGTAGAAGCTGATGAAATTCAGTTAACCGTCCAAGGGCAAACGATTAGTTCTAATTTCGGAACCTTTGATTCATGCCGTTATAACTTAGAACAGTTACTCAGTTCGGGTATCTCCAATCGATTGTTTTCAGATAGAACGATTGATTTGGATGAAGAGGACAGAGCTACCATGACCAAGTTGGCAGAAATCAGTTACGACACTTATAAGGATTTTAAAGCACACCCTAAGTTTTTGCCTTATTTGGAGCATATGAGTACACTGCAATACTATGCGAAAACCAATATTGGCTCAAGACCGTCTAAACGAAAATCAAGTAAATCATTAGATTTTTCTGCCTTACGTGCTATTCCTTTTGTGGGAAGTTGGAGCCAGTTAAAGCAAAATGTCCCTGGTTTTTATGGGGTTGGTACGGCTCTGGAAACTTTGGATAAGGCTGGAGATTTTGACAAAGCACTGAAATTGTATAAAAACAATGCTTTTTTTAGAGCGCTTATTTCAAACTCCATGATGAGTTTACAAAAATCATTCTTTAAACTTACGGCATACATGGAGCAAGACCCTGAGTATGGTGCCTTTTGGAAATTGATTTATGAAGAATTCCTTCGTTCAAAAAAATATATTCTGATGCTAACGGGAATGGAAACCTTAATGCAGGACCAACCTGCTGGTAAAGCATCCATTAAAATTCGTGAAGAAATTGTACAACCACTGCTTACTATTCAACAGTACGCATTGTTGCATATTCAAGAAAATAAGTTGGGTGACGCCGATCGTGAAGTCATGGAAAAAATGGTAACACGTTCTTTGTTTGGAAATATTAATGCGAGTAGAAACTCGGCTTAAGCAGCATAAAATTCAAATGATTTTCGAATAAGCTCGTCCGAAACCGATTGGTTCCAGACGGGCTTTCCTATTGCCTCCAGCAATACAAATAGAACATTCCCGTTTTCATTTTTCTTATCATGAGTAAGCAATGAAATAACTGTTGTTATGGTTTCGTCATCAAAAGAAACGACTGGGTAAATTTTTTCAAAAACTGACTTTATATGTTTGGCATCGGCTAATGGCAAGCCCGTAAGCTCCGCAGATAAGTACCCTTCTAGCACCATGCCTATGGCTATAGCTTCGCCATGAAGCAATCGTGTCTTATTTGGTGAAACTAAAAAATGTGATTCTATTGCATGACCCAACGTATGCCCAAAGTTTAGAATTTTTCGAAGCCCATGCTCATACGGATCTTCGTTTACCACTTTTGCTTTTACTTCAACAGAATGGTGAATATGTGGCAATATTGCATCACGATCTAAAAAATTACTAAGAGTTTCAAAATATTTAGGTTCTTGAATAAGACCGTGTTTAAGCATTTCAGCATAACCACTTCTGTATTCCTGTTCTGGAAGCGTATCTAAGTAAATGGCATCAATCAATACCAGTTTGGGTTCTTCAATGATACCCACTTGATTTTTTAATGGTCCTAAATCTATTCCGGTTTTTCCTCCCACGGAGGCATCAACCATAGCCAATAAAGAGGTTGGTATGTTGATAAAGTCTATGCCGCGTTTAAATGTACAGGCCACAAAACCGCCCAAATCCGTAACTACTCCGCCTCCAAGATTTATGAGCAAACTTTTTCTATCTGCACCCAATGCTGAGAGAGAATCCCAAAGTGAAACACAGGTGTTGATGTGTTTATGTTCTTCACCTGCTGGCATATTGAGCGCTGTAAATTCAAAATGGGCCTCTTGCTTAAAGCGCGGGAGACAATGGGACTGAGTATTGACATCCGTCAACACAAAAACACTAGAGTAGTGGTGTGTACTTACCCAAAGATTTAATGCATCCATGCATGCAGTGCCAAAAATGATTTCGCTATGTTTTGTTTTTAGTATCATAAGAGAAAACGAAAGTACTGCTTTTGTGTTTTATTTTCCTAATTTTGATTTGATGAACCAAAATAAAAAAGCAATTCATTGACGATTAAATCCACATATTATCCGCATAAATCATCACAAGATTTACGCGCTTCATTGGTTTTGTTTCGATTACTTTCTTTTCCTTTTATTGTAAGGATCGCATTTGTTTTTTGGCGGTTTATTACGTTTTTTAGATTTCCCATCGCGCCTTTTATTCGTTTTACTGGTTACTATCAATTTTGTGCAGGTAAAGATGTTGCTACGTGTACTTCGATTACAACTCGTATGGCAAGTTTTCGTGTGAAAAGTGTATTGGATTATGCCAATGAGCATGCCCTTTCAGAATCTGATTTTGATCAAAATTTGGAAGTTATTTTAGAAACGATTCGTGTGGCAGCAACTAATGATGCGTATCCTTTTGCAGTATTAAAGCCCACAGCTATTGGATCATTCACTCTGTTTGAAAAAAAAACACTGGGTTTTGAGTTAAGTGATGTAGAATTGGCTGCTTGGAAGCGAATAAAAAACCGTTTAGAAAGTTGTGCTGCATTAGCAGCACAATCAGAGATTGTGTTGATGATTGATGCTGAGGAAAGTTGGATTCAATCTGGAGTTGATGCACTGATTTTACCGCTGATGAAACGCTACAACAAAGAAAATGTAGTAGTGGCTATTACACTTCAGTTTTATCTCAAAGACACCTTGAACAAATACATGACCCTTTGTCAAAACGCACAAGGTTATTTTTTAGGTGTAAAATTTGTCAGAGGTGCTTACATGGAAAAGGAAAGAAAAAGAGCCAACATCTTGAGGCTTGAATCTCCCGTTTGTAACACGAAAATGCAAACAGATAAGCAATTTCGACAAGCACTTGAATTTGCGTTACAGCATCTAAAAAAACAGCTCTGCATTGTCGCCACTCATAACGAGGCGGATATTCAATGGGTTAAAGAAACGTGTAAGCAAAAGGACATCTCGTTGCAAGATAAAAACCTATGGTTTAGTCAGTTATATGGCATGCGTGATTATATTTCTTTCTCGCTTGCCGCAGAGGGTGCACATGTGTTTAAATATGTGCCTTTTGGACCATTAAGACAATCCATTCCTTACTTAATGCGGCGGGCTATTGAAAACAGTTCGGTTAAATCACAAACCGAAAAAGAACGCAAAATGCTAAAACAAGAACTTGTTTCTAGAAAAATTAACGCTTAAAAAAAGCGGTATCATTGCAGTTTTCTACTGAGAATACTTTTTCGTCAACTTCCAACACATACACATTACAAGAATCAACACCAATTGCACTTTCACTAAAGCGTACATCTATGTTTTTAAACCATTGAACCGTATCATTTATGGCATAAAAACCCTCTTCAAACATCCATTTTTTTTGTTGAATATCATTTTTCAATCTGGCTGATGGTGCGTAATTGCACTGCGTTCGTTTTCCATTGAAAAAGA
Source organism: Bacteroidota bacterium (assembly GCA_027621175.1). Taxonomy (GTDB): domain Bacteria; phylum Bacteroidota; class Bacteroidia; order Flavobacteriales; family Flavobacteriaceae; genus UBA7446. The sequence goes on along the minus strand of JAQCCM010000001.1, from coordinate 127,598 downwards.
AAAACAAAAAAATTAGACCAACAGAAAATCCGCCTAAATAGTATCCCAAACGTTTTAAAAAGCTCATATAAATGTTATTTTTCTTGTAGTAGTGTCGATGGATTCAAGCGTAATGAGATGATGAGATTCTGGTATGAAATCCATGGCAATCTTTGGCCACTCAATAAAACAAAAACCACCTGAATAGAGATATTCCTCAAAGCCAAACTGCGCCAATTCATCTGGATGTTCAATGCGATACAAATCTAAATGGTATGCGGTCTCAGTGGGTAGTTCTACTTCATTAGCGATACCAAAAGTTGGACTGGAAACGGCATCCACTGCTCCAAGTGCTTTGAAAAAAGCTTTTACAAGTGTGGTTTTTCCAGCCCCCAAATTTCCCTCTAGTAGCACAATTTTATGCGTAAGAACGGACACAAGCTTATCCGCAAATGCATCTATATTATCAAGCGTTATTTCTTGAACCATAAAGCAAAAATACGCTACTTAGGAGAAAAGACCGCAAATGGAATACACATCTCTTCTAATGAGATACCACCATGTTGATAAGTGTTTCTAAAATAATTGACAAAGTGATGGTATCGGCTAGGATAAACGAGGTAATAATTGTCTTTGGCAAAGGCAAAAGAACTACTCATATTAATTGTTGGCAAGCCAATACTGCTCGGTTCTGAAACCATAAAAACATGCTTGTCATCATCTGTTTTTAGCCTTCTTCCTGTTTTATATCGAATATTGCTACTCGTTTCCCTATCTCCAATAATTTTAGATGGTTGCTCTACATTAATTGTCCCATGGTCCGTAGTGATGATAAGTTGATACCCTTTTTTTTGTGCTGCTTTGATGATTTCCAGTAGCAAGCCATTTTGAAACCAACTTTTTGTTAGGGAGCGATACGCTTTGTCTGTACTAGCGAGCTCTTTGATGACTTCCATTTCTGTTTTGGCATGTGAAATCATATCCACAAAATTATACACTACAACTTTGAGTGGCATAGCATTTTCTGCTTTTAGAGTATCCAAAAATTTAGTTGCCTCTTGCGGACGATTAATCTTATGATAGGAGTGTGGCGCACTAATGTTTAGGCGTTTAAGTTGGTCGGATAAAAAATCTGCTTCATGTAAATTTTTACCTCCTTCATCGGTGTCATTTTTCCACCAATTTGGATGTTTTGATTCCATTTCAGCGGGAAGTAAGCCCGAAAAAAAGGCATTTCGTGCATACTGAGTTGCTGTAGGTAAAATACTGAAGTATTCCGTTTCATGGTCCAAACTGTAATAGGGCGAAATGTTTGGTAATATGCATTTAAACTGATCATATCGAAGGTTGTCAATCATTAAAAGTAAGGTGGGTTTTGATTCTAACTTTGGAGCAACCAAATGCTTAAACGCCTGATGAGAAAAAACACATTCGTTATTTTCATAAAGAATCGATGCGTAATTCTTTTCAACAAACCTAGAGAATGTCAAATTGGCTTCTGTTTTTTGATAGCGGAAAATTTCTTGTAATTCGGGTGAATCAATAGCATCTAACTCCATTTCCCAAAAAAGAATTTTTTGGTACAAGTTGCACCAATCCTCTAACGAGTGTGCTTGCATGAGCAAGCCGTTTAGTTCTTGAAAAGAGCGCTGATAACTTGAAATGGTTTTTTCGGTTACCAATTTTGTGGCATCTAAGTTTTTCTTTAGTGCTAGTAATATCTGATTGGGATTAACAGGCTTAATTAGATAGTCGGCAATTTTAGCACCAATAGCCTCTTCCATGATATTTTCCTCTTCACTTTTGGTGATCATGATAATGGGTAGTGATGGGAATAGTTGCTTGAGCTCACCTAAAACCTCCAATCCTGACATACCTGGCATGTTTTCGTCTAACAGCACAACATCAAAAGGACGTTCTTTAACGAGTGTCATGGCGTCTTGACCACTGTGTGCTTTATGGACGTTATACCCTTTTTGAGAAAGAAAAAGAATGTGTGCTTGGAGTAAATCTATTTCATCATCAATCCATAAAAGTTCAATCTGCTGCATATGCTTATCTTTGGGCGTAATTTTATTAAGTTGAAGCTCACCCAATACAACGACCCAATTTACGGATTTATTACAATCCCAACTCCTTTTATTGCTAAACTTGTCAATCATCCTTATGTGCAACGGCTTCGCCGTATCAAACAAATGGGTTTGTCGTTTTTAGTATTTCCTTCAACCGAACACACCAGGTTTCAACATGCTTTAGGAGCCATGCATTTGGCAACAAAAGCAGTCTTTGCGTTACGTCAACAAGGGGTTGAAATCAGCGACGAAGAGGCAGAGGCTTTATATGCTTGCATGTTGCTTCACGACCTTGGACACGGACCTTTTTCGCACGCATTGGAGCACGTATTATTCCCCAAAAACTCACATGAAGATATGTCTTTCGCATTGATGGAAAAGTTAAACATAGCGTTTGACGGATCGCTCGATTTGGCCATACGTATGTTTACAAACACTTATCCACGACAATTTTTTCATCAATTGATTTCCTCACATATCGACCTCGACAGGTTAGATTACCTAAAGCGTGATAGTTTTTATTCGGGTGTAACAGAGGGTAATATCAATTCAGAACGCCTTATTTCTATGATGCATGTGCATGACAACCAATTGGTTTTTAATACAAAGGCGGTGTATTCTATCGAAAAGTTTCTATTGGCACGGAGAATGATGTACATGTCGGTTTATTTGCATAAGACGAGTTTTGTGGCAGAGGAACTTTTGGTGCACTTTTTTGAACGAGCCATAAAATGTATTCAATCGGGGAAAAAGGTACATATGAGCGAGGCTCTAGGTTATTTCTTACAACATCTGGATGTCGATGTTAAGACAAAAATAAATTCATTTATTCAATTAGACGATGCCGATGTTTGGATGCTGATAAAAAATGCCGTTTCCAATAAAGACGTAGTGTTGTCCTCTATAGCTAAAATGCTTTTAAATCGTAAGTTTCCAAAAATTAAATTGGGATATGAACCTTTTTCTAATGCAGAAATTGATTTGCGTAGATCAGAAATCTCAGCAAATCACGGGCTTTCTAGCGAAGAAGTTTCTTATTTTGTTTTCTCTGGGAGTTTAGAAATTCAAGGGTATCAGCAAAAGGAAAATCCAATTCAATTATGCAGTCAAAACGGGGTATGTTCGTTATTTGACACTTCGCCAGATACAGCACATCTACATACTCTGACTAAAAAAGACACGAAGTACTTCTTGGCTTTTCCAAAGGGTGACGGATATTTTTCTTAATTTTGCAGTTATGAATTTCACAGCCTCTCAAATAGCCGAGTTAGTTTCTGGAACGGTTGAGGGAAACAATAACGCAGAGGTCAATAGGCTTTCCAAAATTGAGGAGGGTGAGAAAGGCAGTTTGTCTTTCTTGGCAAATCCAAAATACACTCCTTATTTATATACTACTGATGCCACAATAACCTTGGTTCGTGATTCTTTTATAGCTGAAAAAGAATTTAAAACAACCCTTATTCGGGTGGAGGACCCCTATGATGCATTTTCTAAACTATTAGAGCATTACAATCAGATCCAGCAGCAGTATCCTTCTGGTATTGCGCAAACAGCTATCGTTTCTCAAAATGCAACTGTAGCTACTTCTGCATTTATTGGTGACTATACACAGGTGGGTACAAAAACTACGATTGAAGACCGAGTCGTTATACAACCAAATGTATATTTGGGCAATAATGTATTCATTGGAGCAAATTCAACAATTCATTCGGGTGCTAGAATTCTGGATGGCACCATAATCGGCAAAAATTGTGTTATTCATAATAATGCGGTAATTGGTGCGGATGGATTTGGATGGGCGCCAAATGAAAACGGCACATATGAAAAGGTACCACAAACAGGTAATGTTGTGCTTGGTGACTACGTTGATGTAGGCGCAAATACAACCATTGACCGCGCCACACTAGGATCCACTAAAATTGGACAGGGAGTGAAATTGGATAACCTTATTCAAATTGGGCATAATGTTGAAATTGGTGAGCATACCGTAATTGCTGCCCAAACGGGTGTAGCAGGTTCTACTAAAATAGGAACGCATTGCCAAATTGGAGGTCAAGTAGGTATTAGCGGACATTTGACCATAGGTAACCATGTAGGTATTCAAGCCAAATCAGGAATTTTAAAAAATATTAAGGACGGTTCAAAAGTAATGGGATACCCTGCTTTTGATTACGCTGCATTTAGCAAAGCATACGTTCATTTCCGTAATTTACACACACATATCACAGATTTACAAACCCTAAAAAAGAAGCTTGACCATGAGTAAACAAACGACTATCTCAAAGCCCATTTCTTTAAATGGTGTAGGTATTCATACTGGAAAAGAAGTGACATTAACCTTTAAGCCTGCTCCCGTAGATCACGGCTATGCTTTTTGCAGAGTTGATTTAGAGGGCAAGCCAATTATTGAAGCAGATGCTAATCTTGTTGTAAACACCCAAAGGGGTACGAATTTGCAAAAAAACGGAGTTAATATCCAAACATCTGAACACGTTTTAGCTGCTCTTGTAGGCCTAGAAATTGATAATGTTTTAATTGAACTAGATGCATCAGAGCCGCCGATTATGGATGGCTCCTCCAAGTTTTTTGTTGATGCTTTACTACAAGCTGGTATCACGGAACAGGATGCTGAGCGATACGAATATGTAGTGCACGAAAATATTTCTTTTGTTGACGAAGAAACTGGTAGTGAAATCACCGTTATTCCTGCCGACTCTTATCAGGTAACCACCATGGTGGATTTTGGCACCAAAGTATTGGGAACCCAAAATGCAACTTTGAAGAATATATCAGATTTTAAAGATGATTTTGCTCATGCCAGAACATTTAGTTTTTTACATGAAATTGAAATGCTTTTGGCGGAAGGGCTCATAAAGGGCGGTGACCTAAACAATGCTATTGTATATGTGGACAAAGAGCTATCCGAGGAAACCATGCAAAGATTGTGTACTGCCTTTAACAGAGATTCAATAGCGGTAAAACCAAATGGTATTTTAGACAATCTAACGCTCAAATACCCAAATGAGGCGGCACGCCATAAGCTTCTTGATGTTATTGGAGATTTGGCTTTGGTAGGTTGTCGTATTCGAGGAAAGGTGATTGCCAATAAACCAGGTCATGCCTTAAATACTGATTTTGCAAAAAAATTAGCCAAAATTATTAAGCAAGAAAAGAGAAATCGCATTCCAACATTTGATCTCGATGCAGAACCGCTTATGGATGTAAATGCGATCATGGATGTGATCCCACACAGACCTCCATTTTTATTGGTTGATAAAATCTTAGAGCTAAGCGATAGACACATCGTTGGTGTGAAAAGTATCACCATGAATGAGCCATATTTTGAAGGACATTTTCCAGGACAACCTGTTATGCCAGGTGTGTTGCAAATAGAAGCAATGGCACAAGCAGGTGGCGTATTGGTTCTTAGTACCGTGCCTGACCCTGAAAACTACCTTACTTTTTTTATGAAAATTGAAAATGCCAAGTTTAAAAAACCCGTTGTTCCGGGAGATACATTGGTCTTTAAAATGGAATTATTGTCCCCAATAAGACGTGGAATATGCCATATGCAGGCCACAGCCTACTCCAGAGGAAGAATTACAACTGAAGCCGAAATGATGGCTCAAATTGTAAGAAAAGATCAAGTAAAAGTATGAATCAACCGTTAGCGTATGTGCATTCTGATGCCAAAATTGCCAAAAATGTGGTCATCGAACCCTTTACAACAATAGACAAAAATGTTGTTATAGGGGAGGGGACATGGATTGGCCCAAATGTGACTATCATGGAAGGTGCTCGAATTGGAAAGAATTGTAATATTTTTCCAGGTTCTGTCATTAGTGCCGTACCACAAGATTTAAAATTTAATGGAGAAAATACCACCGCTGTAATTGGAGACAATACGACCATACGCGAGTGTGTTACCATCAACCGTGGAACGAATTCTAGGGGTAAAACAAGTATCGGAAGTAATTGCCTTATCATGGCTTATTCTCACATAGCTCATGATTGTTTCGTTGGAGATTATTGTATTTTTTCAAACAATAGTACGTTAGCCGGCCACATTACTGTAGGCACACACGTTATTTTAGCTGGAATGACTGCGGTCCATCAATTTTGTTCTATTGGTGACCACGCATTTGTAGCGGGTGGATCTTTGGTGAGAAAAGATATTCCACCGTTTGTAAAAGCAGCTCGTGAACCCCTTTCTTACGCAGGCGTTAACTCTGTTGGACTGCGACGAAGAGGATTTGATTCAGATAAAATCAAAGAAATTCAAAGTATTTACCGTATACTGTATCAAAAGAATTTTAATAATTCACAGGCTACACAAATAATTGAAGCCGAAATGGAAGCCTCAACAGAACGCGATGATATTTTACAGTTTATTAGACAATCACAGCGTGGTATTATGAAAGGATATTTACAAAATTAATTATGGCATCAACATCAGATATCCGAAAAGGATTATGTATTCATTTTAATAACGACATTTATAAAGTCATTGAATTCTTACATGTTAAACCCGGTAAAGGCCCGGCTTTTGTGCGAACAAAATTAAAAAGTGTTACGTCAGGTAAAGTGGTTGATAACACGTTTTCCGCAGGGCATAAAATTGAGGATGTTCGTGTAGAAACACGAAAATACCAGTTTTTGTATGCTGAAGGCGTTATGTATCATTTTATGAATACAGAAGACTATAATCAAATTGAACTTCAAGAAAGTATTTTAGACCAACCCAAATTGATGAAAGAAGGGGAGATCGTAACAGTAATGATTAATACTGAAGATAACAGCCCACTTTCTGTAGAAATGCCTGCTAGCGTTGTTTTAGAAATTACACACGCAGAGCCAGGCGTAAAAGGAAATACGGCAACCAATGCTACAAAACCTGCTACTGCAGAAACAGGTGCTACAATCAATGTACCGCTATTTATCAATGAAGGAGATAAAATTAAAGTAGATACCGAAAAGGGAACATATATAGAACGAGTTAAATCATAACATGAGCGTATTAGTAAACAAATCATCCAAAATAATTGTACAAGGATTCACAGGAAGTGAAGGAACCTTTCATGCCAGTCAAATGATTGACTACGGCACTAACGTTGTTGGTGGAGTAACGCCAGGAAAAGGCGGGCAAACACACCTCGGTAAACCAGTGTTTAACACGGTTGCTGAGGCAGTAGAAAAAGTACAAGCAGACACATCAATTATTTTTGTACCCCCAGCATTTGCAGCTGATGCTGTAATGGAAGCTGCAGAAGCGGGCATCAAAGTGATTATTACCATAACAGAAGGTATTCCTGTAAATGACATGGCTAAGGTAATGCAGTACTTAAAAGACAAGGATTGTCGCATGATTGGACCAAATTGTCCTGGAGTAATTTCTCCCGAAGAAGCAAAAGTGGGGATTATGCCCGGCTTTGTTTTCAAAAAAGGAAATGTGGGCATTGTTTCAAAATCAGGAACACTTACTTACGAGGCTGCGGATCAGGTAGTTAAAGAGGGTTTTGGTATTACCACAGCGATTGGAATTGGCGGTGATCCCATTATTGGTACAACAACAAAAGACGCCGTTCAATTACTTATGGAAGATGACGAAACAGAGTGTATTGTCATGATTGGCGAAATTGGTGGACAACTAGAAGCCGATGCGGCAAATTGGATAAAAGCGCAAGGAAACCCTAAACCTGTTGTAGGATTTATCGCTGGTGAAACAGCGCCTAAAGGGCGTACCATGGGGCACGCTGGTGCTATTGTTGGTGGTGCTGAAGATACTGCCGAAGCCAAAAAGGCAATTATGAAAGCCTGTGGGATTCACGTGGTAGATTCACCTGCTGCTATTGGAAAAACCGTTGCTCAAGCATTAGCATAACTATGGAATTAGTCAAAGGAAAAAACGTTCTTATTACTGGTGCCAGTAGAGGCATCGGAAAAGGAATTGCACATGCATTTGCGAAAAATGGTGCAAATATTGCTTTCACTTACAGTTCGTCTGCAGGTCCTGCAGAGGATTTAGAACAGGAATTAACCGCGATGGGCATTAAGGCAAAAGCCTATCAGTCTAATGCAGCCGATTTTGAATCAGCACAGCAATTAGCTACCGATGTTTTAAATGAATTTGGAAGTATAGACGTCCTTATCAATAACGCTGGTATTACCAAAGACAACTTGTTAATGCGCATCTCTGAAGCGGATTTTGACAAGGTCATTGAAGTAAACTTAAAATCTGTTTTTAATATGACCAAAGCAGTACAACGCACCATGCTTAAACAACGTCACGGAAGTCTTATTCACATGAGTTCTGTGGTGGGTGTAAAAGGAAATGCGGGTCAATCGAATTATGCAGCCTCTAAAGCGGGTATTATTGGTTTTTCCAAATCAGTTGCATTGGAATTGGGCTCAAGAAATATTCGTTCAAACGTAATTGCGCCAGGTTTCATAGAAACTGAAATGACAGGAAAACTTCCTGAAGATGTAGTTGCACAATGGCGTGCTGGTATTCCGCTAAAGCGTGGCGGTTCTCCTGAAGATGTTGCCAACGCTTGTTTATTTTTAGCCTCCGATTTATCTGCGTATATTACAGGACAAGTCTTAAACGTTGACGGCGGTATGTTAACCTAATTTTTTATATCATGAATAAAGTTCCAAAAATCGGACTACCTGTCGTAGTCCTCATTCTAGTAAGTATTATTTTTATTGCAAAATCTTCTGTAAACATCGGATCCGGTGAAGCGGGAGTATTGTTTAAAACTTTCGGAGGGGGAGTTGTTACTGACGAAGCTCCATTAAGTGAAGGTTTCCACATCATTGCACCGTGGAATCGCGTTTATATTTATAACATTAAACAACAAGAAGAATTTGAAAGTGGCATGCGTGTTCTTTCTTCTAATGGATTAGAAATATCGTTGGATGTTTCGGTGTTGTATCAGCCAAAAATTGACGAGTTGGGCTTGTTACACAAAACCAAAGGAGAAAATTACCTTAATATTGTTATTGCGCCTGAAATTCGTGCCGTTGCACGTTCGGTAATTGGACGCTATACACCAGAGCAATTATATTCCACAAAACGAGATGCCATTCAAAATGAAATTTTTGAAGAAACCAGACGAAAAGTAGAAGAACAGCACGTACAACTAAACTCGGTATTGGTTCGTGATGTTACACTTCCTATATCGATTAAAGAAGCTATTCAACGTAAGCTTACCCAAGAGCAAGAAGCATTAGAATACGAATTCCGACTAGAAAAAGCACGTCAAGAAGCTGAAAAAGTACGTATTGATGCAGAAGGAAAGGCAGTAGCAAACCGTATTCTAGCAGCATCATTGACTCCCAATATCTTAAAAGATAAAGGAATTGAAGCTACCATAAAACTTGCAGAATCTCCTAATACAAAAATTGTTATTGTAGGCAATGGCAAAGATGGTTTACCACTAATTTTAGGAAATCAGTAATATTTGAAAAAAAAGTTCGATATTTGCACTTAAATGAAAACAACACATACACATCACCACGAAAAGTCATCGTTTCAAACGAACTAGGTGAGGTGTATCCATAACCGACTAACCCGTTTGAAGCAACTCAAACGGGTTTTTTTGTATCAATGATGAAGAAAGAAAACATACGTATTGCCATTCAAAAGTCAGGAAGACTTAATGAAGATTCTTTGAAATTACTCAAGGACTGCGGCATTTCCATCAATAATGGAAAAGACCAACTCAAAACCACAGCGTCGAATTTTCCAATGGAAATTTACTATTTACGCAACGGAGATATTCCACAATACCTTCGTGATGGAGTTGTGGATTTGGCTATTATTGGCGAAAACTTATTGATTGAAAAAGGCGAGGATATAAATATATTGGAGCATTTGGGCTTTTCAAAATGCCGTGTTTCGATGGCGTTTCCTAAAGAGGCTACTTATAACGGTATTGAAGATTTAGCCGGGAAGCGCATTGCTACTTCTTATCCAAAAACGGTACAAAATTACCTAAAGCAATGGGGCATTGAAGCTGATTTACACATCATCAACGGATCGGTAGAAATTGCACCAAACATTGGACTTTCAGATGCCATTTGCGACATTGTTTCTAGCGGCTCTACGCTATTTAAAAACAACCTTAAGGAAGTTGAAGTCATGTTTCAATCTGAAGCCGTTTTGGTTAGTGGCAATGACTTGACCGATCAAAAAAAGGAACTCCTTGAAACCTTATTGTTTCGTATTCGTGCTGTGTTGGCAGGAAAAAATTCGCGTTATGTGATTATGAATGTTCCTAACGATGCTATCACACATGTTTCAAATATGCTACCTGTACTCAAAAGTCCAACCGTAATGCCATTAGTGGAAGAAGGATGGAGTTCGTTGCACTCAGTGGTAAACAAAAATACATTTTGGGAAATGGTAGATGAGTTAAAAGCGGCAGGTGCCCGTGATATTTTAGTATGTCCAATCGAACGAATGATTCAGTAATGCGTATTGTTAGTAATCCAGATCGGAATAATTGGGAGTCGTTGACAAAACGCCCAACGGCAGATTTTGCGGCAGTTGAACCTATTGTGGACGAGGTTTTTAACGCAGTTAAAGCAAAAGGCGATGAGGCTGCTCGTACATACTGTCAAAAATTTGATAAGGTTAAGGTGGATAATTTTATTGTTTCATCACAAGACTTATCAAACGCAAAAAGTGAATTGCCATCTGAACTTGTCAATGCTATTGATATAGCTTACGATAACATATACAGGTTCCATAAAGCACAAGAAACAACTTCTGTTCATGTAGAAACCATGGATGGTGTTTCCTGTTGGCAAGCCAAAAAACCTATTGAAAAAGTAGGCATCTATATTCCTGGTGGCACCGCGCCATTATTTTCAACAGTACTGATGTTGGCTATCCCTGCTCAGATTGCAGGATGCCAACAAATTGTGCTTTGCACACCTCCAGGCAGCTCTGGTGTTCCTGCGGCAATTCGTTATGCAGCATTTAAATGTGGCGTTACGATAGTGGCACAAATTGGGGGTATTCAAGCCATTGCAGCCATGACTTTTGGAACAGCATCTATTCCGAAAGTGTATAAAATATTTGGTCCTGGTAATCAATTTGTTACTGTAGCCAAACAAAAAGCAACGCAATATCAAACGGCAATCGATATGCCGGCTGGGCCGTCTGAATTATTGGTTGTAGCAGATGCTTCAGCAAATCCTGCCTATGTAGCGGCAGACCTGCTATCCCAAGCCGAACACGGCGTAGACAGTCAAGTGATTTTGGTTGCAACAGACAATCCTTTAATCAAGTCTGTGCAAGAAGAATTACAAAAACAATTACAACGCTTACCTCGAAAGGAAATCGCAGAGAAGGCACTTGACAATTCGTTAGCGGTATATTTTGATGACGAATTAACGGCCTTGGATTTTATCAATATGTATGGACCTGAACATTATATTGTTTGTACACGAAATGAAACAGTTTTTGTTGATGGTATTCTAAATGCAGGGTCTGTGTTTATTGGGAATTATACACCAGAAAGTGCTGGTGATTATGCCTCTGGCACCAACCACACTCTTCCGACCAACGGATATACCAAACAATATAGCGGGGTAAATCTCGATGCATTTACCAAAGCGATTACCTATCAGCGGATTAGCCCAGATGGCATCCAAAAATTAGGACCAAGTATCGAAGCTATGGCAGAAGCAGAAGGACTATTTGCACACAAAAACGCGGTAACCCTTCGTTTAAATGATTTGAAAAATGGCTAGAAATTTCGATTTATCGCAATGGGCACGCCCAGAAATGTTGGCATTAAAACCCTATACTTCGGCACGAGATACCTTTACCGCTACGGAGGGGGAGTGGACGTTTTTGGATGCCAATGAAAATCCAAACAGCACAGTTGTACACCGTTATCCAGATCCGAATCAAACGGAATTAAAAAATATTTTTGCCAATCTTCGAGGTTGTAACGAAGACCAGCTTTTAATCGGTAACGGGAGCGATGAAGTTTTAGATCTTATTGTTCGAGCGTTTTGCACGCCACATAAGGACGAAATGGTAATCATGCCACCAACTTATGGTATGTATGCGGTATTGGCAGATATTAACAGCGTTGGCTTGATTGAAGTGCCACTTGACGCTACTTTTCAGCTAAAACCAAAGGAAATTCTTGCTGCAGTTACACCAAATACGAAAGCGATCTTCTTTTGTAGTCCGAACAATCCAAGCGGAAATGCATTTAACGCTGATGATATTAAAGCGTTGTTGGATAATTTTGACGGAATTATTGTTATTGATGAAGCCTATATCGATTTCACTGAAATCCCAAGTTGGTCTGAAAAACTATCCGACTACCCTAATCTTATCGTAACTCAAACGCTTTCCAAAGCTTTTGGCTTAGCGGGTTTGCGTTTGGGAATTGCCATTGCCAGCCCTGAAATTATTGCCTTGTTAAAGCGCATCAAACCGCCATATAATATCAATACGCTAAGTCAGCAACATGCCATGACAGTCCTTCGTGATACAAAAGCAGTAAATGCACAAATTGTAGAAAGTATTGCAGAACGGAAACGATTAGCGCAAGAATTAAATGCTTTTTCGTGGGTAGTTACAATATACCCATCAGATGCCAATTTTTTACTCATTCAAGTTGATGATGCTTCAAGACGATATACTGAATTATTAAATCAACACATTGTTACACGGAATCGTTCTTCGCAGGAGAATTGCGAAAACTGCATCCGAATTAGCGTGGGCACACCACAAGAAAATGATAATCTTATTGCTGCATGTAAATCATTATCCAAATGAAAAAAGTATTATTTATAGATAGAGATGGGACCTTGGCATTAGAGCCAAAAGACTATCAATTAGATGCATTAAACAAACTCGAATTCTATCCGGGTGTGTTTCAGTATTTGGGACGTATTGCCAAAGAAATGGATTATGAATTGGTCATGGTTACCAATCAGGACGGGTTGGGAACAGCAAGTTTTCCTGAAGATACGTTTTGGCCAACGCATGATTTTATGCTCACATCTCTCAAAAATGAAGGTATTGTATTTGATCAAATCTTTATCGATAAAAGCATGCCCGAAGACAATGCACCCACACGTAAGCCCAAAACAGGCATGCTAACGGCATATTTGGACAATAACGAATATGATTTGGCAAATTCCTATGTGATTGGCGATAGAATGAGCGATATGGAATTGGCACAAAATCTTGGCGCAAAAGGGATATTGTTACAATACGATTCACGTATGGCACAAGATATTTCTGCGGAACTTAAACCCATCATTTCATTGCAAACGCAATCCTGGGAAGGTGTTTATACGCTTTTAAAAGCAGGTGAGAGATGTGCTACACATGTGCGCACTACAAAAGAAACGGACATCCAAATAGAACTTAATTTGGACGGTACTGGACAAAGCACTATCGATACAGGCATTGTCTTTTTCGATCATATGTTAGACCAGTTGGCACGCCACGGTGGTGTTGATATTGTATTAATAACCAAAGGGGATTTGGAAGTCGATGAGCACCACACCATTGAAGACACAGCCATTGCCTTGGGAGAGGCTTTTGCACAGGCTTTAGGTAATAAACTTGGCATGGAACGCTATGGTTTTTGTTTGCCTATGGATGATTGCTTGGCGCAAGTAGCCATAGATTTCGGCGGACGCGCATGGCTCATGTGGGACGCAAAGTTTAAGCGTGAAATGATTGGAAAAATGCCAACAGAAATGTTTTTTCACTTTTTTAAATCTTTTGCAGACGGCGCCAAAGCAAACCTGAATATCAAGGCGGAAGGACACAACGAACACCACAAAATTGAAGCGATTTTTAAAGCGTTTGCCAAAGCAATAAAAATGGCCATCAAACGTGATGCGGATAAACTAATATTACCTTCAACTAAAGGTCAGCTATGAAAGTAGTCATTATAGATTACGGTGCAGGCAATATTCAGAGTATTCGTTTCGCATTGGAGCGTTTGGGTGCTACGGCTGTACTATCCCATGATGCGGATGAAATTCGCCAAGCCTCCCATGTTATTTTTCCAGGAGTAGGCGAGGCGAGTTCTGCCATGAAAAAATTGCAAGACACAGGGCTGGATACTGTTATTCCGACCCTCAAGCAACCTGTATTGGGTATATGTTTAGGCATGCAATTGATGTGTCACGCTTCGGAAGAAGGAGACACAAAAGGCTTGGGGATTTTCGACACAGAAGTGGTGCGTTTTAATACCAATTTAAATGTACCGCATATGGGATGGAATACGGTTAATAGCACAGGAAAGCTATTTTCTAATATTCCACAAAACAGTCATTTTTATTTGGTACATAGTTATTACGCCAAATGCTGTGATGACACCAATGCAACCTGTATGTATGACCTGTCGTTTAGTGCAGCACTGGCACGTGACAATTTTTATGGCACCCAATTTCACCCTGAAAAAAGTGGTGCTGTGGGCGTACAACTATTACAAAATTTTTTAAATCTATGATTCTCGTACCGGCAATAGATATCATTAATGGACAATGTGTTCGCCTTACCAAAGGCGATTACGACACCAAAAAAATGTATAACGAATCGCCTGTGGAAGTGGCCAAGGCCTTTGAAGGGGCTGGACTTACGCACGTGCATGTCGTTGACTTAGACGGTGCGCGTGCCAAGCATATTGTAAATGCAAAGGTATTGGAGCAAATTGCCACGCAAACCTCCTTACAGGTCGATTTTGGCGGTGGAATTAAATCTGAAACCGATTTACAAACGGCGTTTGATTGCGGCGCTTCACAGGTTACACTGGGTAGTATTGCAGTTAGCGAACCTGATTTAGTTCTTGAATGGCTGGATAAATTTGGATCAGAGCATCTTATTTTAGGTGCAGATGCCAAAAACAGACGGATTGCCACGCACGGTTGGGAACAAGATTCGGGATTGGATGTCATAGACTTTATACAAGATTATGCACATAAAGGATTTGAATATGTCCTTTGCACAGATGTTGCCAAAGATGGTATGCTGGCAGGACCATCGTTGGAATTGTATTATGAAATTTTAGAACAGTTACCTGAACTTTCGCTGGTTGCTTCTGGGGGCGTAACCACCATGGACGATATTTATCAGTGTGCAGAATTGGGTTGTACCGCCGCCATTATTGGAAAGGCTATTTACGAGAACAAACTGTCTCTAAAGGAGTTGGAACGCTATCAAACGGAACAAATGTAATATGCTCACCAAACGAATTATTCCGTGTTTAGACATCAAAGATGGACGTACTGTAAAGGGTGTAAACTTTGTTTCGCTCCGTGATGCGGGCGATCCCGTGGAATTGGCACAACGCTATGCCGATGAGGGCGCAGACGAGCTGGTGTTTTTGGATATTTCTGCCTCAGAAGAAAAGCGTAAAACCTTGGCGCAATTGGTTCGTAACGTGGCACATGCGATTGACATTCCGTTTACGGTGGGCGGTGGTATTAGTTCTGTGGAAGATGTAGGTATTTTGTTAGAAAACGGTGCGGATAAGGTATCTATTAACTCCGCTGCTGTGCGCCGACCAGAACTTATAAGCGAATTGGCACAAAAATTTGGTACGCAATGTATTGTCGTTGCCATTGACGCCAAACTAATTGAAAACGAGTGGGTGGTACATCTGGTAGGTGGAAAAGTACCTACGGAGCACAAACTATTTGAATGGGCCACTGAGGCCGTTGACCGAGGTGCAGGCGAACTCTTATTTACCTCTATGGATCATGACGGTACCAAGCAAGGTTTTGCCAACAAAGCCTTAAGGCAACTAAGTGAAACCGTTTCTGTTCCTGTAATCGCTTCAGGCGGAGCGGGTTCTGTACAGCATTTTATAGATACCTTTTCCCTGGGAAATGCAGATGCTGCTTTGGCAGCGAGTGTATTTCACTTTAAAGAAATAAGTATCCCTGAACTAAAATCCGTTTTACGAAACAATCAAATTCCCGTACGATGACAATAGATTACAGCAAACACCCAGACGGACTGGTTCCTGCCATAGTGCAAGACGCACAAACAAAAACGGTACTGATGCTTGGCTATATGAATGCCGAAGCCGTGGCTAAAACGCTAGAAAGCAAGCAAGTAACGTTTTTTAGTCGTAGCAAAAACCGCCTTTGGACAAAAGGGGAGGAGAGCGGTTATTTTTTGACCTTGGTTGAAATGGCAGTAGATTGCGACAAAGACACCCTACTGATTCAAGCGACACCAAACGGCCCAACATGCCACACGGGAAGTGATAGCTGTTGGAATAAAGAAAACAAACCTGATTACGGGTTTTTATCAGTGTTGGAAAACATTATTGCAGATCGTAAAAATAACCCCACAGACAAAAGCTACGTGGCAAGTTTGTTTGCCAAGGGCATCAATAAAATTGCACAAAAAGTAGGCGAAGAGGCGGTAGAAACTGTGATCGAAGCCAAAGACAATGACGAAGGCTTATTCCTTAACGAAAGCGCTGATTTACTCTTTCACCTGTTGATTTTACTACAAGCCAAAGGCTATACCCTACAAGATGTGGTGGATGTTTTGGAGAAAAGGCAGTAGTGATTAGGGAATAGTTAATTAGGCAATAAACAGTAGATTTACTGGGCAATAGAAACTAATTAATTGGGTAATATGGATTAGAATCATTCCACAACAACACTACAAGAATTTGATATTGAATACACTCACGGACATATATATACATCCTCTAATATCCCTTTTTGGAAAGTTTTAATCGCACAATTATATAAGAAAAACTTCAGGTTAGTATTATAACAATTTTTTTAAAAAAAACGATTAATAATAAATTTCTTTCTATATTTGCAATGAACTCAAATTTTAAATTTATGAAAAACTACTTATATATCCCTATTATTTATTGCTATCACGTTGTCAACATCTTGCAAAAAAGACGATGACACTCCAAAGAAGACCACTACAACGGATAATACATTAACCGGTGTCTGGCAGATAGAACAATTGTTTATTGGTGGCGTTGATGCAGCTGATGATTGTTATAAAAAAACAACATTCAACATCAAGGCCGATAACACTTTAACTAGCACAAACTATTTGACAAAAAATGATGTTTGCTCTAAAAGTGAGGCTAAAGGAACTTGGAAAGCAGAAGGCGATAAACTCACGATTACCGACAGTGTTGAGGATGGCGGTACAACAACAACCTATACCTATTCCATTAATACGGAAAACTTACTTTGGAAGGAAAAAGGGATAATATTAGCCATAAAATTGTATTCAAAAAAACATAGTATTACGGACTCGTTTTTAAACGTGTTTGTATTTGTAAGCCCTAATTTAAGTGATCAAATGGGAGGTTAAGCCTCCCATTTTTTTTATACTTTTATCTCATGCAATTAGATTCCGCGATATTTAGGTTTTTTGAGCAGCTTGGGAAAAACAACAACCGCGAGTGGTTTGAACAACAAAAACCCGAGTTTAAAGCACTTGAAGCAAAAGTGAAACAATTTGGCGAAGCTCTTAAAGACCAACTCAACCAACACGATAGCATTGACCGCTTTAAGCTTTTTCGTGTTTATCGTGATGTGCGCTTTTCTAAAGATAAAACGCCCTATAAAACGCATTTTGGCATGGCTTGGCACCGCACCAAACCCGAATACAGGGGCGGCTATTATTTGCACCTAAAACCTAATGACATCTTTTTGGCCTGTGGGTTTTGGGATCCTAACCCAGCAGACCTAAAGCGTATCAGACAAGAAATAGACATGGACGCTGATGAATACCGCGACATCATTAACGAACCCAACTTTAAACGCATTTGGGGCGAACTCCAAGGCGATGCCGTAAAAACCGCACCCAAAGGCTACGCCAAAGACCACCCAAATATTGATTTACTCCGCCATAAGCAGCATATCTTTATGGTACGCTATACAGAGAAAGATGTTGCCGCCGAAGACTTTTTAGACCGCTTAGACACCGCCCTACAAGCCGTACGCCCCTTTGTGGACTATATGAGCGCCGTGCTGACCACCAATGCGGATGGGGAGCGTTTGGTTTAGGTTTTTACATCCTATAATAACAACGCCAGCCCATTTCCGTGAAATTGTGCTGTCCACGGCTGATGCTGACGTTGTATGTGTAAAAACACACAATTCTAAAGCGTATTATTGCTGAAATAAAATTACAATTTAAGATTCAATCAGAATCTACCTATAAAAAATGTCTACAATAATATAAAAAACAATAAGTATAAATAGTTAGAGTAAAATCATATCAATATTTGGTTACACTTTTATAAAAGAGTTGGAAAAAGAAAATGCCAATTAGTATGTTAAACATGGCTAAGTATTTGAACGTTTAGGACTTCTTTGAACGTTTGCTTTTAGCCCACGCCAATACCAAGGCAATAATCAAAAAGAAGCGCGTATATTTCAATACAAAAGCTTCTTGATTGTATTCGGATATGCCCCAAGTTGCTAATAAGGCAACGCCATATAAAAGAACAAAGGTTTTGATAAAAGTGTAGGTAGTGGATTTCATGGGGATTGTTTTTATTTACGTCCTTGAACATATAATCGATTAATGTTTTTGATATAACTAAAAAGAGAATCTTTGTTTTTTTTAGCTGTGTGCAGGTTACTATTGGCGTTTGTGGGCATAAAACTTTATTTGCCCCAAGTACTCGGTAAAAATATGCTAAGTGTAGGTCAAGCGGTATTCCGAATTTGTTTAGGGATAATTCAACAACTAATGTATAAAAAAAACAGTCATAGATCAAAAACTTTTTAGCCTGCAATCAGGGCTATGATGACAATCAATACAACAATAGGCAAAATGATCCAAAACAGCATCTCAAGTAATCCCATACAACCGGGAAGAGCATAGGATTTAATTTCGTATTTTTCTTTTAACGCCAAATACACAATATAAAAAATAGCAATTACAAAAAATAGTTCCACAAGCAGGAGTATTACATTTCTTCTGTTAGTTTTTTTATACGTGAATTGATAGCACCTACGGAGCGCTCAAAAAAACACACCATTCGAGTTTTGGCTATTTTACATTTGTGCATGCGTAACAGTATGGCATCATCGATTTCGTTCCAAGGTACATATGCGCGTTTTGGCAATGATTTTTTGTGCTCTTTCGATTGATTAAAGAATTCCATTGATAGGGGCAGTTACTAAAAAAGGAGATAAAAAAGAGACTGTCTAAAAAGTATGTAAACCTGTTATGTTGAATCTGTCTGCTGCAGGCAAGATCAGAATGTAGCTTTTTAGACAGCTTCTTTTATCTAAAAATTATTTGGTTTTACCAATGGTAAGCCCAACAACGCCACCCATAATAGCGGCAGAAACAGCATTTATAAACGCCTCGGTTATTAGGCGTTCTACATCTAGTACTCCAGATGCAGCCATATAAAAACTCATGCTTAAACTGTATAATAAGCCGAGAATGAAACCTGCTTTAGCTCCGGTTTTAAATGTGCTTATGTGTGCCCAACGTGCATATATAATTGAAAAAACAAGGACGTAAAACAAAGCTCCCAAAACGATAAATAACATGGAATTTGATTCAGGGTATAAATCGGTAAAAAGGACGCCGTAAAATAACCATCCGAGTAAAAAATACACGATGGTTCCTGTAATGGTCGAATAAATAATGGATTTATTCATATTTTGATAATTTGACACTAAATTATATATTTTATCTTCAAAAAAAGAATAAAACAATAAAAAATCTAATAATTATTTAAATATTAACCTGTGTTGACATTGTCGTGTTTTAAGGCGTCAAAAGTTGGACTTGGTCTTGAAGCCTGGCAATGACCAAATGCATCATACGTTTGTTGAGTTTCGATGAATTGTCAATGTAAACATGATATTCATCTATGGTAAATTGACCAATCAGCATGCCTTTGAGTAAATTGCGAAATTTCTGGTCTTTGTAGATGGCTGTTTCAATATAATGTATGCGTTTTTCTATGGAAAGCTCGTAAAACACGCCTTTGTGTTTGTTGGCATAATTGATAAAAGCTGCTATAAGCAAGGAGTTTTGCAATTTAAGAATGGGACGCATAGTAGCGTTTTGAAAACGTTCCTCATCCGACATATTGTCGAACGTTTGATGTTTTTTTATTTCGGGACGAATGCGAAGTAGGTCATTATGCCTGTCATTCATTGTTTAGTTATTTATTTAAAAATAGTAAGGTTTGATCTGAAATATGATTTACATTGTCTTAGTTATCCATATATTTTTAACATTCTCAAAAGAACGATAATTTATGTTATGTTAAATTGTGTGATTTTTCTTCAAAATAACTAACTTCGTTTTAGTGATTTAAATACTCCTACTATGACGATTGGAATACCTAAAGAAATTAAAAACAATGAATATCGAGTTAGCCTAACTCCTGAACACGTTGCTATTCTCAGTACGTTACATAAAATCATTGTACAACAAGGTGCAGGAATTGGTTCTGGTTTTAGCGATATCGCGTACAAAGATGCGGGTGCTACTCTTGTAGAAACAATCAAAGAAGTATACGATTATGCAGACCTCATTGTTAAAGTAAAAGAACCATTGCCAGAAGAATATCCTTTCATTCAGGCAAAACATACCATTTTCACCTTTTTTCATTTCGCTTCATCGGAAACGCTAACACGCGCCATGCAACAAAGCGGCGCAACGTGTATTGCATACGAAACCGTTGAAAATACGGCGGGAAATCTACCACTTCTTACTCCTATGTCTGAGGTTGCAGGACGTTTAGCTGGTCAGCAGGCGGCCAAATACTTAGAGAAGCCACAGGGTGGTAGTGGGATTCTTGTTGGGGGTGTTACTGGTGTTCCTCCAGCTAAAATCATGGTTTTAGGTGGCGGTGTGGTAGGAACAAATGCCACAGATGTGTTGGTTGGTATGCGAGCAGATGTATTTGTATTTGATATTAGCGAAAATCGTCTTGATGAATTGGTTTCTCTTTTTGATAGAAAAATTACACCTGTGATCGCCAACAAAGAAAATATCGAGAAATATCTCCCTCAAATGGATGCAGTAATTGGCGCTGTTTTGGTTAAAGGCGCAAAAGCACCAAAACTTATATCCAAAAAAATGCTATCACTTATGCGTCCACATACAGTACTGGTTGATGTTGCGGTGGATCAAGGCGGTTGCTTTGAAACTACCCGCCCAACAACACACGAAAATCCAACCTATACGGTTGATAATATCTTGCACTATGCGGTTGCCAATATGCCCGGCGCCGTTCCTTATACGTCAACGAAAGCACTCTCCAGAGCAACGTTTCCATACCTAATGGAATTGCTATCCACATCATTAAATAACTTAGATGATATGTTTAAAAAGGGCATAAACACCTATAAAGGACATATTACCAACAAAGAGGTTGCGCAGGCGTTCCAACTTCCCTACACCCCATTATCAAATATTTTAGATTGAATTCTTATCTTGCAGGAATGAATAAAATCCCATCATTAGATCTTCAAAAATTCACTTCTGGAACCCAAATACAACGCAATCAATTTGTTTCAGATTTGGGCCGCGCCTATGAAGAAATTGGCTTTGTAGCTGTCTCTGGACATTTCTTGTCTGAAGAACTTATACAAGAATTGTATGATCAAATTAAAGCTTTTTTTGATTTACCCGAGTCCGTGAAAAAGAAATATGAAATCGAAGGTGGTGGCGGGCAACGTGGTTATACTTCTTTTGGTAAAGAACACGCTAAAGGCAAGAAGGAAGGAGATTTAAAAGAATTTTGGCATTTTGGACAGTATGCTCAAGTAGCTGAAGCACTCAAGGCACATTATCCACCCAATGTAATTGTTGACGAAATCCCTGCTTTTAACGAAGTTGGTGAGACCGTTTTCAAGGCGTTGGAAAAAACGGGTGTTGCCTTGTTGCAAGCCATTGCTCTTTATCTGAATTTGGATACACATTATTTTGATGATTTTGTCGCTACGGGGAACAGCATCCTTCGCCCTATTCATTATCCACCTATCCAAACAGCCCCAAAGAATGCAGAGCGTGCTGCTGCGCATGGCGATATAAACCTCATAACCCTACTTATGGGCGCACATGGAAAAGGATTGCAAGTATTAAATAGAAACAACGAATGGATTGACGCCATTGCTGGAGAAAACGAACTGATGGTAAATGTGGGTGATATGCTATCTCGCCATACCAACAACACGCTAAAATCGACCATTCACCGTGTCGTAAACCCACCAAAAGAATTATGGGGAACCTCACGCTACTCTATCCCCTTCTTTATGCACCCGGTGGCGAATATGCCCTTAAATGTGTTACCGCATTGTGTATCAGAAGAAAACCCCAAACAGTTTGATGACATTTCAGCAGGAGATTTTCTTCGTGAAAGACTTATAGACCTTGGATTACTAAAAAAATAATGGCTAAACTGCATGATTTATCAGATTTAAAAAAGCTTTTTCCAGAAGCGGAAGGAACCTATGTTCCAACACCAGAAGCACCAAAAGAATTAGCAAAACAAGATCTAGAAGCCCACTTTAGCACCAAAGGGCGTGGTGGAAAAACAGTAACTGTAATAAAGGGATTTCAGGTTGATGAGAAACAGTTGAAAGCCTTAGCTAAAAAAATCAAGCAACATTGTAGTGTTGGAGGTTCAGTAAAAGACAACGAAATCATCATTCAAGGAAATGTGCGGGAGAAAGTCATGGAGGTGCTTCGTAATGAAGGTCACCATGTGAAACGAGTTGGCGGTTAATTTTAGCCTATGATGTCGACCCTTCAACATATTGTTTCAGCTCCAAAAAATACATTTCTGCTTTTTGACGAAACCCAACATCCTCTTTTTCTAAAGTACGCGACGCCGCTTATTCAATCTGGAATAAGCGTCGGAGCCATCTCTTCTTCCATTATAAAATCGTTAGGGATAACCGTAAACAAAACAGCTATTGATGGTGTTTATACAACCAAACACGAAGTAAAAAAACCATCTATTTTGTGTTTTTCCAGTGGAACTAAAAACCATCAAAAAGGCATTGTACGTTCGTTTGAAAGTTGGAAAAATAGTTTTGCGCTTATAGCGGATCAAATTACTGCTTTTCCAGATGTAAAGGGAATCGTAATGGGCGCGCTCCCCTACTCGCTTTCGCTATTTGGTGCTATGGAATCTTTACAACGCGGACAACAACCCCAAGTATTTCCCAATCACGAAATAAGACACTTTGCAAAACTAGCATCAAATCAAAACTATATGCTCTGGGCAACACCTTTGCATTGTATGTTTTTTGTGAAAGCATGTGCCAAAAAGCAGATGGAACCTATACATGCTGTTCGTTATGTTTTTGTGGGAGGCGCAAAATTCTCTAATAAACAGCGCAATAAAGTGCAACACGTATTTCCAAATGCAAAAATTTATAGTTTTTATGGTGCTTCTGAAACCAGTTTTGTTACTCTTAAACACCCAACTGAAAACAATAAAAGTGTAGGAGGAATTTGTAAAAATGTAGAAGTCGCAATATTGGATGAGTACAACCAAAAAGTTCCTAATCACACCAATGGAACCATTTGGGTAAAAAGCAAAGATATGTTTACATCATACCTTCAAAAATCATTTAAAACAAATGAATTAGATGGTTTTATCTCAACAAAAGATAAAGGACATATTGGGTATAAAAACCGTTTATTTTTTAGTGGAAGACCAGATCGTCATATTTCCGTAAGTGGGCATATTATTGATCTTGATGCACTTGAATCTTGGTACAAAGAACTGTTAGATACAGAAACACTCATTTTACTGTCTATGCCCAATGAACTAAAAGAAAACATAATCGTCTTGTTAACAAATGAAAAAAAATCTGCTGAAGAATGGCAAAGCCTAAAAAAGAAGGCTCACGATACTTTGGGTCCACAGGGTGTTCCAAAAAAATGGGTCTTTTGTGATATCTGGCCGATGCTTGCAAATGGAAAAACAGATATAAAAACCCTTATGAAATGGCTGTAACCTCCAAAAAAGTTTTTTTGATTGCTGGTTCCAGAACAACAATTTCCCCGGTAGGGGGTTTTCTGCGTGATATCCATATAGAAGATATGGCTGCAGCCGTGCTTACCAATATTTTAAAGCAGCTTGATGTTGACTCCTCCGAAGTCGATGATATTTTTGTTTCTAATGCCATAGGCGGTGGTGGAAATATAGCAAGACTTTGTGCTCTTAAGGCAGGGTTTCCAACAACATTATTAGGTACTTCTATAGATCGGCAATGCGTTGGCGGCTTGGATGCGATTATTCAAGCTTTTAAACAAATTCAACTCGGTCAGGCACATCTCATTTTGGCGGGTGGTGTAGAATCTTTTTCCCTTAGACCAGAACGACACTACCCCATACAATGGAATAAAAAACCTACCCCCTTGGAAAGACCCCGGTTCTACCCTACTGATGATGCAACAATCCCGTTAGGAGATGCAATAAAATCATTAAAGGAAATATATGACATTTTTGATGAAGCGGAGTTTGAATGGGTGCAAAACAGTCATAAAAAAGCCTTAGCCAATAAATCCGTTACATCTGCCGAAATCGTGTCCCTCACGGCACATGACCCAATCGATCCTTTTGCAAGAGAGATCAGTAAAGAAGTCTATCAAAAAGCACAAGCAACCTATGGACATACACATCCTTGCAATACGGCACCAAAAGCCGATGGTGCTGCCTTTGTAGCAGTGGCTTCGGAAGAAATGCTTAAAAAAATAAATCCTGTGTATTGCATTGAAATTAATGATGGTTTCACCATCGGTGGTGACCCAAAAGCATTCCCCATACTACCAGCGAAAGCAATGAAACAAATTCTTGAGCAAAATATGCTAAATTGGAGTGATGTGAACAAAATAGCACTAATGGAAGCCTATGCAGTTCAGGCAATCTTATGTGCAAAACTCAGTGGTGCGCCCATGAATAAAATCAATCTGTATGGAGGGGCCATAGCTTGTGGACATCCTATCGGTGCTTCCGGTGCGGTATTGGCGGTGCGCTTGTTTCACTCACTTAAAAACACCAAAGAAACAGGGTTGGCTGCTATAGCGGGAGCAGGCGGATTAGCAAGTGCTTTATTGGTTAAGTCAGTGTAATTACCAATTAACAGGAGTGTATCCTTGTTGTATTAAATACACATTTGCTTGACTAAAATGCGCATTCCCAAACCACAAACCACGGTTTGCACTCAAGGGCGAAGGGTGCCCAGCTTCCAAAACCAAATGCTTTAATCGGTCTATGTGCTTCCCCTTTTTCTTGGCATAATTCCCCCAAAGCATAAACACAATCCCTTTTTTATTTTCTGAAAGCGATCTGATAACCGCATCTGTAAATGGCTCCCATCCTTTTTTCTGATGGCTGCCAGCCTGCCCAGATCGAACGCTAAGTGTTGCGTTTAAAAGTAAGACGCCTTGTTTTGCCCACGAAATAAGCGATCCGCTTTCTGGGTAAGGTTTTCCGATATCATTTTTTAATTCTTTTAAAATATTAATGAGTGATGGCGGGTGTGACACACCGTCTGGAACAGAAAATGAAAGCCCATGCGCTTGTCCATCTCCGTGATATGGATCTTGTCCTAAAATAACCACACGAGTACTATCAAAAGGCGTAGCTTCCAATGCGTTAAATATATCTTTTGCTGGAGGAAAACA
Organism: Bacteroidota bacterium; assembly: GCA_027621175.1. Lineage (GTDB taxonomy): Bacteria > Bacteroidota > Bacteroidia > Flavobacteriales > Flavobacteriaceae > UBA7446. The sequence goes on along the minus strand of JAQCCM010000001.1, from coordinate 101,879 downwards.
AGTAAATTGCTCATATTCTTGACGCACAAAATGGGTAAGTTCCTTAAAATAAGGTGCCTCAAACTGTGAAGCCAATTGATTTTGCCAAGATTTTTCTAATTTAACCTGCATGAAAAAAGCTATTTTTGCGAAGCCTCAAGGTAGAAAAAATTGATATGAAAATAATTGCGCAGAAAACGCTTGATGATTTGGAGTTTGGAGTAGTCCTAGAACAGGCTGCCGCACGCTGTGCCACCGAATCGGGAAAAGTGCAGATGTTGGAAACCTCACCCGACACAAGTTTTCGTGCAGTGCAAGGCACTTTACGCCGTACAAACGAATATTTATCTTCTTTTACAGAAGAAAAACCCATTCCAAATCACGGCTTTGAAGATATAACAAAAGAAGTTTCTTTACTATCCGTGGAAAATAGTAAAATTGAAATCGATGGTTTTAGACGGTTATTGTTACTTTCTGAAACAGCAAATACGCTTCTTGCATTTCTTAAAAAGAATAAAGACCGCTACCCTAGTCTATTTAAATCCACAAATGGGCAAACACCCGTTAAAGAAATTTCTGAAGAAATTCACCGCATCGTTGATAAGTTCGGGGAGTTAAAAGACCGTGCATCGGATAAACTCTTTAGTATTCGTAGACAGATGTATGGCGTGCGCTCAAAAATCAGTCAAAGTTTTGGTGCTGCACTAAGCACCTATCACGGGTCTGGTTTTTTAGATGAAATTCGAGAAACGGTTATTGGTAGCAGACGTGTGCTGGCAGTAAAAGCCATGTATCGCCGTAAAGTCAAAGGGGTAATTCACGGCAGTAGTAAAACGGGAAGTATCGTATATATCGAACCCGAAACGACCTTGCAATACACCCAAGAACTGCAAAATCTATTGTATGACGAGAAAGAAGAAATCGATTCTATTTTACGCGCGTTGACCGATTTTATGCGTCCATTTGAAGCTGATTTTAGGACCTTTTCCAGTTTTCTAACATTGATAGACACGCATGCTGCAAAAGCATATTACGCCAAAGAGATGAACGCTGTGTTACCTAAGCTTTGCGAAACCCAAGAAATTGATTTAAAAAACGCATACCATCCCCTACTCTATTTAAGCAACAAAAGGAAAAAGAATAAGACCTTTCCGCAAAATATACACCTACACCCCGACAACCGCATCATGGTTATTTCAGGACCAAATGCGGGAGGTAAAAGCATCACCTTAAAAACGATTGGGCTTTTGCAATTAATGTTGCAAAGCGGTTTTTTGATTCCCGTTCACGAACAAAGCCACATAGGCGTTTTTGAGCGTATTTTGACTGATATTGGAGATAATCAATCTATCGAAAACGAATTGAGTACGTACAGTTATCGCTTAATGAATATGCAGCGTTTTTTAAAAAAATGCGATGATAAAACCTTGTTTTTAATTGACGAATTTGGAACCGGTTCTGACCCTGAATTGGGAGGCGCATTGGCAGAAATATTTTTGGAAGTTTTTTATGAACGCGAGTCTTTTGGAGCCATTACCACCCATTATTCCAATCTAAAACTTCTTGCCAACGAGTTGCCAAATATGACCAATGCCAACATGCAGTTTGACGGCAAGAGTTTACAACCCACGTTTCATTTGGTATCTGGCGAAGCTGGAAGTTCATTCACTTTTGAGGTAGCTGAAAAAAATGGTATTCCGTATAGCCTAATAAACAGAGCAAAAAAGAAGATTGAGCGTGGTAAAGTACGATTTGACGCCAGTATTGCTAAACTACAGAAAGAACGCGCCTCTATGAGTAAAACCTCAAAAGAATTGCAAGAGGCATCTATCAAAAACAAAAGGGAAAATGAAAAGTTAGAATCGCTTAATGCAAAAGTAAAATTGAAGCTTGAGCGATATCAAGAACTCTACGACCAAGAGCAGCGTATGATTGCTTTGGGTAACAAGGTAAATGATGCAGCAGAACGGTATTTTATTAACAATAAAAAACGTCCGTTAATTGCGGATCTACTCCGTGTTGTGGAAGAAGAAAATGCCAAGCGTAAACGCAAATCTGTAGCGGAACATAAAAAAGAGCAGCAACAGAAAAAGGCATTAAAAGAAGAAGTTTCCAAAAAAGTTGAAGTAGTACGAGAGGAGAAAAAGAAAAACCCTGACCCAAAACCCAAAGTAAAACCACGTCCAAAAATTACATTTCATATTGGCGACAAGGTCAGAATGTATGACGGAAAAGCGGTGGGTACTGTTGATACATTGGAGAAAAACAAAGCCATTGTTAATTATGGTGTTTTTACCACACAAGTAAACGTTGAAGCACTCGAACTAGTTGAACGAAAGAAAAAGTGAATCAAGCCGTTATTTTTTATGATAGTGAATGCCTAATGTGCAGCACTTTTGTTCGGTTTGTTCTTAAACATGATACTCTTCAATATTTTCAATTTGCATCATTGTCCTCAAATTTCGCAAAAGACCTTAACCTTCCATCAGAAACTGTTGTGGTTTTTGTGTCTAGAAAAATAATAACACACCAACACGCAGTACGATTTATTATTCAGGAGCTGCCTAAATTTAAATGGATGTTGTTCCTTTTTTGGATAACGCCAAATTTTATTCAAAGAGGCGTATATAAGATTGTAGCAAAAAATAGAAACCGGGTTTTTGGGAGTACGCAATGTACTCTTGCCAAAGCACATAAAAACCGGTTTATTTCTTAGGGTAATGATCATTCCAATTTTTGGCTTTTGGCTTACCTAGTTTTCCTAGCCATTTGGCTACCAACATCGATACAGAAGCATCACCAGTAACGTTGACGGCAGTACGACACATATCCAAAGGTCTGTCAACAGCAAAAATAAGTGCCAATCCCGCTTCTGGGATTCCTGCTTGTGCCAAAACAATAACGAGCATTACCATGCCTGCACCCGGTACTGCAGCAGAACCGATAGACGCCAAGGTTGCCGTGGCAATAATCCCCAATTGTGCTGAAAGGCTTAAATCCATACCAAACGCTTGTGCAATAAAAACAGCAGCTACCGCCTGGTATAAACTTGTGCCATCCATATTAATGGTTGCGCCAATAGGCAACACAAAACTGCTTACTTCTTCTTCCACACCAAGATGTTCGTGCACCCGCTCCATGGTAACAGGAAGTGTAGCGGCTGACGAACTTGTAGAAAACGCTAATAATTGTGCTGGAGAAATTCCTTTTAAGAAAAACCCCGTTTTTTTTCGAGTAAAAATGCGTATAAGTACAATGTAAAAGATGATCATGGTTAACAGACCTATTAATACCGTCAAGGTGTATAACCCAAGTGCTTTAAATAAATCTGCTGACGGCGCTTCAGCGATAAGTGCCGCCAATAGTGCAAAAACACCATAAGGGGCAGCAATCATAATCAAATCAATAAGTTTGAGAATGACCTCATTAAGCCCATCAAAAAAGTCTTTTACAGCTTTTGCTTTTTGTTTGGGTATCAACACCAATCCTACCCCAAAAAATATAGCAAAGAAAATGACTTGTAACATATTGCCGTTGTCTTGCATGGCAGCAAAAATGTTAGAAGGTACTAAATCTACCAAGGCTTGTAGTGGGCCAGCTTCTTTTTGTGCCGCTGCAACCGATTGTTTTGCCGCAGCATCTGTAGCATAGGAAGCGAGAAGCTCCGTTCTAGTTTCGTCTGAAAGAGATTCTCCAGGTTTTATCAGATTCACAATGGTCAAGCCAATCGTAACTGCCGTTAGTGTAGTAAGTAAATACAAACCAATCGTTCGACCACCCATATTGGAAAGTTGGGTGATGTTTTTTAAATCGGAAACCCCTTTTATAAGCGATGCGAGAATCAGCGGAACGGCAATAAGCTTTAACGCATTAATAAAAATCGTTCCAAAGGGTTTGATCCAATCTACAACTAATGACTTTCCCCAGTCAAACTGGCTACACAGCAAACCAAAAAGAACGCCAAAAAACATTCCTAATAATATTTGCCAATGGAGCGCTAGTTTTCGCATGCTACAATTTAGCGTTTTTATTGCGAAGTGTAAAATCCGCCAACACCAAAGCGGTCATGGCTTCAACAATAGGAACAGCTCTTGGCACTACGCAAGGATCGTGACGTCCTTTGCCTTCCATGGTAACCATTTCCCCTTTGTTGTCTATCGTTTCTTGTGATTGCATGATGGTCGCAACAGGCTTAAAAGCGACATTAAAATAAATATCCATTCCGTTGCTGATACCGCCTTGTACTCCTCCTGAATTGTTGGTTTTTGTAGTACCGTCTTCGTTGTACAGGTCGTTGTGTGCACTTCCACGTAGGGCAGCGCCTGCAAAACCACTTCCGTATTCAAAACCTTTTACAGCATTAATGGAAAGCATGGCTTGGCCCAGAACCGCGTGTAGTTTATCAAAAACAGGTTCACCTAAGCCCACAGGCACGTTTTTAGCCACACAAGTAATTACACCCCCAACAGTATCGCCATCTTTGCGAACTTGCTTGATGTAAGCTTCCATTTTCGCTGCCATTGCCATATCTGGGCAGCGTACTGGATTTTCCTCAATAAAAGAAAAATCTGAAATCGTCTCTGGATGTGGCAATCTCAATTCCCCAACGGCAGACACAAAAGCCTGTATTTGAATAGGTGCTATAAGTTGTTTGGCAATACTCCCAGCAACGACACGTGATGCGGTTTCACGAGCAGAACTTCTGCCACCTCCCCGGTAGTCACGGAAGCCGTATTTTTGATCATACACATAATCGGCATGTGAAGGACGGTAACTGTCTTTGATGTGGGTGTAATCTTTTGATTTTTGATTCGTGTTGTGAATGACAAACCCAATCGGTGTTCCCGTAGATTTTCCATCAAATACACCAGAGTAAACTTCAACCGTATCAGGCTCTTTACGTTGGGTTACTATAGCCGACTGACCTGGCTTTCTCCTATCCAAATCTTTTTGAATGGTTTCTATGTTAATCGGAACACCTGCGGGACAACCATCAATAACGCCGCCAAGGGCTGGGCCATGTGACTCTCCATAGGTTGTTAATGTAAAAGATTTGCCAAAAGTATTTCCAGACATGGATTATTTTTTTTCAAAAATACGAATATTAACACATCCTTTTAAATTGTTGATCGTAACAATTTAGTAACCATTTGTTAAGAGTTTACATAAATGTGCTTAATGTTCAGGAAAAGTAGCGATTATACATTTGTATATCGTGAAAAAAAGAAAACTAGACGTAGCCGTTATTTCTGATGTCCATTTAGGTACGTATGGATGTCATGCAGATGAATTACTCAATTACTTATCGAGTATTCGTCCCAAAACCCTGATACTTAACGGCGATATTATAGACATTTGGCAATTCCGTAAACGCTACTTTCCTAAAAGCCATTTAAAGGTTGTAAAGAAAATTATTGCTATGGCAACCAACGGTACAAAAGTATTCTATATCACGGGCAATCACGATGAATTGCTGCGCAGATTTACTGATATTGATTTAGGTAATATTCAAGTCGTTGATAAACTCATTTTAGATCTCGATGGAAAAAAAACATGGATATTCCACGGAGATATTTTTGATGCTACGGTACAGCATTCAAAATGGATTGCAAAACTTGGTGGTTGGGGTTACGACATGCTAATTTTGATTAACCGATTTATTAATTGGTGGTTGCTCAAATTCGGAAAAGAAAAATACTCGTTGTCAAAAAAAATCAAGAATAGTGTCAAAAAAGCAGTAAAATTCATTAATGATTTTGAGCAAATTGCTGCTGACCTGGCTATTGATCAAGGTTATGACTATGTGGTATGCGGCCATATTCATCAGCCACAAAAGCGAATTCTTAAAAATAAAAAAGGACGTTGTTTGTATCTGAATTCTGGTGATTGGATTGAAAATCTAACTGCGTTGGAATATCAGAACAAGAGGTGGAAAATTTATGACTACCATACTGACAAGCTTAAAGCATTTTTTGCCGACGAAGATTTTAAAACCATGGACTACAATGAGTTGGTAAATGGAATTATGGTGAGCTTAAAAAACCATTAACATCCTCAATAGCCACGTTTTTTTTCCTAAATTTGTCGAAAATATCTCTCATGCGATTATTAACCCTGTTTGCCCTAATGCTATTTTTAGCTTCTTGTCAAACCACAGATTACACATTAAATATTTCCGCTGATGTTGAAGACAACAACAATGTTTTTCTGATTGCATTAGACGACAACAATCAACCTCAAACCTTAGATACACTCGCCATACAAGGCGGCGTTGCGAGCTACACAGGCAGTATCGAATTGCCCGAAATGCACTACTTACTTTTAGATGGCAACCGTGATGTAGTTCCAGTTGTGTTAGAACCAGGTGAAATTACAGTTGAAATCTATAAAGACAGTATACGTTCTTCCAAAGCTAGTGGTACCAAATCAAATAGAGATTTTAGAAGTTACATCAAGAATTCTACACCCTTAATTGAAGATTTATTTGGCATTCAAAACGAAATGCGAAATGCGATGATTTCTAGAGATAGCCTCGCTTTTGTTGATCTGCAAGAACAGTTAACCAACATGCAAACAAAATTCACAGACTTTCAAGTGGATTTCGTATCAACTAACTCGGATTCTTATATATCTACCCTCATTTTGGAGCAACTTATTCTAAATAAAGGAGTTGAAGAAGACGAAGCACAAACCATTTTTAATGGCTTTAGTAGCACAATTAAAAAAACAAATGCTGGATTAAAAATTGAAAAAATACTTTTCCCGGTTGAAGAAAAAAAAGAAGAAACAAAAAGTGACGATGATGCTGAAGTAAATGTGGGGTCAATTGCTCCTGATTTCACAGCACCAAATTTAGATGGAAATCCACAACGCTTATACGCTACATTAGGGAAATACACGTTGGTTGATTTTTGGGCGTCCTGGTGTGGACCTTGTCGCGTAGAAAGTCCTAAATTGGTTGAAACGTACAATACGTACAGAGAAAAAGGCCTGACTATTCTTAGTGTTTCCTTAGATAAAAGTGATGCAAGTTGGAGAAAAGCTATTGAGAATGATAATCTTAACTGGAATCATGTGTCGCACCTTAAACGTTGGGAAGATCCTATCGCTGCACAGTATGGCGTTACCTCTATTCCACAACTCTTTTTACTTGACGAAAACGGCAAAGTTGTAGCTAAGGATCATTACATAGGTAATATTTTACCAATAATTAAAGAAAATCTTCTGTAGTTCAGCGTAAAGCGTATAACGACTAATGAATCTACTGATTTATATTGTAGTAGCACCGCTACTTTTTATTATATCAAAACTTCCTTTTTGGTTGCTATACCAGCTTTCTAACCTTTTTTATTTTCTTGTTTACCGCATTATTGGTTACCGAAAAAAAGTTGTTCGCAAAAACTTAGCCTTATGTGGTTTTGCCAAAAAACCAGAAACGCAAAGGCAGATTGAACGTGATTTTTATCGGTATTTATGTGATTTCTTTTTAGAAGCCATAAAGGTAAAAGGCATGTCCAAAAAGCAAATGTTAAAACGCTTTACGGTCACCAACCCTGAGCTTGTTGAGGATTTTGCCAAGCAGGGAAAATCGGTGTTTGTCATGACAGGACACTATGCAAACTTTGAATGGCTCCTGGCGCTGGGGTACTACGTTTCCTTAAAACCCGTTGCTATATATACCCCTTTGCAAAATGAATACTTTGATAATTACTTCAAAAAAGTACGCTCAAAGCACAATTCAGCGTTGATTTCACGAAAAAAATTCTCTGAAGAATTTGCTGCTTCACAACGTAATAATAAGTTGACGTTGGTGGGATTTGCAGCCGATCAGTCTCCCCAGCGAAAAAGTAAAAACTACTACCGAAGCTTTTTTGGACATGAAGTTCCTGTATTTACAGGGGCTGAACGCCTAGGGAAACGCTTTAATGTACCTATAGTCATGGCTAAAGTGAAACGCATAAAGCGGGGGTATTATAAAACTACATTTAGCATACTCACTGAAAAACCAAAAGAAATGGACGATTTTCAGATTACAGATGCGTTTTATGAAGCCCTAGAGGAACAAATTAAAGAAGATCCTTCCCTATACTTCTGGACGCACAATCGCTTTAAATTGATGCAACAAAATCCGCAATAGCCTTTTCTATTTTTTCTACTTGTGCTTGTATGCGTTGTTCATCAGACGCTTCTGCATACAGACGGATGATAGGCTCCGTGTTGGATTTCCGCAAATGAATCCATGAATCTTCAAAATCAATTTTTACACCATCGATGGTCGTAACCCGCTCATTTTTAAATGTATCCGCAACAGCTACCAGCAAGGCATCTGTGTCCCATGCTTCCGATAGCTGAATTTTTTTCTTAGCCATAACATAATGGCTATATCTTTTTTTAAGTGATGAAACTGTTTCCCGCGCTTTGGCTAAAAAACTAAGAAATAAGGCAATGCCAACAAGGGCATCTCTACCATAATGCAACTCAGGTAATATAATACCACCATTCCCTTCGCCACCAATAACGGCATTTTCGGCTTTCATTTTTTCTACCACATGCACCTCACCTACTGCGCTAGCATGATAATCCACTCCATGTTGCCCCGCCAAATCAGCCAAGGCTCTACTAGAAGAAAGGTTAGAAACTACCGCCCCTTTTTGATGGGCAAGCACATAATCTGCACATGCGACCAAGGTATATTCTTCACCAAAAAGCACCCCGCTTTCATCCATAAACACCAACCGATCTACATCGGGGTCAACGGCAATACCAATATCTGCTTTGTTCTCTAAAACCGCAGCTGTTAAATCTGTTAAATGTTCTTTTAATGGCTCAGGGTTATGTGGAAATTCGCCGTTTGGTGTGCAGTGAATTTTGGTCGTCTTTACGCCTAGTTTGTCCAATAACATGGGTACGGCAATACCTCCAGAAGAATTCACACCGTCAACCACTACCGAAAATTGGGCGGCCTGAATCGCATCAACATCCACCAAGTCTAAGGCTAAAATCGCGTCAATATGGGCTTCCAGTGCATCGTCAATGGTTGATATGGTACCAAGATCATCCACCGAAGCAAAGTCATAAGACTGTTTCTCAAGATGTTGCATAAGGGCTTTTCCGTCATCGCTGCTGATGAATTCTCCTTTACTGTTCAGTAATTTTAATGCGTTCCATTGTTTTGGGTTATGACTCGCCGTAAGGATAATACCGCCTTGCGCTTTTTGACGCACCACTTCCATTTCTACGGTGGGTGTGGTAGAAAGCCCCACATCAATCACATCGATTCCTAATCCGATAAGCGTTTGTTGTACCAACTGCTGCACCATCGGGCCCGAAATACGCGCATCACGACCCACTACAACCCTACAGTCGGTGTTTGTGGTTGAAACCAACCAAGTACCATAAGCTGCCGCAAATGCTACAACATCTACAGGTGTAAGGTTATTTTTTACTTCGCCACCAATGGTACCACGAATTCCCGAAACAGACGCAATTAAAGTCATACTTTTGTTTTGGCAAATATACACATAAGCCCGCACCGATGAATTATTTAGCACACCTCGCCCTAGCCTATCCCAACGTGGGATTGGTGGTTGGGAATTTTATTGGGGATCATGTAAAAAATAAAGATTTACCTGCGTTTACTGAAGCTATTCAAGTGGGTGTTGCCATGCATAGAAATATTGACAGTTTTACAGATAAACACGCTGTTACCATAGCACTACGGCAGTTGCTTTTTTCCAAACACCGCCATTTGGCACGTGTGCTTATGGATGTATTTTACGACCATTTTTTAGCAAAGCATTTTGATGCATATCACGAAATGTCACTCTTGGCGTTTATTGCAGAGGTGCAGCCCATGCTTCAAAAACACGAATCCGTTTTACCACATACGGCACAACGTTATCTGGCGGGAATGGTTTCACAGGATTGGTTGGCAAAATACCAAACCCAAGAGGGCATTGCGCATATTTTACAAAAAATGGCTCATCGCAGCGGGTTGACCGAACTAGCAGATGGCGCAAAAAGTTTAGCAATACATTACAACACCTTACAGAGTGGGTTTGAGCGTTTTTATCCCTGTTTGCAACAGTATTGTGACGCCTTTAAATAGAAAGAATCTTAAAACTTTAGACCTACCCTACTTTTTTCAAATGGCACGCGCCGCAGATGCACGCAAAAAGGGTAAATGAAGACAAAAAACCATATAAGAAAATCCTTACAACCAAAAAAAACATGTTGTAAAACTGCTTTTGAAAATCACAGAAAAAGAGGTGTGCAGCAATTGTTTTTATTGAAATATCGCCTATATTCGACGATTGACTATGAAAGATGCTATTGTTGTACAAGGAACACGCGTACATAACCTAAAAGATATTGATGTTACCATTCCACGGAACGAGCTGGTCGTGATTACTGGGCTCTCAGGAAGTGGCAAATCCTCCTTGGCTTTTGACACCATTTACGCCGAGGGGCAACGCCGTTATATTGAAACCTTTTCTGCCTATGCACGGCAGTTTCTGGGCGGATTGGAACGCCCCGATGTCGATAAAATTGACGGCTTATCCCCTGTGATTGCCATTGAGCAAAAAACCACAGGAAAAAGTCCACGCTCCACCGTAGGTACCATCACAGAAGTGTATGATTTTTTACGCTTGCTGTTTGCACGTGCTGCAGATGCCTACAGTTTCCAGACGAATGAGAAAATGGTGCAATACACCGATGCCGAAATACAAGAAAGTATCCTTAAAACCTATTTGGGCAAAAAAATCGCCATTCTTGCACCTGTGATACAGTCACGCAAAGGGCATTACCGTGAACTCTTTGCTTCCATTGCCAAGCAGGGTTTTACACGCGTTCGTGCCGATGGAGAATTTGTAGAATTATCACCTAACTTCAAGTTAGACCGTTATAAAATACACGACATTGAAATTGTCATTGACCGACTTGCGGTAAAAGAAAGTGAAAACGACAACAAGCGACTTGCAGATTCCATAGAAACCGCCATGTATCACGGCAATGACATGCTTATGGTGTATGATTTTGACACGGAAAAAGCACGGTTTTTTAGTCGGAAATTGATGTGTCCAAGTACGGGTATTTCCTATGCAGAGCCTGAGCCAAATACCTTCTCTTTTAACTCACCAAAGGGCATGTGTCCTTCCTGTAACGGTTTAGGGTTAAAACATGAAGTAAACCTAAAAAAGGTGATTCCAGACGACGGCGTTTCAATCAAGTCTGGAGGTATTGCTCCCATTGGTACAGAAAAAAACAACTGGACGTTTAAACAGATGAACAGCATTGCGGAGCGTTATCGATTTTCGCTTGCAAATGCATTAAAATCCATTCCAGAAGAAGCGCTAGACGTTATTTTATATGGAGGAAAGGAACGTTTTTCAGTAGCTTCAAAGTCGTTGGGGATCACCCGCGAATATAGCATTGACTACGACGGAGTTGTTCCCTTTTTGGAGCATCAATATAACGAGGGGCATACCAATGCGCTAAAACGTTGGGCTAAAGGATTTATGGATGAAATCTCTTGTCCAGAATGTCATGGCGCACGACTGCGAAAAGAAGCCTTATTTTTTAGAATTGACGACAAAAGCATTTCCGACTTAACACAAATGGATATTGCTGCCTTACACCAATGGGTTAAGGTAATTCGCAAAAAACTATCCGAAAAGCAACTTGCTATTGCGCACGAAGTATTGGTAGAAATTGAAAAACGCTTGACGTTTTTATTAGATGTCGGATTGGAATATTTATCACTTAACCGCAGTGCAAAATCACTTTCTGGTGGCGAAGCGCAACGCATCAGATTGGCTACACAAATTGGTGCGCAGCTCGTTGGTGTACTTTATATTTTAGATGAACCTAGCATTGGCTTACATCAGCGTGACAATGAAAAACTCATTGAATCCCTCATGCAATTACGTGATATTGGAAACTCTGTAATTGTAGTGGAGCACGACAAAGACATCATGCTTAAATCGGATTATCTCATTGATATGGGACCTGGCGCAGGCCGTCATGGTGGTGAGGTGGTTGCAGCTTCTTCCCCACAGAAAATAATAACCCTAAAGACAGATACAGCAGCTTATCTCACAGGAAAAAAACGAATTGAAATACCCGCACAAAGACGTAAAGGAAATGGCAAAAAGCTTATACTTAAAGGTTGCACAGGAAACAATCTGAAAAATGTTAGTTTAACCTTGCCTTTGGGAAGTATGATTGGCGTAACAGGTGTTTCGGGAAGCGGAAAGTCAACCTTGATAAATGAAACGCTTTATCCCATATTAAATCAGCATTTCTTTAAAGCCGTTAAAAAACCACTGCCTTACACATCATTAAAAGGCTTAGAATACATTGATAAAGTTATTGATATCAACCAAGCACCCATTGGCAGAACACCACGGAGTAACCCCGTGACTTACACGGGGGTTTTTGGGGAAATTCGTCAATTGTTTACCAAAACACCCGAGGCGATGATTCGTGGATATAAACCCGGACGATTTAGCTTTAATGTAAAAGGCGGTAGGTGTGAAACTTGTCAAGGGGCGGGTGTTAAAACCATTGAAATGAATTTCCTGCCAGATGTGTATGTGCAATGTGATGATTGCTACGGCAAACGCTTCAACAAGGAAACGCTGGAAATACGCTATCGCAACAAAAGTATTAACGATGTTTTGGAGATGACCATCAATGATGCCTGTAGATTTTTTGAACCCTACCCGAAAATTTATCGGAAATTAAAAACCATTCAAGATGTTGGGCTTGGATATATTACACTTGGGCAACAGTCCACTACCCTATCTGGCGGCGAAGCACAGCGCATAAAATTAGCAACAGAACTATCAAAAAAAGACACAGGGCAAACGCTGTATATTTTGGATGAGCCAACCACAGGCTTGCATTTTGAAGATATTCGGGTACTGATGAATGTTTTAAATAAGTTAGTGGAAAAGGGAAACACCATGATTATCATTGAACATAATTTGGATGTCATCAAACAAATGGACTATATTGTAGACATAGGACCCGAAGGAGGATCTAAGGGCGGAGAAATTTGCTGTACGGGGACACCAGAGGAAGTTTCTAACCACAAATCAAGTCATACTGCAAGATTTTTACGAAAAGAACTAAAAGGATAAAGCTTATGGAAAAAGCCTGGACTGAAATGAAATCAAGCAACTCTTGGTTGTTGTTTAAAATCATGGGCGAGTTTGTAAACGGATTTGAGCAAATGGGGGTTATCGGCCCTTGCGTATCTATTTTTGGATCGGCGCGTACCAAACCCGATCACCCTGTATATCAACAAACAGTTGTTATTGCAGAAAAAATTGTAAAACACGGTTTTGGCGTCATTACTGGTGGTGGTCCTGGTCTTATGGAAGCCGCCAACAAAGGTGCACAACAAGGAGGCGGAACTTCAGTGGGACTTAATATTGAATTGCCTTTTGAGCAAAAAAACAACCCTCATGTCGATAAAGACAAACTCATAAATTTTGACTATTTCTTTGTTAGAAAAGTGATGTTCATCAAATATTCGCAAGCTTTTGTTGTGATGCCGGGTGGCTTTGGTACTTTGGATGAGCTTTTTGAGGCTTTAACGTTAATTCAAACTGAAAAAATTAAAAAATTTCCCATTGTACTCTTCGGTTCTGACTTTTGGTCTGGTATGATGGATTGGATTAAAAAAACAATTTTGAATGAGTATGAAAATATTAGCCCTGAAGATTTAGATTTAATCAAAGTGGTTGATGATGTTGATGAAGCGGTTGCTCATGTTGTGCGATTCCATACTAAAAATACCTTTACGCCAAATTTCTAAATGCCTCAAAAACTCCTCATTTCTTGTTTGTTGTGCTGTGTTGCTTTTGCCTTTGGGCAAAACAGTTACGACATAGAAGTGCGTTGGAATGGGACTTCGAATCCCCTTCATATATCGCAAGAAATTCATTGGTCAAACACTAGTGATGTTTCCGTTGATACAATCACGTTATTAGATTGGAATCATGCATATGCATCGGAACGCAGTCCTTTGGGAATGTTTTTAGCAAATGATTACGATTACAAATTAATTCGATCGAATAAAAAAAACAGAGGCATCACATCTATCTCAGAAGTACGTCATCAAAAAGATGTGCTGAATTGGAAGCGCTTGTCAAATGCTATGGATATTGTTGAAATATCGCTACCAAAATCAATTGCGCCAAACACATCCTTTTCTTTTACAATTCATTACACCGTTCAATTACCAAATGAATCACTCTTCAAATACGGAATCTCAAAAAAAGAATTGTACGCACAGCATTGGCATCTAGTACTTGCTATGCAAAACCCAGATGGTACTTGGGTTAAGGAGAGTAATTTAGGTATTGGCTATCCAGAGGTGTCTAGCGCCAAAATAAATTATCGCTTTGATATTCCCGAAGATATCAATCAAATTCTTCCAACAAAAAACAACACAGGCTACTCCCCCATTCTTTTAACAACAAAAGACACGTATAAGCAAATTGCCTTTGGGAAATCCGAGCTTATAACGGATATGTTACCATCAAACGAAAACAGTGGTTTTCAGCTTGAATTAAAGCGTATTTCATCTTTTATGGAGCGTATATTTCCGCATAATGACCCACAAGTATTGTGGGCGCTTCAGAAAGATTACGCACAAAAACCACTTTTAGTATTAGAATCCATACCACAATTTATAGGCGCATTTGATAAAAACCAGCTTGTGGAATTAAAATTATTAAAAGCAATTTTAGAACACGCTGTTCAAAATCGCTTTGGTTTGCAACAACAGAATACACATTGGGTAACAGCCGGATTGCCGTATTTTCTGTGGCAAGAATATGTAAACAAATATTACCCAAATTTAAAAATGACAGGGAATCTGAATTCCTTGCCCTTCATCAAGAATTACCATTTCACACAAGCGCCATATTATAGAAGCTGGGAAATTGCAGCCAACGTATCAGCAAATAACAACAGAGGACAGGCATTAAACACAAATAATGACAAACTCACACGTTACAACCGCAGGGTTGCCAACCCATACCGAGCAGGATTAGCGCTGCTCTACTTGAGCTCGTATCTAGAAAATAACAGCGTTCTAGAAGCATTGAAAACAATACCCGTAACGCCCAGATTAGACACAGCATTACGTAACGAATTATCAAAAAGAACAGCGAAGCCAATCGACTGGTTTTTTGATCACTACATAACCCAAAACAACAATGGTGATCTATCTATTTCTGCAAAAAAAATAGCAAAAGAAAAATACGAATTGACTATAAATAGCACAAAAGAAAACACCGCTGTTCCTTTGTCTATTACAACTCAAAATAATGAAGAAAACACGCTATGGATTTTAGCTAGTTCGTTGCCTTATCGCAAGATTTTTGACAAGAAAAGTATCAAAGAGCTAACCGTAAATAAAAATCATTTAATCCCAGAGTTATCGCTAAACAACAACAGTTATAACCTAAACAAAAGGTTTTTTAGAAATAATTTGCGTTTGAGATTGTTTCAAGATATTCCAAAAAGCGGCAACTCAGTTCTATTGTTGTCACCAGAATTTGGCTACAACGTCTATGATGGACTTTTAACTGGGTTATCTTTTGGAAACAGTAGTTTGCTGAGTACTAATTTTAGATTTAAGCTAAGCCCTCAATTAGGTATAAAAAGTGGTCAATCGAATGGGATGGGCTATCTTATTTGGAATAAGTACTATGAAAACAAATCGCATTATCTCACACGGTCAACGCTTTTTGGATCGTCTTATAATTACACCCCTAATAAAAGATATAGCACTTTCAGTCCATCAATACAGTTTTATTTTCGACCAAATGGCATACAGCAAAAAGATCGCACTTCCTTATTGATTCGTTATATTTCGGTACGTCTTGAAGATTTACCAGAAGATGACAGTCGGAGAAATTATGGAGTAAGTTTGGCATCCTTTGAATCTAAAAGCGGTGATGCGTTACAAAATATTTCCTACAGAACAGAATTTCAATGGGCAAATGCATTTAAAAAGCTTAGCGCAGAAACGGAGTATATTAGGTATTATTTACCCAACAGAAGACTAACATTTCGTGTTTTTGCTGGTGGCTTTTTTCAAAATAAATTGGATGACAGCTATTTCGATTATAATAGCTCACGTGTAAATGATTATTTGTTTCAATATGATTTATATGGCCGTTCCGAAACAGAGGGTTTTTTCTCACAACAATATATTAAGGCTGAGGGAGCTTTGCGAACTACTGGTGCTGTTGACAGTGCTAACAAATGGCTTATTACAGCTCAGGCCTCAACGACTCTTTGGCGTTGGATAGAAGGCTATGCAGAAGTTGGCTGGATTAAAAACAGCACAAAAAAAACATATACCCATTGGGGTACCGGCATATCGTTTAACTTAATTCCAGACTTTTTCGAGGTGCATTTCCCAATATATGATGCAACAGGAAATTTAATGTCAAAAAATGCTTACCCAAAGCAGATCCGATTTCAACTGTCCTTGCGGCCCGCTACCTTAGTTCAACTTTTTTCAAGAAGTTGGTTTTAAGTTAACCTTAGCATACGTGCATTTTTCGTAAATTTGCCATACTTTATGAAAAGCGTAAACCTTGCCTCCTCTAAAGGCACCTTTGACGATTTTAAAAAAGATATCTTAAACGATTTCTATATTGCTTCGTTGAGTCGTCAGGTAAGTATATTGGGCAGAAAAGAAGTGCTTTCCGGAAAAGGTAAATTTGGCATTTTTGGCGACGGCAAAGAACTCGCACAAATTGCCATGGCAAAAGTCTTTCAAAATGGTGATTTTAGATCGGGGTACTACCGTGATCAAACCTTTATGATGGCGATTGGCGCCCTCAAGCCCAATCATATTTTTGCAAGTGTATATGGTCACGCCGACCCCATTGCTGAGCCCATGTCTTCAGGAAGGCAAATGGTGGGTCATTTTAACACAGATACGCTTGACAGTAAAGGAAATTTACTTCCGCTGGTTGAAACAAAAAATTCCTATTCAGATGTTTCATGTACAGCAGCTCAAATGCCTCGTTTACTTGGATTAGCGCATGCATCAAAACTTTTTCGAAAGGTAGCTTGCATGCAAGACAGTTCCCTCTCGAATGATGGAAATGAAGTCGCATGGGGCACCATTGGAAATGCTAGTACTAGTGAAGGCTTGTTTTTTGAAACCCTAAACGCTGCAGGCGTGTTGCAGGTGCCGTTGGTGATTAGCGTTTGGGACGATGGATACGGCATTTCTGTTGACAATTCTTTTCAAACGGTTAAAGAAAGCATTTCAAAAGCTATGGCAGGCATGCAGCGTAACGAAAATGCCAAAGGACTTGAAATCATAGAGGTTGTGGGTTGGGATTATCCTGCTCTTATCAATGCTTATACACGGGCAAGTAATGTAGCACGAACAGAACACGTCCCTGTTTTGGTACACGTTACTGAACTCACACAACCCCTTGGGCATTCCACATCTGGTTCGCATGAACGCTATAAGTCTAGTGAGCGATTGTCATGGGAAAAGGAGTTTGATTGTAATACTACCTTTAGAAAATGGATTATTGCTCAAAACATGGCTACAGAATCCGAAATTATAGCTCTTGAAGAGAAAGCAATAACAGCGGTAAGAGAAGCCAAAACATCCGCTTGGGATGCCTATTTAGCTCCCATTCAGGCAGAACAAAAAGATGCGCAAATTTTGTTACAGCAAGTAGCGCAGGAATTCCCAGACACGAATACCCTTACAGCCCTAGCATCATCGCTGAGCAAAAAGAGCCTAGTTTATCGAAAGTCTATCTATACTGCAGTTCGTGAGACCTTATTTTTGACTAAAGGAAAAAACACCCAAGCAAGGTCTGCACTAGCCGATTGGTGGAAAAACAAACAACAAGAAACCCAAGCATTATATAGCGATTCGCTTTACAATACGTTTGAAAATTCATCTTTAAACGTTAGTACAATTCCTGCAAAATACGCTGATGAAACCGCTTTGGTTGACGGACGTGTGGTGCTGCGTGATAATTTTAATGCATTGCTAAAAAAACATCCAAAAATGCTTGTTTTTGGAGAAGACAGTGGAAAAATTGGCGATGTAAACCAAGGGCTTGAGGGGCTGCAAGAAATTTATGGGGAGGAACGTGTAGCCGATCGAGGTATTCGTGAAGCAACCATCATTGGCGAAGGTATCGGGATGGCATTTAGGGGCTTACGTCCGATTGCTGAAATTCAATACTTAGATTACGTGCTCTATGCCCTACAACTCATGTCCGATGATTTGGCAACATTGCATTATCGTACAAGAGGGAAACAAGCCGCTCCGCTAATTATTAGGACACGTGGACATCGTTTAGAAGGGATTTGGCACTCGGGATCACCTATGGGTGGATTGGTGAGTTTACTACGAGGGATGTATATATTAGTACCGCGAAACCTCACCCAAGCAAGTGGCATGTACAATACACTCCTACAAGGTCGTGATCCTGCCCTAGTTATTGAGCCACTTAACGGCTATCGACTTAAAGAAAAACAACCGGAAAACTTTGGCGAGTTTACCGTCCCTATTGGCGTAGCTGAACAGTTACGCACAGGTACAGATATTACCATTGTATCCTACGGCTCTACCCTACGCCTGGTACAATCCGCAGTAGAAAAATTGATGAAAATGGACATTAACGCTGAAGTAGTCGATGTACAATCGCTCATTCCATTCGACTCAACCGCAGTTATTGGAGCGAGTGTCCAAAAAACGAATCGTTTACTCATCGTAGATGAGGATGTTCCTGGCGGTGGAAGCGCCTATATTCTAAGTCAATTACTAGCAAAACAACATATATATCAGCATTTAGATAGCCAACCCACATTGCTAACCGCCAAAGACCATCGCCCAGCATACGGCACGGATGGAGATTATTTCTCAAAACCTTCTGTTGAGGACATTGTAGAAGCGGTATATGCCATCATGCACGAGGCAAAACCAAATCAGTTTCCTGCACTGTAGGAGAGGCAATAGTTGT
The DNA here is from genome assembly GCA_027621175.1 of Bacteroidota bacterium. Classification (GTDB taxonomy): domain Bacteria; phylum Bacteroidota; class Bacteroidia; order Flavobacteriales; family Flavobacteriaceae; genus UBA7446. Next base: position 82,866 of record JAQCCM010000001.1, on the reverse strand, counting down.
TAGGCAATAGGCAATAGTGATTAGGCAATAGGCAGTAGTAGTTAGGCTAGTTGTCAGTTCGAGTGATTTTCGATAGAAAATTGTATCGAGAACTACTATTTTTTAAAATTCTTTTTAGACAAATTCGGTAAATGAGCAAACGTTCCATTTATCAGTGCCTCCTTTTTAACTCGTGACCATTTCTTTATCTGTTTTTCCATGGCTATAGCTAAATCTACATTTGTAAATTCAGCAAAAAATACAAGCTCAACGGGTCGCCTAAAGTAGGTGTAACTATTTTTATACGCTCCTGATTCATGTTCAGAGATTCTTTTTTCTAAATCTGATGTTATACCTGTGTAATAGGTGTTATCTGCACACTTTAATATATAAACATGATAACATTTTATAATTTAAATGTACAAATTGTACGTAAACTTCTCGATACATCCCGACGTACCGCCGGAATACTCGAAGTGACAGTACCACATCTAAACCTTATCAGTTCGAGCCTACCTGTCGGCAGACAGGTGATTTTCGATAGAAAATTGTATCGAGAACTGCTAAGCCACTTTACTAAGCAATTGCTGTAAGGCCTCCCCTTCTGAAATTGGAACGGCATCAACGCCTTTGGCTGCCAAATCTGCTTTTTTAATAACCCCCAAAATAGGAACGATTGACTTAAGCGGATAACGTCGTGCTGCCTGTTCAACTTCTTTCATAAAAAACGGATGAACACCCAACGCTTTTGCAGCCGTATCCGGGTTCTTTGAGGGTAAGCCGTGGTAAGTCAACAACTGCATATAAAAGGCATATAAGCTATTGATGGTTCCCAAAAGTGGATGTTGTTTTGGATGCCTCCCAAAGTAATGTGCAATTTTATATGCCTGTGCCACATTCCCTGTGCCTAAGGCTTTGCGCAACTCAAAATTATTGTACTCTTTGCTAATACCCACATGTTGTTCGATATGATCCGTAGAAATGGTATCCCCCGCTGCAACTACAAGGCATAGCTTATCTAATTGATTGTTTAGCGTACCCAAATCCGCCCCTACGCTTTCTGCCAACACCGCCGCCGCTTTGTAGTCGATACTGCGTTTCATAGCATGTACACGCTGTTCTATCCACGAAGGCAGTTTGTTGTCATAAAGCTTTTTCGTTTCTACAATCGTTCCATTTTTTTGAATGGCTTTTGAGAGTTTTTTACGCTTATCTAACTTCTTATTTTTATAACATATCACCAAAACCGTTGTAGGTTGTGGCTGCTCGGCATAGGCCGTTAACTGCTCGATAGTACGACTGAGTTCATGTGCTTCTCGCACCACTACCAATTGGTAGTCTGCCATCATAGGGAACCGCTTGCACACCGAAACAATTTCTTCTATGGATGTATCTTTTCCATACAATATGGTTTGATTAAAATCACGTTGGTCTTCGGGTAAGACGGTTTCGGTGAGCAGCTTGCTTATTTCATCAATAAAAAAAGGCTCATCACCCATTAAAAAATAAATAGGCGAAAAATTTCGCTGCGAAATAGCACTCTTTACCGATGCGTATGCGTCCAATGAAAAATAATTTTAGCACTTTTGTGGTTATGCAACAGTTGGCATTTCCATCTTTTAGCTTTAAAACCAAAAGTAACGAAAACAAACGCACTATTTTTGATCCCATTCGAAAAAAGTTTGTGGTTCTTACTCCCGAAGAATGGGTGCGCCAACACGTGGTACAAGACTTACTGCAAAAGGGCATTAGTAAAACACGCCTTAGTGTGGAAAAACAATTTGATGTGATGGGACAACAAAAACGTTTTGATGTGGTCGTGGCGGGAAAAAATGCTACTATCCATTTATTGGTGGAATGTAAAGCACCCTCCATACAAATCACACAAAACACTTTTGACCAGATTGCACGCTATCAATTGGCCTTAAACGCCTCTTTTTTGATGCTTACTAATGGGCTACAACACGTATATTGTCAGATAGACACGGAGAACGAAACCTATCGGTTTATAGAAGAATTTCCCCTAAACCAACTGCAGCTATGAGTCTTGCCATTGCCATACTGAATTACAACGGTGCCGACTTGTTAAAGCGGTTTTTGCCTGGTGTACTACAGCATTCGGGGACTGCTACCATTTACGTGATTGACAACGCCTCAACGGACCATTCAAAAGACCTTTTAGAGGCTGATTTCCCATCGGTAAAATGGATTGGTTTAGACCAAAACTACGGCTATGCCGAGGGCTATAACAAGGGTATTACCCAAATTGACGAACCCCTTATTTGCTTGCTAAATTCCGACGTGGAAGTTAGACCTGATTGGACTACTCCAATGGTCGCCCTTTTTGACGCGCAGCCCTTAGCGGCGATGGCGCAACCAAAGATTAAGGACCTAAACAAGCCGGATTATTTTGAATATGCAGGCGCAGCAGGCGGTTATTTAGACCTTATGGGACTTCCCTATTGCCGTGGCAGAGTGGGCAAAACCTGTGAGCGGGATACGGGGCAATACAACGATACGGTTCAAGTTACTTGGGCTAGCGGTGCTTGTTTGTTTGTTCGAAAAGCGGCATTTACTACACTCGGTGGTTTTGATCCTTCGTTTTTTATGCATTTTGAGGAAATTGATTTATGCTTACGCGCACAAGGAGAGGGTTATCAGGTTTGGGCGGTAGGTACTAGCGAAGTGCTGCATTTGGGTGGTGGTTCATTAGCCGCAGAAAGTCCACGGAAATTGTATTACAACATTCGCAATTCCTTATTGACCTATACCAAAAACCTAGCCCTACTCCCACTGCTATGGCTTTATGTGGTTCGTGCGGCATTTGACACCACGCTCGTGTTGTATTTTATGCTGCAACTTAAGTTCGATAATGTGCATGCCATTATACGTGCCTATGACACTTTTTCTGAACGTTTTCGGACTACCTTCCAAGCACGAAAACATAGGCTAAATCCGTTGCGATTGTTTAGTATTTTACTTCGGTTTTAGGGTTTTACTGCTCGCTTCTAGATGCGAATAAAAAGATTTATTTAAATTTAAAACACTTATTATCAAATAGTTAGGTTTGTTTTTCGTTAAGATTTTTACTACGTTAGTGGCAACAAATCTTATATTATGAAAACATTACTTTACACGCTTTCTTTTGTTTTGGTAAGTACTTGGGGGGTGGCGCAAAATTCCACTAACGACCATTTTACTATAAATCAAAAGTCTAGTAAATACCCTGGATTTGGGGTATATAATTATCAAGGTTTATTTAGTGGAGGGCATCCTTATTTGTCAATGGGGAATTACGGCGGAAAAGCTTCAAACAAAAGTGCTACACCCAATAATGTTATTCTCAGCTCACTCATTTTCAATGGATATGACGGGAAAAATCATGTCCAAATTGGACGTATTGAAACGTATTCTACTGGTATTTTTTCGAAAGGAAATTATCCAGCTAAAATGCGCTTTCGTGTTGGAGGAACTGTGGCCTGTTGTGGGCTAGAACGCATGACTATTGATGGGCAAACTGGCAACGTTGACATTGGTACTACAAATCCTGGTACAAGATTAACATTGAATAACAATTTAGATTTCTCAAAAATCTTACAATTTGGTGCTGATGGCCCAACACATTGGTTTATGGGGATTGGAAATGGCGGTGGCGACTTTTTTCATATTGGAGATAACTCAAACAAAAGGTTAGTTATCAGAAAAGCTTCTGGCAACGTTGGTATTGGCACCACAAACCCTGGTACAAGACTAACATTAAATAACAATTCAAATTACTCAAAAATATTACAATTTGGTGCTGATGGTCCAACACATTGGTTTATGGGGATTGGAAATGGCGGTGGAGACTTTTTTCATATTGGAGATAACTCAAATAAAAGGTTAGTTATCAGAAAAGCTTCTGGCAACGTTGGCATTGGCACCACAACCCCAGAACATAAATTAGATGTTTTTGGTTCTGCAAGATTTGGTGTTAATAAAGGATTAATTCTCTACGATGATCCAGCGAACTCTGTGCTAAGATCAATAAATAATCATTTTCATTTAATAACAAACAGAGACCAAGATGACATCCATTTTAGAACAGGAAATTCAGCAGATTTTAGAATGACTATAAAAGGGAACGGAAACGTTGGCATTGGAACTACAACCCCCAGAGAAAAACTTTCCATAAACGGCAAAATCCGCGCTCAGGAAATTAAGGTGGAAATCGAAAACTGGCCCGACTATGTGTTTAAAAATGACTACAAGCTGCTTTCACTTGCAGATGTAAAAAGACATATTGCCCTTCTTTGATTGTCCATTTTTTATCTATAAAATCAATTTCTTCGTAATAGGTAATCTTAGCAAAAGTCGTCCACAAAACTGCTATAGACATAAGTTATTTGGCAAGATTGTATTTTTTACGAACTTCTGCCATTACTTCTGCATGAGGTGTTACTTCACCTCGAGCAGCCTGCTCTATACTTTCATGTAAAAGTTCTTGAATTTCAGTGGGAAGTTCAAGAAATGAATCGCCAGTCTCTATTCTTTTGTTTTTTGCAAAATCAAAAACATCTTCAAGATAACTTACATTATCAGTATCTAACAGTTGGATTATTTTATCTCTAAGTTCTGCTGTTCCCATTGTAATTTGTGGGTTTATTTCAAATATACAAAAAAGTATAGCATCTTTTCCCCACTAGCGCACCAACGTGTCTATCTTAAAAAAGCACGATTACTCACATGCGCCCTGCGTCCATTCCAAAACACCTGCGGCATCGGCAGCGCATGCATTGCCGTAAGTCGTACCGTCACAACCACAAACCGGGTCGTATTCACGGGTACAAGCGGTATCGGGCTTGGGAGACGTCATACAATCGATTAAAATATCGTCTTCACATTGAAACGAAAGGAGTAATAATCCCAAACAAATTAGTTTTTTCATTCTACAGATACAGGTTGTGTGGTTGGTTTTTGGTAGGATTGAAAAGGTTGTTTTAGCAGCGGCACTACCCTACTGTTCTCCGTTTCGTTGGGAAATACATCCACGCCATACACAATTTTTTCAGCAGCCAAATGCATATATGTCCCAAACAGTCGATCCCAAATCGCAAAAATATTGCCGAAATTGCTATCGGTATAGGGCAACACATAATGGTGGTGTACTTTATGCATATGTGGCGTTACAAGGATGTAGCTCAAAACGGCATCTACTTGTTTAGGCAATTGGATATTCGCATGAGTAAACTGACTAAGCACTACAGAAAGCGACTGATACAGCATCACAACGCCAATAGGTGTTCCCAATACAAAAACAGCCACTAGCGTAAACGTAAAGCGCACTACGCTCTCTAACGGGTGGTGGCGGTTGGCAGTTGTGGTATCTACATGATGATCGGAATGGTGGACCAAATGCACCATCCAGAGCGGCTTAATTCTGTGTTCGGTCCAATGCGCCAAATAAGCCCCAATAAAATCAAGAAACAAGACACCCAAAAATACATAAAGCCAAAAAGGAAGTTGGACAAGGTGTAACAAACCAAATTGATTGGTGTTCACCCAATCTGCGGTAGTGAGCAACAAAAACGCCAAACTAAAATTTACCAATATGGAGGTTATGGTAAAAAAGAAATTGGGCAAGGCGTGTTGCCATTTTTTATAGGTTAGTTTGCGTAAGGGCAACAAGCCCTCGAGCAACCAAAAAAAGGAAATACCGCCTACCAGTATGATACTCCGGTGCAAGGAAGGAATGCTTTCGAAATATAAAATCAGATTTTCCACATCCCAAATATATTGATTTTACGCTATTTACCGTTGAGCATTCTCTGAACAGTCTCGAGGGTAGTCATCAATGTTATCTTATGTACGGAGTCTTTATATTCTCCGTTTTCAATGCGATATTCTAGAATCTGTAAGAGTTCGGAAATGGTCTGGTTTTCATTCATAAATAGGTTTTATGTGTGTAATGGCAAAATTAAAATAATATATCGAAAGTTAGATATTAAAGCGAAATCGTACTTTTACCACGCAAAGAATACTATGAGACCGTTTAAATCATCTATCCATACCAAAAAAGCGAGTTATAAAGAAAACTACGCTGAAATGGAAAAATTGGTTCAGGAACTTCAAGAGCATTTGGCAAAAAGCCAAAATCAAGGTACTGAAGCCTCTATTTCCCGTGCTCGCAAGCGAGGTAAATTTTTAGCACGGGAACGTATTACGCTATTATTAGATAAAGACAGTCCGTTTTTGGAGCTTATGCCCTTAGCCGGACTAACGCATCAGGGTGGTTTTGGTCCTGGAGGGACAACCGTAGCGGGAATTGGCTATGTAAATAAACGTCTATGTTTGATCAATGCCAACCTCGGTACACGCAAAGGCGGGGCTGTAGATTATGCCACGAGTTTAAAAATATTGCGATTGGGTGAAATCGCCCTAGAAAACAAATTACCCACCATCAATATGGTAGAAAGCGGAGGCGCTAACCTTCCCGATCAAGACCGTGTATTTAACAATTACGGGGCGTCGTTTAGGGAAATGTCAAGACGCTCAAAACTGGGGATTCCTACCATTTCTATCGTGTTTGGAAATGCCACCGCAGGTGGTGCTTACGTACCGGGCATGTCAGATTATACCATCATGCAAAAAGATGCGGCAAAAGTATTTTTAGCGGGTCCTCCATTAGTAAAAATGGCAACCAACGAAATTGCCAACGATGAAGAACTCGGCGGAGCCAACATGCATAGTCGTATTTCGGGGGTAGCCGATTTTTTAGCAGACGATGAGCAAGATGCAATAAGTATTGCCAGAGATGTCGTTAAAACGCTAAAACCAGCAGAAACGCATGCAGTACAAAGTAAACCTATTGTCCCTCCAAGATACAGCGCAGATGAGCTTCTGGGTATTGTACCTGCCAACCTAAAACGTGCCATTGACATCAGAGAGGTTATTGTGCGAATTGTCGACAATTCCGAATTTACCGAATTTAAAACCAATTACGGCATTACCATGGTATGCTGTTGGGCAAATATTGATGGATATCGTGTAGCAATTATTGCCAACAATGGGGTCATTTTTGCCGAGGCTGCACAAAAAGCAACACAGTTTATACAACTGGCAAACAAATCGAATACACCTATACTATTTGTTCACAATACCACAGGCTTTATGGTAGGGAAACAGTATGAACAAAAAGGGATGATTAACAGCGGTGCACAACTTATTCACGCGGTTTCTGGCAGTACAGTTCCGCACATTAGTTTGTTGATTGGAAATTCATACGGCGCTGGGAATTACGCCATGTGTGGTCGTTCGTTCCAACCTCGTTTTTTATTCTCCTACCCCAACGTACAATCTGGCGTTATGGGTGCAGAACAAATTTCAGGAGTGATGGAAATTGTCAAACGGCAGTCGGCAGCGTCACTAAATAAAGCGGTTGATGAAAAGCAATTAAAAAAAGAAAAAGACGCTATATTCCAAGACGCACAACAAAAAGCAAGTGTGTGGCACGCCACGTCTGAACTTTGGGACGACGGCATTATTGATCCACGAAACACACGTAAACACCTAAGCCTATGTTTGGCTACTATAAACAATGCGCCCATTAAAGGCAGCGATGCTTTTGGGGTATTTCGAATGTAATTACTGTAATGCTTGTTGGTATAATGCCTCGTACTGCGGAACTATTTTATCAACGTCAAATTGGCAAGCGTGCGCATAGGCCTGCTGCTTAAAGGCAGTCAATTGTTCTTTGTCTGACAATAGCTTTATCGCAAACGAAGCCATTGCTTCTACGTCACCTACATCAGTCAGATAGCCTGTTTCTCCGTGAATATTCACTTCAGGTAATCCGCCTGTATTTGAAGAAATAACAGGTGTTGCAGCCACCATAGCTTCCAAAGCTGCCAAACCAAAACTCTCGGTTTGCGAAGGCAATAACATCAAATCTGAAAAACATAAAATACTACTCACCGCGTTGGTTTTACCATAGAAAACCACATCATCCCAAATATTTAATTCGCGGCAACGTGATTCCGCAGTCATTCGATCAGGCCCATCCCCTACCATCATCAGTTTTGCAGGCATTTTATCACGAACACGTGCAAAAGTTTCTACGACATCAAGCACGCGTTTTACAGGTCTAAAATTACTTACATGGGTAATGATAGCCTCGTTGGGCTTTGCAACAGAATCGCGTTCGCAATGGATGCGAATTTTATCATAACGTGCCACATTGATGAAATTTGGCACTACGTGAATTTCTTTGTGAACTTTAAAAAAGCTAAACGTATCTTTTTGTAAATCTTTCGAAACAGCCGTAACGACATCCGAATTATTAATGCTAAAAGTCACTGCGGGTTTGTAAAACGGATGATTCCCAACAAGTGTAATATCTGACCCGTGTAGCGTAGTTACCACGGGAATGTCAATCCCAGACTCCTTAAGCATCTGCTTTGCCATATAAGCTGCATAAGCATGTGGAATGGCATAATGCACGTGTAATAATTCAATTTGATGCAGCTTAACCATTTCTACCAACATACTTGACAGCGCCAATTCATAAGGTTGAAAATGAAACAAAGGATATCGTGGAACATGGACTTCGTGAAAGTGAAGATTTCCTGCTAAGGATTGTAAACGTACAGGCTGCTTATAACTCACAAAATGTACTTCGTGACCTCTATCGGCTAAGGAAATACCAAGTTCGGTAGCCACAACACCACTCCCTCCGTAAGTGGGATAACACACAATGGCAATTTTCATACGAAGCAGTGGTTTTGAGAGGAATTAGATTTTATTCGCATCTCACAAAAGTATGAGAAAAGATTGACGTGAAAAATCGCAAATGTGTTTTGCATCTTCTTAATTTTATTCCACAATTTAAAATCACTTCGAGTGGCCCAACAATTTGATGGGATGTATCGAGAAGTATTCAACATAGAAAAATCAGTTTTCGATACAAATTTTACACATATATTTATAAAATTCACTCAAACTTACGACTCTTAAACGCACATAAATCCTCCAAATTACCTTTTAATATTTACAGGCAAAACGCCCAAAGCCTCTATTTCACCAAAAAGCACTTGTGCAGCTGCCCTAGCAAACGCGGTTTGTTGCTCATGAGCCATCAACACACTTGTAAAAGAAGATGGGTTTGGAAGTTGCGTTAGCACATAGGGTTTTGCAAAAAGAACTACATGAATATTTGGGTATCCACTTAGGTGTTTTAGAACAGCAACATCACTACTAGAAAGGGATTGATTTGTCCATGGGGAAAATGTATTGGCATGAATGCCAACAACGATGGTTTTCTCCGTTATTTCTGTTGACATAATCTCATGATTAGGAATTTGAACAATATCTGTATGCTGACGCATCGCATATAAAAAATCGCTTGATACTGGTTTCCCAAGAGCTATATAATACGCAGTCACATCATAATTTAACGGCAATGAGCCTTTTTTTGTGTGTACTTTTACCATACTTTGTTCCGCAATGAGCTTTCGCAAATACATGTCATAAAACGTATTTGTCAATGGGTTTTTGGCTATTTCAACTGTTTTACTTTGATGTAATCCCAATGTGTGTTTGGCAGTCAAAATCTTCTTCACAGAGAGCGCTAATCGCGCTTCCGTAACGCCTCCATTGGCATAACTCGTCTTGATTGCTGAAATGGCTTTTTTTAGATGTACTGGCATAACCAACACATCTGCGCCTGCCAGAAAAGCGGCTAACGCAGGCGAATCAACAGCAGTAGTTATCCCTTTCATATCCAAAGCGTCGGTAAAAATAAGTCCATCAAATCCCAATTGTTGTTGTAACATTTGGGTTACAACGTTTTGAGATGCGGATACCGGTAAACCGCTATCATCAATTGATGGAATGTCGAGATGTCCTACCATAATCCCTTTTAAACCCTTTGAAATCAAGTGTTTGAATGGAACTAAATCTATGCTGTCTAATGCCTCTTTTGTGCGATTTATTCGTGGAAGTGTTTTGTGTGAATCGTATATTGACACACCATGACCGGGAAAATGCTTGGCTACTGCTATTACGCCAGCATCTTGCAAACCCTCCATAAAAGCTTGTGCCTTTTTGGCCACACGAACAGGATGGTCACCAAATGAACGAACGCCAATAATGGGGTTATCAGCTTCAGAGTTTACATCTACTACAGGAGCAAAAGAAACGTGTACACCCATTTGACGTTTACGTTCGCCCATACGCTTGGCAAGGGTATATACCAATTCATCGTGGGGTAAGGCGCCTAATGTCATCGCATAAGGATAAGGTGTGACATCTTGCAATCGCATTGCCATGCCCCACTCTGCGTCAGCAGCAACAAGCAACGGTATTTCTGAAAAACGCTGATATCGTTTTGTGTCTTGTTGTTGTTGCCGTGAGCTGCCTTTAGAAAATAAAACGCCGCCAATATGATACTTGTTAATCTGATGAATCGTGTTTTGTTGCTTTGTGGAATTCCCATCTGGAAAGGACATTACCATAAAAAGCTGACCAATTTTTTGGTCAAGAGACATGTTGGAATATATGCTATCTACCCATTGCTGTTGCGACTGAGCAGATAAGTAGATAGGAATAAAAAATAGCAATAAAAAGGCACGAAGCATAACTTAAAGGTAGGCTAAAAATAGCGTGCGTGCCAACTTTCTTTAGCGGGCACCTCCCACTCCCTTAAAAACTCGTCTTTGTTTAGTACAAGATTATTAAACACAAGTGTGTTTTCTGTAACTGATTTACTTTTGACCATTGCCTTAAAATCGGTAATTGATTTGTACGTAATATATTCACCTTGTTTGAAGCTGACGTTCATTTTGTCAAGGAGAACTACGTTATAGGTTTTTTCTAGTTCTTGTATAATACGTACTGAAGCATCGATTGAACATCCGGTAGCGGATTGTGTGTTTTCATCTAAACCAATTACAATAAAACGTTTGTAAGGCATCGAAAAACTGGCGTTCAGCGATGCGCCGTGGGCGGTCCATTGCGTTAAAAAGGTTTCTAATTTTTGGGATATCTCAACTACTTCCGCATCGGTAAAAGGACGGCTTGCTGGATAAATCCAAATGCGTGCTTCGTTATCTAATTCCTCGAAGGGTATGAACATATTATAAGTCTTGTGCCTGTTCTAAAAGTTCTGCAATATCCATAACAGCAACTTTATGCTCTTGCTCTTTATTTTTGACACCGTCTGTCATCATGGTATTGCAAAAAGGGCATCCTGCTGCAATGATGTCCGGTTTTGTTGCCAAGGCTTGATCGGTACGTTCAATATTGATTTCCTTGTTTCCAGGCTCGGCATCTTTAAACATTTGCGCCCCACCTGCCCCACAACATAGTCCTTTCGCCTTACAGTTTTTCATTTCAATGAGTTCACTTTCAAGTTTTGATAAAACAGCTCGTGGCGCTTCGTATTCGTTATTGGCTCTTCCCAAATAACATGGATCGTGAAACGTGATCCGTTTTCCTTTGAACGAACCGCCTTCCACTTTTAATTTTTTTTCGTTGAGTAACTGTTTTAAAAACTGTGTGTGGTGCATGACTTCATAGCTTCCACCCAAACCTGGATATTCATTTTTTAGCGTATTAAAGCAATGCGGACAAGCCGTAACTATCTTTTTCACCTCATAACCATTGAGTACTTCAATGTTGGTCATGGCTTGCATCTGGAATAAAAACTCATTTCCAGCACGCTTCGCAGGATCGCCAGTACAACTTTCTTCAGGACCAAGAACGGCAAAGGAAACCTCTGCTTTTATCAAAAGTTTAACAAATGCCTTGGTGATTTTTTTGGCACGCTCGTCAAAGCTGCCCGCGCATCCCACCCAAAAAAGCACCTCGGGCTGTTTGCCCTGAGCCGCCAATTCAGACATGGTTGGAATGTTAGTCGTGGAAGCCGTCATCAAAAACTTCAATGGTTACCTCTTTCTCTACCAAATCGGTAAACTTACCGTTGTATCGTGTTGCGCGTACCAAATGGTTATCTACCCAGTGGTAGTTTCCGCCACGAGGTTTACCCATAAGAAGAGAATGGTAATTAAATCCATTTTCTTTAAGCCACTTTTCTGTAACATTGCGATGCTCTTCTGTGCGTGAAGTAAAAAAACAAATGACGTGTCCTTCGTCATACCACTTGTTTAATGTCTTTAGAGCATCGGGATATAATTCAGCCGTTGCCATACGCTCTGGTTCTTCGTTAGGAATATCATCACAGATGGTGCCGTCAATATCTATCAAATAGTTTTTGACACCTTCTGGAAGTACAGGACTTACGTGTTCTCCGTCTTCTAGTTTCTCTTTGAGTAGTTGATCTACTTTTTGTTTATCCATTTTTATGTTATTAATTCTTCGCGCCAGGCAATACGGTCTTGTTGATTAAATGGCCAAGGAGCACCGTTGTTTTCTACATTGGTCATCATTACATTTAATTCGTTAGGAGCGGCAGATTGCTCCATTACCAGATACCTACGCATTTCCATGATAATAGAAAGCGGATCTATGGCAATTGGACAGGCTTCTACACAAGCATTACATGAAGTACATGCCCATAATTCCTCCCTTGAAATATAGGTGTCTAATAGCGTATTTTGATTGGGTTCTTCGCCCTTATTTAAATAAGAACCTATCTCGGTAAGTCTATCCCGTGTATCCATCATGATTTTTCTAGGAGATAATAATTTACCTGTTTGATTCGCGGGACATTCATCCGTACAGCGTCCACATTCGGTACATGAGTATGCATTCATAAGTTGCACCCAATTTAAATCAGTAACATCTGCTGCACCAAAAGTACTTGGCGTTGCATCGTTAGGGGGTGCTGCATAGGGATCTGCTTCTGGATCTAACATCAGCGCTACTTCTTTGGTTACCTCCTCCATATTAGAAAGTTCGCCTTGAGGCGATAACTTCGCAAAATAGGTGTTTGGAAAAGCAAGAATTATATGCAAATGTTTAGAATAGTATAAATAATTCAAAAACAGTAAGATACCACTAATGTGTAACCACCACGTTGTGCGTTCAATCCCAATGACTTGTTGTGTTGTCATCCCATCAAAAAGAGGAAGCAACAATTGGCTAACGGGAAAACTTCCTGCCAGTATATAATGTTCATTTTGTGCTACAGTTTGCAGCCAATAATCGGAAGCATTCATGGTTAAAAACAATCCCATGAGTACAACTTCGGCATATAAAATGATATCTGCATCCCATTTGGGCCAGCCTTTCATTTCGGGTTTCCAAAAGCGTTTGATTCGAACAATATTTCGTCTTGTCCAAAAGAAAAAAACACTGATTAATACAAGAGCAGCAAAAATTTCGAAAGTAAAAATGAGTGCATCATATACACTTCCTAAAAAGGGCGCAAAAACGCGATGCGTGCCTAAAAATCCGTCAAGTACAATTTCGAGCAATTCGATGTTAATCACAACAAAGCCTACATATACAATCACGTGCAGTGCACCAGAGAGAGGTTTGCGCACCATTTTAGATTGACCTAGTGCAATACGTGCCATGTGCAACCAACGTTTTTTGGGCTGATCTAATCTGTTTGCAGATTTTCCTAATTTAATGTTTCGAATAATACGGCGAACGTTTCGAGTAAAAAGCCCAACCAAAACAACAAACAAAACGGCAAATGCAATATTAGGAATATATGAAGTCATGGCTACTCAGACTTTTTTGGTTGTTCGTAGGCCTTATTTTTTTTACCAAACAACGAAAAGTGTACATAGCGTTTTGGGTTCAGACGCAAATCTTCAAGTAATAATTGTGCTTGATTACTGGTTTGATTTAGGGTATTAATGAGCGAATCGCTATGAATCAATTTACCAAGCGAGCCTTCACCAGCACTGATTTTTGATGTAATAAGCGCTAGGTCTTCAGATGTTTGCTGTAGCGAACGGATGGTTGCACCCAAAGGAGCTTGTTGTAGTGAATCCGTTATGGAGACTGCATTAGCTGAAATGCGTTCAAGCGAAGCAAAGGTCTTGTTTAAGGATCCATCAGAAGAATTTAAATTATTATCTAACGATGTTGTCAAGGATGCTAATGCGGTAGTAGTTTTGTTAAACTGATCTATCGATTGTCGTAACGCTTCCTGACGTTGGGTGTCAAGGACATTGGCAAGTGCGATTAACACCGAATCAGCATGAACAATCATGCTTTCAATTTTTTCTTGTAGGGGCGAAAGTTTTTCATTAACCAAATCTGTTAATCCGGGGGCAACACTTGTTTGTAACGTATCGCGATGTACTGCCAAAGGGGCGTTGTCAGATGCAGGAACAACAGCAAGTGCTTTTCCACCAATCAACCCTGACTCATAAATTTGAGCAATACTGTTTTTGGAAAAAGGAAAATCATTTTCTACTCTAAATGTAACGCGTATCTTTCCAGATGGATGTAATAACTCGCTAGATTCTACCGCACCCACAGTATATCCATTTATGGTTACGGGAGTTCCGTTAATAAGACCTTCGGTGTTATCGTAAATGCCATAAAAAACCCTGTCGGCAATAAAAACGTCGTTCGATTTTAGGTAGCTAAAACCAATAAGGAATAGGGCGATTCCAAAGATAAAGAGCAATGCTGTTTTTACTTCGTTAGAAAAATTCACTTGAAAGCAATTTTGTCAAAAATAAGGAATATTTGGGGAGATTAAACGCCTTATTTAGATTTCATTTCACCAGTTATTGACACTTCGGTGTTATCCTTAAATGCTTTGACATAGGCTCCCTTGTACCCTTTAGCCAAAACAGTTGCCATAGTCGCCATTGCTTCTTTATAGGAGGTAAAATCACCATAATAATACCGATACAAACTCCCCTTTTTAATGCGAGTGATTGGAGCGAGCCCTTTAAAATTATAGGAAACAGGTTTGATTTTATTTGTGCTTGCAGCAATTTGTATTCTGTAGCTTATTGAAGAAGATGTTTTTTTGGAGGTTGTGGTGATTTGTGTTGGCGCATCTTCCATTACTAAACCTGTAAACAAGGTCCCATCCAAAGACGATTTATACTTCATTACGGCGTTCGCAATGGCACGGCTTATTTCGCTTTGACCTTGCTTTGAGTTTAAATACGCGCCTTCTTTGGCATTTGTTAAAAAGCCTGTTTCCACCAAAACACTAGGCATATACGTGTTACGTAGAACTAAAAAACCCGCTTGTTTTACAGTACGATTTTTACGCTTTAGGTTATGCACAAAACTCTGTTGAATGTAATTCGCAGCTTCTATACTTTGATTGAGGTAATCTTCTTGCATCAACACCAAACTTATAACAGATTCAGGGTTATTGGGGTCAAAACCATCGTATTCTTGTTCATAATTATCCTCTAAAAAAATAACAGCATTTTCTTTTTGAGCTATGCGGAAATTATCTTGGTTTCGGTGTAAACCCAACACAAAAGTTCCTGCGCCATAGGCGTTTGAGTTGTGCGCATCGCAATGAATAGAAATAAATAAATCTGCTTTTGCCTTGTTGGCAATATTTGCTCTTCCGTTTAGGGTAATATAGCGATCAGATGTTCGGGTATAAACCACTTTTACTCCTTTTTCTTTTTTAAGTAATTCGCCCGTTTTTAAAGCAATATTTAAAACAATTTTCTTTTCGTAATAATTATTCCCTCTGTTACCAGGATCTTTGCCGCCATGTCCAGCGTCAATTACCACTGTAAAAGGCTTATCGTTTTGGGCATATAATTTGTGCGTAAACACAAAAGTTAAGAAAGTTAAAAGCGATATGGACAGTGCAAGGCGCATACTGGATAAAATATGTGTATTTTTGACCCCAATCATGATGAAATCTTTGTCAAAAATAAGACAATATTCTGGCATCCCTTTTCTTGCGCTGTTTCTTAGTGCATTTTTTGCTGTTTCATCTTTTTTAAATGCGCAAGAATTACCCACTGTTACGGACAGTATACCTGCCGTAGCACAAGATACCATTCAAGAAAAAGAACCTGTTCTTTTGGACAAAATCAAGCGACATGCTGATGGCTATATGGTTATTGACAGAAAGGACAATAAACTCTATATGTATGATGGTGCAGAACTGTATTACCAAGATATTGAGTTAAAGTCTGGAGTGATTGTACTAGACTATAAAACCAATGAAGTTTCCGCTGGACGCATCAAAGATTCTCTTGGCGAGTTGACACAACCGCCGTCCTTTAAACAAGGTGGCGATCAAGTGTTTCCTGATTCTATTCGCTTTAATTTTAAAACCAAAAAAGCCCTCATTTGGAATTCAAGAAGTGAGCAGCAAGGCATGAATGTCAAAGCTACTGCCACAAAAAAACAAAACGATTCTGTTTATTATTTGCGTAATGCAAAATTAACTACTTCCGAAAATGTGGATGATCCGGAATATTATATTCGTGTGCGAACAGCAAAATTTGTTCCGAAAAGAAAGATGATTGCAGGTTTAAGTAATATGTATATTGCTGATGTTCCCACTCCTTTATTTTTTCCCTTTGCGTATTTCCCCATGACACAAAAACGCGCAACAGGGTTTTTATTTCCTACGATAGGCGAGAATTTTAACAGAGGGTATTTTCTTCAAAATGGTGGATATTATTTTGTTCTGTCAGACAACTTAGACGTAGCCATTATGGGTGATTATTATACCAATGGCAGCTATGGGTTTCGAGTAGAAAATAATTATTACAAACGCTATAAGTATAGAGGAAGTTTTGCGTTCAGATACGAGAATCTAATAAATGGAGAGCGTGGACTTCCCAGCTACAGTAAAACTACTATTTTTAATTTGCGTTGGTCCCACAGTAAAGACAGTAAATCAAATCCCAATAGTAGGTTTTCTGCATCTGTAAATTTAGGAACGAGCTCTTATTTCCGTGAGTCGCTCAATCAAATCAACACCAATAATTTTTTAAATAACACACTCAATTCATCTGTTTCATATTCAAAAACATTCCCCAAATACCCATCCGTTAATCTTTCCCTATCGGCGACACACAGTCAAAACACACAAACACAATCTGTGAATATGACCTTGCCTTCACTCACGGCAAACATGGAGCGTATATATCCGTTTGCTAAACGAAATGGCATTAAAAAAGGAATACTACAGAATGTGAACTTTCAATACACCATGCGTGGTGATAATCGCATCAACAGTACAGATGATATTATTGCAGCAAAAGGACTTTTTTACGGGGCTAAATCGGGGATGAATCACAGTATTCCTATTGCTACAAATTTTAAAGTGGCCAAGCATTTTAATTTTACAGTGGGTGGGAATTACAGCGAAGTTTGGTCGAATCAAACCATTAAGAAAAACAATTATGACATTGCATTAAACGCACTTCCAGCGCAAGACACCATAAGAGGTTTTGATAGATTTGCACAATACAATTTTAATGCTGCGGCAAATACTACACTATATGGCGTTTTTAATTTTAAGCAGGATAAAAAAATTCAAAGCCTTCGACATGTCATCAATGCAAATGTAAGCTACAGCAATAGTCCAAGTTTTGAACAGTATTATGATGAATACATCATTGATGCAGAAGCCAATACAAGAGAATATACACGCTTCGAAGGTGGCTTGTACGGAAGACCCGGAAACCGCAAGTCCAGTTCTGTTGGGTTTACGTTGCGCAATACACTAGAAGCAAAAGTAAAAGACAGAGATTCAACCGTAACAGAGCTGAAAAAAGTAAAAATTCTAAACAACCTTAACTTTTCTACAAACTATAACATTACAGCAGACTCCCTTCGATGGAGTCCCGTTAGAATGACCACGGTTATCCCGATTTTAGACAATAAGCTCAACATAAATCTAGGAGCAACATTTGACCCTTACGCCATTGATGATACCGGCAAACGTATCAATACCTTTAATATAGAAAATGGAGGTCCATTGTTTAGGATGACGAGCGCCAACATCAATTGGGGGCATACCTTTAAAAGTAAGGGCAATTCAAGTTCAAAAAATGAAAACCAAAACAGTATTCCGGGCTTAGACAATAACCTGGGGCTTGATGAACAAGTAGGTCGAATTGGTATGAATAAAGACGAAGAAAAAAGTGAATCCGACACGAAAAAAGCTGGGTTTTACACGACCAATATACCCTGGAGTATAAATTTAAGGCATAGCTTTACCTATTCTAATGCCAGGCAAGAACGTCAAATCAGTAATAATTCTCTTATGGCTTCCGCAAACGTGTCACTCACGCCTAAGTGGAAAGTGAATGTTTCGTCGGGATATGATTTTAAAAACAAAGGAGTCACATTTACCAATTTGGGTATTAATCGTGATTTAGATAGTTGGGATATGAATATTTCTTGGACTCCTTTTGGTTACCGCCAATCGTGGTATTTTTTTATTGGCGTCAAATCGGGGATGTTACGTGATTTAAAATACGAAAAGCGTCGTGAACCAGATAAAAGACTTTAATATTATACGAATGAAAAAAATAATCAAAACGGCAGATGCGCCGCTTCCCATAGGGCCTTACAATCAAGCGGTATTGAAAGGGAACACGCTTTATGCAAGTGGTCAAATTGCCATTGACCCAAAAACAAATGAATTAATCAGTGGAGATATCAAAGCGGAGACCAAACAAGTGATGGAAAATTTGGCTGCGGTACTTCATGCAGCGGATATGGATTTTTCACAAGTGGTGAAGTGTAGTATCTTTATTTCAGATATGAATGATTTTAGCGAAATCAACCAAGTATATGGTTCGTATTTTAATGACGAAACAGCACCCGCGAGAGAAACTGTTCAAGTATCTGTATTGCCTAAAAACGTTAACGTTGAGATTTCGCTTATAGCAATAGCTTAAGCATTTTTCTTGTGGTGTTCTACCAAGCCTTCAATAGGCTTCTTTAAAACTTTTCCAAACGAAAGTCCGAGATTTTCGAGTACTTCTCGCAACTCGTCTTGAAGGTAAAAAGCAATAGATCCAATAAAATGAATCTGTAGGTTTTTTGCATTTTCAAATTGCATAATTTGATGCCTTGCAAACAAATCAAATCCTTTTTTAATAAGGTTTTGGCTGTATTCATTTTCTTTATTTTCGATAAGAAAACGTGCGAATTTTGCCAAATAGGTATTTGGATTCGGCTTTTTGTATAAGTTGGTTTTAATCGTTTCAGAAGATAAATCAAAAGATTCTTCAAAAACTTTCGCTAAATCGGAAGGGATTTTATTGAAATAATAATCACGAAGTAATTGACGGCCGTAATAATTTCCACTGCCATCGTCCATTAAAATATAACCCAACGATGTAATACGTTGTTCTACTTCTGCCCCATCGAAATAACTGCAATTAGAGCCTGTTCCTAAAATACATACAATACTTTCCTCTCCAGGATTAGTTGCGGCATACACAGCAGCATACGTATCTTCCTTTACGTCAATTTGTGCATTCGTGAAAATACCTTGTAAAAGATGTTTTAAAATTTCACGGGGTGGACGCGTACCACATCCAGCCCCATAGAAATAAACTTTTTCAATCGCCTCTCGATGACGATATAAATCGTAATTGTTAACAATGCGTTCTTCAATGATTTGCTCTGATAACACTTGAGGATTTAAACCCTGTGTTTGGGTTTCAAAAGACAACTCGTTATTTGCATCAAGAGCAATCCAATCTGTTTTGGTTGAACCACTATCAACAATAAGTCTCATAGATACTAAAGTTGGTTCACGTGAAGTGCAAGGTCAAGTAACTTGTTTGAATAGCCTGCCTCATTATCATACCAAGAAACAATCTTGAAGAAAGAACCATTTAATTCAATACCTGCATTGGCATCTACGATGGACGTACGTGCATCACCAATAAAATCTTGCGATACCACAAGTTCTTCCGTATATCCTAAAACACCTGCTAACGCTCCTTCAGACGCATCTTTTATGGCTTTCATAACGTCTGCATAGCTTGTTTCAGAAGAAAGTTTAACCGTTAAGTCAACAACAGAAACGTCTGCAGTAGGCACTCGAAATGCCATTCCTGTAATTTTACCTTCTAGCGATGGGATAACTTTAGTAACAGCTTTTGCAGCACCAGTAGATGCTGGAATGATATTAAGCATCGAAGAACGACCTCCACGGTAATCTTTTCTTGATGGACCATCCACTGTCATTTGTGTTGCTGTAACAGCATGCACTGTTGTCATAAGGGCTTCTTCAATACCAAAAGCATCGTTTAAAACTTTAGCAAGAGGAGCCAAACAGTTTGTAGTACAAGATGCGTTAGAAACAATCAGGTTGTCTGCTTTAGCATCTTGATGGTTTACTCCCATTACAAACATAGGAGCATCTTGTGATGGCGCAGAGATAACTACTTTTTTAGCACCTCCGTCAATGTGCGATTGCGCCATGTCTAATGTGGTAAAAATACCTGTACATTCGGCAACAATTGTTGCGCCGATGGCGTCCCATTGTAAGTTTTTAGGATCACGTTCAGCAGTAATACGAACAGGCTTACCGTCAACAACCAATTGACCGTCAGCTATTTCAATTGAAGCGTCAACAGTTCCGTGTACGGAGTCGTATTTTAATAGATACGCAAGGTGCTCTACATCTAACAAGTCATTAATGGCTACAACTTGAATATCATCTCTTTGAAGAGATGCGCGAAAGACCATACGGCCGATACGACCAAATCCGTTAATTCCAATTTTAAGGGTTGACATAATTTATATAATTTATAGTTTAAAGTCTCATTATTTCTGATAAACGAACAAGTTCCATATCAATTTTAGATTCTCCTTTTATTGCTTTCTTTAAAGGAGTAAAAATCATTTTTCCATCGGACATTCCAACCATGTTACCAGAAACTCCGTCAAGAAGTGCCTCCACAGCTTTTAGTCCCATACGGCTAGCCAAAACACGGTCAAAACAGCTAGGTGCTCCACCGCGTTGCATGTGTCCTAGCACGGAAACTCGCACTTCATAATCGGGAAGATTTTCCTCGATATGTTCAGCAAGTTCAAATACGTTTTTTCCGATTTTATCGCCTTCGGCTACCATGACTATACTAGAAAGTTTACCCGATTTTTTAGAGCGCTTTAAGGATTCTAACAAACGATCTAACCCCATATCTTCTTCGGGGATAAGGATTTCTTCTGCTCCAGCACCAATGCCTGTGTTTAAGGCAATATGACCCGCGTCACGACCCATGACTTCAACAAAAAACAATCGATTGTGTGAAATGGCAGTATCACGAATTTTATCAACGGCCTCAACGACAGTATTCATTGCGGTGTCATACCCAATAGTATGTGAAGTTCCGAAAATATCATTGTCAATGGTACCAGGAATACCAATTACAGGAATACCAAATTCTTGTTGAAAAATTAAAGCGCCCGTAAAGCTACCATCTCCTCCGATAACAATAAGTGCATCTATTCCATTTTTCTTAAGGTTTTCGTAAGCTTTTTGGCGACCTTCTTTGGTTCGAAATTCTTTTGATCTTGCAGATTTAAGAATCGTTCCGCCTTTGTTGATGATATTATTTACTGAACGTGCCCCTAATGATTTGATATCATTTTCAATCATTCCTTGGTATCCACGCTTAATTCCAAAACAAGCTATTTTGTAATATGCACAAGAACGAACAACCGAACGAAGGGCAGCATTCATGCCAGGAGCATCACCCCCTGATGTCAGGACACCGATTTTACAGATTGTTTTTGAAGAAGTTTGGTTTGTAGTCATTCAGAAAAATTGCTTTGCGAAATTATGAAATTACTTAGACAATAACTTAAGTTTTTCAAGCTTAGCATCAATTTTTATTTGTTTAGTATTTTTCGAAGAAGTTCATTAAAGGAATCAAATCGAACTTGGTAATTAACGCCAAATCCTTGCGTATATCCAAGTTCATCTCCAAAATATTGAAATTCATTCTCTTTATTAAAAATACGACCTCGCAAGGTTCCCTTTTTATTTAGCAAAAACTCAATAGTCACATCTCCAATAATAGTAGTTTCTTCTTCACTTCCTACAGGCACCCCCACTTTACCATCAATAATGATTCGTTCATTGATATTGGTAGATAGGCTTACTCCTAGTCTATCTCTGTTTTGTATGGAGGCCGCGGCATTTCGATCGCCCTGCAAGTAGTCTAAACTTAAATTCAATTTGTCATTTTCACTATAAAAGATGTTGTCAAAAACTCCTGAGGCTTTTTGAAAAAGGTTATTTGTAAGGGTTTGGCTCGAAATTGCTGCCAGCGAAACTTGATTGATGAAAGAGCCTTGCGACAATAATGAAATGGCTTGTAGTTGTGTACGTTCTTGATCGTTTAACCTATAATTTAATTCGTTCTTCATCACGCCTGAAGCATTCGGGAAATCAATTTCAAAAGTGGGTGTTTCCGGATTCAATAAATTACCAAACAAATTGATGGTGACTTCTGTCGGAATCTTTTGACTCACCATATCTCCTTCCAACAAAATGGATGGATTTGCTCCGCCAGGAACTTCATATTCTGCCTGCATATTTATTTGAGCGCCATAAGGATCACCTTCCCAGACAATGGTCCCACCAGGACGAAGGCGAAATGTTTTATCGATAAGCCCAAGGTTTTTAAAATTATAAATCCCCTCGTAGGCAATAAAATCTCCCCACATAGCAAAAGAACCTGCTGTGTCTATCTCTAAAAGCAAGTTTCCAGCGCCAATCCCCCTTAAAAAACTCTTGGTTTCTGGATCAACTACAATTTCTACTTGTGCGTCTGGAGTTACGTCAAGATCAAAGTTCATTTTTAATCCTTTTACCGCATCAATGGTTTTATTTTTCGTGTAATCTTGTGCATCCTTTTCTACAAAATTGATGAATGAAACATCTCCAATCGCTGTGTCGTATTGTATAGGTATAAATAAGCTTGTTCCTTTGGCCGTTTGCCCAGTAACATCAATTTCCATATCAGAGAATAGACCGCGCATGTGCGTATTTCCAGTAAAAAACGCATGACCATAATAGAGTGCTTTTTCAGAAAAATCTGTATTTAAAACAGCTAAATTTTCAGCCTTTATACGCATATCAAGACCCCAGTTTGAGAAATATTGATGCCTGAACACTCCTTCAAGTTCACCGAGATTTTTTGATTCGTCATAAAACAACGCATTTTGAATTGAAATTTCATCTTTCCCAAACACAAAAGGAACTGTAGATGAAAAGGAATATGTTGTATTTAAATACGGAACACCCAAACGAAGTGCATCCACTTCAAGAATGCCTGTCGAGTAGATATCACCGTCCTCTGAGCGCAGCTGAATTTTCCCATTAGCATTTCCATGAAAAGGGGCTAAAACAGCATGTGTCAAACCAGCAAGAGCAGATAAATTATAGTCTGAAAAAGTAGCATCTACGCTCCAAATAGGTTTATCATTCATTAATCCAATATTTCCTGATACTGAAATAACATCCATCCCATTTTCTTCTAACTTAAAGTCTAATTCGTAAGATTTACGCGCTGATTCAGATTTTAGTGTCAAAAATGCATTACCAAGAGATGTATTGTTTAATTTCATTTTAGAAAAAGCTAGGTTTGAATTACCACCAAATCCATTTGAATTTTGTTCAATATTCAAAAATCCATCTACAACGCCTTCCCATTTATCCGCTTCAAATGATAACATATCGGCTAACGCAACTTGTTTCAAGTCTAACGCAAGGGAAAATGAGTCTTTCCCATTTTGTGAGGCTGAAATTGAAATTTTAGAGTCGTTACTACCAAGAGTAAGTTTTGATAGAGAAAAATCCTTTATGCCATTTGCAATAAGTTGGGGAGGGGTGTTTTCTAGATCGAGTTTCCATCTTTTATCATTAAAATAAAAATCTGCATTTTGAATACCCAAAACAGCTTGTGAATGTTCATTAATCGTAAATGAAGTGTTCAATTGGTTCAATTTGTCTGGGGTTGTATTCGTGGTAAATTCTACCCTGCCGTAAAGCTTGTCTTTAATCCTAGAATTAATCCAATTTAGATTTAATAGAATTCCTTGTAAACTTTCTACTTTATCTAAGGACAAATAAGAGTGATATAGTGGGTTTTGGGTGTCTATTTGGAGTTCTAGCTTGTTTAATTTTATATCATTGAACGACCATTTTGGAGCACGAATATTTAGTTTAAAAAGATTGTCGCTTGGTTTTATGCTCCCTTTAATAAAGGTGTTGTCGTCCAAAGTCATTCCATCACCAAAAAGTGCTGACGCAATTTTTCCTCGTACATTAAAATTAAAATCAACGTATTGATTCGGCGTAACCTTGTGCGGGGAATAATTATCATATTGGTTGCCAAGCGCGTTTTGCATCAATTTAATAACTTCTGTAGGTTTAAAATCACCAATCATCAATCCAGTAGCAACATCTTCAGAATTTAAATTAATAACACGTAAATTATTTGTGAGACGCGACTGTGCAGCAAAAGAAGAAAATGAATACGTTTTGTTTGGCGTTACTAGTTTTCCTTGCTCAATATATAAATCACCAATCATTTCGTCAATGGTATTCCCTTGAAGTGCCAAGTCAACAGATCCGGAAAACACACCAGGAATGTTTTTAGGAATCCATCCTAAAGCGGCAAAATTAGCTTGATTGATATTTGAGGTAAATGAAAAGTTTCGCGTAGTTGAGGCAAAATCAATCTCCCCCTCCAAATTTAAATCGAGTGCTGCATCTGAAATATACATTTTACCACGAAATTGCTCAGGACTTAGATTTCCTTCCAGTTCAACTTTATCATAGACATAATCACGATAAGACAGATTTAAAAGTGATCCACTAGCATTCACGTTAAGTTTATTAGCATATAACCCATTTCCAGAAAGTATAATGTCAAACCCAGTGGTTTTAAGTGTTGGAACATCCAATAATTTACCCACATTAAATAATTCTGTATTCAATTTGATTTTATAAGCTGGTGAATTAAGAGCAGTATCATACAATGCATCTATATATACGGCACCAAGTTCAGAATCAAGAGAAGTTTTCACATGAAAAACATGATTTGAGTATGACATATTCCCGCTTGTAGAAACGGCACCCAATCCAGCAATCAAATCGCTTTGTTGTTTCGATAAGAAGGAATTAAAAACGATATCTATATGTTCAGAATCAAGGTTCCAATTGCTTGAAATGTGGCGCTTATCGGAATCCAATAATTGCTTTGCTTGCAATGAAAAATGTAAAAGCGCTTTATCATTTGAAATCTTCCCCTTTGTGATACTGAAATCTTGTACCGTTCCACCAATAGCCCCATTAAAATCAATATTGCCCAAAGCCCAATTGGGAATTGCCTTTTGCAAATCCGAATCACCAAGAATTGCTTTATCTATTTTAACATCTATTTGAACTGCATCCACAAAATTATTCAAACCCTTTTTTGGATATTGTAAAACGATATTTGACGCTATAAAACTGGCATTTGTTTGCAGGGTGGTATTGGTAAGTTTCATTTCTGTTGGCGAGTAAACATACATGCCAGCAAGAGAAGTGATCTCTGTATTTTTCCAGCTTGTTTTGGTGTCTAGCTGGTTTATTTTCCCCTCAATAACATCATCAACAATGCTGAAATTTTCAATATCAGCATTCAAAGATGTAAACCGAAGTGGAACACTTTCTTGTTCATTCTCGCTGTATATAATCAAATCTGCAGACATTAAATCAATGGCTGGAACATAAAAAGCAGTATTGGAATTTTTCGGCTGTTTTGAGTTAAATCGGTCAAAAAATAAATCAATATTAGAATCTTCATCACCCTTATAAGTGATTATATTACAATCTACATCTTGTAGAAAAACAGATCCTAAGTTATTATCTCCTTGTAACACGGCCCAAAGCCTAAGTGCATTCATACGCGCAAAGCCAACACGGATCAATGTTTTTTGTTTATGATCAATAGCTACAACATTTTTAAGTGTTGCGTATCCAAAAGGAGAAATTCGAATATAATCAACTGTGAGTGTTGTGCCAAAACGACTATATAAATTTGCTGTTACACGCTTTCCTAAAAAAGTCTGTGTAACAGGCAGCAAAAGTGAGGTAGAAAACAAAACTAAAACCAAGGCCGAAATGGCAAACACCCGTAAAATTTTGCGAGTTAACTTAGGTTTCTGTTTCAATGTCTTAATTTTGTATATAATTTAATTCGTGGCAACAATCATACTCGGAATTGAAACCTCCTGCGACGACACTGCGGCAGCCGTGCTCGTTGATGGCAAATTATATGCCAACGTCGTTTCACAACAGCTAGAACATCAAACACATGGCGGTGTAATTCCAGAACTGGCATCACGAGCTCATGTACAGCGCATCATTCCAGTTGTGGATGCTGCACTGTCAAAAGCAAATATCGACAAAAAAGACCTAACTGCGATTGCTTATACGCAAGGTCCTGGTCTTTTGGGATCGCTATTGGTTGGTAATGCATTTGCTAAATCTTTGGCTTTAGCCTTAAAAATACCACTCATTGCGGTGCATCATATGCAAGCGCATTTATTGGTTCATTTTATTGACGATGAATTCCCAACACCTACATTTCCTTTTTTAGGGCTTACTGTTTCGGGTGGACACACACAACTTGTTAGAGTAAACGGAGCAGCATCGTTTACAGTATTAGGAGAAACCAAAGATGATGCCGCTGGTGAAGCCTTTGATAAAACAGGAAAAATGCTTGGTCTTCCCTATCCCGCAGGACCAATTATGGATCAATATGCGAAAAAAGGAACTCCAAAATTTGAGTTTGGAAAGCCAAAAGTTGAAGGTTTAAATTTTAGTTTTAGCGGACTCAAAACTAGTGTGTTGTATTTTTTGCGTGAGCAACAAGACAAGGATCCAAAATTTATCGAAAAAAACATCTATGATTTATGTGCATCGATCCAAAAAGCTATTGTCAATATTCTAATGGAAAAAGTAGAACGCGCTGTGGTAGAAACCGGACTTACGCAACTGGTTTTAGGAGGCGGTGTTTCGGCAAATAGTGGTTTGAGGGAGGCACTTAAAAATACAAATTCTAATGTGTTTTTACCACCGCTCCCCTACACTACTGACAACGCAGCAATGATTGCAATGGCAGGACACTTAAAATTAAAGGAAAATCAAATAGATTCATTTTATAGTGAACCTAAAGCACGATTACCAATCTAATGCAACAATTTTTTACTCCAGAATTATCGCCTGAGGACAACCATTATGTCTTTGAAGAACAAGAAAGCAAACATATCGCCCGCATTCTTCGTAAAACATCTGGCGAGCAGATTCGTTTAACTAATGGGAAAGGAAATTTGTTTTGGGGCAGTCTTGAAGTACTAAGTCCAAAAAAGTGTGTCGTTAGCATTTCAAAGTGCACATATATGCCACCTCCAAAAGTAACGATACATATGGCAGTCGCTCCAACCAAAAACATGGATAGGTTTGAATGGTTTTTGGAGAAAGCAACTGAACTTGGCGTACATAGAATTACTCCTATTCTTTGTAATAGAAGTGAGCGAAAGCAACTCAAAATTGATCGCTGCAACAAAATAATTGCATCTGCTGTAAAGCAGTCATTGCGGGTATATGCGCCTATTTTAGATCCACTTACTCCCTTAAAAGAATTTCAGACTGAAGCATCGATTGTTTGTATGGCGCATTGTGGAAATGGATCAAAAACGCCTATTAAACAACTAATAACAAACCAAAATAATTCCTGTATTCTGATAGGACCTGAAGGGGATTTTACAACAAATGAAATAGACTGGGCTCAAGAAAATAATATAAAAATGATACATTTGGGAGATGCGCGCTTACGTACAGAAACAGCGGCTTTGGTTTCATTGCATACGGCCTTATTACTTAACCTTTAACAAAATGGAGTATATTTAAACTATGAATGCAAACACACTTACGCGCGGAATCGTTCAGGCTTTTCTTATCATTGTTGGCATCATTGCCCTTTTTGAGCTTCTCCTAATGGCAAAGTCGTTGTTAGGGTATGTTTTTTTAGCAATCGTTGTTTCGCTGATAGGTCAGCCTGTAAAAGGTATTTTGATGCGTCGACTCAAATTCAAAAACACATTAGCGACAGTGTTCACGTTAGTGTTCTTGTTGCTACTTTTGTTTGGATTAGGATCGTTAATTGTTCCTGTGATTGCTGCCCAAGCACAAAATTTATCGTTGCTGCAAATAGATCAATGGGAAACCGACTTACTTCTTCTTGTTTCAGATTTAGATTCCTATTTTAGTAAATACGATATAAACCTTACAGAGCGAATTACAGCCCTGCTTTCTAAAGTAGATTTTGCTTTTCTTCCAAACTTCATCAACGGATTTTTAAGTTTTTTAGGTGGATTTACTATTGCCCTATTTTCCGTTTTATTTATTAGTTTTTTCCTTTTAAAAGACAGTTCGCTTTTGCTCAGAAGTATTCTTCTTTTATTTGCCAAAGATCAAAATGACCGCATTGAACGTTCTTTCACGCGAATTGTTTTCCTTTTATCTCGCTATTTTAGTGGGATCTTATTACAAATAACTATTCTTTTCTTGTTCTATTCTGGTGTGTTGCTATTGTTTGGCATCCCCAATGCATTGACCATTGCACTTATTTGTGCACTATTTAATATTATCCCATACATAGGTCCTTTGGTAGGGGGGTTATTTATGTTGGTTCTTACCATGACCAGTAACCTTGGCGCAGATGTAGCAACTGTAATTGTTCCCAAAACCATTTATGTACTTATTGGATTTATTGTGGGGCAACTCATCGATAACTTTTTTTCTCAACCTTTTATTTTTTCGAATAGCGTTAAGTCGCATCCTCTTGAAATTTTCCTGATAATTATTTTAGCAGGATTGCTCGCTGGGCCCTTGGGAATGCTCTTAGCTGTTCCATTTTATACCTTAATAAAAGTAGTATTAAGTGAATTTTTAAGTAACAATAGACTTGTACGCGAACTAACTAAAAATATGTAATTATGCTTTTTGTATCAACTGAAACTATTGCAGGAAAAACCATCACACAATCCTTGGGTGTTGCCCGAGGAAGCACCGTTCGATCTCGCAATATTGGTCGGGATATTTTTGCTTCCATAAAAAATATTGTCGGGGGCGAAATTGAAGAATATACCAAACTTCAAGCT
Source organism: Bacteroidota bacterium (assembly GCA_027621175.1). GTDB lineage: Bacteria > Bacteroidota > Bacteroidia > Flavobacteriales > Flavobacteriaceae > UBA7446. Next base: position 53,796 of record JAQCCM010000001.1, on the reverse strand, counting down.
GATGCCAGAGAACAAGCATTACAACGCATGCTTGCTGATGCAGCGCGTTTAGGTGCTGATGCGATTGTTGGTGTACGTTTTACTACTTCTGTAGTAACGCAAGGTGCATCTGAAATTTTAGCTTTTGGTACGGCTGTAAAACTAAAATAAGGTGACTTTACTTCTTTGGATAGCCATTGGGATTGGGATTATAATAGCTATTATAAATAGATTCCGTCAGAGAAAAAACGAAGATTTTGATCAACGTGATAATTAGTTGGCGAATTGCATTTGAAAACGTATTTTTGCCCCCGCATTAGGGCGCAAATTGGAGAGGTGCCAGAGTGGTAATGGAGCAGATTGCTAATCTGTCAACGCGTAAGTGTTGCCTGGGTTCGAATCCCAGTCTCTCCGCTTCTATTTGTCTCATTCACTTGGGGCAAGTTATAGCTCAGCTGGATTAGCGCATTCCGATTTTCAATCGGAACGGTCAAGGTCCGCTAAGCAAGTGGCAAAACAAAAGGTCGCGTACCTGCCTGACGGTAGGCAGGGCTCAGCTGGATTAGCGCATTCCGATTTTCAATCGGAACGGTCAAGGTCCGTTAAGCAAGTGGTAAAACAAAAGGTCGCGTAGCTCAGCTGGATAGAGCATCTGCCTTCTAAGCAGACGGTCATAGGTTCGAATCCTATCGCGATCACAAGCCTCCCCATTTTATGTTTTACATTTATATACTGTATTCAAAATCTTTAGATCATTATTATACAGGACATACGCATTGTATTACAGATAGGCTAAATAGACATAACTTAGGAAGAAGTAAGGCCACTAAGGGAGGTATTCCTTGGGAAATAGTTCACATTGAATCGTTTAAGACTAAGTCAGATGCTTACAAAAGAGAGCGTTCAATCAAAGCAAAAAAATCAAGAAAATATATTGAAAAACTAATTGCTGGATAACGCATTCCGATTTCAAATCGGAACGGTCATAGGTTCGAATCCTATCGCGATCACAATCCTCCCCATTTCATGTTTTACATTTATATACTGTATTCAAAATCTTTAGATTGTTATTATACTGGACATACGCATTGAATTCCAGAAGGTTAAATAGACATAACTCAGGAAGAAGTAAGGCTACTTTGGTAGGGGTTCCTTGGCGGTATTAAAGTAAAAGAGCTTGAAGTACTGCGTATAATATGCAGTGCTGTTAAGATATTTAATCCAAATTAATACTTATTCCAGTGTAAATCCCAAAAGGATGACCTGGTCTAAAGCCCGAAGGAACACGAGCTGCAGCATATACTTCATCAAAAAGGTTAATCACATTTGCAGAGAAGCTAATCGATGAATTGAGATGATATTTGGCAGAGATATCAACAATAAAATTATCATCTAGACTCATGGTGTCATTATTCCCTCCATTAGCGGCCTGCGTATCAAATGCGCCATTGTAACGTGCATTTATGCTCAACTCATAACGTTGGTGTTCTACACCAGCTGTAACGCTTAACTGTTGCTGAGGAATATATGGCACACGATCTCCCTCACTTACTGTGCCCCAAATATCTTGAGTACTGCCAAATGAATTTTGAAAAATAGCATCCGTAAGGGTGTAAGCAACAGAGACAGGAGTTTGAAACTTCGCATCTAGCTTTGAAAGATTATAATTTAATTGAAGTTCAAGTCCACTCACGTTGACCTCTCCAGCATTAAACTGATCGAGTGAACCTGATCCGCCACTCGCAGCCAAGTCAGATCCCAGTAGATTCGAGTAATCGTTGAAAAAACCAATAACTTCCCCACGAAGTTTTCCTGTACTAAAACGTGAGCCTAACTCATAATTCACGCTATATTCAGCTTGCTCACCAGGTGCATTACCAGGAGGTGAAAATCCCTTGTGAACGCCACCAAACAAAGACAAACTATTTGAGAAACTGTAATTAAAACCGACTCCAGGAATAAATACATTTATGTTATTTTCTCTATTCGATGGTACGTTTTCTCTATTTTCATCCGTACTGCCCCAGTCTTCTCTGTTAAGGGTAATGCTTTCATAACGAAATCCAGGGGTAATGGTGAATTTATTAAACTTATACTTATACAGCACATAAGAGGCGAAGGCCTTTGCGCTTGAAATACGATTACCTTGAGCACCGCGAGCACCAAATGAAGTAAGGGTCATTTGATTTTCATACATACGATAACCGTCTTCCCATTGAAAACGATCTTCTTCATCATAGTGCACTCGAGCACCTATTTCAATATCATGAAACGACTCATTTTTTCCATACCAGTGATAATCAATTTTAGTTTGAACACCACGAGAACTGTACACGCGATTGTTTGCCTTCACTAGAAGTGCATCATCAGCTGAGTTTACAGATCCATTAATAATACGCATATGATTCGAAAAGGAAATCGGGTCGTTGAGTACTTTAGACAAACTTTTCTTGTCGTCATTAAATACAACATCGTCGAGTTTATACCAATTACGTGTAAACTTATTGTTATAGGCATTGGTGACAATTCTTAGTTGTTTTGAGAAGTCCGCAATATGCGTAAGCATAACTTGACGCTGCTCGGCATTCATGACATCCTTTTGCGAAGAAGCATATCTTGAATATGGGTTTTTATTAAAATCTTCTTCAGAAAGCCCTAAGTAGGTTTCATTAGATTTTTCGTCGTAAAAATGATATTTAAGTTCCAAAGATTGGGCAAACTTGGCATCAGCATTTGTAGAAAATTTTAATTTCCCCATGATATCATAAATATCAAAACCTGTATTATCGTTATCCCTAAGACGTTTAAATCCATCAGAATTAAAGTTTAAATACTCCAGTACATACCCAATATTTTCAAAAGACTGCCCGACTGATGTGTGCAACTGCATGGTATTAAAACTCCCATAACTAGAACGAAGTTTTGCTGAAAAATCGTCTGGAATAGCTGTAGAAACTAAGTTAATAGCACCACCCGTTGTAAAAGGCCCATGCTGTACTTGGCTACTCCCTTTTAGTATTTCAATGGCATGCATACGTAAGACAGACGGAAAATAGTATGCTGCTGGCGAACTATAAGGGGCTGGAGCAATAAGCACTCCATCTTCCATAAGTGTGATTTTTGAACTACGTTGCGGCGATGTTCCCCGAAGTGAAATATTGGGCCGTAATCCATAGCCATCTTCTTCATAAAAGTTTACGCCAGGGACAGCACGTAATGCACGATTGATGTCTGCATAACCAAACTGCTCCAAATCTTCTGAAGATAAAAAATAAGAAGCACCAGTACGATTTTGTGCAGCATATTTATTTCCGAGAATCGTATTGGCGCGAATGATAACCTCATCCAATTTCTGAATAGAATCCAATGCAACTTGATTTGACGTGTTTTGGGCAAAAGTAACGGTCAAAAACAAGCAAATGAAGACCGTTAAACGCTGGTGTAAACTCACTTATTTAGATTAATTAAAATTAATGAAGTGCAAATTTATAGCGTAAAAAAGTATGATGCAAATTATTTAGAATAATTTTAAATAAACTTTTTAACTTACGTTAATAATACATTTTCAGCAATTTAGGCCTAGAAGCAGGACCATTATTTTCAAATTATTCTGGATAAGACACGCGTAAATGATAGCTGCTAATAAGTTTTTTAGCTAAGACTTGCTTCACAGTTTCAATTTCGCGTAGTGTGATATTGGCTTCCAAAAATTGTTTTTCAGCTAGAAGACGGTTTACTATTTTATCCACAAAGGCAATGATTTTTTCTGCCGTGGGTTCTTTTAGACTTTTCGAGGCCGCCTCTACCCCATCAGAAATCATCACAATAGCCGTTTCTTTAGAAAAGGGTTTAGGTCCAGGATATTGAAACTGCTCTACGTCAATTTCTGGATTTCCTTGTTGTGCTTGTTGCAAAAAATACAATACTGTAGTAGTACCATGATGTGTACGAATAAAATCAATCACACGATCTGGTAATTTTGCTTTTCTTGCGCTTGTGATTCCATTCAACACATGGTCAATTATAATTTTTGCACTTACTTCGGGTTCTAATTCATCGTGAGGACTATAACTGGCTTGATTTTCACTAAAGAAAACAGGATTCTTCATTTTTCCAATATCGTGGTATAATGCCCCTACTCGGGTCAGTAATGTATTTGCACCTATAGCGTTTGCGGCAGCTTCGGCAATATTTGCTACTTGCAACGAGTGCTGAAAGGTGCCAGGAGCTTTATCTGCAAGTTCTCGAAGAAGCTTACTGTTGGTGTCCGACAACTCAAGTAAGGACACATCGGAAACCAAACCAAATACTTTTTCGAAAATATAAATTAATGGCTGCACAAATAAAATCGCCAATCCATTGATAACAAAAAGAAGAAGAACGTCATAAGACAACTGCAACAGATTGCCGTCGTGAATCAGGGTAAAAGCGATATATGAAACCGCATACAAGCCCACGATGAGCCCCACAGAAATAAATAGCTTAGCCCTACGATACAAGTCGTTAACGGTGAGAGAAGCTAAAATCCCCGCCATGATTTGCAAATAAATAAACTCATAGCTGTTGGGCACTAAAAAAGCAATCAAAAACAAGGTAATCATCAACGCAAAAAGCGCTATCCGTGTGTCAAAAAATGTACGCATTAATAAGGGTAACATACAAATGGGAACGGCATATACATATTGTGGATCTACGTCTACTACAGCTTTGGTAAGAAGCACCATAAGCAATACGTTTACACATAAAAACGTAAGGCGTTTATTATTTTCAAAAACGGTTGGGCGTGTGCGCCATAAAAACACAAAAAGTAAAAGGACAGGAATAAATACCAAAAGTGAATACCCTATAATAATCCAAATCGTATTGGTCTGCGTCCATGTTTGTGACTCAAATTCTTGTTGTAACGACTGTAATTTTTGAAGCTTTTCACCCTCTACTACTTCCCCTTTGGCAATGATACGAGTGCCTTTCGTTACTAATCCACGCACTAGGACAACTCCAGCAGTTGCCTCCGCTTTAAATTGACGGGTTAACGCATCGTTATATGAAATATTAGGCACAACAAGAGAAAGTAAATACTGTAACGACGATTCTGATAGCACATCAGTACCAAAAAGTGCTAATTGTTTTACCAGGTCTTCCTTAGCCTCCCTTTCAGAGAATAAATCAGAAATCAATACATTCGTTTGACGCGTGTCATGAACAAGAGCAATAGATTCATTTTCAATGAGAATTTCCGTATCGGCAAGAACACCATTAGCGTATATCTCTTCCAAAACAGTTCGCCAATTAATTAATATGGCGTTAAATTCTGGTGTAGCAGGAAGTGTGGCAACATATTGGTCAAAAACACTTAAGACTGAACTAAGCGTTTTATTTTGATAGGTGAAATAACGTGGCACATTTGCCTCTAAGGCTTCGCGTTCTCGACTTAACTCTTTTTTTGATTTTTGAATAGGAAAATCATAGGGAGCCAAAAGGGTTTCGTATTGCCAGGGTTTACCTTCTTGGATTTCATATTGAAAACTTGCACCCCGAGGTAACATATATACCACTACGGCTGTTGTGAACAAACATAAAAATGCTCTATAGAAAGCAGCTTGATAGCGGTAAAAAAGCAACATAAAAAAGATTTAAACAAAAATACCACTTTTCAACACATTGGCTGAGCAATGCGGATTTTCTCTTATTTTTGATAAATGACATCCGGTATTTGTACCCTTAGTATAGTTCCGCTGCAAGGAGTAAATCAGCATAACGCTCCTGTTTTGAGTGAAGTGCTTTATGGAGAAATTTTTCAGATATTAAAAGTAAAAAAACATTTTAGTCAGGTTTGTTTAAGCGACAAAACAACAGGATGGATAGAAAACAGTCAATTTATTGAGATTTCAACGGCAGACTTCGAAAAACTTTCCAAACAAACACCAAAAATTTCTGCAAACTTAGTTGAATTCATCTATAAAGATGCACAGATTTTATTCCCTATTCCCATCGGTAGCATCGTCCAACATACTGCTTTCTTAGGGCACCAATTTGAAGGGAAAACTTCAGGAAGTAAACCAGAAAAAAACAATATCCGTACCATGGCATTTATGTTTGTAAACACGCCCTTCCGTAAAGGTGGAAAATCTCCTTTTGGTATGGATGCAGATGGTTTTGTACAAACCGTTTATGCGCTTTGTGGTTTTGCATTACCAAGAACTGCTGTGGAGCAAGCGGAAAAAGGCATTGTGCTTAGCTTTATTGAGGAAGCAGAAATCGGAGATTTGGCTTTTTTTGATGATGATGAAGGCAATATTGTTCATGTAGGAATTATTTTAGAGCATAACCACATCATTCATGCACATGGGCAAGTACGCGTTGACCGATTAGATCAAACTGGAATATTTAACCCCGAACTTCGAACGCATACACACAAGCTTCGCCTTATTAAATCTATTGCATAAAAAAAGCCCCGCTATTGCGGGGCTTTTCATTTGTTATTACATCTTAGAGTGCTTCCAACATGTCGCGATATTTTTTAAAATTGGCAGTATCCCCAATGGTGCCAAAAATATTTTTTAGTGTAGTAATCGCTTCTTTATTTTTTGGATTGATTTTAACCAATTGTTCTAAAAAAGGCGCAGCCTCTAAAAACAAATCTTGTCGCTTTAACTTAAGTTGGTCGTACTTTCTGTTATCTGCTGCAGAAGTACCCAACGAGTTCATTTGCTCTACAATTTTAGACTCTCCTTCTAATATAATAAATGACAAGTTTAAATAAGAGGCCTCATAGGCTGGGTCTAATTCTATGGCTTTTTTATAATAGCCGATTGCCTTTTCTCGTTTTCCTTCATTTCCGTTTACAACACCTAGATTATAATACAAAATGGCATTATTAGGATCTTGAGCAATAGCCTCTTGCATCAATGTACCAAAACGAGTCTCATCACCAAGTTTTATATATAAGTCTGCTTCAGTTAAAATTAGCCCTACATCTTTTGGAGAGAGTTTTCTTGCGTCCTTTATCGCTGTCATAGCAGCCTCATTGTCCCCATTCGATACATGTATCAAAGCAATGTTTTTTACAATTTCTGGCAAACGCGATTCTGACAAACCTTCACGCAAATTGGTGAATTCTTTGGACTTTTTATAAATATTAAACGTGGTTTCATCTACTTCTGACTCTTCCCCAGTAGCAACTTCCGTAGCATAATATTTAGTGATTACACCCGTGTAATTTTTATCTTTAAGCGTCAAATAGTAAGGAAGCGCATTTTTAAAATCTCCTGAATTAACAGCGCTTGAAGCGGCATAATACAAATAGTCTAAATTTTCATCATCCAATTTGTATGCTAGATAAAGCAACGCGCCTGCCTCCTTATAATTTTCAGCTGTGTTTAAAGTAACCGCTTCATTAACAACATCGGCAACAAGACGTGCATTATTATTTTTTATCAGCTGTGTGTATTTATTGAGTCCGGCTTCTTTTTCAATAGACTTTACCTTATCAAACTCCTCTACAACCTTTAAAAAATCTTTTTTAGCTTGTAATGTTGTTCCTAAAAGGAAGTGATACTGTGATGCGTATTTTGGCTCAGCAGAACTAAGCAAATCGCTGTTTTCGTTCAGAAAGTTATAAGCATCATCAAAAGATGCGGCATCAACAAATTTTTGTGCAGCTTTAAGTTCCTTTTTCTGAGCGGTAACCGAAAAAGCTACCACTAAGGCAAGGATTAGGGAATAGTACGTTTTCATAAAAGGGAGAATTAAATTAGTCGTTTTCTTCAATTGTTACATCTAAGTCAGAAACATCTTGAATTTCATCGTCGTCATTCATCACCTTTGCTACTGCTGCAATCGAATCGTCTTCTTTTAAATTAATAAGACGAACACCTTGCGTGGCACGACCCATAACGCGTAGTGACTCTATTCCAAGTCGGATAGCAATGCCCGAACGATTGATAATCATCAAATCATCTGCGTCTGACACATTTTTAATGGCTACTAAATTACCTGTTTTTTTGGTTAGTGCAAGGGTTTTGACCCCTTTTCCACCACGATTCGTTATACGATAGTCGTCAATTTTTGAACGCTTACCATAGCCATTCTCAGAAACCACTAAAATATCTGAATCTAAATCATTAACAGCAACCATTCCAACTACCTCGTCTTGAGCATCTTGCAATGTGATACCACGAACACCAGATGCATTTCTCCCCATCGGTCGTGTTTTACTTTCTTCAAAGCGAATTGCTTTTCCAGACTTTACTGCCAACACCACTTGCGAAGTACCCGTAGTCAATTTTGCCTCCAAAAGCTCATCGCCTTCACGTATTGTTATGGCATTAATTCCATTTGTTCTAGGTCTTGAGTATTGCTCCAACGGCGTTTTCTTCACTTGACCTTTTTTGGTTGCCATAACAACGAATCTACTGTTTGTGTATTCTTCGTCTTTAAGATCTTGTGTACAAATAAATGCTTTTACCTTATCGTCTTGTTCGATATTGATTAGGTTTTGAATGGCACGACCTTTTGCAGTTCTACTTCCTTCAGGTATTTCATATACCCGTAACCAAAAACACTTCCCTTTTTGAGTAAAGAACAACATATATTGATGATTTGTTCCTACAAACAAATGCTCAAGGAAGTCCTCGCTTCTGGTGGTAGATGCCTTTTGACCTACACCACCGCGGTTTTGCGTACGATACTCCGCAAGAGGAGTACGTTTAATATAACCCGCATGTGAAATGGTAATTACCACTTTTTCGTCAGGAATCATGTCTTCTACACGGAAATTACCGCCAGCATATTCAATGATGGAGCGTCGCTCATCTCCATATTTTTCTTTTACTTCAAGCAACTCATCCTTGATGATGCCCATACGACGGTCTTTTTTCTCAAGAATATCTTTTAAATCCTCAATGGTATGCATGAGTTCATCATACTCAGAGCGCAATCTATCTTGCTCTAAACCTGTGAGTTGACGCAATCGCATATCCACAATGGCTTTTGCTTGAACCTCTGAAAGGTCAAATGTGGCAATAAGTTTTTCGCGTGCCTCGTCGGCATTTGACGAAGCTTTTATTAAGGCAATTACTTCGTCAATATTGTCTGAAGCAATAATCAAACCTTGTAAAATATGTGCACGTTCCTCAGCCTTTCTAAGCAAGTATTGGGTACGTCTTACCACTACTTCATGACGGTGCTCTACAAAATGATGAATCATATCCTTTAGATTCAACATTTGTGGACGCCCTTTTACTAAGGCGATGTTGTTTACACTAAACGACGATTGCAATGCCGTGTACTTGTACAACATATTTAAAACAATATTCGGAATAGCGTCACGCTTAAGTATATATACAATTCGCATTCCGTTTCGATCAGATTCGTCACGGATGTTAGAAATTCCCTCAATTTTTTTATCGTTTACAAGTTCAGCGGTTTTTTTGATCATTTCCGCTTTATTGACCTGATATGGAATTTCAGTAACAATAATACATTCTCTGCCGTTAACTTCTTCGATTTCGGCTTTTGCGCGCACCACCACACGGCCACGACCAGTATGAAAAGCTTCTTTTACACCTTCATAGCCATAAATCACACCACCTGTAGGGAAATCCGGTGCTTTGATGTGTTCCATTAAACCATCAATATCTATGTCTGAATTTTCAATGTAAGCAACCGTTCCATTAACTACTTCAGTAAGGTTGTGTGGGGGCATATTCGTTGCCATACCCACCGCAATACCAGAAGCACCATTGATAAGTAAATTAGGTACGCGTGTTGGAAGTACCGTTGGTTCTTTTAATGTGTCATCAAAATTAAGTTGATGGTCAACAGTATCTTTTTCGATATCTGCCATCATGTCTTCCGATATTTTTTGAAGACGCGCTTCAGTATATCGCATGGCAGCAGGGCTATCCCCGTCAACGGAACCAAAGTTCCCCTGTCCATCCACCATCATATAACGCAAACTCCATGACTGTGCCATTCGAACCATAGTGTCATATACAGAGGTGTCTCCATGAGGGTGATACTTACCTAATACTTCTCCAACTATACGCGCAGATTTCTTATAGGATGAATTGGCTCTAACACCCAATTCGTGCATACCAAACAATACGCGGCGGTGCACTGGCTTTAAGCCATCTCTTACGTCTGGCAGGGCACGTGACACAATGACTGACATAGAATAGTCAATGTATGCAGACTTCATTTCGTCTTCTATGTTGATTGGAATCAACTTATCTTCTGTGGACATTCAATGTAAATTTAATGTTATGACAGTATGGCTAAAGTACACATTCAACGAATGAATACTATAAAAATATTAGGTGTTTTTCTTATGACTTATTAACATTTTTGATTATTTGTATTGACTGAAAATTTTGTCAGAAATTATTTGTAATTGATTAATTTTTTTTGTCTATTCGTTATGAGCCTTTGTGTATTTGGTTCAATTTTTGACCAACAAAAGAAAAATAAATTATGGACGATAATTTTTCACCCCGCGTAAAAGATGTTATTTCGTATAGCAAGGAAGAGGCATTGCGCCTTGGACACGACTTTATTGGTACCGAGCACCTTATGCTAGGCTTACTTCGTGATGGCAACGGAAAAGCCATCTCCATACTGAAAGCACTAGAAATTGATTTAGACTACTTGCGCCGCAAGATTGAAATCTTAACACCGGCTAACCCAACTAACATACAAGAGTCTCAGCACAAAACAAATTTACAACTTACAAGACAAGCGGAACGTGCTTTAAAAACCACATTCCTAGAAGCAAAGTTATTTCAAAGCACTTCGATAAACACCGCTCACCTATTGTTGTGTATTTTACGAAATGAAAACGATCCTACTACCAAGGTATTACAGAAACTTCAAGTCGATTATGAAACGGTAAAAGATCAATTCAAATATATGTCTGTTGATTCTGATGATGATTACATCGATATGCCATCTGCTGACGCCTTTCCTGATGATCCTTCAGAAGAAGACAACAGAAGTCAATCTTCATCGTACTCTACTTCGTCAGACGATAAAAAAACAAAGAAATCAACCACTCCTGTCTTAGATAATTTTGGTAGAGATTTAACCAAAGTTGCCATAGAGGGAAATATGGATCCAGTCATTGGACGAGAAAAAGAAATTGAGCGCGTATCACAAATTTTAAGTCGTAGAAAAAAGAACAATCCCCTACTTATTGGTGAGCCCGGTGTTGGTAAATCTGCTATTGCTGAAGGATTGGCGTTGCGCATTATCCAAAAGAAAGTATCCAGAGTACTCTACAACAAACGCGTGGTTACTTTAGACTTAGCTTCCCTTGTAGCAGGAACAAAATATCGCGGTCAGTTTGAAGAACGCATGAAAGCCGTAATGAACGAGCTTGAAAAAAACAGTAACATCATCTTATTTATTGACGAAATTCACACCATCGTGGGTGCTGGTGGTGCCACTGGAAGTCTTGATGCATCAAATATGTTTAAACCTGCATTAGCTCGTGGTGAAATCCAATGTATAGGTGCTACAACTTTAGACGAATACCGTCAAAACATTGAAAAAGATGGAGCCCTTGAGCGCCGTTTTCAAAAGGTGGTTGTAGAGCCCACAACGGTTACAGAAACCATAGAAATTCTCCAAAACATTAAAGACAAATACGAAGCGCATCACAATGTTAACTATACCGATGCTGCTATCGAAGCTTGTGTTCGCCTTTCGGACAGGTATATGACAGATCGTTTTTTACCAGACAAGGCTATTGATGCTCTGGATGAAGCTGGTTCTAGAGTGCATATCACCAACATGGAAGTTCCTGAGAAAATCGTTTCTATTGAAGAGGAGTTGGAGCGTGTTCGGGAACTAAAAAACACCGTTGTTAAGCGTCAAAAATATGAGGAAGCGGCAAAGTTGCGCGACGACGAAAAGAAATTGGAAAAAGAGTTGTTATTAGCTCAAGAAGATTGGCAAGAAGAACAACGTCAAAACAGAGAAACCGTGACTGAAAATCACATCGCCGATGTGGTTTCTATGATGACAGGAATTCCTGTGCAACGGGTTGGTGATGGCGAAAGCAAACGTTTATCAAAACTCAATGAACTTATTCAAGGAAAAGTCATTGGTCAAGAAAATGCTGTTGAAAAAGTAGCGAAAGCCATTCAGCGCAACCGCACAGGGCTGAAAAACCCAAACAAACCCATTGGGTCCTTTATCTTTTTGGGGCAAACAGGTGTAGGAAAAACGCAGCTTGCCAAAGTATTAGCGAAAGAGCTTTTTGATTCTGAATCATCGCTTATCCGGATTGACATGAGCGAATACATGGAAAAATTTTCCATCTCAAGATTGATTGGAGCACCTCCGGGATATGTCGGCTATGAAGAAGGCGGACAACTAAGCGAAAAAGTACGTCGCAAACCCTATTCAGTTGTTTTATTAGATGAGATTGAAAAAGCGCATCCAGATGTATTTAATATGCTCTTACAAGTGTTAGACGACGGTTATTTAACCGATTCCTTAGGAAGGCGGATAGATTTTAAAAACACCATTATCATCATGACCTCTAATGTTGGTGCACGCCAAGTGAAAGATTTTGGCTTAGGCGTTGGTTTTGGTACTGCTGCCCAAAAATCACAAGAAGACAAAAATATTCAAGGTGTGATTCAAGGAGCTTTAAAGAAAACGTTTTCACCAGAATTCCTAAACCGTATTGACGACATTGTCATCTTTAACACTTTGGAAAAAGAAGATTTAGCAAAAATTATTACTCTTGAGTTAGCTGCTTTGCAAGGTCGCGTTAAGGAATTAGGCTATACGTTAGAACTAAGCGAAAACGCTGTAAGTTTCCTTATAGACAAGGGGTATGACAAGCAATACGGCGCACGTCCACTTGCACGAGCTATACAACGTTACGTTGAGGACAAACTTGCAGGAGAAATCATAAGCAATACTCTTTCAAACGGAGCAAAAGTTACATTTGATTGGGACAAAAAAGCGGATGAATTATCGCTTGATATAAAAGAAGCTAAAAATTCCTCGAAAACTTAACGATTATTTTTTACTCGTTTAGCCTTTGATTCGGGATTTTTATTTTTTATTTGCGCTCTAATTTATAGCAATGAAAAAAGTTGTTGGTTCCGAAGAATGGGTTTCGCTAAGTGAACTAAATATCCCATACGTAAAAGCACGTGTAGATAGCGGTGCAAAAACCTCAAGCCTTCATGCTGTAAATATCAAACCTTTTCAAAAAGGCGTCGAAACTTGGGTCAACTTTGATGTATTTCCCATTCAAAATGACGGAAAACGTAAAATCAATTGCAGGGCACTCGTAATTGACAAGCGAGTAGTAAAAAGCTCCAGTGGCGATAGAGAAGAGCGTTACGTAGTACGCACCGCAATAAGCCTGAATGGAGAAAAGTGGGATATTGAACTAACGCTTACCAACCGAGATTCGATGGGTTACCGTATGCTTTTGGGGCGACAGGCTATGGTGGAACGAATTATTGTAGATCCGTCAGTGAGCTTTTCAGCAGGGAATGTGGAAGAGGAAACCATTTTTAAATCCTATAAACAATTTAAAAAACCCAACGAAGGACTGCGTATTGGGCTTTTGGCATCAAATCAAAATTTATATAGCAATAGACGAATTATAGAAGCTGCAGAGCAACGCGGTCACGAAATTGAATTCTATAATATTCGTCAATGTTTTATGAAGCTCGATGCCACTACGCCACAAATTCATTACAGAGGCGGTAGTGCCATAGAGCCTTTAGATGCAGTCATTCCACGTATTCGTCCGGCGCAAACGTTTTATGCTTGTGCCCTACTTCGACTCTTTGAAAGCTTAGGCGTTTTTTGTTTAAACAATTCAGACTCTATTATTCAATCAAGAGATAAACTTTTTTCGTTGCAACTGCTTTTGAAACAAGGAGTACAAATCCCTACTACAGGTTTTGCTAGTTCGCCGCTAGACACAAATGATTTGATTGAAATGGTGGGTGGCTCACCACTCATTGTGAAACTATTGGAGGGCACACAAGGCAAGGGAGTCGTATTGGCAGAAACCAAAAAAGCAGCAGAAAGTGTAATCAATGCTTTCAAAAGCTTAAATGCCAACATCTTAGTTCAAGAATTTATTAAAGAAGCAGACGGAAAAGATCTTCGTTGTTTTGTGATTGATGGTAAGGTAGTCGCATCAATGCAACGTACTGCACCTCCTGGAGAGTTTCGCGCAAATGTACATTTGGGCGGTACTACTTCTATTATTCGTGCTACTACTGAAGAGCGCAAACTTGCCATAAAAGCCACCAAAGCTATGGGATTACGCGTTGCTGGGGTAGATATTATACGTTCTGCATCAGGACCATTGGTACTTGAAGTAAACTCTTCTCCTGGTCTAGAAGGCATAGAAGCGGCTACACAAAAGGACATTGCGCAGATGATGATAAAATCAATCGAAAAGCGATGTAATTACGTGTCCAAAGCTGTTTAATTCGCACGTAAGCTCAGATCGATTATTGGTGCCGAGTGAGTGAGGTATCCCAAAGAAATAAAATCAACACCTGTTTCTGCATAAGAAACACAGCTTTCAGGGGTAATATTGCCAGATGCCTCTGTTGGGAAATTTCCATCAATAAGTGCTACAGCTTCAGCTAATACAGATGGCGACATATTATCCAACAACACACGGCTAATCCATGTATGTTGCAAACAAATGGCTACATCTTCTAGGTTTCGTGTCTCAACAATTACAGGAATGGAAACGGACAAACTATCCAAATACGTTTTTGTCTTATTTAAAGCTTGAACCAATCCGCCACAAAAATCAATGTGGTTGTCTTTTAGCATAATTGCATCATACAAACCCATTCGATGATTTACACCTCCTCCAATGTTTACTGCCCATTTTTCCGCTATTCTGAAATTTGGCGTTGTTTTTCGGGTATCCAACACCTTGCATTTTGTATGCGCAATCGACTGCTGAATTCCTTGCGTAACAGTTGCAATTCCACTCATACGTTGTAGGGCATTGAGCAGGATTCGCTCCAAGGATAACATGCTTTGCGTGTCGCCCTCTAAAGTTAAAAGGGTTTCACCAACTGAAAACAAAGAGCCATCGTTCACCATGGGGTTAAGCGTCACATTCGGCGCATGATGCTCAAGCATCAACTTGCAAAAATCTACGCCTGCAAGTACGCCCTCACCCTTTGCAATAAGCTTTGCTTTAGATTGGTGATCAACTGGAAAAATGGCTTTGGTTGTGTGGTCACCTGATGCATTTAAATCCTCAACAATAGCTTGCTGCATGCAATGTAGTAATGCTTTTTGGTATGTATCGGAAAATGATTTAGACATAATCTTCGTTAAAATAAACGCCCTTGTTTTGAGGGTATTTCTGTGATTGTTTTATCATTAAATAAGCAACACTAACCAAATTTCGTAAAGTAGTTAGTTGCGGTGTGAGTTTATTTTGTTGGTACAATTCCTTTGTGGCTACATAAACTTTGTGCAATTCTTTCTCTGCCCTCCGCAAACTTTCTCCAGACTTAATAATCCCAACATAGGCACTCATAATGCGCTGTAATGTGGCGCGCAGTTCACGAATTTGAATGGTTTTTTGATTGGATATATTTTCTGTGCCAGTCCAATTTGGAATATTTTCAAAAAAAGAAGTTGGCAATAATTCACCGGAAAGCATAACTGATGAATGTTTTGCTGCGCGCGAAGCAAAAACCAAAGCTTCCAATAAAGAATTTGAAGCCAAACGATTTGCACCGTGTAAACCCGTATGGCTGCATTCACCTATGGCGTAAAGCCCAAGTAAATTACTTTGCCCGTGTTCGTTCACATCAATTCCACCGCAGATGTAATGCGCCGCCGGTAGCACGGGAATATAATCTTTGGTGATATCAATACCGACCTTTTGACAATTGGTTAAAATGGTAGGGAATTCTTGCTCAAGTACTTTTGCGTCAATATGTGTAGCGTCAAGATACATATGCAATTGATTGCCCTGGTTCATTTCGGAATGAATTGCTCTCGAAACGATATCCCTTGGTGCCAGATCTTTTCGATTATCGTATTGGGACATAAAGGCTTCGCCTTTGTGATTTCGAAGTATGGCCCCAGCGCCACGAATGGCTTCAGAAATAAGAAAGGTATTTCCATCAATTTTAGGGAACAATGCTGTGGGATGAAACTGTACAAAATGTAAGTTTTCAATATGTACTTTTGCTCTATAAGCTGCCCCTAATCCATCGCCAGTAGCTGCTGTTGGATTGGTGGTATGTGCATACACCTGACCTGCACCGCCAGTAGAAAGTACGGTGAGCTGTGCTGTGATTTTTATAATTTCCTCATCTCTTTTTGAAATAACATAGGCACCATAACAACGGTCATGCTTTGCGTTTGGAATGTGGTGATCTGTAATAAGATCAACCAAAGAGTGATTTTCAAAAAATGTAATGTTTTGAAGTGACCTTGCTTTGGCTATGAGCGCATTTTGAATCTGTAATCCCGACTGATCTTTATGGTGTACAATACGTTTTGCCGAATGACCACCTTCTTTACCTAGATGCAGTTTACTTCCTTTTGTGTCAAATTGAGCGCCCCACTCCATGAGTTCTTTTACACACGCTGGGCCCTCTCTTACCACAAAATCAACCACTTTTTCGTTTGATGTATTCCCACTCGCTTTCATGGTGTCTTGTACATGATCTTCGTAAGAATCTAAAAAAAAGTTGGAGACCACCGCAATGCCACCTTGAGCATACTTGGTATTGCTTTCAAGCAAATCACGCTTTGAAATCATGCAGATTTTTACATGAGGACTTATTTGGGCAAGGCGAACAGCGTAGCTTAATCCCGCAATTCCAGTACCAACAACCAAAACATCTGCGTGCATATCAAGAAAGTTCTAACATGCGATCTATAGGTGCTTTAGCTGCTTGCATTAGCTCAGCGTCAAGCTCAATTTCGGGTAATTCATGCGCTAAGCATAAATACAATTTCTCCAGTGTATTGAGCTTCATAAAAGCACATTCGCTACACGCACACGTATCATCAGAAACAGGTGCAGGAATAAAGGTTTTTTCAGGTGCGCGTTTTTTCATTTCGTGCAAGATACCCGCTTCTGTAGCCACAATAAAGGTCTGAGCCGCGTCTTGTTGAACAAAATTCAATAAACCCGATGTACTCCCAATATAGTGTGCAATATCTAGTACTTGCGATTCACTCTCAGGGTGTGCAATAAACTTCGCATCGGGATGTTGTTGCGCTAGGGCAACAATTTTATCAAATGAAAACGCCTCATGTACAATACAGGAACCGTCCCATAAAATCATATCTCTACCTGTTTCTTTTATTAAGTAGCGTCCCAAATTCTTGTCTGGCGCAAAAATAATCTGTTGGTCTTTTGGAATACTTTCAATAATTTTTACAGCGTTACTTGACGTACAAACAATATCGCTAAGTGCCTTTATTTCAGCAGAACAATTGATATAAGTAACCACAATTGCTTCAGGATGTTTTGCTTTAAATGCCGCAAAATCTATTGGCGGACAGGAATCAGCTAATGAACAACCCGCCTTTAAATCGGGAAGTAATACTTTTTTTGTTGGGTTAATGATTTTTGCCGTTTCTGCCATAAAATGAACCCCTGCAAACACAATGACGTCTGCATCTACGGTGGCAGCGGCTTTAGCCAAGTAAAGGCTATCACCCAAAAAGTCGGCTAAATCTTGAATCGCATCTTCTTGATAATAATGTGCCAAAAGCACAGCATTTTTTTCTTTTTTGAGACGAATAATCTCCTCTACAAGGTTGATGTTTTTAGGAATGGGAGCATCAATAAAACCTTTTTCAATAAGTACATCTGTGTCTGATTGCAACATAATCAAAGCAATTCTTTTTTCAAATTTCGTAAAAAGACAGGAATTTACCTAACAATGTGCTTTTTATTGCGCGTAAATCACAGGTAAAAACGGTAGAGTGATATTTTAATAAACAAAAAAAGTAGAAAGCCTCTTAATTGGATTTAATCGGTTATTTTTGTGTTGTTTTTTTTTGAATCAATTTAGATGATAGTATTAAAATTTGGAGGCTCGTCCGTTGCAAATGCAACACAAATACGTCAAGTATTACGCATATTAGCAACTCATGACAAACCCATGGCTGTGGTGGTTTCTGCGCTTGGTGGCGTTACTGACAGCCTACAAGAACTTGGGGCTCTAGCTTCCGAAGGCGACACAACATATACAGAGCAGCTTAAAGAAATTGAAGCGAGACACATCAATTTGGCACAGGAACTCATCCCGGTTGCAAACCAAAGCGCCATTTTGAGCAGCACAAAACAAATGCTCAATCAGCTCGAAACCATCCTTGATGGCGTGTATATGATTCGAGAGTTATCTCCAAAAACTAAGGATACTCTATTGAGCTTTGGAGAACTTCTTTCACATACTATTATTGCGCATGCAGCGAAAGCAGCTGGCCTTGATGCAATTGCAAAAAATGCACAAGAACTCATTGTTACCAAACAATCATTAGGTAGAACACTTGTAGATTATTCCATTACAAACAAAAATATTACGGCATTTTTTGAAAGCAACACAAACCAAGTTGTTATCCTTCCTGGATTTGTAGCAAAAGATGCTAACGGCATCGTCACTACCCTTGGACGAGGTGGTTCTGATCTTACTGCATCCGTTATTGCTTGTGCTGTACAGGCCGAATATTTGGAAATTTGGACCGATGTTAGTGGTATGTACACCGCGCATCCAACAATCGTAAAGCAAGCAAAAGCAATTCCTGAAATTTCATACCAAGAAGCTATGGAGCTTTCGCATTTTGGTGCAAAAGTTATTTATCCGCCTACACTACAACCCATCACCGAAAAGAAAATTTCGGTTTATATCAAAAATACGTTTAAGCCTGAAGATGCAGGTACGTTAATCACACATACAACCGAAACAGACAGTGTTGTTCGCGGCATCAGTCACATCAACAATATTGCGCTGCTTACTCTCGAAGGTAGTGGTATGATTGGCGTTCCAGGCTATTCACAAAAGTTGTTGACCGTACTGGCGCAACATCACATTAATGTTATTATGATTACCCAAGCTTCATCGGAGCATTCTATTTGTTTGGGAATCAATGCTGCTGAAGCCGATTTTGCACAACAAACCATAGATGAAGAATTTGCACTGGATATTGAAACCAACAAAATCAATCCTATTCGAGTAGAAAAAGATTTATCTATCGTAGCACTTGTTGGCGAAAACATGAAAAACCACCAAGGCATTAGTGGAAATATGTTTCGAGCGTTGGGAAATAACAACGTAAATGTGAAAGCCATTGCGCAAGGTGCCTCTGAAAAAAACATCACTGCAGTGATAAACAGCAGCGATATTAAAAAAGCACTGAACACCTTACACGAAGCATTTTTTGAAGCACAAATCAAAAAAATGCACTTGTTTGTTACCGGCATTGGAAATGTGGGGAGTAAATTCTTGGAACAAGTACAGCAACAACGTAGTTTTCTTAAAGAACACTTTAAGTTAAACTTAAGCGTGGTAGGTATTTCCAACTCACGCAAAATGTATTTTGACACAAGCGGTATTGATTTAAGCAATTGGCAAAACCTTCTCAATGAGGGTGAAGACGCCAATAAGGAATTGTTTTTTGAAAAAACAAAAGAGTCGAACATGCGGAATTCCATTTTTGTGGACAATACCGCAAATGCAACAATTGCAGGTACTTATGCAAAATATTTAGAAAACAATATTGGCGTTGTCACTTGTAATAAAATTGCATGTGCCGACGCATACGAACATTATCAAAATCTTAAGAGACTTTCGCGCAAATACAACGCACCTTTCTTATTTGAGACCAATGTTGGAGCAGGACTCCCAATAATTGACACCTTAAATCACCTAATCGCATCTGGAGATCGTGTAAAAAGCATTCAGGCGGTACTATCGGGAAGTTTAAATTTTGTGTTTAATTCTTTCAATGACAGCACTACGTTCAGAGAGGTAGTCGAAAGCGCTATGAAAGAAGGATATACCGAACCAGATCCAAAAATTGATTTAAGTGGTATTGATGTAGCGCGCAAAATTTTAATTTTGGCGCGTGAAAGTGGAAATGTACTTGAACTATCCGATATAGAGAATAAACCATTTTTACCAAAAGCGTGTTTGGACACCAAAACCAATGAAGATTTTCTTAAGAGCTTAGATGTACACAAAGAACACTTTGCAGCCTTATACGAGTCCGCTAAAAAAGAAAATGCACGTTTAAAGTACGTAGCCACATTCGAAAATGGTAAAGCTTCTGTAGGGTTACAACAAATCCCAGAAGGGCACGATTTTTATAACTTAGAGGGTAGTGACAACATTGTACTCTTCTATACCGGCCGCTATGCGCAACAACCATTGATTGTAAAAGGTGCAGGCGCAGGTGCAGCCGTCACTGCATCAGGAATTTTCGCAGATATTATACGCATTGGAAAAAGTTAATTTAAAAGGAGTTAAACTCTTTGCTCCAGCAAGTATTGCCAACATTTCTTGTGGCTTCGATGTTTTAGGACTTTGCCTTGAAAACATTGGAGATAGGATGGAAATACGTCGAAGCGAAAAATCGGGTATTCACATTACATCTATTCTAGGGCAAGATTTGCCTTTAGAAGCAGAAAACAATGTTGCCGGCGTTGCTGGTCTTGCGCTTTTAGAAGCCTATAACCCACTACTTGGCTTTGAAATCATTATTGAAAAAAACATCAAACCTGGAAGTGGTATTGGCAGCTCGGCAGCAAGTGCAGCAGGAACAGTTGCAGGAATAAACTACTTGCTTGGAAATCCTTTTACACCAACAGAATTAGTGCCTTTTGCGATGGAAGGCGAGCGTTTAGCTTGCGGTAGTGCGCATGCCGATAATGTAGCTCCTGCCCTACTTGGCGGTTTTACTTTGGTCCGCAATACAAATCCGTTAGATGTGTGCAAACTCCCAACGCCATTGGAACTGGCTGCAACAGTAATTCATCCAAAAATTGAAGTGAAAACAGCTGATGCTCGTGCCGTACTCAAAAAGCGTGTTTCCTTAGAAAAAGCCATCAATCAATGGGCAAATGTGGGCGCACTTGTTTCCAGTTTATACGAAGAAGATTACGAATTACTTAGTCGCTCATTGGTGGACGAAATTGTAGAGCCATCGCGCTCCATACTTATTCCGCAGTTTGAGCAGTTAAAAGCTGCTTGTCAAGAAGCTGGTGCGCTAGGATCTGGAATCTCAGGTTCGGGCCCCTCTGTATTTGCACTATCACGGGGAATGACTACAGCACATAAAGTTGCACAAGCCATGCAACAGGTCTATGAAAAAACAGGTATCCCATTTGAAATTCACGTGAGTCCAGTAAAACAAAATGGCGTTAGCTTTTTAGAAGATATTACATGAAATATTACAGCCTAACCAACAATTCCAATACCGCAACATTCGATGAAGCCGTAATTCGCGGGCTTGCTCCCGATAGAGGTCTTTATTTTCCTGCCAATACAGAAAGACTATCAGAAGACTTTTTACAAGATTTGGAAAACAAAACCCCTGTAGAAATTGGCGTTGAAGTAATGCGCCCATTTGTGGGTGGTACTATTCCAGAAGATAGACTTAAAAAAATTGTGGAAGAAACTTTATGTTTTGATTTTCCACTAGTTCCCGTTCACAACGGTGTGGATACTCTTGAACTCTTTCACGGCCCTACCATGGCGTTTAAAGATGTTGGTGCGCGTTTTATGGCACGCTGTATTGGATATTTCAACGAGAAAAATCCAAAAAAAGTGACTGTTTTAGTAGCCACTTCTGGCGATACTGGAGGAGCGGTTGCTTCAGGGTTTTTAGGCATTGAGGGCACTGAAGTAATCATTCTTTACCCTAAGGGAAAAGTAAGTGACATTCAAGAATTACAACTTACAATCAATGGCAATAACATCAAAGCAGTAGAAGTAGATGGTGTTTTTGACGATTGTCAAGAAATGGTCAAAACAGCTTTTTTAGATGAAGATCTGAATAATGTATACAACCTAACATCTGCGAATTCGATTAATGTTGCGCGTTGGTTGCCACAATCGCTGTATTTCTTTTTTGCTTATCAACAACTCAAAAAACAAGGAATCAATAAAGATTTGGTTTTTTCTGTGCCCAGTGGAAACTTTGGAAACATCTGTGCAGGAATTGTTGCCAACAGATTAGGTTTGCCGATACATCACTTTGTAGCCAGCACAAATGTTAACGATACAGTACCTCGCTATTTGCAAACGCAAGAATACAATCCAAATCCGTCCAAACAAACCATTTCCAATGCCATGGACGTTGGGAATCCTTCAAATTTTATTCGCATACAATCATTGTACAAAAATGATTTTAATGCACTTAAGCAACAGTTTTCTTCCTATGCTTTTGACGACAATCAAACGCAAATTGCCCTAAAAGACTTATATGAAAACCACAACTACGTTGCCGATCCGCATGGCGCTGTTGGGTATTTGGGGCTGCAAAAATATATGCAAGAGAATCCAAATACGCATGGTGTGTTTTTAGAAACGGCACATCCCATAAAATTCCGAGATACTGTAGAGGAAAATTTAAAAATCACATTGGACATCCCTGAACAAATCCAACATATTTTAGATAAAACCCCTAAGAAAACAGCATTAAAGGACTATGATGCGTTTAAAGCGTATCTACTCCAACGTGCTTAGGTCGGGAAGTACAAAATCATCTAAAACACTGGGTTGCTGCATCATGGCTTCAATGGCAGTTGCCGTTCGTGGGGCATAAGCAGAAAGGTTTACAGGACCATCGTCTGTAATTAAAATATCATCCTCAATACGCACCGCAATTCCCCACCATTTTGGATCACATGGGCTATTCTCAGGAATGTAGATTCCAGGTTCAACCGTAATGAGCGTATTATGTTTAAAAGGTGTGTAGGTTCCAGCATCATGCACGTCTAATCCTAAATAATGCGATGTTCCGTGAGGAAAATATCGGCGGACTTCATTTGTATCCGTAATAATCCCTAATGCTTTTAATCCTTTTTCAATGATTCCCAAAGCCGCCATATGTGGCGCGCGCATATTAGCTCCCACCACTGAAGCGGCAATACCTGCTTCTTGTGCTTCAAAAACGATATCGTAAATGGCGCGTTGCTCGTGTGAAAAGGTACCATCGGCGGGAATGGTGCGGGTAACATCAGCCGTGTAATTGTGATACTCTGCTCCCAAATCCATTAGCACCAAATCATTACCCACTTTGTGTTTGTCATTTGTTATGTAATGGAGTACGCAGCCGTTATGACCACCACCCACTATAGAGGGATAACCTTCATACTCGGCGCCGTATTTTTTAAAAACAAACTCATGAATTCCTTGAATTTCACGTTCCGACATATTGGGGTGCATGGCTTTCATCACTTCCACCTGCCCCACCGCCGAAATATAAATTGCTTTTTTTAGCAATGCTACTTCTTCAGGTTGTTTGATTTCACGCAACTCATCCATGATTACACCTAAAGTTTCCACATCCAAATTGGTCAATTGCAGTTGCATTTGTTGTTTTAGTTCTGTGCGTTGGCGTTCGTTTATAGCCATTTTATATTGCTGTAAAAGCGGGTCTTTAGCCAGAGCTTCATCACGACGAAACGACCGATCCAATACTTGCGCTACGTTAGCAGAACTTTTTGCATCGGAAGTAGTTATATAACGGTAAAGTGAGGTGCGTTGTGCTGAAAAATCTGATGGGAATTTCGCTTTGTTCTTAAACGTTTCTATGAGGGAATACAAATCTGCATCATTGGAAGCATCATCTCGTATATCGTTTTCAAAGTCAAAAAATAATACGCTATCAAACTGGTCAAAATTTGTTTTGAAAGACGCAAAATCAGCGTTAAAAAACACATCCTTAAATCCTAAACGTTCTTTAGCTCCTTTTACACCCAAACGATAGCCGTCCCATTGTTCGCGAAGGGGATCACGTTCTTGCACAAACAGTATTTCATTCGTTTGAAGGGCATCTATTTGTTGTACTTCTTTGTATAACACCAAAACCGCATGCGGTTCTTTTAGCCCGGTTAGGTAATAAAAATTAGGGTCTTGATGATAGTGATAATCTACATCGTTTGCTCTGTTACGAACAGGATTAGCGAAAAACACAGCAACACTATTAGGGGGCATTTTAGCACGCACCTCAGCGCGACGATCAGTGTGAAATTCGGGTGTTAAATAATCCGTTGGAAAATCTTGAGCATGAAGACAAACAGCTGCAAAACATGTGAATAAAAAGAGGCGAAACATAATCATCTTTTTGGCTAAAGTAATTAAAACTATGCTACTTTTGAAAGCATGAAGCAGTTATCATTACATACACAACATACCACATTAGGTGCAAAAATGGGTGCATTTGCAGGATTTGATATGCCTTTGACCTACAAAGGGGTAAAAGCAGAACACCTGTGTGTGCGTGAGCATGTGGGCGTTTTTGATGTGTCGCACATGGGTGAATTTGTAGTTTCGGGTGATCGAGCTTTAGATTTACTGCAATATACGACGAGCAATAATGTAGCAGCGCTTGCCATTGGCGAAGCACAATACGGGTATATACCCAACGAAAATGGTGGTGTTGTTGATGATTTACTCATATATCGATTGGAAGAAAAAAAATACATGCTTGTGGTCAATGCCAGCAACATAGAAAAAGACTGGCAATGGCTAAACACACAAAACAAAGCTATTGGAGCAACACTAATAAATGCTTCTGAAAATTATGCCCTATTGGCACTACAAGGACCCAAAGCGCATGATGTAATGCGTCTTATTTCTGAAATTGATACAGCCTCGCAAAAAGGATTCACTGTTGTGCAAACCACAGTGGCGGGCGTTACTGATGTATTGGTAGCCACTACGGGCTACACTGGAGCAGGTGGTGTGGAACTTTATATCCCACTGGAACATGCCAAACAGGTTTGGAAAGCGATTTTGGCTGCTGGAGAGGTTTATGACATACAACCCATTGGGTTGGCCGCTAGAGATACGCTGCGATTAGAAATGGGGTATTGCTTGTATGGGCATGAACTTACAGATACTACCTCACCGATAGCAGCACAACTGGCTTGGTGCACGTATTTTGACAAAGCTTTTGTAGGGGAAATTCCCATCAAAAAAGACAAAGCCAATGGCACACCGCAACTCCGTGTAGGCTTCACTATGATTGATAGAGGCATTCCACGACAAGGGTACGATCTTGTAGATGCAAACGGAAATACCATTGGTGAAGTGACTTCAGGGACGTCTTCGCCTTCACTGGGTGTGGGTATTGGAATGGGTTATGTCAATCGGGATTTTACCAAAATTGATACTGAAATTTTTGTGCGTATCCGTGAGAAAAACATTAAAGCACGCATCACAAGACTTCCTTTTATGTCATGATTCGCGTACTGATTATTGGTGGTAGTGGTTTTTTAGGACGAGCGCTTTTTAAGGAGCTGCACCCATACATGGATGTATATGCCACGTATAACTCACAAGAACGTTACGCAAAAAACAAACGCTATTTTTCGTATGACATCAACGAAGACTCCCCTACAGAATTACTGCGCTTTATTAAGCCGAACATAATTCTCTCAACCCTGCGTGGGGATGCGCAAGCGCAATTTATAGCACATGATATGCTTATCGATTACGCCATTCAACATAACGCAAGATTGGTGCTGTTGTCCTCGGCAAATGTATTTGATAGTTTTCGACATTATCCAAGCTATGAGCACGATAAAACCTTATCGGAAAGTGCGTTTGGAAAACTCAAAATCACCCTTGAAAATAAGCTGATGCGCATGCCTGCGTTTAGTTGGGCCATTGCACGATTACCCATGGTATTTGGCGCAAGTTCACCAAGATTACAGGAACTTAAAAATGCGATTCACACTCAGCAGGCATATGAGATTTTTCCCAATTCGGTAATTAACGTAGCCGCTGATTATTTTGTAACCCAACAGCTACATTATATCATGAACCGAAACCGGTGGGGTATTTTTCATCTGGGAAGTAAAAACCTTGTGCATCACGATGCCTTTATACACCAACTGGTAGAAGGGCTACAACACTCCAAAAAACCCATATACAAACACGTTTTTGCCAGTAATGTGGACCGCTACATTGCAGTATTACCCAAATACAACAACTTGCCAAAGTATTTAAGCTATACCTACGAAGATGTGTTGAAAGAAACACTAAAAACCCAAACGCCAAAGACAAAATGAGGCGTCATGGGATCATTTGGAGTGTGGCTTTAATTTTGGCACTGGCGTTGGGTTGGTTAGATTACGAAACCACCTCTTGGAACGTATTGTTATGCAACGAAGGAAATTTTGTAACCTTGTTGATATACACACTAATTATTGCAGGACTTGGCTATCTACTCTCTTGGGTTTTCACAAATTGGATGGCTAAAAGCAGCTAATTGTTTGATATCTTATAAACATATTTTGCTACATTTGATTCATTAACAATTCCAAATCTGTTCTACTATCATGCACAACCTACACCAAACTGCTGTTTTATCTCATTTACCAACTACTGAGTTTAATAGAAAAGTAAGCAACCTCTGTAATTTTCTTAAAATGTGTAAGTCAAAATAAAAGCATGAAGGAAGTATTTTTCACACTGATTGTTTATGGGATATTTATCATACCCCCTCTATATGTTGCGATAAATTTTCTGAACTACCTCATCTATGGAAAAGTTATTTGCCGCAATAAACTTTGGGTTATCGTCCAATTTTGGATAGTAATAATCATTCCTTGTATTGTATTATTTGTAGATACGTCAAGAGAAAATGACTGTTGTTCAGAAACTGCTATTTTTTCACCTAATCACAGACTTCTCTTATACATTCTCATTGGGGCTTGTATGTTAGCTTATATGATAAGTATCACAAGAAAAAAGATATTCCCACCAGTGCTAGAACTCGTACTTCAATCGTTCTTGATTTTAGGATTCATAATCAACATTATACTTTGCAAACACATAACGGCTATTCATGGGAGAACTTTAGTGTGGGTTATCGGAAATGTTCCGATCCTTTTATTATTCCTTATTTCCATTTGTGAAAATCAAAAATTATTAAAAAACCACATTCAAAAAAACAAACTTCAAGCGAATAACTTGATCGGTAAAATGGCTTTGTCAATATTAAGTCTTAAAGCAATTTATAAATATCCCATTTTGACATTATGTTTAATTCCTATTATTATCGCTCTATCGATGTTTTTGGTTTTATTTGGTCAAAAGCCCGATAGCCTAATTAGGGCTTTTACCGAAACGTATAAACATGGTTTTTCACAACTCGATTATATGTGTGATAATGTCCACTGTGGAGATCATTTTTTATGTTCTGTTGGAGCTAACGGCCATAAGCATATTGTGAAACCAATTCGATATGGTGAAAGGCTGGGGCATAAAATAATCTGTAACCGACAACTACTCATATCAAATGCTTTTGAAGAACTCATGCAAGAAAAATTGCCCCGAATTCATAAAGTCATTAGAAATAAATATAATGGTGTTGGAAAACTGATTCATAAGTATTATCATTTTTTTAGCATCAAATGGGTTTCAGATGCTGTCTATTTCCTGATGAAGCCCTTAGAACTGTTTTTTTTAATAGTCCTTTACGCCTTTGACCAAAACCCGGAGAACAGAATTAACACCCAATATCTGAACGCCAAAGACCGAAAGGCGATAAATCAAATGATTCATACTGAAAAAAACTAAAGAGGCGATTGTTTCGAATCAATAGTATATGTCAGGTCGATTGAATTTTACTCATGATGTAAGCAAGCGTTAACACGTTAATTTTTGCAAAACTATGCCATCTATTCAGTTTATTTTAAAATTGTGTGGCAATAGATAATCGCTTGATGTCATTTGAACATATTTTATGGATTTTTATTATTCTAAATAAAATATATTGTTATTTTAGTACTTTAAGAATGAACCCAAATTTTAATGAAATGAAACTTACAAAAATTATTACCACCCTTACCATGGTGTTTTATATAGGCGCTATTGGTCTTACTGCTCAAACCACAAAAAACACTTTAAGCGAAGAAGATTTAAAAGGCTTAACCAAGGCTAGCGACGAAGATTTGTCAAACAAAGAGATCATACTCGACGGAGAAACCATCCCTATTTACGATATCGAAAGAAATAGAATAAGAGGTATGGAAATAATGCAAGTGATGATGTCGAGCGATTATACGCCTGATTTTTACATAGATCAAAACGGTGAAATTAAAGTTGTTCTGTTAAGAAAGGCAACTGATGAAGAAAAAGAAATAATGGGCAATATGCAGTCCCAAATGCAGGGTGAGAATGAACTGATTGGAAAAGATGCTATTCCATTTACTGCTACAGATATAAATGGAAAAGAATACACGTTAAGCGACCTGAAGGGTAAAATAATAGTGATGAATTTTTGGTTCATCGAGTGTAAACCTTGCCTGATAGAAATTCCTGAATTAAATGAATTGGTGGAAAAATATGAAAACGAAAATGTGGTTTTTTTAGGTTTTGCAAAAAATGATACATCCAAACTTGTATCTTTTCTAGAAAATAAAAAGTTTCTATACAACATCATACCAAACAGCACAAAGGTCATTGATGATTATAATGTGTTTAGCTATCCAACGCACATTATCATAGATCAAGATGCTAAAGTTAGTTTTTTAAGCAGTGGTTTAGGCCCAACAACAATTCACGATATTGAGAACAACATTCAACATCTGTTAGAAAAATAATACGCGTAAGAAACACATACTGCTAATAGAAGTAATGCGTTAATTTTTAATTGACTGTGTTGTTTATTTCGTTATAATTTTAAAAATCACAATACTTAAAAAAACTGTTTAGTTTCAATTAAACAGTTTTTTATATTTGTTATGGTAACAGCGCTAAATCTGTTCTACCACCGAAAACCTACACTTTCGCTTTTAGACTTTTTTATTTGGAGGTATTGGTGCATGTTCGTTATGCACATTTCTAGAGTACAAACAATTTAAAAAAACAAATTATGAAATATTTAATACTGGTTTTAATGTTTGGAATTTCAATTAACTCATTTGGTCAAGAATTTAGTGGGATTAAAACTGAAAAAAAATATTTCAATAACGGAAATATTAAATCCGAAATAAACTTTCAACAAAAAGGAAATAAAAAGATACGAGAAGGAAAAAGTTCTTATTGGTATAATACTGGGGAACTAAAAAATATCATATACTTCAAAGGAAATAAATTTAATGGTGAAAGAATCAGCTATTGGAAAAACGGGGAATTAAAAAGAAAAGATTTTTTAAAAAAAGGGAAACTTAAAAACGGAAAGTGCTTTGATAGAAATGGAAATGAAGTTGCATATTATGATTTTGAAATACAACCGGAATTTCCTGGCGGAAAAAAAGCTTTAAATAATTTTTTTAACAAATATTTGATTTCTGATAACTCTAATATTAAAGGTAAATTGATCATTAAATTTACAATTAAAGCAAACGGAAAAGCTTCAGATTTAAAAATTCTAAAAGACACGAAACCAAGTTTAAGAAATGCAGTTATAGATATGTTTGACTCTATGCCCATTTGGAATCCGGCAAAATAAGATGGAATTCCAGTAGAAGTAAAAAGAACAATTCCTGTAAATTTGGAATAGAATAGTAACACAACTTAAGTGATGTAATGCAATTATCCTCCTGCTGGCGCAGGATCCTACCTGAACGGAATACGTAGAATGATTCGGTTTGTATTTGCTAATTTAGTTGATGAAACACGCAACTACTCATAGCCGAGACCGTTGGATTACATTCAGCCTTTGGCTGACCAAAGTTGCTACACAGCATAGCTGTTCCCGCCCCTTTGGAAATGTAATCCAACGGCATTCGTACATCGCGCTCATGGCAAGGACATTAAGTGTCTAGAAAATTAATTAAAACGTGCCTAGAAACGTACTGACAACATAAGTGTATAGCAAATAAGACTCAATGATGGCTCCCGGTGAGACTGCGTCTCACTCGCCATACACGAATGCCGTTATGTTTCATAAATAAAAAAAACAGAACTTTGAAATTATTAGCATTTATGAAATACTTTACTAGATTAACTATTTTAATTTTTGTGTTATTACAATTTTCTTGCAACAGTAATGCAGAATACAGTATCGAGGTGACGGAAGTTTCTCCTTGGTGCATATTGGGATTTGATTCTTTGGACAGAACTCCGAATGAGCGAATTGCAATGTTGACTGAAATGGGTTTTACAAAATATGGATTCAATAAAGGCAAAGGAGACTTGACTACTATGATAGAAGAGTTTAAGCTGGCAAGAGAAAATGACATTGAAATAACATCAATTTTTCTTTGGTTAAATTCCAAAAGAGATAGCATTGGTAAATTGAGTCCATCAAACCAAGAATTGTTAAATAAGCTAAAAGAAGTAGAGCAAAAGCCAACAATATGGGTTAGTTTAAGTGATAATTTTTTCGACGGAAAAACACAAGAAGAATCGCTAGAAGTAGCCAAAAAAATGATAACGTTTATAAAGGCTCAAGCGGACGAAGTTGGCAGCGAACTCGCAATATACAATCATCGAGGTTGGTTTGGGAATCCTTATCACCAAATAGAAATTTTAAAACAATTAAAGGACAAGTCCATAACCATGGTATTCAACTTCCATCATGCGCACGAATATGTAGACGAATTTCCTGAGATTGTTAAAAAGATGAAACCCTATTTATCATACGTTAATTTAAACGGAGTGAAAAAAGAAGGACCAGAAATATTATCTATTGGGGAAGAAGATCATGAATATGAAATGATTAAGAATTTATTAGACGAAGGATATAATGGACCCTGGGGGATTCTTGGACACATTAAAACCGAAGACGTACAAAAAGTGTTAACTCGAAATGTTAATGGTCTAACGTTGCTTAATTCTCAACTCAAAAAGGAAGCAGTAAAATAAAATCAACACACAACAAAGCACATATGTTCATTTTCCGCTAAGATTTATACAGGACAGTATTTGCTATTTGTCTTTATCGCTTTCAAAATTTTTACAATACGCGTTAAAGAACCCCGTTTGAGAAAAGATTTTGGAGAGGAATATAAAAGATATCGTGAAAAAGTAAGAAGATGGTTTTAATTTTTTAAATGGAAACGAATTACAAAAGTTAAAACACCCCAAAAACCCCTTTTGCAAACACTGTTGGCTTTTATATCTTTACAAAAATAAGATATGGGACGAGCATTTGAATTTCGCAAAGCACGAAAAATGAAGCGTTGGTCGGCGATGGCAAAGACCTTTACACGCATTGGTAAGGATATTGTCATGGCGGTCAAAGAAGGCGGCCCTTTTCCAGAAAGCAACTCCCGTTTGCGTGCCGTCATTCAAAATGCGAAGTCGGTAAACATGCCCAAAGACAATATTGAGCGTGCCATAAAGCGTGCCACCGATAAAAGCACTGAAAACTACAAAGAAGTCTTATTTGAAGGCTATGCGCCACACGGGATTGCCGTATTGGTTGAAACGGCTACAGATAACAACAATCGTACGGTTGCCAATATTCGTAGCTATTTTAACAAGTGTAACGGTAACTTGGGCACTTCAGGTTCGGTGGAGTTTATGTTTGACCATACCTGCAACTTCCGTATTCCCAGCGAAGGTTTAGACGCTGAAGAACTGGAGTTGGAGTTTATTGATTTTGGTGTTGATGAAGTGTTTGTAGATGAAGACGGTATTTTACTGTATGCCCCTTTTGAAAATTTTGGTGCCATTCAGAAAGAGTTGGAAAACCGAGAAATCGAAATTCTATCCTCTGGATTTGAGCGTATTCCCACCACCACCACTACCCTATCTGGCGAAGCTGCCGAAGACGTCGAAAAACTCATAGAAAAAATCGAGGAAGACGACGACGTGCAAAACGTCTATCATTCCATGGTATTAGCCGAGTAATGCCTTTGCGCGTTCCAAATCTTGTGGTGTATCTATACCCACACCAACAAAATCAGTAGGAAGCATTTGCATCACTTTTCCCATTTCCAAATACCGAATGGCTTCTATTTTTTCTGCCCTTTCTAAAGGAGTTGGTGCTTGCGCATAAAAATCCAGTAAGGCTGCTTTTCTAAAGGTATAAATCCCCACATGACGAAACGCCTGACCTTCAGCCCGCATAAACGGAATAGGGGAACGCGAGAAATACAATGCTCTGCCCTGTTGGTCGGTAACCACTTTTACTATATTTGGGTTTTCAATATCTTCTTTGTTGGTAATGGGAATCATCAGCGATGCCAAATCAATCGTTTTTGCTGTATCTTTTTTAAAGGCCTGAATCAAATCTGCCAAAGCATTTTGAGCAATAAACGGTTCGTCGCCTTGTACATTAATCACCACATCCGCTTCGATATCTTGCACACATTCTGCTACGCGATTGCTGCCACAATCGTGGTTTAGGATACTGCGGAATACCTTTCCTCCTAATGCCTGAACGTGTGTTTCAATTTCTTCGGAATCGGTTGCCACCCATACATCATCAAATAAGTTGGTATTTACAACCGCCTCGTAAGTTCGTTGTAAGACAGTTTTGCCGTTTAAGTCGGCTAATAGTTTGCCCGGAAAACGCTGGGCTTCAAAACGAGCAGGAATAACAGCTATTATACGCATGCAACAAAAATAGGGAAATCATTCCTGTTCAAAATAGGCATCGGTAAAGCCGATTAAAAAAAGTTTTTCGGAAGCGCGGGTAATCGCTGTATACAACCATCGGAAATAATTTGCGTCTAAGCCGTCGGGCAAATAGGGCTGCTCTACCAACACCCGTTTCCATTGCCCCCCCTGGGCCTTGTGACATGTAAAAGCATAGGCGTATTTAACCTGTAGCGCATTAAAAAATGGATTTTTTTTGACATTTAAATACTGTTTATATTGAGGCAAATGTGCGTAGTCTTCTCTTACGGCTTGATACAATTTAGTATTATACTCAAACGAAAGTGCATGCGAATCCATATCGAGTGTATTTAAAATAAAAACGGTGTCAAAGGGTTCTTGGTCGGGATAATCGAGCATACGAATGTGCACTTCGGCAAATGTAAAGCCATACAATTCTTTTACTGCTTTTACAGAAAGCACTTCCACAATATCTCCGTTGGCAATAAAACCAGGACCTGAATCGGGCGCAAGCCAATGGTAATTGTTTTTGACCACCATGATCAAATCGCCTGAAGCAAGTTCGGGCTCTTTACCTAAAATTTGAGCACGAATTTGTTTGTTATACCCATTGGCGCGCTTGTTTGAACGCACAATACACGCTGTTTCATCTCTACCTACTTCCCGAAATCCTTTCTCAATGGCATCTTGAATTTCATGACCATCATGCAGTCTTATAATATCTGGAAAACGTGCAAGAATAAACTGAAAACTTGACGTGCTTCCATCAAGAAGCTGTTGTCGAAGTCGAGTGGCGTTAAATAAAATACCAGAATCTTTTCCCTGTCGAACGACCTCATTAAGTTCAATTTCATGAGAAGTAAGTCCATGTTCCATGGTAAGCACGCGTGCGTCCAAAGCAGGACTAAGTTCGGTATGCACAGGTGGAAGCTGGGCGGTATCACCTATCAGTAATAGCTTACAGTCCTCGCCTTGTTGTACATAGTGAATGAGGTCGTGGAGCAACGATCCGTTTTCAAAAAGTTTGTTTTGTTGTTGTTGATCGGCAATCATAGATGCTTCATCAACCAAAAAAAGGGTGCGCTTAAATTTATTTTTTTGGAGTTTAAATTTTAAATTTCCTTGACGCTCTTGTTGTGCAAAATAAATACGTTTATGAATGGTGAATGCAGGTCTTTTTGAGTAGGCAGCCATAACTTTTGCAGCGCGGCCTGTGGGAGCAAGAAGTACCGTTTTATAACCCAAAGTTCCTATCGATTTAACGAGTGTTCCAATGAGTGTGGTTTTTCCCGTTCCGGCAAATCCTTTAAGTAAGAAGATTTCATTTTTACCAGATGAAGAAAAAAAATCAGCTAAATTTTTAAGGGCTTGCTCTTGTATGGCTGTAGGCGCAAAAGGAAAATTATGTTTAAGTTTTTCAAAAAAAGCGGTTGAATTCATCGGTTAAAAGTAGGAATGTTTTATGGAAAGGCGCAGAGAATAAAAAAAATTGTAAATTTGTTTGCATCAAAATCATTATACAAAAATGAAGAAAATCTTACTTCCTATACTTTGGATCCTTATTGTGTTTTTTGGCTATAAGCTGTTTAATTCTGTATATGAGCCCATCCAATTCAATAAAGTTAAAACAGAACGCTATGCAGACGTTATCCGTTCACTCAAAGACATTGGCAATGCTCAAGTAGCACATAAAAGCGTAACAGGGTTTTATGCCCAGGATTTTAAAAGCTTAGTAGAATTTATAGATACAGCTCAATATGTGATTATTGAGAAAAGAGACTCCAGTTATTTGGAATATGACCGTACTTACCGTATTGATATGTTGCGTGAGGTACAAATCGTTGATACCCTCGGTTTTGCTCCGGTGAAAGACTCCTTATTTGGTAACTCAAACCACTACAAAAACATGGCGAAAGTTCCCGTCAAAGGCGTTGATACCTCCTTTAGCATGAAAGCAGATATTATAGACAAGAATGGATATCAAGTACCTGTTTTTGAAGTGCGAATAGCAAAAGATATTGTACTACACGATCAAAACGCATATTTGTTAGAACAAGAAAAAGCCACGATTTCTGTGGATGGTGTAAATGGCCCAGCCATTATTCTGGGTTCACTTTCTGAGGTGAGTACCAACGGAAATTGGCCGACTATATACGATGCAGGAACACAACAATAAAACATCTAACAGCAACACGATTTTGTCCATTCACGTGCACGTGAATGGACTTTCTTTTTTTACACACGACCCAAAAACCAAAAAAGCGTCCCCCTTAGTGAAAAAGACGTTTACAAGTCTTACCCCTATTGAAAAACTACACGAAGAAATCTTCAACGTCCTAAAAGCGCAACAACTAACAGAAAAGTCGTTTAGAGAGGTTTACTGTAGCGTTGAAAACAACTTGGTTACTCTAGTGCCTAAAGTACTCTTTGAAGAAAACGCGCTCGAAGAATACGTGCGAAAAGACATTGTGCTTGAAAAAAATGACTTTATCACATATGACATTATCCCAAGTGTAGATTGGGTGACTGTTTATGTGCCCTTTGTGAATATAAACAATATGCTTATTGATGCTTTTGGTTCGTTTAAATACTATCACGCAGTTAGTATTTGGCTAAAGGCATTAACATCCCACAGCAAAGCAGACGGTACACTCGTTTGGAGTATGTACAAAGAAAACAACCATGTACACATAGCATTGCTCCGCGATAATAAACTTCAGTTCTATAATTGCTTCGAAGCAGCGAATCCCAAAGACCTGGCGTATTATGTATTGCTTTCGGCAAAAGAAAATCAGCTAAACCCAAACGAAGTCCCATTGTTTTTGGTTGGTGATATTGTAGAAGCGGATAACGCTTACAAAGCGTTACACACTTTTGTGCGAAGTTTAAATTTCCTAACACCTGAACATTCATTGGAATTTCAAACACAAAAATTGCATACACATCAAGATTTTTGTGTGCTAAATTTACTTTAATGCGCATCATATCAGGAACTTTAAAAGGAAGACGACTTCAACCACCAAAAAATCTTCCGGTGCGCCCCACTACCGATAGGGCCAAAGAATCGCTTTTTAATATTTTAATACATCAATATGATTTTGATGAGGCTACGGTTTTGGATTTATTTGCTGGAACAGGAAGCATCAGCTATGAATTTGCTTCTCGCGGCGTAAAACAAGTTGTAGCGTTAGATAACAACGTCCAATGTGTCAATTTCATCACAAAAACCGCCGAGAATTTAGCACTTCCTATAACGGTTGTTCGTGCGCCCGTGTTGCGATTTATGGAACGTATATCCACGAGTTACAACTTTATCTTTGCTGATCCACCATATGCATTCAACATAGAAGAATATCGTGAATTAGTAGAAACTATTTTTAGTAAAAACGCCTTGCAAATAGGCGGGCTACTTGTCGTAGAACACGCCGAACAAATGGACCTATCAGCACTCACACATTTTAGAGAAGCCAGAAATTACGGGGGGTGTATTTTCTCTTTTTTCGAAGTGTAATCATTGCTTTCCCGCACGAAAGAGGTATTCTTTTTCGGCTTTGGTTAGGCTTTCATAACCCGAAGCAGCAATTTTATCCAAAATGGCGTCCACCTTTTTTTGATCAACAGAAGATGATTTGGCATGTTTGCGTCTGGATTTAGGTGCTTTTTTTGTGGTTTTTGAGTTGTTAAAAAGCGCTTTAAATGAAACTACCATTCGGGTAAACCATCCCCCAATATCGTTGCCTTTTAAAAATTCTCTTTGATATACATAGCCCCACAATGCACCACCCAAGTGGGCAATATGTCCGCCAGCATTTCCTGTTGGAATTTGCACCACATCTAAAAAAACAAACAACAGCGCAATATATTTTAAAGGAATCGAAAACATAAAAACACGAATAGGTGAATTAGGCATATAAGAAGCCATAAACACCAAAACTGCCATGACTCCTGCCGAACTTCCAATGAGCACAGAAGAGGTAGTCTGAAAGGCGGGAAAGATATTATACGAAAGTAAATATACCAGTCCACCAGAAAAGACGCCCACAAAAAAGGTGTTGATGAGAAGTTTATCTTGAAATAAATTAAGCATCAAGCCTCCTGCAACATAAAGCAAAAGCATATTCCAAAAAATATGTCCAATAGAGCCATGAAAAAAACCATACGTAATTAACGTCCAAGGACGTGTAAGTACCGTATTGATATTCGCAGAAAGCTCAAAAAACGATAACAAACCCGAAAAAGAACTGTTGAATAAAAAGAATATCACACGCAAGAACAGGGGGAACACAAAAAACATGATCATGACAGCGATAAGCTTTTCCAGCTTATTCAACCTGGCGTATTTATTTTGTAAGTTTTGCCAAAAATCCATTAACTCCAACGATTTTGATTAAACTGATTTCGCTTCCAATACCACATTATTAAAAAGCCCGTAACAGCTCCTCCGACATGTGCAAAATGCGCAATAGGCCCCATGGAATACGAAGAGAAACCAAAGAACAAATCCATGACTAAAACAAGTGGCACAAAATATTTTGCTTTGATAGGAATAGGTAAAAAGATCATCATAAGTTCTGCATTCGGAAACATAAAGGCGAAAGCGACCAAGACGCCATAAAGCGCGCCAGAAGCGCCCACCATACGAACGTGAAACAAAGACTGTGTTTGTTGCTGTAAAGAGGCGTATATTTCATCTAAAACAAAACCTTGTGCAACCAAATCCTCTACCCAACCCTGAATTTGAAGGTGATAAACCAAAAGCTGCAAGGCTGCCGCTCCAACACCAGTAGATAAGTAAAAAAAGAGAAATTTATTTTTGCCCCACATTTGCGCCAAAGGCGATCCAAACATCCAAAGGCCAAACATATTGAATAAAATATGGGATATACTGCCATGCATAAACATATGCGTAAACACTTGCCATATGCCAAATAGGTCATTCTTAGGGTAATGCAATGCCAAAACGTCATACGCTAACTCACCCACAAACTGGCTTCCAATAAAAATCAGCACATTGAGGATGATCAGGTGCTTAACGATGTCAGGAATATTTCTCATGGAGTAAAAAAGCGATCTAATTCTTGTTGTGTTAGAATTCTAAATATTGACTTTCCGTCGGGAGTACGGTCAGATTCTTTGCAAGACAAAAGTTTATGTATCAATTCTATTTGTTCGTGTGTTGCCATGGTGCGCCCAGAGGGAATACTGCGCTGTTTTGCCAAAGCGCGCGCCATAATATCACGCTGCAAAAAAGCATGAACCGTGCCAGTAGTCGTTTGTGTCAGCCACTGCTGTAAAAATGAAGGAATGTCTTCTATATCAAAAACATCGGGAATGGATGAAAATTCGATAGTATCGCCTTCAGCGCTAAGGCATGTAAAACCCATTTCTCCCAAAATTTCTTGATGCGATTTCAATAGATCAATGCTTGGCGTGTCAAGTGTCAGCGCAAGCGGTACCGCTAAGGTTTGTTTCAGCACTTCATTATACTCCCATGATCGGATATATCCTTCGTATAAAATCCTTTCGTGTGCTCTACTTTGGTGTATGACCATTACGCCATTTTGATGGGGAGCAATGATGAATTTTTGCGCATACTGAAATGCAAAACCAATATTTTCAGAAGGAAGTTCCAATAGCGTTTCAGCAGGTTTATGAGGAACAATATCTTCAAAAGAAACCCTGTTTTTTGATTTGGGTGGTTTTGATGTATATGCAAAGGGATTAAAGTCTGGATTTACCGAAACACGAGGTGCAACAGGAGATGCACTGTGTTGTGCATAAGGGGTGTCCAGAGTGTTGTCTTTTGAAAAATCTAAAACAGGAGCAATACTAAATTGTCCCAAGCTATGCTTGATAGACGCCCGAAGTACTGCAAAAAGAGCGTGTTCGTCCTCAAATTTTACCTCCGTTTTGGTGGGATGAATATTGATATCCAACTGATTTGGTGGTACGCCTAAATACAAAAAATATCCAGGTTGGTGATTGTGCGACAGCAAACCTTCAAAAGCTGCCATTACGGCATGATGCAAATATCCACTTTTGATAAATCGGTTATTCACAAAGAAAAACTGCTGATGACGTGATTTTTTAGCAAAACTTGGCTTGAGTACAAAGCCCTTGATTTGTAAAATTTCTGTATCCTCCTCTACAGGTACCAAACGTTCGTCAAACTTTGGCCCAAACACATGCACTATGCGTTTTCTGGCGGTTGTTGGTGGCAATTGAAACACCTCAGCGCCATTGTGTAAAAGCTCAAAATGAATGTCGTGATGCACCAAAGCAACACGATGAAACTCATCTGTAATGTGTCGAAATTCTACTGGAGTAGATTTTAAAAAATTACGTCGTGCAGGGATGTTAAAAAATAAATTCTTTACGGTAACCGAAGTGCCTTCGGCTGCTGTTGTACGTTGTTGTTGTGTCACTTCAGATCCCTCAACATCAATTCGAACACCCAAATCATCTGCTTTGGTTTTTGTAATCAATTGCACTTGAGCTACGGCGGCAATACTCGCCATTGCCTCTCCCCGAAACCCCTTGGTATTTAGATTAAATAAGTCGTCAGTTTTTTCAATTTTTGATGTTGCATGTCGTTCAAAACACATCCGGGCGTCGTTTTCGCTCATGCCTTTACCGTTGTCAACAACTTGAATGTGCGCTTTTCCAGCTTCTTTTACAATTAGTGAAATTCGTGTAGCACCAGCATCAATGGCGTTTTCGAGTAGTTCTTTGACTACAGAAGCTGGACGTTGCACTACCTCACCTGCAGCAATTTGATTGGCTACATGATCGGGAAGTAATCGTATGATATCACTCATAAACGCTAAAAAATGGAAAGATCAAAATCGAGCACAAAAAGGACCAATAACAACAAAACAGCTATGATAATCAGCAAGCGCGGAGAAACCTTTCTGTTTCCTCTATTTCGACTCATATCGCGTGCATCACGCCAATGGGCGCCGAAATCGTTGGAATTTGGTGTGTCTCGATATTGCTCGAAAGTGGAACCAAAAGCATAGGGGTTTGCTGATTGTTTTCCCTTATAATATCGAGGTGTATAGTTAAACCTACGGGCTTTACGTTGTTTTGAAAATGATAATCGCACAGGAATTGATTGAATATCAAATGTACAAAAAGCCTAGAAACGTCCGCAATACCTATCTTTGTTTTATGACAGAAGCGCAACTACATCAATTATCACAATGGCTCACAAAGCCGTCAAAAATGGTTATTATACCTCATAAAAATCCAGATGGAGACGCCATGGGAAGCACCTTAGCTTGGCAAAATGTGGTACAGCAACTAGGACATAAAGCAACCGTTTTAGCGCCAAATCCCTACCCTACCTTTTTGCATTGGATGCCCGGACACCATGATGTTGTCATTTATGAAAAGGATGAAGAAAGAGGAAATCAACTTATCGCTGATGCAGATTTTATCTTTACACTGGATTTTAACACCTTAAATCGCATTGATGCTTTGGGTGAACGTGTTGCGGAAAGCAAGGCAAAAAAAATCATGATTGACCACCATCAAGAACCCGATGATTATGCCGACTTAATGTTTTCAGAGCCTACTATTGGATCTACCTGTGAATTGGTGTATCAAATCATTCAAGGACTCAACAAAAACGCCTGTATCAACAAAGAGGTTGCAACCTGTATTTATACGGGTATTTTGACCGATACCGGCTCGTTCAGATTTCCAAGCGTTACGGCCAACACACACAAAGCAGTTGCCAACCTTATTGAATGCGGTGCTGATCACAGCTATATTCACGAGCAAATTAAAGATACGGCACGCCCTGATCGACTAAAATTATTGGGGATTGCTCTGCAAAATATGGTCTTTTTGGAAGACGTAAGTGCGGCATATATTACACTAAGTCAAGACGAATTGGACGCATGCCATTTTCAAAAAGGCGATGCAGAAGGATTTGTCAATTACGGTTTATCCGTAACAGGCATACAAATAGCGGTATTGATGATTGAATACCGGCACGAGGGTGTAGTAAAGTTTTCCTTTAGGAGTAAGGGGGATGTGGCGGTGAATACCTTTGCCAAAACCTATTTTGAAGGGGGCGGACATATCAATGCTGCAGGAGGGATTTCAAAACGTACTTTAGCTCAAACCGAAGCCTATTTTATTGAATCATTACGTACATATTTTGGCACCACCTAACTGCGCTATTTTTTGTACATTTCGGATCTCAAAATTTAATCATGATTAAAAAAATCACACTACTCACTGCGAGTATTCTTTTAATAATCGGTTGTTCTACTTCTAAAAACGGATTAGACAAAGGACTATATGCTGATATTCAAACCAATAAAGGAAATATCCTTATTCAATTGACATACGACAAGACACCTACTACGGTAGCCAATTTTGTTTCCCTTGCAGAAGGAACAAATAACCAAGTAGACAGCATCTATAGGGGAAAGTCTTATTACGACGGTCTTGTTTTTCATCGTGTTATTCCTGATTTTATGATTCAAGGTGGTGACCCAACAGCGACTGGTCAAGGTGGCCCAGGATATAATTTTGAAGATGAGTTTGTAGTAGAACTTAAGCACGATGGCCCGGGTATTCTCTCAATGGCGAATGCAGGTCCAGACACCAATGGCAGTCAGTTTTTTATCACGCACAAAGATACGCCTTGGTTAGACGGCAAGCATAGCGTATTTGGTAAAGTGGTACAAGGTCAAAGTGTTGTGGATTCCATCCAACAAAACGATACGATTGTAGCTGTAGAAATTATCCGAAAAGGAAGTGAAGCTCGAAAATTTAAAGCCGAAGATATTTTTGATGCGTATTTTGATGGTATTGAAGAACGGAAAGCAGCAAAAATTGCCAAACTAGAAAAGGTTAAAGCAGATAAAGCAACAGCGCTCATCACATTAAAAGCAGATGCTACTACGACAGAAAGCGGTCTATCATATGTTATTACCAACAAAACAGAGGGCTCACCTGTAGTGCCCGGTGTTACCGCTTTTACGCACTATGCCGTTTATTTTGAAGATGGCAAACTCTTAGATACATCTATTGCAGCTGTCGCAAAAGCCTATGATATGTATGATTCACGACGCGACAACGGAGGTGGTTACCGACCCATTGAAGCGCGTGTTGACCCTGAAGTATCGCTAATCGAAGGATTTAAAGAAGGTTTATCGCTTTTAAAAGAGGGTGAAAAAGCTACACTTTACCTGCCAGCGGATATCGCCTACGGCGAGGGGAATGCAGTTATTCCGCCCAATGCTACTCTAATTTTTGAGGTCGAGATTGTAGAAGTCCGTGGTGAATGATTTGGCGAACACATCGCTGGATGTTGTTGCTAGGCGTTGTGCTGTTTATTGTTGCTTTGTCTATAATAAAGCACTACCCCACTTGGATTGAGGAATATTATGCGGGAGTTTTCTATCCCCAAGTTTCGAACGTAAACCAATGGCTTTGGTCAAGGTTTGATTTTTCTATAGGAGATTTAGGCTATTGTACTGTGCTTCTTTTTGGGCTATGGTCTTTGAGAACGTTTTTATTTAAAAAACATTTTATTCACGTGTTAACGCTATTGGGGTTAACGATGGTATTGTTTTACACTTCATGGGGAATACACTACCTTAAAACACCTTTGCGTGAGCAAAGACAATTACCAAAAACACTTTCCGAAGCACAACTCATTCAATCCACTACATATTATGCACAACAGCTGACGACACTTCACAACAAACTTGCCGTATCACCAGATGAAAAGGTGCTTGTTGACGCAACTCCAAAAAAGATATTGCAGCTGGCTACAGAAGTAATGGGTACGTCTACCCTACGGCCTCAAAACATAAAAGGCAAAGCAAAAGCGACGCTTTTCCCTACGTTGTTAAGTTATATGGGGTTTGGTGGATATGTAAACCCTTTTACGCATGAGGCGCAAGTAAACACACTCCAACCCAAATTAAAAATCATTACAACGGCATGTCATGAAATTGCCCATCAATGGGGTTATTCAGCAGAAGACGAGGCCAATTATATCAGTATTAAAGCAAGCACAAATACTAAAAACTTGTTGGTTGCATACGCCGGAAATATGTTGGCTTTTCAATATCTAACCAATGCCTTGTATAGACACGATGCTGCGTTGGCGCAAAAACAATATGCAGCAGTTCCAAAAGGCGTTTTAGCGCATTTTAAAGAAGTAAGCGATTTTTGGCAGCAATACCAAAACCCCTTTGAAGTGGTTTTTGAAAAAAGCTACGACCAATACCTTAAAGCAAACCACCAACAAGGAGGCATCAAAAGCTACTCGTTGGTGGTGGACTTATTGGTGGATGATGTTGTCAATCAAGAACAATAGGTGCTCCAACCGCTTCGGCTTTTTTAACAACTGCATCAACACGTTGAGCCAAAGCATCTACTTTTTCCGAAAGTGAGTTAACCATATTTACTGCCATATCAAAACTTTCCATATGCATATTGGTTGGTCCGTAGGTGTTATTATAAAAACCACGAGAGGCTACCGATAACCTGCTAGATAATGTGGGGGTGTCTTTTTCTCCAACCTCTTTTTTAGCAGGGCTTCCACCTAATTGTTTGTCTAAGGCGAGTTGCTGTTTGCGTAAATCGTAAACCAATTGATGTAGTTCTTGTGGTTTTCCTTCGATATAAGATAACGTACGGGAAAGTGTTTTGATCTTTTTTGTAGATGTATCAAACTTCTTTCGCATTTGCGAAACCCGAACAAGGAGTGCGTTTAAATTCTTAGCATATGCCTCATGTGTTGCCGCACTAGGATTATCCAAAACATTTTTACGGATACGTGCTACTTCAAAATTTCTGGGTTGTGCGAGTTCGGATAGTTTGCCATGGTGTTTTTTGAATAACTGAACAGAGTACTGTCCTTCTGGCACAAATAGCTGTACGCCACGTCCACGACTTCTTTCTGACTCAATATCTACTGCTGATGACATGGTCTGACGTAAATCCCATGACACACGATGAACCCCTTTTGTATAATCACCCGAAACTTCAGCAACAAACGCACCGTTCGAGTCAGTAATGCGCAATAAAGCTGAGGTTTTATCTTCATTAATTTCAGCATCCAAAGCTTCCCATCCTGGAAATGGAATGTCCTTTTTGGTTTTC
This sequence comes from Bacteroidota bacterium, assembly GCA_027621175.1. GTDB lineage: Bacteria > Bacteroidota > Bacteroidia > Flavobacteriales > Flavobacteriaceae > UBA7446. The sequence goes on along the minus strand of JAQCCM010000001.1, from coordinate 9,949 downwards.
TTAAGTTCCTTTTCTCCTTCCACCCGAGCTGCTTGTATTGATTTGATATCCTCTGCGATATAATAGGTGAATTGTGCGCCATACGTTGGGTTTTCCGCAGTATAGAAAGAAGCTCCTTGACTTGAAGTACCTCCACGAGTTTCAACGTATTGCAATGCCTTTTTAACAGGGAATAATTGAGCACCTTGGGCAAGTTTTTCTTCCGTAATTTCACGTAGCGGACTATAATCATCTAGTACATAAAAACTACGCCCAAAAGTAGCTGCTACAAGGTCGTTTTCGCGTTTCTGTATAGCCAAATCCCGAACCGAAATTGTAGGCATCCCTTTGCTGAACTTATGCCATTCTTCTCCCTGATTTAAACTGATATAAACCCCGTATTCTGTTCCTAAAAAAAGTAGATTCGGATTGACATGGTCTTGGACCAATCGCCAAACGAGTGTTCCCTCGGGTAATCCATTGGAAATGGATTTCCATGTTTTACCGCCAGTAGTGGTTTTGTACAAATAAGGCGCATAATCTCCATATTTGTGATTATCTAATGTTACATACGCCACATCTGCATCAAATAAATCGGCCTTGATATCGTTAACAAATGCCGTGGCAGGAACACCAGGTAGCTTATCAACTGTTTTTAAAGTCCAGGTATCACCGCCGTCTTTTGTCAAGTGCAACAAGCCGTCATCAGAACCCGCATATAAAACATGCTCGTCTTGAGCAGACTCGGCCAAGGACGTAAGTGTATTGTATGTGGACATGGCATATACATCCCATGCTGCGTCCCAACTTTGCTGGCGCCCCATAATAGGCAGCACAAGACGTTCTTCGTTTTTGGTTAAATCGGTAGAAATGGGCGACCAACTATCCCCTCTATTTTCAGATCGCCAAACACGCTGTGAGGCGAAATAAAGACGCTTTGGGTCATGCTGGCTCACCAGTATGGGTGCGTCCCAGTTAAAGCGCTCATAGGGCTCATCTAAGCCGTTTTGCGGACGGATATAGACAGCTTCGTCAGTTGTTCTATCTATTCGATATAAATTCCCTTGCTGGGATTGCGCATAAACAATATCTGGATTTCCTGGCTCAGTTGCGGGTTGATGACCATCGCCGCCTAAGAGTACAAACCAATCGGCATTGCTAATTCCATTACTATTGAAAGTTCTTGAGGGTCCTCCTTGCGTGTTGTTGTCCTGAGTTCCTCCAAAAATATTGTAAAAAGGATAGGCATCATCCACAGCAAGTTTATAAAATTGTGTGAGTGGAAGATTGTTGACAAACTTCCAGTTCTGCGTATTGTCAAAGGTTTCATACAAGCCACCGTCTGTCCCCACTAAAATATAATTGGGGTCGTTAGCCTTAAACACCATAGCGTGACTATCCACATGTTTTTTTGTTTCGTTCATTTGATAGAAGGTTTTTCCTCCATCTTCAGAAACTAACACATAGTTGTTCATTAGAAATAACTTATCAAACACATGTGGTGATGCAATAAGTTCTTGATAGTAATGCGGACCAGTACCACCAGAAACGGTGTCAGACATTTTTGTCCAACTTTCACCACCATTATCGGAGCGATATACCGCACCTTTTCGACGTTCTAGTTCTATAGCAGTATACAATACATCGGGATTTTGAGGAGAAATAGCCAATCCTATTTTGCCCATATCTACTTTGGGCAATCCTGTTTTGAGTTTACGCCAAGTTTCACCGCCATCTTCAGATTTATACAAAGCTGTGCCGGGACCACCCCCCATATAAGCAGCTACATTACGGTGTCGCTGCCAACTTGCTGCATAAAGTATATTTGGATTTCGGGGATCAATAACCAAATCGGTTACTCCTGTCCATTCATCCAAGGCAATGGTTTGTTTCCATGTAGCTCCACCATCTGTTGACTTATACAACCCTCGCTCTCCTCCAGAACTCCATAGCGGTCCTTGTGAAGCCACCCAAATAGTATTTGAATCATCTGGATGTACAATGATTTTAGAAATGTGTTCTGATTTTTTCAATCCCTTTGACTCCCACGACTTACCCCCATCGCGACTAAGGTAAACTCCGTGACCTATACCAACATGGCGCCCCCCAACATTTTCACCTGTTCCGAGCCATATTGTTTGAGTAGCATTAGGATCTAATGTTATAGCTCCCGTTGAATAAAACGGTTGACTATCAGTAAGGGGTTTCCATGTAGTTCCAGCATTGGAGGTTTTCCATACGCCACCAGAACCCACAGCAACATACCATGTGTTTTCATTTTTTGGATCAATAGCAATATCTGCAATGCGCCCTGACATAAATGCTGGACCAATATTTCTAAAAGAAAATCCGTTAAGTGCTGTACTAAGTTTAGTAGTTTTTTTGTCTTTTTCATCATTTTCTTGAGCGTAAATGCCACTTAATGAAATAAGTATTGAAAGGATAATGACTTGTAGCTGTTTCATCTTAAAGGGTTTTATTATTCTATTGTATAAATCTAACAAAATATTTGATTCATAAATATGTGGTGATTCTTGAACTATCTATGCGTATTTTTGGGGCATGCGTAGAAATAAAACAATTCCCCCCATTGAAAAACTTAGTATTGACGGTATTGCTAAAAAAGGCAAAGGTGTCGGACGAACAGAAGAAGGGCAGGTCGTTTTTGTTCAGGGTGCTATTCCTGGTGATATTATAGATGTAACTATTCAAAAAAAACGACGCCGACACTTAGAAGGGAAAATAGCAAAAATTCACAAAGAAAGCGCAGACAGAATACTTCCAAAATGTTCACATTTTGGTACTTGTGGCGGCTGTACCTGGCAGCATATGCACTACGATGCGCAATTGCGGCACAAACAACAAGAAGTTATCGATGCACTTGAACGAATTGGAGGTGTGGATGTTCCTGAATACGCGCCCATTATAGGGTGTGAAAACATTTTTGGATACCGCAATAAAATGGAGTTTAGCTTTTCGGCAAGGCGTTGGCTAACCGCGGAAGAAATAAGCGGAGATAAAATTGTAGCGGATCGTTCAGCTCTTGGATTCCATATACCAGGGATGTGGGATAAAATTGTTGACATTTCACACTGTCACATTCAACCCGAACTTCCCAACACGATCCGAAATGAAGTAAAAGCGTACGCCCGCAAAAATGAATTGTCATTTTTTGATGCACGAGATAAAGTAGGCTTTCTTCGATCATTGATGCTACGAACCACGCTTTCGGGAGAAATCATGGTCGTAATTCAGTTTTTCCACGAAGACAGCGAAGCAAGAGAAGGCTTGCTCAACCATCTGATTACAACTTTTCCAAATATCACCTCTCTGCAATACATCATCAACGAAAAGGCGAATGACACCATTTACGATCAAGAAATTCACCATTATAAAGGAACGCCTTACATAACGGAGAAAATGGGAAATTTGGCATTTCGCATTACGCCAAAAGCATTCTACCAAACCAATCCCGCACAAGCAGAAGTGCTTTACACAGAAGCCTTGGCACTAGCCGAATTAAAAAAATCGGACGTGGTTTACGACCTGTATACCGGGCTTGGCACGATTGCACAGTTTGTGGCAAATAGTTGTGAAAAAGTCATTGGAATTGAATCTGTGCCAGATGCCATTACAGCTGCAAAAGAAAATGCGAAACGAAATAATATTACGAATACCAAATTTGAAGTTGGGGATATGCGTAAGGTTTTTACCGACGATTTTGTAGCGCGCCATGGAAAAGCAGATGTCATTATCACGGATCCACCACGAGATGGTATGCACAAGGAAGTTATTAATCAATTACTAGAGTTAAAGACGTCTAAAATACTGTATATCAGCTGTAATCCACAAACACAAGCACGTGATTTAGCTCTACTAAACGATGTGTATAAAGTGATTATTAGTCAGGCGGTTGATATGTTTCCACACACACAACATGTAGAAAATATTGTACTTTTAGAACTGAGAAAATGAAAAGATACACCTACTTATTTGGGTTAGTTTTATGCAGTCTTACAGGTTGCGAGCCTGATGACATCTGTCTTGCTGAAACCCCAGGAACTCCACAGTTGATACTTGTCTTTTATGATGCGTCACAACCTGAAAACAAGAAAGAGGTATTTAATTTACAGGTTAAAGGTGTGGATTTAGACACGGATATACATAACGGTACAGTTGACTCTATCGCTGTTCCACTAAAAATTAATGACGACATGACTAGTCTTGTGTTTACCAAATCCGACAATAACATGCTTTTGGAAGAATCTATTGCATTCACCTACAGTTCTTACGACTGTTTTATTAGTCGCGCGTGTGGGTATCAAAAAAACTTTACAACACTAGGTGCAGAACGTTCAAATCCAGCAGTTTGGATTGAGAATTTTGAAATACTAACTGACACAATTTCAGATATTAAAACTACTCATGTTAAAATATTACATTAATTTTTTAATACTTTTATTTTGCGGTAGTATTTGGGCGCAAAACGAAACAAAAACGGATAGCATAGCTACTGAAGTACGGTATGGAATCCGTTTGGGAATAGATATTAGCAAGCCCATTCGTATGTTGCTTGATGCTGACTACAAAGGCTTGGAATTGGTGGGTGATTATCGACTTACCCGCAATCTTTACATAGCTGGAGAGCTTGGAAATGAGACAAAAAAAATAGACAGAGATGCTGTGAATTTTGAAACATCTGGAACTTATCTAAAGCTCGGAGTAGATTACAACGTATATAATAACTGGGCTGGAATGGATAATCTAATTGTAGTTGGTTTTCGATACGGTTTTAGCCAACATACTCAAACACTCCTCGGTTATAATTTGTTAAACAATAATCATTACTGGAAAGAGGATAACCGCCTTGACTTGACTACTCCCAAGCGCTATGAGGGCCTTAATGGAAATTGGATTGAATTACAACTGGGGTTTAAAGCAGAGTTATTTCGAAACCTGTACATGGGGATAAGCCTTCAAATGCACCGGTTGCTATCTGATAAAGATCCTGAAAACTTTGAAAACCTATTTATTCCAGGATTTAATAAAGTACTGACGAACAACCCATACGGGGCAGGATTTAATTACACCATCAGCTACCAACTCCCTATTTACAAAAAGTAATTAGCACTTTTTAGGCGCTTTCTTCCATGGATATTTGACCCACATTGCATCGCCTTTGGCTATAAATTTAGGAGAACAAAAACTTGCCAACACCGCCGAACCCAAAAGCAAGGGTAAATACGGCAAGGGCAATAGCACGCCTATTCCAACTCTAAACAGCACGAATAGCACGGCAAATACGACAAGGTTTAATAATAATGCTTTTGACTTTACAGACATTAGTTTGTTTTTATTTTATGAATCTTCTTGGTACCACTGTACAATTCGTATTTGACCAACTTACTTTCCAGTTTACCGTTAAATAGTTTGATTTTTCTCGAAGGTCTTAATCCAACAGATTTAATCGCTTCTAGATTTGACGTAATAAACCATGCATTTGTACTCGCGTAAGACTGTTTTAGCGTATCGCCAATGCGCTTATAAAACACATCCACATCAATCATAAGACGTTCTCCGTAAGGAGGATTAAACACCATAAGTAACGGTTTATCTTCTTGTTCTTTTTGGGTGTGAAAAAAATCGTTCTGTGAAATGGTAACAAACTCCGAAAGATTTGCGTTTTGAACATTCTGTTGCGCTTTACGTATGGCAGATGGTGCTTTGTCATACCCTGCTATCGAATGAGGAAATTCACGGACTTTTTTCAATGCTGAGTCTTCTATTTTGGTGTATAAGTCATTATCCCAGTCGAGCCACTTTTGGAAAGCAAATTCTTTGCGATTGAGACTTGGGGGAATATTACAGGCAATCATAGCAGCTTCTATTAAAAGCGTGCCACTTCCACACATGGGATCTAAAAAATCAGTGTCGCCATTCCAACCAGCATGCAACAAAATCCCCGCTGCAAGCACCTCGTTAATCGGTGCGATATTGGTAGCTGTACGATACCCACGTTGGTGCAAAGAGGCACCAGAACTATCTAGAGAAACCTCTAAAAACGTATCCGTGACATACAAGTGAATACTTAAATCCGGAAAATCTTTATCCACACTTGGACGACTTCCTGTGCGGTTTCGAAACCTATCCACAAGTCCATCTTTGGCTTTTTGCGCAACATACATACTGTTTTGCGCTTTCTGCATCATAACTGTTGCTCGAATAGTAAAGGTGTGATCATTGTTCATATAATCCTCCCATGGGATATCAAGCATCACCTTATACACATCTTGTTCGGAAGAAATAGGTCTTTTTCCAATGGGCTTAAGAATACGAAGTGCTGTTCGCAAACACAGGTTTGCTTTGTACATAAAGCCTGTATCTCCAACAAAACGCACGTTTCGCACGCCTGTTTGTACCGATTGAGCGCCCAATTGCTTTAGTTCTTTAGCTAAAATTTCTTCAAAACCAAAGAGGGTTTTGGCTACCATGGGGAACAAACCCTGATTGTTGTCATTCATAGGGCTAAAATAGTTTAAATTTGCAGGATGATGGAAGATAATCCTGCCTGGTACAAAACGTGGTTTGACACCCCTTTTTACCACACCTTATATCAAGACAGAAACATTGCAGAGGCACAACATTTTTTACAAAATCTTATTGAGAACATACCTATAAAATCTCAAGATCGCGTTATGGATATTGCTTGCGGTCGTGGCAGACATGCGTTGTATTTGGCTGCTCAAGGATTTCAAGTGACAGGTATAGATTTAAGCCCAAACAGTATTTCGTTTGCAAAAAAAGAAGCTGAAAAAGAAAAGCTAAATGCGACTTTCTACGTGCATGACATGCGAGAAACAACCTTAGATAAAGTAAATATTGTACTTAATGTTTTCACAAGTATTGGCTATTTTGAAGATGAAACAGACAACACCAAAGCGATTCAAGCATTCTATGACAATTTGGTTGATGGCGGTATTGCAGTAATTGATTTTTTATATGTCCCACAGGTTAAAAAACATTGGGTTCCAGACGAGGTTGTTACCAAAGATGGTATTGAATTCACACTTAAACGTACTTTTAATGATAACTGGATTGAGAAAAATATTTCATTTTCACACCAAGGAAAAGCATACATCTATAACGAACGTGTACGCGCTTTAACCCTATCTGATTTTGAGCGTATGTGTAGTGATGTTGGGTTTCGTATTAAAAAGGTATTTGGTAATTATTCCCTAAAACCATTTGACAATGAAACGGCTGAACGCCTTATTTTAGTTGTACAAAAATGAATATAGTACTTCCTTTTCTATCGGTTATATTAGGTGCTTTGTTGGTATTCTTTGGTCTTACAAAATCGCAGAAACAGTTGCGTCTGTTATTGGCGTTTAGTGGTGCTTTTTTATTATCCACGGCCATTACTTCACTGCTTCCAGAAATTTTTGCTCATGCCAACTCCTCTATTAGCTATTGGATTTTGGTAGGGATAGTAGTGCAAGTAGTACTCGAAAACATATCTAAAGGGGCCGAGCATGGTCATATACATATCCATAAGAACGCAACATTACCATGGGCACTGTTTTTTGGGTTATCGCTGCATGCGTTTATTGAGGGGTTTCCTATTTATAACCACACGAAATTACTTTGGGCCATTGTGATTCATAAACTTCCTATTGCCATGTTGCTAACTGCCGCGCTATGGCAAACAAAAACTTCATTGAGATTGCGATTGGCGTTACTTATAGGTTTTGCACTTATGACTCCCCTAGGGAGTTACCTAAACGAAACTGCGGTATTCTTAAAACCCTATGCCGTTCAAATCACGGCCTTAGTAGCTGGTGTAACCTTGCATATTTCTACTACCATACTTTTCGAAAGTGCTGAAAATCATAGATTTAATACATCGAAAATTATTGTGATTTTAATTGGATTAGGTTTGGCAGCCGTACTGCATTGAAAATCTGATTCATTTTTTTTAAATCTAGATTCCTCTTTTTTTTACTACATTTGAATGAATTAACAGTTCCCAAATCTGTTTGAACACGTAGTCGAATTGTCTACTAACGAGGCAAAACCTAAATATCACATATTTTTTAAAACACTTTTGGGAGCATAAAATCTTATGTAATGAATCCTGAAAAACCTATTGTAGCAGCGACTTCACTGCTAGCAGTACTACTTTTTGCTAGCTGCACATGTTCAAATCCAAAAAATAATCAAAAGGAAACCACAGCCACTAGTAATGTAAAGACTGAAAAGCATCAAACCTATTTACTGGTACACTCGGCATGGCTAGGTGGTTGGCAATGGGAAGGTGTAACCCAAATTCTGCGAGAAAAAGGACATACGGTTCTTGCGCCCGACCTTCCTGGTCATGGAGCAGATAAAACCGCGCCAGGCGAAATAACAATGGACGACTATGTAAATAAACTTGTCAAAAATGAAGACAAGGAATTTCTGCGCATCTATGATCCTAGATTTTCCATTTATTCAAACCTTGTAAAACTTCATGATCAAAATAGTGTCGTAAATATGGAACAGAGAACCATGACTCTCAAGAACAAAAAACACAATATTATACTTGAAGGAATTGATGTAGTAAATCCAATAAAAATAAAAAAAGTAAAAATTGTTTTTCACCATCAACATATCATCAAGTCTATTAAGGTAGAGCCCTCTAGTATAATCAAAGAAATGGATGAGAACACCATTACATTTAGTGGTGAGGGAATGGAAAATCTAGCTTATGAAATTGAATTTGGTTTTGTTCCTTATGAGACATATGAACCAAAAAAGGAGGATTTAAGTGCATCAACCATAAAACTGACGCCAGATGAGCATTATTTCATTTTTGTTAAAAGTGATAAAGGAAACATAATAAATGTTTACGTAAACGATATGTTATTTTCCGAAAGCTTGCCTATTGATCAAAACGAAAAGGCAATCCCCCCATATGTGATGAAAAATAATATAATCGGTAATGTTATTATTGAAAACGCAGGGCAAGGAGAGGCAAATATTCACTTATTGATAAAAGACACAAAAGAACACACAATAAAACAGCAGAAATTTTCAATTAAAAAGGGTATTGCTAAAAAAATAAACTTTGAATACTGAGTTTTGGGTTAAGAATATATTTAGTAACTCAAGAAAATTACCAATATAAATAGATAAAGAATATAGCACTATCTAAAAATAAGTCCGTGTAATAATACCATAAATTGAATACAAAAAGAGTGTAGTAAAGGCGTGATACTTTACGTGACAACCTATAAATGAATTGAAAATAAATACTATTTCAAAAGTGATCATTGAAAAGAAAACTCTACCTGTGACCAACTGTAATTGAATAATAGCAATAAAAAAAACCTCTAAGGTTACTTAGAGGGTTTTAAATAAGAAGGCGACGACATACTCTCCCACCAGTGGCAGTACCATCTGCGCTATTGGGCTTAACTTCTCTGTTCGAGATGGGAAGAGGTGAGCCCCAATGCAATAGTCACCTTAACGGTTTACACGCTACTTCGACAAAGAAGACGTGTATCGCAGTAGTTGTGGGTACAACAGACTGCGCAATACAATCATATTGAGAATTAAAATAGATAAATAGGAATTGATAATAACAACAAAAAAGAAAAGGTTGTTACGATAGGTTTATGGGTAATTAGTATCACTCGGCTATGACATTACTGCCTTTACACCTGTGACCTATCAACGTAGTCGTCTCCTACGACCCTTAAAAGAAATCTCATCTTGTGGTGGGTTTCGCGCTTATATGCTTTCAGCGCTTATCCCTTCCCAACATAGCTACTCTGCAATGCTCCTGGCGGAACAACAGATACACCAGCGGTTAGTCCAACTCGGTCCTCTCGTACTAGAGTCAGATCCACTCAAATTTCTTGCGCCCACTACAGATAGAGACCGAACTGTCTCACGACGTTCTGAACCCAGCTCGCGTGCCACTTTAATG
>JAQCCM010000025.1 GCA_027621175.1 Bacteroidota bacterium | reverse complement strand
TTGCATCCTACAAAATGGTGGTTGTAGCTCAGTTGGTTAGAGCGCTAGATTGTGGTTCTAGAGGTCGCCGGTTCGAGACCGGTCTTCCACCCAGTAAAACCCCTCGAGAAATCGAGGGGTTTTTAATTAAAACCCTATATTTATACAAATTATAACCTTTATTAAATGGATAAAATGAAACATTCATTATTATTACTTTTTGGTTTGATGTTAATTATGTCATGTTCAAAAGATGATTCTATCAACGATAATAATGATACAGGTAGTGAACCCAACAATGGAGGTAAAGCTGTTGGTTGGAATGGAAATAGTTTTTCATTTAATGAAATTAATGTTAAAAGTCAGTGGACTTTTGACTCTAATCGTTCTTCAAGTAATTTACAGGCTACAAGAACACGACTCGGAAACAATATTAATTTTATTTCCTCTTTAGATTATGAAGATTCATTGGACGTGGGTATTTTGTCTATCGATTCACCTAAAACAGGAGAATTAACGCCAAGCGAGGTTATTTCAGTGAAAATTGGTAATTACGGTTATTTACCAATTTTAGATTCATTAAAAGTTTCTTTTCAGTTTAGTTACGATGATGGCAGCTTTAGTGATCCAATAATTGAGACTGTTAAAATCAATGATACACTCTCACCTGTTGAAATGATGGAATATTCCTTTACTACGCCACTAGATATGTCAAATAGAGGTACTTATCAGATATTGGCTAGTACACAATTAGAGGGCGATATGGATTTGGATAACGATTTACATAGTCATTTAGTTAAATCACTCGAATATACAGATGTGTGTAATATACACGCCTTAATTTTTAATGAAGACAATTCTTTCAAATTGTACACATTAGACGAAAAAGGTGTTTGTAATTATGTTATTTTGGGCGAATATAAATTAGATGAGAGTAATAGTCTTTTAAAGCTTTACAGTCCTGATTCAGATCAAGAATCAAACCTCATTGGAAATATTTATGATGTAGTAACAGATGAAAATGGCAAATTTTCTGGCACAATTGATATTGAAGGGATTTGTATTCAATTAGAAGATGGTTTTCAAGAAAGAAATTACTCAGAAGGATTAACATATATTCCAGACGAAAATTTAGAAAATTTTTTGGTTGAAATTGGTAAAGACGATGTAGTGGATGGCTATATAACAAATTCTCAAGCCGCTAGTATTACACAAGTAACCATTGAAGCTAAGGACAATTGGGAAGTTGGAAGTACTATTGACTTTTGGAATTTTGAAGAAAGATTCTCAAATCGTATCTCAAACTTAGCAGGAATTGAAGCCTTTCCTAAACTTGAGCGCGTTAATTTAATGGGGCAAAATTTGGATAGCATTAATATCTCTAAAAACACAAATTTGAAATCCTTTGGGGCTAATTTCAATACATTTAAAAGATTAGACACCAGCAATAACCCCTTACTTGAATGGTTGTCAATTGATAGTAACGAAGTAAATCCAATTTTGGATTTTTCTAATAACCCAAACATTAAAATGCTTTCAACTCCTATGTGTTCTATTGAGGGTTTCATTGGCGAAGATGGGTATTATGACATTTCTAATATGGCAGATTTGGAATTTTTGGATTTATATGATAATAGACTAACATCCGTAGATATTAGTAAGAATTCAAAATTAAAAGAAATTAGAATAAATACTGGTAATAGTATCTCTACAATTGATTTCTCAAACAATCCTATGTTAGAGATTATATTGGCAAATAGTAGTGGTTTACAAGGCAATGTGGATATTTCAAACTTAACTGAACTTAAAATATTTAATGTTGCTTACAATGACATTACATCAATTGACTTTTCAAATAATACTAAACTTAAATATTTGGAAATTGATGGGAATCAAATTTCAGGTGAAATAGACGTGTCAAATTGTACTAATCTTCTAGAGTTTTACGCAAGTAGTGGTAATAATATTAGTTGTGTAAAGGTTAATCAGGCACAATTAGATGCATATAATGGCAATAATGTTCCTGACGGATTTAAATGGCAGTTGTCAGTTGAACCCACTCTTAATTGTGATTAAATTCATTTCATTTAGCTAAAATATTAGCTACTTAATCAGTAAAAAAAAAAACCTCGATTTTCCGAGGTTTTTTTGTTTTCTAAAAAACAATTATTATTGATTAATATTTAAATAAATATTTATTTAACACAATTATTGATAAAAAAACAGCGTTAATGTTGTTTTTTGTTAATAGCAGCACTTATATTTGCAGCAACTAAATTCTTAAAATCATGAAATATTTATTATTAATCTGCTTATTTATGGGTACACTAACAAACGCTCAGTTTGGCTTAGAAGCTGGCTACGCTTTTGGAAATGCAAAAGCTGAAGGGAAGGGAATTAACGAAAAGGTTTCTTGAAACGCTTTCGCTCTTGGAGTGGTGTATGATTTGCAGCTTTCTGAAACTTTAGATTTACAACCAGGTATCTCTTTTGGAGTAGGTGAGAAAGTCGATGGAAAATCTAATAATTCCATTGGTATTGGTGCAGGATTGCACTACTATTTTAACAACCGCGAAGCGGGTTTTTACGCAGGACCTGTCTTAAGTTATGGGTATTCGCTTGCTGATAATAAAAATATGAAAAAAGGTGCTCTTGGTTCTGGGCTTGTTTTGGGATATGACATTTCGGAACAGTTTACTATTCAAACAGGATATACTCTTAGTTTAACAGATGTATCTAAAATTGATGGCGTGAAGGTTTCAAGTAACGCCTTTAATATTTCTGTTCAATATTTTTTCAGATAAAACACGAACATTCTAAAAAAAAGCCGCCAATTGGCGGCTTTTTTAGTTAATACTGTCTTCTCTCTCTGCAATTATTCCTTTAATCTTATCCTATCGTCGCGGTTTACGATTTCCCACGCGGTGAGGAAAATAAGTCGGGTGCGCTTTTCTAACAATTCGTATTCAATTTTCTCAACGGTGTCTGTTGGCGCGTGATAGTCTGCGTGTGTACCGTTAAAGTAAAAGATAACCGGCACATCGTTTTTGGCAAAATTATAGTGGTCAGAGCGGTAGTAGTAATTGTTTTGTCTGTATCGTCCACGTTCAAAAACTTCTGTTGTTGGGTCGTTATATCGGTAATCTAATTCTAAGTTGACATACTTTTGATTCATTGCCTCTGATACATCGTGTAAGTCTTGTGAAAGTATATCTGAGCCAATCAAATACATATAATTTGGATTGTCCTCATGGAGTTTGTCAATACGTCCAATCATGTCAATATTAAGATTAGCTACCGTGTTTTCTAAGGGATAAACAGGGTTATCTGTATAGTATTTTGAGCCTAACAGTCCTTTTTCTTCTCCAGTAACATGTAAAAATAAGATAGAGCGCTTAGTTCTGTGCCCTTGTTTAATGGCTTCTTGAAAGGCCTCAGCAATTTCTAAAATAGCCACACTACCAGAGCCATCATCGTCTGCACCGTTATTTATTTGCCCGTCTTTTTCAACACCAATATGATCTAAATGTGCTGTGATCACCAACACTTCCTCTGGCTTTTCGCTTCCTTCAATAAATGCCAATACGTTATTGCAATCAATAGTTTGGTTTTCTCGGGAAACCTTAAGGCTCATAGGCATAAAATAATCTCCGTTAGGCATACCACCTTTGATGCCAAGCGATTCGTATTCGTTTTTAAGGTAATTAATAGCAATAGTTTCCCCCTCAGTTCCAGTTTCCCTTCCCAAAAAGGCATCTGAAGCATAGGTGTATAAATGTTCTTTTAGTTCAACAGCCGTAATCGTGTTAGCAAGAGAGATGGGTGTGAACTCTACGCTTTTTTGAGTAGATCCACACGATAGCAAGAATATACCAATAAGCAATACAAGTTTTTTCATGAAAATTGAGTTTATTGTGCTAATATAAATAAAATGCAAAAAGGAGTTACAATTGCGCTGCGATGAAGTCCCACAAACGGATTCTATGCTCAAGTGCTTGTTGTGCAAAATCTGTAGCTTCTTCCCAGTTTTTGCTACTTTCACTACACAATTCTTCCATCATTTGTAATGCCATTGGTCCATGTTCGTCTCCGTCCAATTCAATATGGCGCTCCAAGTAGTACAGTAGCGTATCTACACTGCCTTTTTGTTGGTTCGCTAGTCCTCGAACAATAGCGATAAACAAATCTGGAATCAAATCCTCTCTTCCATATGTAAAGACACCACCGACTATATGTGCAGGTGCGTTTGTAGCTGTGGAAAGGGTAAAGCGTACAAAAGTTTTGATTTCATCAGGGATTTGTGCGTGATTTACAGCTTCTTCCCATGGTGTTCCATTTTGAATAGCACGCACCAAACTCACAATGGGGGTAGTGTCAGCGCCAATTTCCTCCATGGCTTGTAGGTAAAGTTCGTAGTGACTCGCAGGTTTTCCTGACGTGTCAACATCACTTTCTTCGCCCCAAACAATTTCGTTAATCAAACGACGTGAACTAGGGCTGCCCACGGGAACCCATGGAAGTTGGGTGCATGTAAGTTTTTGTTGCAAGGCTTTTACAAGCGACATAAAATCCCAAACCGCAAAAGCATGGTAGGTCATAAATACCTGAATAGCTTCAATAGAATTCAGTTTGGTGTATAGCGGATGTGCTAAAAGTTTAGCCTTGAAAGGAGACAAATCTCTATCAATAGAAGTAGCAGTAATCATAAGCAATTTTTCGACTACAAATTTAAGCTAAAACGCTAATAATTAAGCGAAAAGGATTTGTTATTTTTGAAGCATGCCACGAGTTTTTCTTACCGAATGTCCACGCGATGCGATGCAAGGCATCAAACCGTTTATCCCTACGGATATAAAAGTGAAGTATTTGCAATCGTTACTTCGTGTGGGCTTTGATGTACTTGATTTTGGCAGCTTTGTTTCGCATAAGGCTGTTCCACAAATGCGCGACACACACGAGGTTATTCAACAATTAGATCTCCGAGATACCAAAACCAAACTGCTTGCTATTGTCGCCAATAGTCGAGGCGCAGAAGATGCATTGCTGTATCCTCAGATTGATTATTTGGGCTATCCATTTTCAATATCAGAAAATTTTCAAGTGCGTAATACCAATAAAACCATTGCAGAATCTACCCAAGTATTAGACAAAATTGCCCATCGCGTGCAGCAGGCAGGTAAGGAATTGGTTGTGTATTTATCTATGGGTTTTGGGAATCCATACGGAGATCCATGGAGCCCGGAGCTTGTGGGGGAGTGGGTTGAACGATTGGCTCAGAAAGGAATTCGACGTATTTCACTTTCGGATACGGTTGGCGTAGCACAACCCAAAACGATTAGGTCTCTTTTTGATCACTTGCTTTCAGTACATCCAAATGTTCTATTTGGCGCACATTTACACGCAAATCCAAGTGAAGCAGTTGAAAAAATAGAAGCAGCGTTCGATGGGGGTTGTCGTGCTTTTGACAGTGCTATTCGTGGTTTGGGAGGTTGTCCTATGGCAAAAGACGCGTTAACTGGTAATGTTCCAACAGAGAAGTTGGTTTCTTTTTTAGCCAAACAAAAAATTCATTTTGACCTAAATCCCCTGCATTTAGAGTCGGCATATAATGCTTCTTTTCAGGTCTGTTGATTTTTTATTACTTTCTTGTCATACATCTTAGACCTTTTTGTCGATTCGATTTTATTACTACATGTGCCTAACCTTTAATCTATCCATTCATAAGTACGGACACGCTTGTATTTTTTGTATATTTGCATGCAACAATTTCTAATCCGTTGCCATGCATCCGCTTTCTTCCAAAGTCAGTAGTTTAGGTTTAACATACGATGACGTACTTCTAATACCCGCATTTTCAGAAGTACTTCCTAGAGATGTATCCATTACTTCTAAATTTTCAAGAAATATTTCTTTGAACGTTCCTATCGTATCTGCAGCTATGGATACGGTTACAGAAAGTCAAATGGCAATAGCCATGGCACGCGAGGGCGGTATTGGCGTACTTCATAAAAATATGACTATTGCGGAACAAGCGGATAAAGTGCAAAAGGTGAAACGTTCCGAATCTGGGATGATTATTGACCCCGTCACACTTCCTACAACTGCGCTTGTTGCCGATGCTAAAAAAATCATGAGAGAATACCGTATTGGTGGTATTCCCATAGTTGATGATGCTGGTGTGCTTATTGGAATTGTCACCAACCGAGATTTGCGCTTTGAAAAAAACGAAGGACGCCCCCTTATGGAGGTCATGACTGCTGAAAATTTAGTTACGGCTACAGCAGGGGTTTCTATGGCAGATGCCGAAGAGGTGTTACAGGCACATAAAATCGAAAAGCTTCCTGTGGTTGACGATAACAATAAATTAATTGGTTTAATCACATTTCGTGATATTACAAGAGTCGCCATTTCACCTCAGGCCAATAAAGATATCTATGGCAGACTTCGTGTTGCCGCCGCAGTTGGTGTTACTGCCGATGTAATGGATAGAGTAGCAGCTCTTGCCAAAGCGGGCGTTGATGCCGTAGTAATCGATACCGCTCATGGACATACAAAAGGGGTGGTGGAAGTGCTTAAAAAAATCAAAAAAGTACATGCAAAATTAGATGTGGTAGTTGGAAATATTGCTACTTCAGAAGCAGCATCCTATTTATTGGAAGCAGGTGCTGACGGGATTAAAGTAGGTATTGGACCAGGCTCTATTTGTACCACACGAATTATTGCAGGAGTTGGTTTCCCACAGCTTTCTGCGGTTCTTGAAGTAGCTTCAGTACTTGCAGACACAGGTGTTCCGCTTATTGCTGATGGCGGTGTCCGTTACACAGGAGATATCGTCAAGGCGATTGCTGCAGGGGCAGACTGTGTGATGCTTGGGTCACTACTTGCAGGAACCAAAGAATCGCCTGGTGAAACAGTGATTTATGAGGGTAGGAAGTTTAAAACTTATCGCGGTATGGGATCTGTAGAAGCCATGAAAAAAGGCAGTAAAGATCGCTACTTCCAAGATATAGAAGACGATATTAAGAAGCTTGTTCCTGAAGGAATTGTTGGACGTGTGCCTTACAAAGGAGATCTGAACGAAAGTATTCATCAGTTTATAGGTGGTCTTCGTGCTGGAATGGGGTATTGTGGTGCAGGTACCGTAGCTACATTACAGCAAACGGCACGGTTTGTGCAAATAACAGCCTCGGGCATTAAAGAAAGTCACCCACATAACGTTCAAATCACAAAAGAAGCTCCCAATTACTCTAGATAAATATGCGAATAGCCTTGTTGTCTTTTTTGACGCTATTTACCACTTGCCGATTGGATAAGCCTAACACAGATAGCGTTGTAGCTCGTGTAAACGATAAGTACTTATATATTTCAGAAATTGAAGCGCATCTTGGTGATAACCTTTCGTCTGCCGATAGTGCTTCGGTTGTTCAGAATTATATCAATACTTGGGCAAAAGAGCAGTTGTTGTTAGATAAAGCTGTCTTTAATCTTACCCCCGCAAAACAAACAGATTTAGAAGCTTTAATTCGGCGATATAGAAATGATCTATACATAAAAACATATCAAGAAGAATGGCTGAAAGCTCGTGTGGATACACTAGTTGAAGATGCGGAAATGGATGCGTATTTTAAAGAAAATAAACAACATTTTAAACTTCATCAAGACCTGATGAGGGGACGCTACATTAAACTGTCATCCTTTAATTTTAATAAGCCTAGTGTGAGTAAAGCCCTTCGCCGATTTAATCCCGAAGACCGCACCTATCTTGATTCTATCTCACTTCAATTTAATAACTCCTATTTGAACGACTCCATTTGGCTCAGACCCCAGACTTTTTTTAGCCGGATAAATCTTCCTACCCCAGCGTCATATGAGCGTTTTCTAAAAAGTAATCGATTTTTTGAAATGGAAGATTCTTTAGACCTATATTTGGTCTTTGTTGAGGAGGTGAGACGTCGAAATGAGATGGCACCTATTTCGCATGTTCGTTCAACATTAAAACAGATTATACTTAATAAGCGAAAGCTTGAGATGTTACGTCAGTTTGACCGTGACATTTTAAACGAGGCTGTTAAGGAAAATATTTTTGAAACATATGAATAAATTTCCCACCCTTTTTTGCTTGCTTATTGGTTTTTTTGTCTTTGCCCAATCCCAAGATCCCACTAAAACTAGACTTAAAATTGATGGTATTTCTGCAGTAGTGGGCGACTATGTGATTTTAGAGTCTGATATTGATAAGGCCTATATTGATTTAGAATCGCAAGGGGTTTCCACCTCCGATATTACGCGTTGTAGTTTGCTTGGTAAATTGATGGAAGACAAGCTTTATGCGCATCACGCAGAGCAAGACAGCATTGAGGTGAGCAATGATGATATCAATAATTATGTAGAGCAAACGATTGACTACTTCGTTCAGCAGATAGGAAGTATGGATAAAGTGCTAGAGTTTTACAAAAAGAAAGACGAACAAAGCTTTAGAGCCGAATTGTTTGAAGTTAACCGAGTTCAACAGCTTTCACAGCGTATGCAATCTAAAATTGTGGAAGACGTAGAGGTAACCCCCGATGAGGTAAAAGCCTTTTTTAATGCCATTCCCAAAGAAGATCTTCCCATTTTCGGTTCTGAATTAGAGGTAGCCCAAATTGTTATAGAGCCAGACGTTTCTGCTGATGAAGAAAAGCGAATTATAGAGCAACTAGAAACCATGCGAAACGATGTGCTTGAAAACGGCTCTTCGTTTGGATCAAAAGCTATATTGTACTCACAGGATCCGGGCTCTCGTTCAAGAGGTGGACGCTATACACTTGATCGGAAGCGCCCCCAAATGGTGAAGGAATTCAGAGAGCAAGCCTATCGATTGCAAGAAGGGGAAATTTCACAGCCTTTCAAAACCGATTTTGGCTGGCATATTGTTACGGTAGATAAGATTCGAGGACGACAAATAGATGTACGTCACATTCTGCTTACCCCAACCGTTTCGAATATAGCTTTGGGCGAAGCTCAAAATGAGCTTAAGTTGATCAAAAAGCGCATTGAAGATGGTGAGATAACATTTGCAGATGCCGCAAGAGAATTCTCGGACGACCAAATAACCCGTGCCAATGGAGGGGTTTTAATCAATCCCTCGACCGGAGATACCAGATTTGAATTGACTAAATTAGACCCACAACTGTATAACCAAATTCTTAAACTTGAAGACAATGAAATTTCTATTCCAATTTTAGAAGAAGATAGATCAGGAAATAAAAAGTATAAAATTGTGATGGTTACCAATCTATTTAATGAGCATGTGGCTGATTATGTACAAGACTATGTGCGCATTAAAGATTTGGCGTTAAAAGAGAAACAGCTAAAATCCATAGAAAAATGGATGACTGAAAAAATTTCAGATACTTATGTTAGCGTTAATCGAAATAGTCAATCATGTGATTTTGCCAATAATTGGTTGAAAAAATAAAATCCTAATTCTTTACTTAGGTAGTTCATTTCCAATTACTTAATTTTGAAAAAAAATTGCCATGGACGTAGCTAAAAAGTTGCTTTCTATCCTGTTTTCTACACGCTTAACATCCGTGCTTTTTATCCTGTTTTCAGTGGCTATGGGTGTTGGTACTTTTGTAGAAAGTGCTCACGATACTGCTACGGCACGCATTTGGATTTACAATGCATGGTGGTTTGAATTGATGATGTTGTTTTTTGTGGTAAATTTTGCGGGAAACATCAAAAGATATCGCCTTTTGCAGTGGGAAAAATGGCCCTTACTTTTACTACACGCATCCTGGATTTTAATCATTATTGGTGCGGGGATTACCCGATACATTGGTTACGAAGGTGTTATGCCAATTCGAGAAGGTGAGCTTACAAATTCATTTCTTACCGAAAAAACATACTTGACTGTATTTATTGATGGTGAAATTGATGGGGAGCCGCGCCGAAAACTGTTAGAGAACGACGTTCTTTTTTCTGAAGCCGCAAATAATACATTTACTTGGAACAGCGATTTTGATAACATTCCTGTTTCTATACGGTATGTTGATTTTATCAAAGGCGCTGAAGAAGGATTAGTAGAAGACTCAAATGGAGATGTTTACCTGAAAATTGTTGAAGCTGGAGACGGCAATCGACACGACCATTACCTCAAAATGGGTGAAGTGGCAAGTATACATAACATTTTATTTGCGTTTAACTCCTTTACTGAGGGTGCAATTAACATCACGTTTGAAAATGATACGTATTCCATTGAGTCCCCTTTTGAAGGTTCTTTTTTGCGCATGGCAGATCAAAAACAGGGTGTTTTAGACGTAAACACCAAACAACCCTTACAGCTTCGGTCTTTGTATAGTACAGCAGGAATGTTGTTTGTTTTCCCAGATCCCGCCATACGCGGTACATATCAAATCATTCGCGCTGAAGACCCTGAAAATGCACCTCAAGATGCGCTTACGGTTTTAGTGGAAGCAAATGGTGAACAACAACAAGTGAGTATGCTTGGTGCTAAAGGTGTTGCTAACGCACCTGTTCGGATAGCAGTTGGTGGATTGGATTTTTGGATTAAATATGGTTCAAAAAAATACGAGTTACCTTTCTCGTTAAGACTCAATGATTTTATTGCTGAAAAATATCCGGGTACAGAAAAAAGTTATAGCAGTTTTATGAGTAAAGTTACCGTAATTGATGACCCAACCTATGATTATGATATTTATATGAATCATATCTTAAATCATGGTGGTTACCGTTTTTTTCAGGCGTCTTTTGACCCAGATGAGAAGGGTACAGTATTATCTGTAAACCACGATGCCTTAGGTACTGGGATTACCTATGTAGGCTATTTTTTGCTCTATATCGGATTGTTGGGAATTATGTTTTTTGGAAAAACACGCTTTAAAAAGCTTGCTAAAATGCTTGAAGATATTCGCGTCAAAAAAGCCGCATTGGGGTTGATTTTAATGTTGGGTTTTAGTCCCGCCATGGCACAAAATCACGACCATAATCTTCCTACAGTTGCAGCCGATTCTGTATTGCAAGCAGAAGCCATTGACGCACAGCAAGCCGCAAAATTTGGAGCACTTGTCATTCAAGATACGGGGGGGAGAATGAAACCCGCGAATACTTTTGCGTCAGAACTGGTGCGTAAGGTGAGTAAATCAGATCACTATAAATCATTAGATGCGAATCAAGTTTTACTTTCCATGTCGCAAAATCCTCTATTGTGGTATCAAGTTCCTTTTGTGTATTTAAAGCGTGGAAACGATAGTTTACGATCTTTAGTTGGTGTGGATAAAAAAGCAAAATACGCTGCATTCGACGATTTTTTTGATAGATATGGAAACTACAAGTTGGCACCTATGCTGGAAAGTGCCTATAAATCTGCTACTCCAAATCAATTTCAAAAGGATTTTATTGAAACAGACCGAAAAGTTAATCTGTTGTTTTCTGCATTGGAAGGAAAAGTATTGCGTATTTTTCCAGTACCTAATGATGAAAACAACCGTTGGGTTTCGTTGCCAGAAGTGAAAGAAATAAACCTTCAAGGGGTAGATTCGCTGTATGTTAACAATGTTATTCCACTTTATTTTGCATCTCTTAGACAAGGCAAAGCCACACAAGATTATACACAAGCGGATCAATTACTAGAAAGCCTTAAGGGATATCAGCAGAAATACGGTCCTGCTGTGATGCCGTCTGAGAAACAAATCGAAGCTGAAATACAATACAACAAGTATGATATTTTTAAGAAATTATTCAGTTGGTATATGTATGCGGGAACGCTGCTATTTTTCATTCTTATAGCGCAAATGCTATACGATATTCGTTTTTTAAGAGGTGTAATAAAAGTATTTATTAGCATCATAGCATTGCTATTTGTATTGCATACAGGGGGACTCGCAGCTCGTTGGTATATTTCTGGTCACGCGCCTTGGAGTGACGCCTATGAATCGATGATTTATGTCGCATGGGCAACCATGGGTATGGGCTTGGCTTTTGGTAGAAAATCGAATCTTACCATTGCAGCAACAGCTTTTGTTGCTTCTATGATTTTGATGATTGCCCACTGGAATTGGATGGATCCCGAAATTGCAAATCTTGTTCCAGTCTTAGATAGTTACTGGCTTATGATTCACGTGGCGGTAATTGTTGGCAGTTATGGGCCATTTGCTCTGGGTATGATTTTAGGGGTTATTTCTTTGATATTGATGCTCATCACCACAAAAAAATCGGCACAAAAGATGCGTTTGCACATAGCAGAACTTACGGTAGTAAATGAATTGGCGCTGACGGTTGGACTGATTATGCTTACTATTGGGAACTTTTTGGGTGGCCAATGGGCAAATGAAAGTTGGGGACGCTATTGGGGTTGGGATCCAAAAGAAACCTGGGCATTGATAAGTATTTTAATTTATGCCTTTGTGCTGCACATGCGATTGGTTCCTGGTCTTCGTGGAAAGTGGATTTATAGCCTGGCATCTGTAGTGGCATTTGCGAGTATTATGATGACATATTTTGGGGTAAATTTTTACTTGACGGGCTTGCATTCTTATGCGAGCGGTGACAAAGTGATTACGCCAAATTTTGTGTATTATGCTGTGGCGTTTATTGCGCTGCTGGGTGTTTTGTCTTATGGAAAAGCAAAAAAATACTTTTCGAAATAGTTTGCGTTGGTGGGTGTATTCCGTGGGTGGTTTGATTCTCATTGGTGCAGGACTAAGTGTGCTTGGCGAAGCCATTATTGCCAAAAGCAATGGCGAGGCATGGTTTTTGGTCGGTACATTGGCATTAATATTGGTTAATTCTGGAATATGTTTTATAGCTGGAGCCGTTATCCTTCGATTAAAGTAGTAGGACTTATCGCGATTTTTTTTGGTAGTTTTCTATTTGCACAAGAGCAAAGAGGAGGAACGGCACTGCCACTACCTTCTAAACCAACGCCAAATTACGGTTTGTTGATTCCAGAGGAAAAAGTAGAGGATTTCTCCTTCTTAAACAACCCAAAAGAGGATAAGCGTTCTATGATGGATAACAATGAAAAGTTTATAGATCCCGGAGAAAAATATCTTAAAAAGCTAAAAAAAGAGGGTTCTATTTCAAAGGAGACCTATTTGGGAGATGTTTATTTGGGTGATAAAGTTACATTCTCAAAGCATGCACAAATTCTTCTTCGGGACTTTGGTCAAGAGGATGGCGATTATGTTCGTGTACTTGTCAATGACGAGGAAGTAATCTCAAGACTCATGCTTAAAAACCAGTTTTTTACACTCCAATTACCTTTAAAAGAAGGGTTTAATAAAATTGAATTTCTAGCACTTAACCAGGGTAGGTTATATCCTAATACGGCTGAGCTTCGCATGTATGATGAATTTGGAGCGCCTCTCGCTATTTATAATTGGAATCTTTCCCTAGGCGCAAGGGCATCTATTATTCTTATTAAAGAAGGGGATAGGCTTCTTCAAGAGTAGCGTTGAAGCATTAAACAAGAGCTGCGATATTAGATGGCTTTATTAAATAAGATTTTCTCCAGCGTGATAGCGAATCCTATCCTATTATTTCCATTAAAAAAAACCAATAAACAAGAAAACTCGTGTCATTTCTATTGACTTTGAACAATATTATAACCATGAAGGATTACGTAATATTATTTTCAATTTTCTGGAGTGGTGTTTTATAGGATTAACCTATAAAAAAACACGACTATAAAAGAGTGTCAAAAAATATTTTAAAAAAATCAAGTTTTTTAAAATTTAAGTGATTTGTGTTTTAATAAAATATATCTTTCCAAATTATTAGCTGAACCAAACTTGATACGTGTTTATACGTTCGGTGCGTTGAGGATTAAGAAGCCAAACTCAACTCAGGTCTTTCGTTTAGGCCCCCGAAATTTAAAGCTAGCTTCTGTTTTTATTGCAAGACTTTTCTCCTTGAAAGTCTTCACCTTTCTACAACCTTATTACAACCGTAGGGTTTAATTTTTCATCCTCTATTTACGGCTATAAATAAAACTATTTAAATAAGAAATATGAAAAATGAACACAAGATATATTGATTTAATCGAACAAACATTTGACTTCCCTCAACAAGAATTTCAGCTTTCTGAAAGTCATCTTACATTTCACGATATTGACTTAATGAAGTTGGTTGAGACCTACGGGACTCCATTAAAGTTTAGCTATCTACCCCAAATTTCCAATAACATTACTAAAGTGAAAGGTTGGTTTTCAGAAGCCATGACTAAACATAATTATAGGGGTGACTATCATTACTGCTATTGTACCAAAAGTTCTCATTTTAAGTTTGTCCTAGAAGAAGCCCTGAAGAATAACATCCATATTGAAACCTCATCAGCTATTGATATTGATATTGTTGAAGAATTAAAGCGATCTGGTAAAATATCAAATGACACATTTGTTCTTTGTAATGGTTTTAAGCGTGACCAGTACATTACTAACATTGGAAGATTGATAAACAATGGGCATTCAAATTGCATTCCAATTGTGGATAATTATGAGGAATTAAGCCTTCTTTCTGGAGCAGTACAAGATTCTTTTAAAATTGGAATTCGAATTGCATCTGAGGAAGAACCAAAATTCGAGTTCTATACCTCCAGGTTGGGGATTGGATACAAGAATATTGTTCCATTTTATAAAGAGTACGTTCAGAATAATCCAAAAGTGGACTTAAAAATGCTTCACTTTTTTATTAATACAGGCATTCGAGATAACGCTTATTATTGGAATGAGTTATTAAAATGTCTCCGTGTTTATACCACTCTAAAAAAAATATGCCCATCACTGGACAGCTTAAATATTGGTGGAGGATTTCCAATTAAAAATTCACTCAATTTTGATTTTGATTATACGTATGTAATTGACGAAATCATAAATCAAATTCAGCTCACTTGTGATGAAGAAAACGTGCCAGTTCCAGATATTTTTACTGAATTTGGAAGTTTCACTGTTGGAGAAAGTGGCGGGTCTATTTTTGAAGTTTTATATCAAAAGCAACAAAATGATAGGGAAAAATGGAACATGGTCAATTCTTCTTTTATTACCACACTTCCAGATTCGTGGGCAATAAACAAACGTTTTATTATGTTGCCCATTAACAGATGGGAAGATCCTTACGAACGTGTACTTTTAGGTGGACTTACGTGTGATAGTGATGATTATTACAATAGCGAGCAACACATAAATGCTATTTACCTTCCAAAGTTTGACAAAACCAAACCCCTTTATATTGGGTTCTTTAATACAGGCGCTTACCAAGAAAACATCGGTGGTTTTGGTGGTTTGCAACATTGCTTAATTCCAAATCCAAAACACATTTTAATAGATTTAGATGAAAACGGACGTATTACTACACGTTTGTTCCGTCATCAACAAACCAAGGAAGATTTTTTTAAAATTCTAGGATATGATTAATGCTAAAACCTATGCAGGAATTCCTGATAAATACGCAAGATTAGACCGTGCTGAAGTAGTACTTATTTCGGTTCCCTACGATGGCACAAGCACCTGGCAGAAAGGGGCTGATAAGGGATTTGATGCCTTTTTAGCCGCTTCCGAAAATATGGAGCTCTACGATATTGAAACCAATAGCGAAGTATATAAAAAGGGGGTATATATTGCAGAAACTGTTGATGAAAATACTTCTGCGGAGCACATGGTTGAGCAGGTGCACAAAACGGTGAAAAAGTATATTCAACAAGAGAAATTTATTACTGTTTTTGGCGGTGAACACTCCATCTCCATTGGTACGATTCGTGCCTTTAAAGATTCTTTTAAAAACTTGACAGTACTACATTTAGATGCCCACGCTGATTTGAGGAATGAATACAATGGTTCACCCTACAACCACGCTTGTGCTGTTTATGAAGCCAGCAAAACCACCAATTTAATTCAGGTTGGAATTCGCTCTATGGATAGTAGCGAAAAAGAGGCAATGAATAAAGACCAAGTCTTTTTTGCTGAGCAAATGATATACGACGATTCGTGGGTAGATCGCGCTATAGATATGATGACAGATCAAGTCTTTATCACATTTGATGTTGATGTTTTTGACTCCTCTATCATGTCTTCTACAGGGACTCCTGAACCCGGTGGTTTGCTGTGGAATGAAACCATAGAATTTCTAAAAAAAGTATTTATGGAGAAAAACGTTGTTGGCTTTGATATTGTTGAACTGTGTCCCAACCCTGCCAACAAAGCACCCGATTTTATGATTGCCAAACTCTATTATAAAATGCTTTCTTACAAGTTTTTTAAGTACGATAACGACGATTTTTTGGATGTTATTGAGTCTAGAGAAGAAACTATTAAAAGGAATAAAATAAAAGGATCAAACGAATTTGAGGATGAAAATGAATGACAAGGGTAACATATCAACGTTTATAGACACCTATTTTTTGCATTTTAATGCAGCAGCCTTAGCAGACGCTGCCAAGGCCTATAACGAGCAGTTAGAAAATGATGCAAAAATGTTAGTTTCTCTGGCAGGAGCCATGAGTACAGCTGAAATTGGAAAAATATTTTCTGAAATGATTCGACAGGATAAGGTTCATATTATTTCATGTACAGGAGCAAACCTAGAAGAAGACATTATGAACTTGGTGGCTCACTCCCATTATAAACGTATTCCAAATTACAGAGACTTAACACCTCAAGATGAATGGGATTTACTTGAAAAGGGTTTAAATCGGGTAACAGATACTTGTATTCCCGAAGAAGAAGCCTTTAGGAAATTACAGCATCACATTTTTAAGATATGGAAAGATGCTGAAGATAATAATAAACGATATTTCCCGCATGAGTTTATGTATACATTGTTGTTGTCTGGGGTTTTAGAGGATGCTTATGAAATTGACCTCAAAGATTCATGGATGTATGCTGCGGCTCAAAAAAACCTCCCCATGGTTGTTCCAGGCTGGGAAGACAGCACCATGGGGAATATTTTCGCTTCTTATGTGTTGAAAGGTGAGCTCAAAGCGAGCACTATGAAATCTGGGATTGAATACATGACTTTTTTGGCAGATTGGTACACGAAGAACTCTGCGAATGGAATTGGATTTTTTCAGATTGGAGGCGGTATTGCTGGCGATTTTCCAATATGTGTTGTTCCTATGCTATATCAAGATATAGAACAAGAAAACACCCCTTTCTGGAGTTATTTTTGCCAAATTAGTGACTCCACAACAAGCTACGGTTCCTACTCTGGTGCTGTTCCCAATGAAAAAATCACTTGGGGGAAGCTGGATATTAATACGCCAAAATTTATAATAGAAAGTGATGCAACGATTGTGGCACCTTTGGTCTTCGCTTACATATTGAATGTATAAAATGAAAAGAATAATTGTAGATTATAAAAAGTTGAATAAGGACATTTTGGACTTATTGGTTACTCAATATCCGTATGGATTTGATGAAGAGGATGATATCATTGAATTTACTTTAGCTTCAGGCGAAATAGTTAAAGCGGTTAAGGTCAATTCAGAGGACACCATTTATTTGGTTAAAATAGGTAGTAAACTCAAACAAGCCATTAAAGAACATGAAGACACTGTTTTTGAAAAAGATGATGACTTTGTACCTTTTGATGACCATATAAATGATGATGAAGATGAGGAAGATAATTTATAACACACATTGAAACTATAGAAACATGACAACAAAATTTCACGTATCTCTTCCTTGCGAAGACATCATACAAACAATGGATTTCTACACGAATATTTTGGATTGTGAAATGGGTAGAAATGCACAACACTGGGCAGATATTAATCTGTTTGGTCATCAGCTCACCTTTACTGAAGCCGGAAAATTTAGTTTTGAAAACCCTAATTACCTCTTTGAGGGTAAGGTGCTGCCTTCTTTTCATTTAGGTGTTATTGTAAATTTAGATACATGGAGTGCCTTGTATAAAAAAATAAGTGCCACAGAAGCAGAAATCGTCCATCAAAAAACATTCTTAACTTCTAAAAAGGGGGAACACTTGTCCTTTTTTGTAAAAGATCCAGACGGGTATATGTTGGAGTTTAAGTCTTTTAAAAACAACAATGAAATTTTCGAAGCGTAATAGATTTTATGCGAAAAAGTTGAAAAACAAAAATGAGCTCGCCTATACTTTGATCCTGTATTTAGATGTAAATGCAAAAAAAAATATCCCGGAAAATAATTAATTATTCTTGGGTATAATTCGTGACTTCTGCAGGATTACTGCGTGATCCTCACAAAGCTCCATAGTCTAAATAGAACGTCAAAAATCATAGACTTTTAGTTTTATTTCTGCTTATAAATTCAAATAAATTTGATTCTCCATCAGAAACAAAAAAGTCTGCATATTATGCAGACTTTCTATTCTAAAGTGACCCAAACATACAGTAGTTCGGACTTTTTGAGTGGAATTAGTGATATGTACTCAAAAAAATATTCCCAGATATAATAAATTATTGTTGGGAATAATCTGTGAACCAAGCATACAGAAGCTCGGACTTTAAAAAGAGTCTAAATTTTGCTCTAAACGTTCCATGACCTGTGACACAAAGGCGGGGTCGTACTCATTTTTATGATAATATTCTATCAACATTCTCTTCATTCTCCTTAAAATTTGCGTATTACAAAACGATTGGTTAGTTTTGTGCTTTAATTTCTCAAATGCCTAGAAAA
>JAQCCM010000006.1 GCA_027621175.1 Bacteroidota bacterium | reverse complement strand
GATCCAACATTTGAAACGTCTTGGAATACGCCAACACACAGAATTAAAGCTGGCTTGAATGGTAATTTCAACCCAGTTTCATTTAATGTAAATGCACGTTATAACTCTGAATACATGTTCGAGTCAACTTTTGTTGATGAAATGATTGATGCAAATACAGTAATTGATGCACAAGTTACATTTGACCTTTCCAAATTAAACGCTAAACTTCGTGTTGGTGGAAACAATATTGGTGGAAATGAATTTGTAAGTCTTGCTGGAAGTGGACGTATAGGTAGTATTTACTACACCTCTATTTTGTTTGACTTCTAATAAAACGCTTAAAGAATTAAAAGCACCCATTTGGGTGCTTTTTTTTTGGATTATAGGCATGAATACTTCCTTTAATTCGCCTATATTTGCACTCGAATTTAAAGGCCTTAGTGCCTAACTCTAAAAACAATTCTTCGACTATGTCACAGAGCACAGGTAAAGTATCCCAAGTCATAGGTCCTGTAGTAGATGTTTCTTTCGACACTGCTGTAAATACCCTACCAAACATTTATGATTCACTTGAAATCAAGAAGACAGACGGTTCTAAGCTGGTTCTTGAAGTGCAATCCCACATTGGTGAAGACCAAGTGCGTACCATTTCCATGGATTCTACCAATGGTCTTGAGCGTGGTACAGACGTGCTAGCGACGGGTAATCCAATCCAAATGCCTATAGGCGAAGATGTATATGGACGCCTTTTTAACGTAATTGGTGATGCTATTGACGGTATTGGAAACTTGCCTAAAACTGGCGACAACGGACTTCCTATTCACCGTGAAGCACCTGCCTTTGACCAACTTTCTACCTCAACAGAAGTGCTCTTCACAGGAATTAAAGTAATTGACCTTATTGAGCCCTATGCCAAAGGGGGTAAAATTGGATTATTTGGTGGTGCGGGTGTAGGTAAAACCGTACTTATCCAAGAATTGATCAACAACATTGCAAAAGGACACGGTGGACTTTCTGTATTTGCCGGAGTAGGCGAGCGTACACGAGAAGGAAACGACTTGTTGCGTGAAATGCTTGAGTCTGGTATTATCAAATACGGAGACGAATTCATGGAGTCTATGGAAAATGGCGGATGGGATTTGTCTAAAATTGATAAAGAAGCCATGAAAGAATCCAAAGCAACTTTCGTATTTGGACAGATGAACGAACCACCAGGCGCACGTGCACGTGTGGCGCTTTCTGGACTTACAGTTGCAGAATATTTTCGTGACGGCGCAGGCTCTGACCAAGGAAAAGACGTATTGTTTTTCGTAGATAACATTTTCCGATTTACACAAGCAGGTTCAGAGGTATCAGCACTTCTAGGACGTATGCCTTCGGCAGTTGGATATCAACCTACATTGGCAACCGAAATGGGTGCCATGCAAGAGCGAATTACATCTACCAAAAAAGGTTCGATTACATCTGTGCAAGCGGTTTATGTACCTGCAGATGACCTTACCGATCCAGCACCGGCAACAACCTTTGCTCACTTAGACGCCACTACAGTACTTTCTCGTAAAATTGCGGAACTCGGTATTTACCCTGCTGTGGATCCGTTAGATTCTACTTCACGAATTCTTACAGCCGATATTTTGGGCGATGAGCATTACAACTGTGCACAACGTGTAAAAGAGCTATTACAGCGTTATAAAGAACTACAAGATATTATTGCCATTCTTGGTATGGAAGAATTATCTGAAGAGGACAAGCTTGCCGTAGCGCGTGCGCGTCGTGTGCAGCGATTCTTATCGCAGCCGTTCCACGTGGCAGAGCAGTTTACAGGTATTCCAGGTGTATTGGTAGATATTAAAGATACCATCAAAGGCTTTAACATGATTATGGACGGTGAGTTAGACCACCTACCAGAAGCGGCCTTTAACCTAAAAGGTACGATTGAAGAAGCTATTGAAGCTGGTGAAAAAATGCTTGCAGAAGCAAACGCATAATTCTTATGTATTTAGAAATTGTAAGTCCTGAAGCTACATTATTCCGAGGGGAGATAGAAGCCCTCTCTGTCCCTGGTACTGAAGGTTCATTTCAGGTACTCAATAATCATGCAGCTATTGTGTCAACACTTGCTATTGGTGAGGCGAAAATTCAAGGTAAAATTGAAATTGCCAAGGCATTTCAATCCCATTTCAACCAAAAAGGCAACGAAACCTTTTTGACGCTTAGCAATGGCGGTACCTTAGAAATGAGCGACAACAAGGTTATCTTGTTAGTAGATTAATTCCATAACGGATTATTCATATAATCTTATTATTATGAGAATTTTAAAACCAATCTTTGGTGTTGTTTTTATATGGATTACATTTTATGGATCCGCACAAACACAACTCAACGAGGTTGTGGTTTCTTCCCCAAGATTAAACATTCCTTTTTCAGAAGACTCAAAATCGGTAACGGTAATTACAGCAAAACAAATTGCTGAAACACCCGTAACCAGTTTGGCAGATTTACTGCGTTTTCAGGCAGGTGTGGATGTATTGCAACAAGGCATTGAAGGGGCTAATGCCGATATTTACCTTCGAGGTGGAACCTACAGTCAAGTGTTGTTATTGATAGACGGTATCCGTGTTGACGATCCGCAAACCGGTCATCATACGCTTAACAGCGCATTGCCGCTTGAAGTTATTGAACGCATTGAAATTGTAAAAGGCCCAGCTGCTCGCATTTATGGGCAAAACGCATTTACAGGTGCGATTAATATCGTTACCAAAAAAGTAGATAAAAACAAGGTCACGCTTACCGACCGCATAGGTAGTTTTGATACGGATCAATTTGGTATTACGGCGCAGCACGCAGGAGAAAAATTACAGCACATGGCACATGTTTCTTTACAAGAAAGCGATGGATATAGGTACAATACCGATTTTCAAAACTTTCATGTGTTTACGAAAAGCAACTTAGATGTTGGTGCAAATCAGCTAAGCTTAATGACCATGTTTACCGAACGGAAGTTTGGTGCAAACGGATTTTATAGAGCAGTTAACGCCAAAGATCAATACGAAGAAACACAAAGTAGCTTGGTAGCACTAACAAGTACCATAGCAAGTGAAAATCAAAAATGGACGTGGACGCCTAGAATATTTTGGAAACGTGGTCAGGACGAATATATCTATATTAGAAATAATCCTTCTGTGTTTAGAAACCTGCATATTACCAATAGGCTAGGGGCATCTTTGGATATAAAAAACACAAATGCTTGGGGAGTTACTGGATTAGGAGTTGAATTTTCGAGTGTCAACATCCAAAGCAACAATTTGGGGGATAAAAATAGAACCATTGCGCATTTGTTTTTTGAACATCGATTTACAGCGGGAGCATTAGACATAACGCCAGGTTTTGCATGGAGTAGCTACTCCGATATGGGTGATTTTTTCTACCCTGGAATCGATATGGGTTACCGCTTAGGTCAAAACCTGAAGCTGACCTACAACACCGGATATACCTATCGAGTTCCAACCTACACCGATTTATACTACCTAAGTACGACCACCATAGGAAATCCAGACTTGCTGCCAGAGGAGGCGTTGAGTCATGAAATTTCTTTGCGCTATAAAGGCAAAAACGTTTCTATTGAGACGGCTATATTTAAACGTGATGGCGAAAACTTAATCGATTTTGTCAAGCAATCGCCTAGTGATACAGCATGGGTTGCTGAAAATATTAGAGGTAAAATCACCACTGTTGGGGGCGAACTTAACGCGCAATGGCGTTACCGCATTGGTAAGCAAACGCATGCGTTAGGGGTGTCTTATGCGTATCTAGAAGACGATTATATTAAATCGGTCTATTCAAAATATACACTTAATTTTTTAAAGCACGATATAAATATAAATCTGACAAAACAATTATCCTCTCGATTTGCATCCACGACATCTTACCGGTATGCAAAGCGTGCTTTGGGGGAAAACTATCAGTTTTTCAATTTGCAGCTTTCATATACATTGAATCCGAAGTGGCGTATGGAATTGCAAGGACGTAACTTGTTTGATGTAACCTACTTTGAGAATTTGATTCCGATGCCAAAGGCGCATGGGTTGATTTCAGTGCATTATACACTTTAGTTTGTACTCAGCGTATCTATTTGCGCATAAATCAAATGGGTTTCCCAACCCCGATACGCCAAGTATTGATATAATTTTTGCTTGCGTACTTGAGGTGTGTTTCGTTCTAGCTGTTCCCATTTTTTTTGGCTAATATTCGATATTTTTTCTGAGTAGGCTCCGTCATCAATTGCTGAAAGTGCTTTCCGAATATCGTAATCCGAAATGGCGCGTGATTTTAACTCTTGTGTAATTCGTAACTTCCCCCAATGTTTTATGGAGAATTTCCCTTGTGCAAATTGTTGTGCAAATCTACTTTCATTGAGGTAGTTTTCTGCTACTAAAGTTCCCACAATTTGTGTTACAGCTTCAGGAATCATGTGCATGCTATAAAGCTTATTTTTAACCTCTTTGTGGCAGCGCTCTTGATAGGCGCAATAGTGGCGCAGTTTTTCTAGTGCTTCATCAACCGAGTACGTCTTCATATGTGCTAAAATAAAAAAAGCGGCACAAAGGCCGCTTTTATTTTATGTGTGAATCACTTTTCCATTTCCATCAAAGAAACGGTAGTGTAAATAGGTGTACGCATCGCGTGGTACTATTTTAATCCACTTGTTGTATTCAAAATACCATTTCATGCGCTCCGACTTCCAACCTTTGGCAACATAAGCTGCTATAAACGGATGTAAGTGCAACACAACTTTTTTCTTTTTGTGTTTCGGATTTGCTAGAATCTTTTCTAAGTCTGCTTTTATTTTATCTATCAAAACAATTGGTGCTTCAACCTCTCCATTGATGTTAGGGTTTGGCTCCGTGGTTTTAATATCCATTTCGGGACGAACACGCTGACGCGTCATTTGTATAAGCCCAATTCTACTTGGAGGTAGAATTTTGTGCTTAGCACGGTCGGTGTCCATTTCCTTACGGAAGTGTTCAAAAAGCTTTTTTCTATTTTCTTGACGTATCATATCAATGAAGTCAACTACGATAATCCCTCCCATATCGCGCAAGCGCAATTGGCGGGCAATTTCGGTAGCGGCAATCATATTTACTTCTAAGGCAGTATCTTCTTGATTTTTTGCCTTATTAGAACGGTTACCACTGTTGACATCAATAACGTGAAGGGCTTCGGTGTGTTCGATAATCAAATATGCACCTCTGTTCATGGACACAGTGCGTCCAAAAGATGCTTTGATTTGTCTTTCAATACCAAAGTGCTCAAAAATAGGAATATCACTTTTAAAAAGTTTGGCAATATTTACGTTATCGGGAGCAATTTGCTCCAGATATTCTTTTACCTCTTCTAGTAGTTCAGGATCATCTACGTGAATTCCAGTAAATTCATCATCAAAAATATCTCTTAAAATAGAGGAAGCTCTGTTGAGCTCACTCAGTACTCTTGATGGATAATCAGCTTTCTGGATTTTCTTACACATCCCAACCCAACGATTATACAAATCTTGTAAATCTTTGTCGAGTTCGGCTACTTTTTTGCCTTCTGCCACGGTTCGGATAATAACACCAAAACCTTTTGGCTTGATACTCATAACGAGCTTCTTTAAGCGGTTCTTTTCTTCGCGTGTAGAAATTTTCTGTGACATAGATACACGGTCCGAAAAAGGAACCAATACCAAATACCTACCCGCCAAGGACAATTCCGAACTGATACGGGGTCCTTTGGTGGAGATGGGTTCTTTGATAATTTGCACAAGTAGAGATTGATTGGCCTGAACAGCGTCTGTAATAATACCATATTTGTTAATTTCAGGCTCTAGAGGGTATTTTTTCAGTGAAAAATCTTTGATTTTTCCTGCACCAGCAAGTTTGATAAATTTTAACAGCGTAGTCACTTTTGGACCTAAATCATGATAATGCAAAAACGCATCTTTTTCATAACCTACATTTACAAATGCGGCATTTAAACCAGAAAGGGTTTTTTTGACTTTTGCTAAAAAAATATCACCAACGTGAAATTTATTATCTCCAATTTCTTTGTGAAACTCAACGAGCTTTCCGTCTTTGAGTAAGGCAAAATCAACTGCAGAGGATCGTGAACGAATAATTAGTTCTTTACTCACAATTATGATTTTTAGTTCCACAATAGGTGGAACAATTGAACAATTTTATCTTGGTGGGAATTATAACTAGTGTGAACAGTACTAGGAGAATTCCATGTCAAAGAACGTGGGACGTTCAGGGTGTTAAAAGCCTACTTTTTCTTATGTCGATTTGCACGGCTTCTTTTCTTACGCTTGTGCGTGGCTACCTTGTGTCTTTTTCTTTTTTTACCACTTGGCATATGTTATGTTCTAAATAATTAATAAAATATGGTCGTTACTTAACGTCCAATTTGGTTTTCACTTCATCCAAAAAATCCTTTGACGGCTTGAACGAAGGAATGTTGTGTGCTGGAATATCGATGGTTACGTTTTTTGATATATTACGACCTTTTTTGGCTTTGCGAGTCTTAATCACAAAACTTCCAAATCCACGTAAATATACGTTCTCACCAGATTCAAGTGCACCTCTAACTTCTTTCATAAAATGATTAACAATTTCTTGCGCATCATTTTTCTCTACTCCTAATTTATTTGAAATATTTGTTACAATATCGGCTTTTGTCATCCTTAAAATTTTTAGTGGTTGTAAATTTTAGGTGCGCAAATATAAAAAATTTAATTGATACGTTGACACCAACTTAGACTTACAAAATATCTTTCTTTAGACGTATTTTTGACACAATGAACATATTCACTTCCAAATTGTTAGCTTGGTATGCACAACACAAGCGTGATTTGCCGTGGCGTCACACCAAGGATCCATATACTATTTGGCTTTCTGAGGTTATTTTACAACAAACTCGAGTGGCGCAAGGCTTACCTTATTTTAATCGTTTTTTGAAACGCTTCCCCACTGTAAAAGATTTAGCTAATGCAAATGAAGACGAGGTTTTAAAACTATGGCAAGGGCTTGGTTATTACTCGAGAGCACGCAACTTGCACAAAGCTGCAAAAGAAGTTACACAGCAGCACAATGGAATATTCCCCAGCTCTCTCAAAGAATTATTAACACTACCGGGTGTTGGACCTTACACGGCAAGTGCCATTGCATCTTTTTGTTATGAAGCGCCAGTGGCGGTGGTAGATGGTAATGTTTATCGGGTATTAGCACGCTATTTTGATGTGGAAATACCAATTAACCATCCAAAAGGAATTCGATATTTTCAGGAATTGGCACAGTCTTTAATTGATGTGGACAAACCTAGCGTTTACAATCAAGCTATTATGGAATTTGGAGCGTTGCACTGTACTCCTAAGCAACCGCTTTGTACAAGTTGTCCTCTAGAGAATTTATGTCAATCTAGAGCCAATAATACGATTGCGTTACGCCCTCAAAAAATAAAATCCAAAGCTGTAAAAAATCGATTTTTTCATTATTTGATCCCTTTTGACAATCGGCAAAATACCTTGCTAAACAGAAGAGAAGGTAAAGATATTTGGCATGGTTTGTACGAGTTCCCACTACTTGAAGCAGATTGTATGTTGACTGAAAAAGCATTAAAATTACATCCCAATTTGCCCAGTTGGGCAGCTGCTGCATCATGGACAAGATTTGAGGACGAAGTAATGACCCATAAATTATCACATCAAACCCTACATACGCATTTTTGGATTTTGGAAGATGTTAAAATAAAGCTTCCAACTCCGTGGACTGACGTGCAAAATTTTGGCGTTCCACGTCTAATAGAACGTTTTTTGCAGAAGTTCAATCGATAATGTACATTTGATTTAAAATCTATTATGAGCGGAACACTAAATAAAGTGATGTTGATTGGGCACTTAGGAGACAACGTAAAGGTTACCTACTTTGATGGCGGGAATTGTATTGGAAGGTTTCCTATTGCAACTAACGAAACTTACACCAGCAAACAGACAGGCGAAAAGGTAACCAATACCGAATGGCATAACGTGGTTGTGCGTAATAAAGCTGCCGAAATTTGTGAAAAATACCTGAACAAAGGGGATCGTGTTTATGTAGAAGGACGTATTAAAACTCGAAAATGGCAAGGCGAAGATGGCAGAGATCGTTACTCCACAGAAATTCACGTGGATGATTTCACTTTCTTAACACAGCGCCAAACAGACGCAGCTGCTGCACCAGTACAACCCGCTGCACTACAGCAACCCTCACAGGCAAGCCAACCTACAAGCGATGACGACTTGCCCTTTTAAATCTTAATCGTTGGAGTTACCCTATTTGGCCTTAGGCTTTGAAACGTTTGAAACAGCAAAAGTGATGTTGCTTTTACTGCTTCTTCTTTGTTCTGCACTTGTTTCAGGTTCTGAAGTAGCCTTTTTTTCATTAGCACCGTCCTATATAAAGCAGGCAACGAAATCTTCCAATAAATCTGAGCGCACCATTGCTCATTTGCGTAAAAACCCAAGACGTCTTTTAGCGATTATTTTGTTGCTCAATAATCTTATCAATATTGCAACAGTTCTTGTTTTTGCATCCCTCACATCATTGTTTTTTGAGGCTATTCTACAACCGTGGTTACGTTTTTTACTTGAGATCGGAATTATTACTACCGTAGTGCTGTTGTTTGGCGAAATATTGCCGAAAATATACGCCAACAAAAACGCTAAAGGTTTTGCAAAGCGTATGGCACTGCCCATTTACGTTTTAGACCAATATGTGTTTTTTGCACTAACATACCCCATGAGTTATTTGACATTTGTGTTGCAAAAACGTTTGGGAAAAACGAAGTCAAACATTTCCGTAGATCAACTGTCGCAAGCCCTAGAAATGACCGCCGATTCTGAAACAACCAAAGACGAACAAAAAATTTTAAAAGGAATTGTAACTTTCGGAAACACGGAGACCAAGCAGGTAATGTGTCCGCGCATAGATGTTTTTGCTATTGAAGAAAAAACAGCGTTTATTGAGGTTATTGAGCAAGTTGTAGCGAAAGGATTTTCGCGTGTTCCTGTTTTTCGCGAAACTGTTGATACGGTAGTTGGAGTGCTTTACGTAAAAGATTTGCTACCCCATTTAGGCAAGAAAAAATTTGATTGGATTAGCTTATTACGTGAGCCATACTATGTTCCTGAAAACAAAAAATTGGATGATTTGCTGGAGGAATTTCAATCAAAGCGAATTCATTTGGCTGTAGTGGTCGACGAATATGGAGGAACTTCGGGTGTAATATCACTGGAAGATGTTATTGAGCAAATTGTTGGAGATATTAGTGATGAATTTGACGAAACCGACATTAGCTATTCCAAATTAAACGATACAACTTTTGTTTTTGATGGTAAGACATCTTTAAAAGATTTTTATAGTGTTTTAAAGCTTGATAATGTCGCAGCATTTGAAGCAAATAAAGGGGAATCGGAAACTATTGCAGGCTTTGTTTTGGAGCAATTGGGTTCGTTTCCTAAGGTGAGAACCGCGTTAAAGTTTAATAATATAATTTTTACTATTGAAGCTGTGGATCGAAAGCGGATTAAGCAATTAAAAGTACAAATGCATACATGAAACGTTTTGTGATTTTAGCACTTTTCTTTGTGGGTTGTCAGTCACCTACACCCAAACCAAAAGCACAGCTTGCGTTGAAGTACCCAATTCCGCAATACAATCAGATATCTAACAACTGTAGATATACATTTGAACACAACCAATTGGCAACGCCCAAGACGTTGTC
This sequence comes from Bacteroidota bacterium, assembly GCA_027621175.1. GTDB lineage: Bacteria > Bacteroidota > Bacteroidia > Flavobacteriales > Flavobacteriaceae > UBA7446. The sequence continues at coordinate 72,009 of JAQCCM010000006.1, read as the reverse complement.
AGCCTGTGGTATAACCTTAGAATATACGTCACTTCATGCAACATTATATCTTACTTATTTTGATTTGACTAAGTTCTCTTTGGATACGCTTTTGCTAGACCTTGACAAGCGCTTGACAATGTTTGGAAAGCAAGCGATTCAAGTTGACGAAAGTGCTTTTGAAAATAAAACACAAAATGTGGTGGGCTCGTGTATTACCATTGTGGGTAACTCTCCATCAAATGTGCATTTTTTCGGTACAGACACACGAAAACACTACCTAACGGGATCGTTGCTATTTGAGGCATCACCTAACTACGATTCTTTAGCACCGGCCATTGCCTACATTAAAAATGACGTACAGCGGCTTTTAGAAACCCTTCAGTGGGATTAAGATTTTTCTACTTTAGCAGCGCAACATGCTTTTTGGCAATCTGCAGAACATGCTTTGTTATCCATCTTTTTTGTGCCGTCTTTACAGCACTTCTTTTCGCATGACTTATCGCAAGTTCCTTTGTTTTTACAACAGGGTTTAGTGCAATCTTTCTTGCATTTTTTTATTTCTTGGAGGTCAGTATAGGTAGAGCTAGCCGTCGCCTCACCCACTTTATAATCAGCGCCGAGTCCTTCAATAGTAGTACGAATGGCATCAAAGGAAGTTTTGGATGGATCAAAAGAAACATGGGCAGTTTTGCCTTCAAAATCTACTTTTGACGACATTACCCCTTTAGATGCAGCCACTTTCTTTTCGATGCGAGCTGCACAACCCACTTCGCAAGTCATGCCTTCAATTGGAAAAGATATATGAGCCAATTCAGCCGACAATTCTACTTTGGTATCTTCTGCGTGCGTAACGGATTTTTTTTCTGGTTTTGGAGCTGTGTTGCAGCTTATAAAAAGTAAAACCAAGAGGTAGTAATAAGGGCGTTTCATAATATTAAGTTTTCATCAAATGTAGGAAATTATTGCAATTTCTCATTCATTTTCACCAGCTTTGACAGCAATGCAATTGATTCCACAAAACAAATGGCTTTATCTTTTTTTGCTCTCCATTATATGGGGAAGTTCTTACATCCTTATTAAGCGCGGACTTGTTGGACTCACTTCCATTCAATTGGGCAGCGTGCGCATTATATTCAGTACTGTTTTTTTAGTGATCATGGGTTATAAATCACTTAAAGGCCTTACCAAAAATGAGTGGAAGTGGTTAGTAGTCACTGGATTTTTAGGGACCTTTTTCCCATCTTTCTTTTTTGCTTTCGCACAACAACATATCAATTCTTCGGTAGCCGCTATCATGAATTCGCTAACGCCAATTTTTACGCTTTTGGTCGGAATTGCTTTTTTTGCTACAAAAATGTTAGCTCGTCAATATGTAGGTGTTTTGTTGGGTTTTATAGGGTCTGTTGGATTAATATGGGGAGGAACACAAATTAACGCCAACCAACCCACGGGTTATGTGTTGCTCATCATGTGCGCATCGATGTGCTACGCGGTTAACATCTATTTTCTAAAACATAAACTTGCCAACGTGTCTCCTATGGCAATGACTCTTGGTAATTTCATTGCTATACTGCCTCCAGCAGTTGTATTACTGTTATTTTCTGACTTTTTTTCCATTGTAAAGTTTCAAAACGAGGAAGTAATAACTAGCTTAGGGTTTATTGTTTTGCTTGCTTTTTTTGGGACGGCCATTGCGAAAGTAATGTTTAACCGGTTTATAAAAATGGCTTCTGCTGTTTTCGCATCATCGGTGACCTATACGCTTCCAGTTGTAGCGTTATTTTGGGGTATGCTTGATGGCGAGCGCATTGGTTTATTTCAGCTTTTGGCTACAGCCGTTATTTTAATTGGGGTTTCTTTGGCGCACCGGCCAAAGAAACCCAACTAAATTATTTTTCTGGATTAATTTCTACTGTATCTAGCGTAAGTGAAATATCTTGTCCACCAAGATTAAAACTCTTTTTTCCCGGAAGCATAAGACCAGAATTCTCTGTATAATCTGAATAATCCGTAGTATTGGTTTGCATTTGCCCGTTAAAGTTTACCATATTTGATTCTCGGACACGTAAGCCTGTTTTTACGTCATAATAAAAGGAATAGCTTACACCAGTTCCAGGAACTTTAATGACATAAGCATCCGAACCATTGATTTTTTCAATTCCCTCAAGTGTAGCTTCATCGCTATCTTTTAGTGTAAGCTCTGGAAGCACTCCTAATGTTTTTTTCAGATCATCATGAATAACTTTTGGTAAATCCATTTGGTTTGGACCTTGTGCCATATACGCTGATGCTTCTGAAACAACACTTGTCATCATGGTATTTCCACCGACAGAAACAACTTGCTTTTGTTCTTGTTCGGAATAGGTTTCTTCAACTTGAATAGACATTTGCATAAACTCACCTTTGTATGTAAGTTGTAATGTATTTATATCTGGAACATTAGTAATCCCTGTTTTCACGATAAAATGTTCAAGGATACTTTGAACGGTAACACCATTTCTAACAGCGGTCTTTTGCGGACGATCAATAGGCAAACCATATTTGTCGTAATAATTTACAGGTAGATATGTTCCTTCAAACTGTACTTTTTCTAGATTATCCAACACGTCAACCCCTTTTCCTGTAACCACAACACGGGCTTTATCTACACTGAAATATTTCTGAGCAACACGTTTTACATCCTCTGCAGTTACTGCATTGATTCTATCCAAGTAGTTTTTATAATAATTATCATCTAAATCTTCGGTAGCTATTTCTAACGCAAATTGTGCAATAGTTGAAGGATTTTCAAGAGAACGAACAAAGCTTCCTACGTATTTCGCTTTAGCCTTTTTTAATTCAGTTTCAGAAACTAAATCTGTTCGAATGCGTTTTATTTCATTTAAAATTTCAACGACTGCGCTATCCGTAACTTCGTTGCGCACACTTGCGGTTGCACGAAAACGCGTAGCGGTACGCTTGTTATTTCCAATACTAGAATAAGAACCGTATGTATATCCTTTATCTTCTCTAAGATTTAAAAACAAACGTGCTTCGCCGCCACCGCCAAGTATAGAGTTTGCCATCAGTACAGGGAAATAATCAGCGTCTTTTTTTGTTAAGTATGTAGTACTTTGCACCACAACTTCCGATTGTACGGCATTGGGCATATTAACAAAATCAATCTGTGTTGTAGGAGGATTTGTAACGTCTGGGAGCGGGCTTGAGGCAACAGGACTAGCTTTCCATTTGCCAAAGTATTTTTTCACAAGCGGTTGTACTGTTTTCATATCTATATCCCCAACAATTACTAGATATGCATTATTAGGTCTAAACCTAAATTCATAAAACCTTTTGACATCTTCTAGTTTAACGTTGTTCACCGTTCCGGGAGTAAGAAACTCTCCATACGGATGACTTGTGCCATAGGCTAAAAGACTCTCTACACGTCTTGCAGCAGTGGTTACAACTTTATCGTTTGCTTTTAATCCATCGATTAGTAGGTCTCGCTCTTTGACAAATTCCTCTTCCGTAAAATTAGGGTTGATTGCTGCATCTGCCATCATTTGTAAAGCTCTAGGAAAATAGCGTGAAAGCGACTGAGCAAATCCACCAGAAGTACTAATACTAATATTGGCTCCCATAAAGTCAACTTCGTCGTAGAAATCGTCTTTTTGGATTTTTTTAGAACCTTTCCCAAGTAAACTGCTGGTTAGCTGACTTTGGCCTGCCTTAATTCCCTCCAGAATCGGTGGATTGTCCAAACTTAAACTTGCACTAACCTGTGGAAGTTTTCGGTTTTCAACCACCATTACGGTGAGTCCATTCTTAAGTTTAAATTGTTGTGGTTCACTAATTTGAATTACTGGCGCAGGACCGGACGTTGGTTGTTTACTTCGGTCAATTTGAGCAAACGTTGAAAGCGATAACGCTGATATGAATAGTAGTAGTAATTTTTTCATAATGATTAGTTGTTTTCAGATTCTGGTAAATATTCGAGTACCAATCGTTGGTTTGAATTGAGGTACTTATTGGCAACATCTCGGATTTCTTCACGAGTTATTGAACGATAAATATCAATTTCAGTATTGATAAGATCGGTATCTCCATACAACATATGGTAACGCGCTAATGAATTTGCAATACCTTCAATGGAAGCATTGGAACTTACAAATCCATTTTCAAACTTGTTTAATAGTTTTTGGTAATCCCGTTCTGAAATCAAATCTTTTTGAATCTTAGCCACTTCCTCATCCATTTCAGTTACTAAATCGGTGAGTTGGAATTCTCCCTGAGGCAACCCAAACACGACATACATGCTATAATCTTCTTGTGAGATGTTAAATGCACCTGTTTGCAGTGCCATTTTCTTTTCATCTACTAGCTTTTTATACAGCTTAGAACTTGGACCGTCGCTTAAGTAAGTGGAAATCATATCTAAAACCCTTGAGTCTCTGTCCTTAAATGATGGGGTGCGATAGGCTGCTACTATAGCGGGAATCTGAATATTGGAATCGTATGCTTTAGCAGAAAGCGTTTCTGTTATCGGGTCTTCCGTATAGGTTTGTCTTATAACATCAGCCCCTTTAGGAATGCCTCCAAAATAGTTTTCAACCATTTTTTTTGTTGCATCAATTTCAATATCGCCAGCTACTACCAGGACAGCATTATTTGGTACATAAAACTTTTTGTTGAATGCCAAGAACTCGTCAAGAGTAGCTGCATCTAAATGCTCCATTTCACCAATAGTAGTCCAACGGTAGGGATGCTTTACAAACAAATGCTTTTTTACGTTTTCCAAAAACTTACCGTAAGGCTGATTGTCCACGCGTAAACGCTTTTCTTCTTTAACTACTTCATTTTGTGTATCAACGCCGTCTTGCTCAATAATGGGGTGTAGCATACGCTCAGACTCCAACCATAGGCCCAATTCCAAATTATTTGACGGGAACACTTCATAATAATACGTCCTATCGTCGGTAGTATTCGCATTATTAGATCCGCCATTTTCGGTGACTATAGAAAACCATGCGCCTTTTTCGATATTCACAGTGCCCTCAAAAAGTAGATGCTCAAAAAAGTGAGCAAAGCCTGTGCGATTGGGTTGTTCGTCTTTGGCACCCACGTGATACATCACGGAAGTGGTAACTACTGGGGCAGTGTTGTCTTGATGTAGAATTACGTGTAACCCGTTTGAGAGGGTATATTCCTCAAAAGAAACAGATTGCGCACTGGCAAAACTTACAATAATAAGTGTTGCTAGGGAGATTATATTTTTCATAAAAAGAATTTAGATTTTAAATTTAGGCATTATTCCAATAACAATTAACAAATAAATATGTTACAGAATAAAAACTTTGCCTGATATTGTTCAAGATTGTATATTTGCCCCCGCTTCACTAAGAAGTGTTAAAAAACAAAAAATATGTTTGCAATCGTAGAGATAGCAGGGCAGCAATTTAAAGTTGCGAAAGACCAAAAGGTTTTTGTACACCGTTTGGACGCCAAAACAGGAGACAAGGTTTCTTTTGACCAGGTTTATATGTTGGCTGACGGTGATAAAATTTCTGTAGGCGCCCCGGCTGTAGCCAATGCTTCGGTAGAAGCAAAAGTGGTTCGTCATTTGAAAGATGACAAAGTAATTGTATTTAAAAAGAAACGCCGCAAGGGATATCGCGTTAAGAATGGTCACCGCCAGTCGTTGACAGAAATTCTTATTGAGTCTGTAGGTGTGGGTGCTGCCAAAAAAGCAACACCTGCCAAGAAAGCTGCAGCACCCAAAGCAGCCGAGAAAAAAGAAGCTGCGCCTAAAGCCACTCCAGAAGCAAAAGCTGTAGACTTTTCGTCTAAGACAGTAGCTGAGCTAAAAGAATTGGCAAAGGAAGCGGGGGTTTCAGGTATTTCTGCAATGAAAAAAGCCGAGTTAGTAGCGGCACTAGAAGCAAAAAAATAAACGGATAAGCCATGGCACACAAAAAAGGAGTAGGTAGTTCGAAGAACGGAAGAGAATCGGAATCGAAACGCTTAGGCGTAAAGATTTTTGGTGGACAACAGGCTATCGCTGGGAACATTATTGTTCGTCAACGCGGTACGGCACACCACCCAGGAGACAATGTATATTTAGGTAAAGACCACACGCTTCACGCTAAAGTGGACGGTGTAGTGCGTTTTACCAAAAAGAAAAACAATCGCTCGTATGTTTCTGTAGACCCTATTCAGGCTTAAACAGTAAACTACAAGAAAAAATAAAACCCCGCCATTGGCGGGGTTTTTTGGTTTAATGTGTTTCGGAAATTAATGCGTCTTGGTTTTTGACCTTTTTAACATAAAAAAACTTTTTACATGATATAGAGGCATAACCATAATAATGGCAACTGCTTTCTGTATAATATTTACTATAAGTTTTTTCATGTTACTAAAATAACAAAAAAATTGACAAAGACTTCTGTTAATGCTTTTGTGAATTTAAACGTAAAGACATACATCCTCTTCATCATAACCCTTATAAAGTTCTCGATATGCCTCAGTTGTAGCCATAAAGGTCCATAACCAACCTCCATTAGCGGAAGTCATTTTATTAGTTTCTAATTCAGAAACTTCATAATTTTCTAAACATAATGTATTCATAATTAAAAGATTAAATAAGGGCTAAGTTAGTATCGCTCAGTGTAAGTTGTTAGCACGGAAGAGTTTAAAAAAAAACCGAGACAATTGCCTCGGTTTTATATCATTTGTATGTACTTGGAACTTAGTAACGGTAGTACTCAGGCTTATAAGGCCCAGCAACAGGAACACTGATATAGTCTGCCTGCTCTTTGTCTAATTCTTCAAGCTCCACACCGAGTTTGTCAAGGTGTAAGCGTGCTACTTTTTCGTCCAAATGCTTAGGAAGCATATACACTTTGTTCTCGTAGCGGTCGGCATGTTTCCAAAGTTCAATTTGTGCTAAGGTTTGGTTGGTAAATGAGTTACTCATCACAAAACTAGGGTGTCCTGTAGCACAGCCTAAATTTACCAATCGTCCTTCTGCCAATACGATAATATCTTTTCCTTCAACAGTGTATTTATCCACTTGTGGCTTAATTTCTATTTTGCTTGCGCCATAGTTATCGTTGAGCCATGCCATATCAATTTCATTGTCAAAGTGTCCAATATTACACACAATGGCTTTGTCTTTCATGGCACGGAAATGACGCTCGTTAACGATGTCTTTGTTTCCAGTTGCGGTAACAATAATATCGGCATTACCAATTACGGTATCTAACTTTTTCACTTCAAAGCCGTCCATAGAGGCCTGCAGCGCACAAATGGGGTCAATTTCAGTAACAGTAACAATTGCACCTGCACCTTGGAAAGAGGCAACAGTTCCTTTACCTACATCGCCGTAACCTGCTACAACAACGCGCTTACCAGCAAGCATAATATCTGTTGCTCTACGCACCGCATCTACTGCAGATTCTTTACAACCGTATTTGTTGTCAAACTTCGATTTAGTAACCGAGTCGTTAACGTTAATGGCAGGGATGGGAAGGGTTCCGTTTTGTACTCGCTCATAAAGGCGGTGTACGCCAGTAGTGGTTTCTTCAGAAAGTCCTTTGATACCTGCAGCAAGTTCTGGGAATTCGTCAAGAATCATGTTGGTAAGGTCACCACCGTCGTCTAAAATCATGTTTAGCGGCTCACGATCTTCTCCGAAAAATATCGTTTGTTCGATACACCAGTTGAATTCTTCCTCGTTCATACCTTTCCAAGCATATACCGGAATTCCTGCTGCGGCAATAGCTGCTGCGGCGTGATCTTGTGTTGAAAAGATGTTACAAGAGCTCCATGTTACTTCTGCACCAAGTGCCGTAAGCGTTTCAATAAGTACCGCCGTTTGAATGGTCATGTGTAAGCATCCTGCAATACGCGCACCCTTTAAGGGCTGTTCTGCGCCATATTCTTCACGAAGTGCCATAAGCCCTGGCATTTCAGCCTCGGCAAGTTCTATTTCTTTTCTTCCCCAGTCGGCAAGCGAAATGTCTTTTACTTTGTAGGGCACGTAAGTAGTTGTTTTAGTAGCCATAGTTGTATATTTGATTCTTAGCAATTTTAAAGCAAAACTACAGTATTCCATGCCCATTTACAAAAAATATGATGCATCATACAATACCCAAATATTGGTGTGGCATATTACGGAAAATGAAATCGTGTTGCGAAGAGGTTTGGAGCTTACAAATTTGTGCTTCAACAGGTTAAGTCAGATGAAATCTGATATCCATCGTTGTGGGTTTTTAAGCGTACGACAGCTTTTAGCTACTGCTGGCTACACCCCAAGCGCACTGCATTACGATGATTTTGGAAAGCCGCATTTGACCGACGGAAGGTTTATTTCTATCACACATTCACACCAATTTTCTGCTATTGCTATTGGTGACAAACCTTTAGGGATTGATATTGAAAAAGAACGTCCTAAAGTGCATCGAATTGCATCTAGGTTTTTAGATGCGTCTGAACTCACACCCAATGCAACAGACCGAATTCGTACCACACAGTGGTGTATCAAAGAGGCCGCTTACAAAGCTTTAGGCAAGAAAGGGGTTAGTTTTTTACACGATATACGTACTATAAATTTGAACACCGAACATCCTGTGGCCGTAGTTAACCTAAATCAAAAGACAATAAAACTTAAAAATTGGCTGTATTATTGGGATCATTTCTCCTGTGCTTTAGCCATAAAATCACAATAATCATGGAAATTTCGGTTGAACTCACACTCACCCCACTTCAAGATCATTTTGAACCACCCATTATTGCATTTATAAAAGCCTTGCGTGCTTCGGGTTGTGCCATAATAGAAACGCCGCTAAGCACACAAGTCTATGGCGAATTTTCAACCGTTATGTCGTTGATTACCAAAGCCACGCAAGCAGCTTTTGAACAAACAGAACATATCATTTTAAATATGAAAGTGGTCAAATCTAACCGCAGTGATTATGAACCAACTTTTTGAGCTTCTATTTGGGCAATATTCGGCATATCAGCCCATAGATATAGCACTTGAAATTACCGCTGTAGTCTTTGGGTTTTTAAGCGTTTGGTACGCCAAGAAAAACCATATTTGGGTATTTCCAACGGGACTCATTTCAACCTCAATTTTTGTGTATTTGCTTTGGAAGTGGGCACTTCTTGGGGATATGATGATCAACGCCTACTATTTTGCAATGAGCCTTTATGGATGGTACGTTTGGACACGTAAAACAAATGACCAAGCAACTCCAATAAGCCGAACAAACACCAAAGAAAAACGGATATCTATCATTATTTTCATGATTACGCTTTTGTTTGTATTCTCGGTGTATCAATCGGCAGGGAAGTGGACCTCGTGGACAGCCTATATTGACACTTTTACCACAGCCATATTTTTTGTTGGTATGTGGCTTATGGCGCGAAGGAAAATTGAAAATTGGATTTTTTGGATTGTGGGTGATATCATTTCGGTGCCACTCTATTTTTACAAGGGCCTAACCTTTACAAGTTTCCAATACCTTATCTTTACGGTCATTGCCATCTACGGATTTTTAGCATGGAAACACGTCTTAACCAATACAAAAGCAACTGCATAAAAGTAGCCCTATTTGGTCCTGAATCTACAGGAAAAACAACTTTGGCACAAGCATTGGCAAAACACTACAACACAATGTGGGTTCCAGAATTTGCCAGAACATATTTAGAAGAAAAATGGTATAAATCACAGGAGATATGCGCTCCAGAAGATATTCTGCCTATCGCTGTTGGGCAAATTAAACTGGAAAATGAAGCCTTAAAAAGAGCCAATAAAATTATTTTTTGTGACACTACTTTGCTATCCACACAAGTGTACTCAGAAGCCTATTTTGATGGTTGGTGTGACAAAAAAGTAGTGCAAGCCAACAATGAAAATCGATACGACTTATACTTTTTGACCGATATTGACGTTCCTTGGGAGAAGGATTTACTTCGTGATAGACCCAATCATCGCGAAGAAATGTTTCATAAATTTGCTACTGCTTTGGTACAACGAAATCTAAACTATACTTTGCTAAACGGTTCGCACGAACAACGAATGAAATGTGCTATAGATAAAATAGACGAATTAGATGAAACACACATTTACGCAAAAGGATAAACTTGTTTTACACGAAATAGGCATTTCTGAATCGGATGCGCAAGAGCAATTACGTTTGTTGCAAAATGGAGCACATTATGCCCAATTAGAACGACCGGCAATACAAGGTGATGGAATTGTAGTTTTATCAAACAAAGATATTGTCAAATTCGCCACAATTTTTGATGCAGAAAAATCCAATTTTTCTATATCACGCTTTATACCAGCATCGGGTATGGCAAGCCGGATGTTTAAGTTTTTACATTTTTTCCTTACCAGATATAATGTCGAAAAGGAAACGCTACGAAGTTATTTAAACCGAGAGAAAACCTATAAGCTTGCTGTTTTTTTAGGCGGTATTGAAAAGTTCCCTTTTTATACTCAAATTCGAAAAGCTATAGATAAAGAACATAGTGGGACTTTTGACAATGACTACCGATATTTTCTTATTAAAAAGGGGGTCGATAGTCTAGGGAAGCTACCCAAAGCCCTAATACCTTTTCATAAGTACGATACTGAACTACGAACAGCGGCCGAAGAACAATTGTTTTTTTCAACCCAATTTGTAGCTAACAATGGTAAGATGAATATCCATTTTACTATTCCACCAGGGACTACGCGTGCTTTTGAGCAACATCTTTCAAAAACAATATCGCATTTAAATGCATCAGCTGACGTTCATACTCATTTGGGGTTTTCACATCAGCATAAAAGTACAGACACCTTAGCTTGTAAAGAAGATGGCACTGTATTTCGCAACGAAGACGGGGCACTTGTTTTTCGTGCTGGCGGACATGGTTCGCTCATTGGAAATTTGAATGCTATTGAAGATGAAATTATATTTTTATCCAATATCGATAACATTTCGGTTTCCAAATACCACGAGCAAGCCGCCCTGTATAAAAAAATGTTAGCAGGTATGTTGATTTCGCTTCACAATCAAATTCATCACTATGCTCGTGCATTAGAAAATGATGATGCAATTGACTTGATTGAGGCAAAAACATTTTTACAAGAGAAACTCAATGTGAGCGTTCCTGCATCTATGCAAGGCAATCAACTTATTTTATTTTTAAAACAAAAACTAAACCGCCCACTTCGTGTGTGTGGTATGGTGAAAAATGAAGGTGAACCTGGTGGAGGTCCTTTTTGGGTAGAAAACAAGGGCGAAGTTAGCCTTCAGATTGTTGAAGGCGCACAAGTAAATACCAAAGACAAAAAGCAAAAGGATATTTTTAAAAATGGAACGCATTTTAATCCAGTTGATATTGTTTGTGGGGTATATAATCATGCGGGTGTTAAGTATGATTTAACACATTTTGTAGATTATGACGCCTATTTTATTGCTGAAAAATCTATAAACGGCACCGCAATCAAAGCCCTAGAACGGCCAGGGCTATGGAACGGCGCTATGGCGGATTGGAATACTGTTTTTGTGGAAGTACCAGTACGTACATTTAATCCTGTAAAAACAGTAAATGATTTGTTGCGCCCTTTGCACCAATCCACATAATTAAATTATATTTGCGTCATCTCTAGGGGTGCCTAACGGCTGAGATTATACCCATCGAACCTGGGCAGGTAATGCTGCCAAGGAATTTTGTTTCACTAAAAACCATTGTAAATAATACCCCTTTATTTGCCTAAACGCAAATGAAAACCATTATTGCATTATTGCTTGCTGGAGGCCTGATGGCGCAACAAGCTAAATCTGACATCGATACTTTGACAGTCAATACCGTAACCCTTGAATCGGTTACGGTGAGCGCCCTTAGGGCAAAAGAGAATACGCCTATGGCGTTTACAAACATTTCCAAAAAGGAGTTGGAAAAACAAAACTTAGGAAAAGATTTGCCAGTACTGTTGCGGTTTTTACCCAATGTGGTCACTACAAGCGACGCGGGAGCAGGAGTCGGCTACACAGGAATTCGTGTTCGTGGAAGTGATGCTACCCGAGTAAATGTGACCATTAACGGTATTGCATACAACGACGCTGAATCTCACGGAACCTTTTGGGTGAATTTATCCGACTTTGCATCATCAACGGAGAACCTTCAAGTACAGCGTGGTGTAGGGACATCGACCAACGGTGCAGCTGCTTTTGGCGCTAGTATCAATCTGGAAACAGATAAAGCATCTGAAAAATCATATGCGCAACTTGCCTCCAATGTGGGGAGTTTTAATACACTCAAAAACACGATAAAATTCTCCACAGGAATTTCGGAAAGCGGTTTTGAGTTTAGCGGACGCCTATCAAATATAACTTCTGACGGGTATATTGATCGCGCTTCTTCACACTTAAAAGGATACTTTTTTCAAGGAACTTATAACACAAATAACACCAAAATTAAGGCACTAACTTTTGGTGGCCATGAGCGCACCTACCAAGCATGGTACGGAGTTGATCCAGCCACATTGGCATCCAACAGAACCTATAATCCTGCTGGTGAGCAATACGACAATGAAGGGAACTTGCAAGGTTATTACGACAACCAAGTAGATAACTATAACCAAGATCATACACAATTGCATATCGAACAGCGATTGTCCAATAACGCTAGACTTTCCCTTGGATTAAACTATACCCATGGATACGGCTACTACGAGGAATTTTATGATTTGTGGTATGACCAAAATATTAGTTTTAGTGGCAACACTTCATACCGCTACTTAAAATTACCTCCATTAACCATAAATGGGCAGGAAATTACTGATACAGAGAATGCTGTTCGTAAGTGGTTGGATAACGATTTTTATGCAGCAAATCTGATGTATCATTTTACTAATGGCAACCATGATATTAGTGCAGGGGCCTATTATAGTACGTACAGCGGAGCGCATTTTGGGGAGTTAGTATGGGCATCTACTGCTAACATCAACCCAAAACATCGTTTTTATGAAAACCGAGGAAAGAAAAAGGACGGTAATATTTTTGCCAAAGGGGATGTTTCTTTGAACGACAACTGGAATCTTTATGCCGATGCACAAGTTCGCTGGATTGATTATTCGGTAGCAGGAGAAGTGGCCGGACCTAAGGCATTTACGGTTAATGACGCACATACTTTTTTTAATCCCAAAGCAGGGGTAGTGTATCAACCCAATCCCGCACATCAACTCTACGCGTCTTATGCCAAGGCACACAAAGAGCCCAACCGTACAGACTACGAAAACGGCAATCCTGTTCCTGAAGAATTAAATGATTTTGAATTTGGATGGCGTTGGAAAACAGAAGCAGCATATGTAAATGCGAACTTATATTATATGGACTATAAAAACCAATTGGTGTTAACAGGTGCTCTTGATGAGGTTGGTGCTCCAATTCGTCAAAATTCAGGTGACAGCTTCCGAAGGGGTATTGAGATAGATGCTGGGTGGGCATTTGCGCCCCATTGGAGTTGGCAAGCCAATGTGTCGTGGAGTAAAAACCGCAATAAGGATAAATATTTTGAGCGTGATGGAGTTTTACAAGCCTTAGGCGATACGCACTTGTCGTACTCTCCTTCGCTAATTGCTTCCGATCAGTTAACCTATGCGCGCGATACATGGTCTATTTCTCTTGTGAGTAAATTTGTTGGTGAGCAATACATGGGAAACATCAATGCTGAACTTTCTAAACTAGATAGTTATACCATTCAAGACATACAATTTCAGGCAGTTATCCTAAACAATGAAAAGGCGCCTAGATTGGATGTAAACGTCCACGTGTATAACCTTTTTGATGAAGTATTTAGTTCAAATGGGTATTTCTATACCTATGACGACGATTGGAGTTCGCCAACGGCCATCACAACCATAGAGGGTGTGGGTTATTATCCGCAGGCAGGACGCCACGTAATGGCAGGACTTACGCTTCGGTTCTAATTATAAATCCGCACCGCAGTTCCATTTTGCTGCACCTTATAAAACAGCAGGCTATAGGTTGCTCCTTCCGTAAGGGGTTGTCCTGTAGCCAAACTGTACTGTATATCTTCACATGCGCATGAGGCTGTAACACCATTGATTTGTACCGTAGAGCAGTTGCTTGGCGCATGGTTCGGACAACTTGCTTCCCACGCCATAATGGTTCCAGAAAGATTAAATAATAACAATCCTTTGATACCGCCATTTGCCCAATACAAGCTACCTCCTTGATAATTTAGGTTGTCAAAAGCAGGAAGTGCCAAATTGATGCTTTGCTCAAATCGAGCTTCGTATAAGTATGGATTGCGTTCTACACTGTTTTCGGAACAGCCTAAAAAAACAAAAAACATCGCTGAAACTACATATTTCATGTGTGTAAAACGCATAAAAAAGGAAAATTGTATATTTGCATTCATCCCTTAAACATAAGGGATTTTTTTAATAATACCCCATGAGTAAAGTTTCATATTATACCGCCGAAGGCTTAAAAAAATTAAGAGAAGAACTCAATCATCTAAAAGATGTTGAACGTCCGCTTGCGTCACAGGCTATTGCCGAGGCGCGCGACAAGGGAGATTTGAGTGAAAACGCCGAGTACGATGCTGCCAAAGAAGCGCAGGGTATGCTCGAAATGAAAATTGCCAGACTCGAAGAAACACTGTCTGGTGCTCGTATCATTGACGAATCACAATTGGATGTTTCTAAGGTTTTGGTGCTCTCAAAAGTGCGCATCAAAAACCTAAGCAACAACATGGAAATGAATTATACCCTTGTTGCTGAAAGCGAAGCCGATTTAAAAACTGGAAAAATTTCGGTTACCTCACCCATTGGTAAAGGACTTTTAGGCAAAGCCATTGGAGAAATTGCAGAAGTAACCGTTCCAAACGGTACGCTTAAGTTTGAGATCTTATCTATTGAACGCTAATGGCGTCTATTTTTAGCCGAATTATCGCTCGTGAACTTCCTGCCTACATTGTTGCGGAAGACGAAAACCACATTGCTTTTTTAGATGTCAATCCAAACGCACTTGGGCATACCCTTTGTATTCCCAAAAAAGAAACGGATAAACTTTTTGATTTAGACCAAGAGTCCTACCTCAACTTAATGCAATTTAGTCATCGCGTCGCTGCTGCCCTTCGGCAAGTAGTTTCGTGTAAGCGTATTGGACTATCGGTAATTGGGCTTGAAGTTCCGCACGTTCACGTGCATTTAATACCACTAAATGAAATGGCAGACGCCACCTTTCAAAAAAAGACTGTTGTATCAAAAGAGGAAATGAAAACGTTAGCAGAAAAAATCAACGCAGCTTTTGTGTAAGCGGCAGTTGAATCTCAAAAGCAGTTCCTTTTTCTGAGCTTTCTATTAGACTTAGTTTCCCGCCGTGATATTCCTCAACAATACGTTTTGCTAAGGATAATCCAAGGCCCCAACCTCTTTTTTTGGTCGTTACGCCTGGATTGAAAATGATTTTTTGAAGTTTTTTTGGAATACCATTCCCAGTATCTCGAATGATGATAGTTGCCACTTTTTCCCAATTTAGGTCAATGGTAATCGCTCCTTCACCTCGAATGGCATCTATGCTGTTTTTAATTAGATTTTCCAATACCCAAACCACAAGTTCTGCATTGATTTCAACCAAATCTTCATGCCCATTCTCATTTACTTGAAGCGCTATTGCTTTAGGCATCCGAATTTGCATATAGGAAACCAGTTCTTTTACAACGATGCTAAGTTTTTCAGGCTTTTTGTTGGGCAAAGAGCCAATTTTTGAAAAGCGTGCGCTAATGGTTTCCAGACGTTTTATATCGCTTTTGATTTGTGACAGTAACTGCTCATCTACTTCGTGCTGTTCTAAAATGGTTAACCAACCCAACAGTGAGGAAATGGGCGTTCCTAGCTGATGTGCTGTTTCTTTCGCCATTCCTGTCCATAGTTTGTTAGCGACTACTTGTTGTGTGCTTTTGTAATACGCGACCAAAAGTCCTCCTAAGAATGCGACGATTAAAAAAAATGCAATCGGGTAATAACGTAGCTGTTGTATGAGTGCCGAGTTCCCATAATACATTTTCTGATTCAATTTGTCTCCGTGTAGGATTTCAATAGGTGGATGAGTGGCACTAAATTCCCGAATCAATTCTTCTACGTAACCCATAGAGTCTTGAGCTAATTTTCGTTTATTTATATTATTTGAAAACATGAGTTTTTTAGTATCATCTACTACAATCATGGGAATGGCATTCTCTGCTGTCAGCACTTGAAATGTTAATGGATTAATGGGCTGATTGAGATTTGTGCTTGAAGCTAATTCTTGTTGGGCCAAGCCCCACAATTCCATTTTTTGACGTTCATCATTTTGAATGCGCTGAATGAGTTTGTTGGTGTTCCAAAGGGTAAATCCAACAAAGCATAGCGCCAATACAAATCCCACAGTGCGGCTATTACGTTGGTTTACATAAGAGAGATCAAAACTCATATTCACGAATATACTATATTTTCAAGTGTTGCGTTCTCAACAAATTGAGTAAATTTGTAAGAACATCATTAACCACCGCATGGAAATTACAGGAAAAATTAAACAAATAGACCAAACCAAAGAATATGGATCAAACGGATTTCAAAAACGTGAATTGGTCCTAACAACTGAAGAGCAATACCCACAACATTTGCTTGTAGAATTTGTTCAAGACAAGTGCTCTATTCTTGACGCATATGCTGTTGGCCAGCGGGTTAAAGTAGGCATAAATCTTCGTGGGCGTGAGTGGCAAAGTCCGCAAGGTGAAATCAAATACTTTAATTCTATTCAAGGTTGGCGCATAGATGCTGCAGATGCTACATCACCTCCGCCACCTGCTGCACCGCCATTTGAAGCCATGCCAGATGCGCCTGCCAAAGAAGAGCCAGATGACCTGCCCTTCTAATTAATTATGTATCATTTAACGGAAGAATTACGTTTTCCTTCGCCTCACTTGGCCACAAAAGAGGGTGTTGTTGCTGTGGGTGGTGACTTGCGTCCAGAGCGGGTGTTACTTGCCTATCGCAAGGGAATATTCCCTTGGTTTGAACAAGATGATTTTTTGATTTGGTGGAGCCCAGACCCAAGAATGGTTCTCTTTCCAGACCAATTGCGTATTTCTAAAAGTATGCGCGGTTTTTTGCGCAAACACCCCTATGAAATTACATTCAACAAAGCGTTTAATCAAGTTGTAAAATCCTGTGCAGGAGTAAAACGATTTGGGCAAACAGGTACATGGATTACGCCCGGACTTATGGAAGTGTATGAGGTTTTGCATGAACAAGGACACGCACATTCGGTTGAAGTTTGGGACGGTGCAGAACTAGTTGGAGGACTTTATGGTATTGATATTGGGGAAGTATTTTGTGGCGAAAGTATGTTCTCAAAAGCAAGTAATTCTAGTAAACTGGCTTTGATTTATCTTACGCGAGAATTAAAAAAGAATAAATACAAACTTATTGATTGTCAGGTGCCTACGGCACATCTAGCAAGTATGGGTGCTGCCCCTATTTCCCGAAAAGAATTTCTTAGTTATTTGGGTTAAGCGCTGCTGTTTCGGTATGCCTAAAACAATCAATTACATGGTCGTTTACCATGCCAACAGCTTGCATATGTGCATACATGGTGATTTTTCCTATATACTTAAATCCGCGTTTTTTTAGGTCGTTACTCATTTGAATAGCTAAGGCAGTGGTTTGTGGGATTTGATGGGTTTGCTCAAATGTATGTTGGATAGACATTCCGTTAGTAAACGACCACATATAATCGCTAAAACTGCCTACTTCTTTTTGAATTTCTATAAAAGCACGTGCATTTGCAATTGCTCCTGTAATTTTTCCCCTGTTTCGAATAATCCCTTTATTTTGAAGTAATTTTTCTACGTCATAATCTGTTAATTGTGCTATTCGATGTGTGTCAAAATCGCAAAAGGCTTCGCGTAAATGCTCACGCTTTTTGAGAATAGCCCACCATGATAATCCTGCTTGAAAGGTTTCAAGCAACAGCGCTTCAAAGAGCTTATGGTCGTCAAAAATAGGGACCCCCCATTCTTCATCGTGATAAGCGATATAGGTAGGATTTGCCAAACACCAATCGCAGCGATATGGTTCCATGGTTATGATTTTCCCTCTAAACTATGTAAAAATGCGTCAAGAGTCAAACTATCTTCGAGTGTGTAGCTTCCAATGGCAGTTCTTCGTAACGATACCAAGTGTGCTCCACAGTCAAGCTTTTGTCCAAAATCGTGCGCTAAAGAACGGATATATGTTCCTTTGCTACAGGACACCAAAAAGTCGACATCTGGAAGTTTAG
The DNA here is from genome assembly GCA_027621175.1 of Bacteroidota bacterium. Classification (GTDB taxonomy): domain Bacteria; phylum Bacteroidota; class Bacteroidia; order Flavobacteriales; family Flavobacteriaceae; genus UBA7446. The sequence continues at coordinate 53,698 of JAQCCM010000006.1, read as the reverse complement.
TGTTGGGTAGTTCAAAAGAAGTAATCGTAACTTCTCGTGATGGAATTTCTGTGGTTTCTCCAGCTCTTGCAATGGTGTATAGGCGTTTTCCATCTTTTTTTATGGCGGAGTGTAGCGGAGGTTTTTGCTGAATCTTCCCCAAAAAAGCATTCCTAGTTTTGACTAATAAATCATGCGAAATATGATCAAAAGGCTTTGGATTACTTACCGTAGTTTCCAAATCATAGGAAGGCGTTGTAGCGCCCAACCGAAAGGTGCCCGAGTAAGATTTTTCCATTCCCATAAATTGATCAATTTGTTTGGTCATTTTTCCGGTGCAGATAAGCATCAGTCCAGTGGCAAGTGGATCCAACGTGCCAGCATGACCTACTTTTATTTTTTTGATACCATAGGTTTTACGAATGGCCCATCTAATCTTATTCACCAGCTGAAAAGATGTCCACTCAAGGGGTTTGTCAATGAGTAGGAGTTGTCCTTCCAGAAATGCGTATTTAGAAAAATTTATGTCCATGCAACAATTGATGTGATAATTCCAACAGCAAAACAATAGGCCGCAAAATAGCTTAGCTTACTTTTTTTGACGATGTTAATCATCCATGTACACGCCAAAATACCAGAAAATAAAGCGGCTATAAATCCCGTAAGTAGCGTTAGTGCGTCAACCGTTCCAAAAATGGCCTCGCCATTGTCTAATAAGGTTTTTGCCATGCTACCCAAAATGAGCGGAATGACCATTAAGAATGAAAAGCGAGCTGCTTCCGGACGTGTTGCTCCAATAAGCAACGCTGTGGCAATCGTAGCTCCACTTCTAGAAATTCCTGGGAGTATGGCTACGGCTTGTGCCAGTCCAATGAGAAGCGCAAAGGTATAGGAGATTGAGTGTTCTTTTGTTTTGGTGCGGTCAGTAAAAAATAGGAGCAAGGCAGTAATGCATAACATTGCACCAACGAGTGCCAAGTTAGAACCAAAAAGCGATGTGATTTCGTCCTCAAAAAACAACCCAACCGCCACAGCGGGCAGCATAGAAAGCACAATTTTTCCTATATAATGCCGTGCACTAGTATCATCCCTTTGAAAAAACCCTTGAATAAGTTTTACGATGTCTTTTCGGAATACAATGATGGTGGCTAGAGCTGTTGCGGCATGCACCAAAATGGTAAAGAGGAGGTTTTCCTCTGGGAGTGTTTCTCCGCCCAGTAGGGCTGTAAAAAGTGCCAAATGCCCACTAGAGGAAACGGGTAAAAACTCAGTCAGTCCTTGAACGATACCCAACACTAGCGCTTCCCAAAAACCCATTATTTTTTCTTGGTAGCTAAAATAGCGACAATGAGCACAGCAAACCCTGATAACACAAGGGTAGGTGCTACACGAATACGCAATGGGCTGAAAATAGCGGGATTAAAAACATTGGGATCGTCACTGCCCCCCCCCGTCATAAGTACAAAGCCCAACACGATAAGCGCAAGTCCAACACCCATAATTTGATAGGATCGTTTGCCAAATAAAAATTCTTTTTCGTTTTTCATAATCAATAGATGATGTCATAGGTTAAACGAAGGTGTTTGCGCGTTGCAAACCAAGCGCTTATGCCACAAATACACATGGAGCTACTCAAAATAGCAGCTGTTAAAATTAAAAAGGAGGATTGATTTTCCCACCAGTTGATTTGCGGAATTAGTTGTGCCAAAAAGCGAAGAACTGCCGCAAAACCTGCCAAGGCAATACCTGCGCTTAAGACCCCAAGTCCCATATAGCGCCACAAGAAGGGTCTTCGTATAAAACGTTTTTTTGCGCCAACCAATAACATTGTTTGTATGATGAGTCGTTTGCTGTAAATGGATAATTTGATGGAATGATTGATGAGTAGTAATGCAATGCCTATAAAAACACCACTGCACACAAGCAGCCAAAATCCAAATCGTTGGATATTTTGATTCAATAACACAATCAGCGGACGGTCGTAAAGCACCTCAGAAATAAAAGGCTTTTGCTCAATGACATCGCTCAAGCTGTCCAACACTTCGGTGGTAACAAAATCGGATTTTAACCCAATGTCAAGCGCATCTTGCAGCGGATTATATCCCAAAAAATCCATAAAATCTTCACCAATTGTAGCACTGTGTTCACTAGCTGCCGTTTCCTTAGATATAAACCGCACCGCTTTTGTGAAAGAGGCTAATTGTATGGTTGTAATCAATTGCTCTCGCTCCATTTCTTTGGTTTCATCTTCCAAAAAAACAGTCATGGTTACTTGTTCTTTAAAATAGTTGGCAATGGATTGACTGTTGAGCAAAACAAATCCGAGAATACTCAAGACGAACAATACCAAAGTAGTGCTGCTAACAACTGAAAAGTAGGAAGCAATAAGGCGTCGTTTGTAAATGCGGGTTGCAGACATAGTAGTTCTAAGGCATAAAAATAGAAAATATGGCGGAACATACCGCGCCTAGAACCCTTTAACTTTAGCCCAATAAACTAGAAAGCATTATTCCTTAACTATTTTAAACACTTGAGTTTTGTCCTTGTCCTTATTTATGAGCTCAACCAAGTATATGCCTGGTCGAAGATTTTCTAGAGAAAGTATTGTATTTCCAGATACCTGTAGCAGTTGTTGCCCTGTTAAGGCATAGATCGTTGCATGTTCCACAGCTGTGTCCCCGCTAATGTGCAGCACGCTTTGGGTAGGATTAGGGCTTAGTTGCCAAGGAGCAGGATTATGTGTTCCAATGCTTAGTGTGGTACAATTTGCATCACTGTCTTTTCCACCATCGAAAATGTTCCAAATATTTTTTGTTTTAAGCGCGTTTTTGCCTGTTTCTCCTGAGGTACAGTATTTACTATTGCCACCATCAAAATTTACGAAGCTTTTTACGGATTGCTTGCTCCAGGCATCAAGCATGGCATTGTAGTTGGCAGTTGATAGCGTAACACTGGAAAACATCTTATCCATATCAGAAATGCTAGTCACGTCCCACTTGCTCAGGTCTCCGTTAAAGGAAGTGGCGCCTTCAAACATAGACCTCATGGTATCATTATTTGAAAGATCAGGCGTATCGTTAGCAGTCATTTTTAGTTTGCTACATCCCTTAAAAGCATTAGCCATAGAGCTCCATATTTGATTGCCCCATTGGGTTATGTCTATAATTTTGTCTTTACTGACAGCGTCACCATTAAAGTAAATTCGAGGAAAGTCTCCCGTAATTTTAACAGTATAAGTGCCAGCTTTCGTATAGGTGTGTGTAGCATCGCCAATTTGTCCAGTTAAAGTATTGCCATCTCCCCAATCAACGGAATAGTTGTAGAGGTCTACTCCCGAAAAGGTAGGTATGGTAATGGATTCATTGTCGGCAGAAGTTTGCCATTTGGTGATAAACTCATTTTGCGCCGCTAGGCTTATGGTACATAAAAGGGTCAGAAAAATATAAGTAGGTTTCATAAATTTGAGTTTAGTATTTCAAATTTACATAGATATCTTTTACAAACAAAATTTCACAAAGGCAATGGGCTTGCCTTAAAGTATTATTTTTGTGGCTTAATTGTTTATATGGGATATCCGTTTCAAGATATTGAGGAAAAGTGGCAAGCGATTTGGGTATCGCAGCAAACCTATAAAGTAGATCAGCCGTCTGATAAACCCAAATTTTATGTGTTGGATATGTTTCCATATCCATCAGGAGCAGGACTTCACGTGGGGCATCCGCTAGGCTATATTGCAAGTGATATTGTGGCACGCTACAAACGTCACAAGGGATTTAATGTATTGCATCCACAAGGCTATGATTCTTTTGGGCTCCCTGCCGAACAATATGCCATTCAAACCGGACAGCATCCTGCTGTAACAACTGAAACCAACATCAAACGCTACCGCGAACAGCTTGACCGAATGGGTTTTTCTTTTGATTGGTCAAGAGAAGTACGCACTTCAGATCCCTCATATTACCGCTGGACACAATGGATTTTTTCCCTTTTGTTTGATGGGTGGTACGACACCAAACAGGATAAAGCACGTCCTATCGACACACTTATTCAGCATTTGGAATGCTTTGGCACAAAAGATTTGGAAGCCGCTTGTGATGACGATACGCCCACGTGCACAGCCGAAGAATGGCAAAACATGACAGCAGTGGAAAAACAAACGTTTTTACTCTCTTTTCGTCTAACATATTTGGCAGAAACTGAGGTAAATTGGTGTCCTGCTTTGGGAACAGTACTTGCTAACGACGAAGTAGTACAAGGGGTTTCGGAGCGCGGCGGACACCCTGTTGAACGTAAAAAAATGAAGCAATGGAGCATGCGTATTTCGGCATTTGCAGATAGATTGCTTCAAGGCTTGGAATCCATAGATTGGCCCGAGCCACTAAAAGAAATGCAGCGCAACTGGATTGGAAAATCTGTGGGTGCTAGTGTTCGTTTTTGTGTTGAAAATAGTGAACGCCAAATAGAGGTATTTACCACAAGACCCGACACGCTTTTTGGCGTTACCTTTTTAACATTAGCTCCTGAACACGAGTGGGTAAGTGAAATCACAACCGCTGAACAAAAAGTGGAAGTTGACGCTTATGTAGCGCAAGCAGCACAACGCAGCGAACGTGAACGCATGAGTGAAGTGGACCGAATCAGCGGGGTGTTTACAGGGGCTTTTGCACGTCATCCCATTACGGATGAAAAAATTCCTATTTGGATTGGCGATTATGTACTTGCCGGATATGGTACGGGTGCCGTTATGGCAGTGCCTTGCGGCGATCAGCGCGACTTTGATTTTGCTACACATTTTGGATTGCCCATTAAAAACATCTTTAAAAATGTAGATGTCTCAGCAGCGGCGCATACGGCCAAAGAAAATACCATTATGGCCAATTCAGCTTTTGTGGACGGTCTTTCCATTGCTGAAGCTACTCAAAAAGTGATTGCTGAACTTAGGAATGAAGGCATGGGCGAAGGTGCAACGACCTACCGCTTACGGGATGCTGTTTTTAGCCGCCAACGTTATTGGGGTGAGCCTATTCCCGTTTATTATGTCAATGGTCAACCACAACTTATACCTCAAGAATACTTGCCTTTACAATTACCAGAAGTATCAAAATATCTTCCTACTGCCGACGGCGCACCACCACTAGGCAACGCCACCGAATGGGCGTGGGACACCGTGCAAAATAAAGTAGTTTCCAATGATAAAATAGATAACAAAACGGTTTTCCCGTTAGAAAAAAACACCATGCCGGGTTGGGCAGGGAGTTCTTGGTATTTCAATCGCTATATGGATGCTTATAACGATGAGGCTTTTGCAAGCAAGGAAGCGTTGGCCTATTGGAAAGATGTAGATTTATATTTAGGTGGTAGTGAACACGCCACAGGACACCTGCTTTATTCTAGGTTTTGGCAGTATTTTTTACATGATTTTGGACTTGTTCCCGTTGAAAATTTCGCCAAAAAACTGATTAATCAAGGAATGATCTTGGGGGAAAGTGCGTTTGTATATCGAATTCCCGATACACAAAACTACCTATCCAAAGGCTTGTGTAAAGGTAAAAAAGTTATTCCAGTGCATGTCGATGTTTCGTTGGTTTCGGCTCAAAATGAATTGGATATCGAAGGATTAAAAAAGTGGCAACCTCATTTCTCGGATGCTACATTTGAGTTGGAGGACGGAAAATATATCGTTGGTCGCGAGGTTGAAAAAATGTCCAAGTCCAAATATAATGTGGTAAATCCCGATGCCATTTGCGATCAGTATGGCGCGGATACCCTTCGTATGTATGAAATGTTTTTGGGTCCTATTGAGCAAGCAAAACCATGGAATACAGCAGGTATTTCGGGAGTGAGTAACTTTTTAAATAAGTTTTGGCGCTTGTTTCACAGCGGGGACGACTTTGCCATTAGTGACAATAAACCCTCAAAAGATTCGCTTAAAACATTGCATAAAACGATTCAAAAAGTAACCCAAGACATTGAACAGCTTTCGCTTAACACGTCTGTTAGCGCGTTTATGATTGCCACCAATGAACTCACCAGTCAGAAATGTAACCATCGGGAAATTTTAGAACCACTTACGATATTATTAGCTCCTTTCGCACCACATATTTCCGAAGAGCTTTGGGCATTATTAGGGCATCAAGATTCGATAACAAATGCTGCCTATCCTGTGGTAAATCCTGACTATTTACAAGACGACACAAAAGAATATCCGATTAGCTTTAATGGAAAAATGAGATTTACCCTGGCATTATCCACTTCGCTTAGCAAAGACGAAATAGAGGCTGTTGTAATGCAAGCGGAACGCACACAAACGTATTTGGACGGGAAAGCCCCCAAAAAGGTGATTGTTGTGCCAAATAAAATTGTGAATATTGTGGTATAGTCACTTGTAGCCAAGGAATTTTTAATTTTTTATTGTTTAAAAAAGTAAATAATTGTTTACTTTTGAAGCAACGTTTAGTCGTTGCCTCAAATGAAGTGTTCCCAAATGTATCGGATCTTAACCAAAGATGGTTGGTATCGTATTTCGCAGCGAGGATCGCATGTTAAAATGCGACATGAAACCAAAAGGGGAGTTATTATTTTTCCAAATCATGGAAGTCAAGAGTTAGGTAAAGGACTTGAGAAAAGGATTTTAAAAGTGGCAGGAATTAAAAAATAAGACATGGGCAAAATAAAAAAAATCATCATGACTGTTGAGAAAACGAACACAGGTTTTTCCGCCTTTTCTGAGAAGTATGCCATTTTTACAACAGGTCAAAATGTACCAGAACTAATTAATCATGCCTACGAAGCGGTTCGTTTTTATTTTGAGACAGAGCATATAACTATCACACCAAATGATATTGCCTTTGAAATAGATTTCGAACAGTTTTTTAAATATTATAAAGTTTTAAACGCAAAATTTCTTGCCAAAAAAATTGGTATGAATGCGTCGTTGTTATCACAATATGTTCAAGGTCATAAAAAACCATCAAAGAAGCAAACGGAGAAAATTTTAATGGGTATTCATCAAATTGGGCAGGAGTTATCCGATATTAAACTTTTGCAAACAGTATAATAGCTATTTTTGGTAAACAAATAGTAATCTACAATTTATATGATACTTGAAGTAGCTATTTTGGATGTTAAAAATGGATTAGAAATTAACTTTGAAAAAGATTTTACATTAGCAAGTCAATACATCAGTGCTGCAATTGGCTACAAAGGGCATTCGTTGCAAAAGTGCATGGAACGTTCTAGTCGATATATTCTCCTTGTCAACTGGCAAAATTTGGATAGTCACGAAGTTGGATTTCGAAAATCTATAGAGTATGAAAAATGGAAGGCATTATTGCATAAATATTATGATCCATTTCCAACAGTTGAACATTACGAAACAGTTTTCGAGAATAATATTTGAGAACACATAAATATGCTAAACCCTGAATACATCGGTTTTTTTGCCGCCATCTTAACCACTTCCGCTTTTTTACCACAGGCATTTAAAATTTGGAAAACCCAATCAGCTGACGGTTTGTCATTGACCATGTACCTTGTGATGGGTACAGGGACCTTGTGCTGGCTCTTTTATGGCTTATTGATTCACAGCCCTTCAATAATTATGGCAAATACCATTTCTATTTCCATTATCATATTTATTATTACCTTTATAATTCGCTCAAAGAAGTAGCGTGGTTTTTGCTTAAATAAAAATAAAAGTTATGTACGGAGAATATTATTTGCTAATTGCTGTTTTTGCTGGTGCCAGTATGTGGGTGCAATACAAACTGAAGTCCAAGTTTAAGCAGTACTCAAAAGTGCAATTGCGCAACCAAATGTCTGGAAAAGAAATTGCAGAAAAAATGCTTTCTGATCACGGTATTCGAGATGTAAAAGTTACGGCTGTGCGTGGTAAACTAACGGATCATTACAATCCTAAAAACAAAACCGTAAACCTCAGCGAAAGTGTCTATCACGAACGTAATGCGGCGGCGGCGGCTGTAGCTGCTCACGAATGCGGTCATGCGGTACAACACGCACAAAGCTACGAATGGTTGAAGTTTCGTTCACTGTTAGTACCTGTGGTGAGTGTGGCCTCGCAGTTTTCTATGTACGTTATTTTTGGAGGGTTTATGTTGGGTATTGGCTCTGCAATGGGCTACAACTTAGCAGTGGCAGGTGTTGTACTTTTTGGGCTCGGAACGCTTTTTAGTTTTATTACGTTGCCTGTTGAGTATGATGCCAGTAATCGTGCTTTGGACTGGTTACAACGCAAAAATATGGTGAGCCAAAAAGAATTTGTGATGTCAAAAGATGCACTCAAATGGGCTGCTCGTACTTATGTAGTTGCTGCCATAGGGTCTTTGGCAACCTTAATTTATTTTGCCCTTCGGGTGGCAAGTTCTAGGCGCTAAATTTTAATTTGACGGTTGATTTGTTGGTGGAGTGATATAAATGTTTCAGTTCTAGAAACACCTTCAATAGATTGAATTTGGTGATTGAGCAGTTGCATTAAATGCTCATTATTTTTACATAAAATTTTAATCAAAATACTCCAATTTCCTGTCGTATAGTGGCATTCTACTACCTCGGGAATTTTTTTCAATTGTGATACCGCCTCCGGGTTTCGCATGGCCTTGTCCAAATATACCCCTATGTATGCTGTAGTAGTATATCCCAACGATGACGGGTTAAGTTTTAAGTAGCTCCCTTGTATAAGATTGGCATCTTCTAGTTTTTTGATGCGTTGATGTACAGCCGATCCAGAAAGATCTAGTTGACGTGCAATTTCTTGTACTGGCGTTCGAGCATTCTCCATCAATACCCGCAAAATGGCCTTGTCGATTCCGTCAAGTGAAATGTTTTCTTCTGTTTTTTTCAACCTATTTGTTTTGGTGTATAAACATAGTAAACTATTTTAGAAAAAAAATAGACAATGACATTTAAGCAACGACGCGTTTGGGGCGCATTTTTTTGTGGGACTGCGGTTATTTTAGGCGCATTTGGCGCACATTTACTGGAAGCCTATATAAGTGGGGATGCACTGCAATCGTATGAAGTAGGGGTGCGATACCAGTTTTTTCATGGGTTAGCATTGCTTTTTTTGAGCTTAGATAAAAATCCATTTGCAAAACGTACGGCCATGCTATTTGTTATTGGGACCTTGATGTTTTCTTGCTCTATTTATGGATTATCTCTTCATTATTCATCTATAGCATGGCTATCAAAAGTGCTTGGACCTATAACACCCATAGGCGGATTACTACTGATTTTAGGATGGATAAATATGGTAATAGGGTATTTACGTAACTAACTAACGCTTATTGGCAATGGCAATATAATCACTTAGTGCTTTTGTCATGGAAGGGTTTTCTGGCTTAGGCGCCAAAATATCAATGCGTAAGCCTTTGTCCTCAGCAGCCTTTTTTGTGGTGGGACCAAATACCGCTATGCGCGTATCGTTTTGTTCAAAGTCAGGGAAATTGTGGAACAAAGACTTAATCCCAGAAGGACTGAAAAACACTAAAATATCATAGTAAACATTACGCAAATCAGACAAATCACTAATAACTGTTTTGTAAAAAACGGCTTTTGTCCAAGTGATACCCGTAGCGTCAAGCGCATTTGTAATACTAGGTTTTAATACATCAGAACAAGGTAATAGAAATTTCTCGTCTTTGTATTTGATTGCTTCTTTAAGCACGTCATCAAAGGTGCGCGATCCTACATAAACTTTACGCTTACGATAGACAATATATTTTTGTAAATAGTATGCTACTGCCTCAGATTGACAAAAATAGCGCAAGGTACTTGGTACGGTATATCGAAGTTCTTCTGCAATACGGAAGAAATGATCAACCGCATTTCGGCTGGTAAAAATAATAGCCGAATATTTTGTAATATCAATTTTATGCAAGCGGACTTCTCTAGAAGATACTCCCTCAACATGAATAAAAGGACGAAAGTCGATAGTAACTTTTCGGTTTTGTATGAGTTGATTGTAAGGAGAATTTTCAGCAGATGGCGCAGGTTGAGAAACCAAAATGGTTTTCACCTTTGCAATTTTCGTTAAAATTTGAGTGTCTGTGTCAATAGCCATATGGGGCCGATTTCTGAGGCGCAAATATACAAAATAATGTACACTTTTTGGGTAGGATTGTTTCTAAAATATAATTTCAAAAATCGCAGGTGTATGGCCATTATGCCAAGTAGATAACATATGGCCATTATGCGTGCAACGTTAGAAGACATCGACACCCAAACAAGCAACACGGTAAGGCAGCTAAAAGCAAAGGCCCATTTTTCTTTAAAAATACTTCGAATATAAAAGATCTTTAAAAGGCCTTCTCTTTTTCCAATCATGGACATCAAGCCGCCCTCAATAAGCGTCCTTGTCATCCAAAACAACATAAATATTCCAGTCCACGATAGTATGGTTGTATTGAAAGTTGCAGCACTTAAGCTTTTAGAGGACAACACCTCTACCATTAATCCAAAAATGAGTGCTCGAATAATAAAATTGGCCCAAGAAATGGCTTTGGTTTCATTGAAGGGTTTGTGAAATTCTGAATTGCTACTTGTTCGTTGCCAAAAAAACACCATAGATTGATAACGTGAAGGGTTTAAAAACTTTAAAAGCACTAAAAGTGAAAGGGTAACTAGCAAGTATAGTCCCAAATAGGAAATGTCCAAATCTCTTGGTGTGTACATGCAACAAAAGTATCCATTTTTTGCGGTGGACTCACACATTTAAATACGTATTTTAGCTGCTGATGAATCCAGTTGTAATTGTTATTCCTACCTACAATGAGGTAGAAAATATTCAATCCATTATTGAGGCGGTTTTGGCGTTGCCCATTGCCACGGATATTTTAGTTGTAGATGATAATTCACCAGATGGAACAGCAGCACTTGTGCAAGACTTGAGTAATCGTTATTCTCAAGTGCAGCTCGCTCTACGAAACAAAAAGGAAGGGCTTGGTCCCGCCTATGTACACGGGTTTAAATGGGCGCTTGAGAGAGGGTATAGTTATGTTTTTGAAATGGACGCCGATTTTTCACATCCGCCAGAAGCACTGGTGCCTATGCTTGAAATCCTTAAACAAAATAAAGCAGACCTTGTCGTTGGTTCTCGCTATAAAAAAGGAATTCGTGTCCGCCAATGGCCCTTCGTACGTATCATGTTGTCAGTTGGTGCCTCGCTCTATGTGCGAATAATTACCGGGCTTCCTGTAACAGATCCCACTGCAGGATACGTGGGATATCAGTCAGATGCACTGCGTGCATTGGATTTAGAAGATATTCGATTTAAAGGATATGCCTTTCAAATTGCGCTTAAATTTTGGGCGTGGAAAAAAGGTTTCCGTATTGCCGAATTCCCTATTATTTTTACAGACCGAACCAAAGGAGATTCAAAAATGAACAGTTCTATTATCTCTGAAGCTGTTTTTGGGATTGTAGCAATGAAATGGCGGAGCATTTTTAAAAATTAAAACATGAATAAATTACTCATTCGCGGTGCAGCGGTTGTCAACGAAAGTAAGATAGTACCATTAGACGTGCTGATTGAAGGAGAACGCATATCCAAAATAGCACCAACCATCACAGTATCTCAAGATATGGAAGTGATAGATGCACATGGGAAACATTTGTTGCCTGGATGTATTGATGATCAAGTTCATTTCCGCGAGCCAGGGCTTACGCACAAGGCAACCATCGCCACAGAATCCAAAGCTTGTGTGGCGGGAGGTATTACTTCTTATTTTGAAATGCCAAACACCAATCCCCAAACCACTAATGCCGATGCCTTTGCTAATAAATTGGCTGTGGCTGCAGAAACTTCTTGGGCGAATTATGGATTTATGTTTGGCGGAACCAATGACAATTTAGAGCAGATTAAAGCCATTGATCCAAAAACAACACCTGCGCTTAAACTTTTTTTAGGTTCTTCCACAGGGAATATGCTTGTTGATGACCCCAATACACTCAAAGAAATATTTGCTGCATTTAAGCTTCCAATTGCTGTGCATTGCGAAGACGAGCAGACCATTAAAACCAATTTGGCTGCATATAAATTAAAGTATGGCGATGCTATTCCCATAGCACACCACCCTGATATTCGTTCAGAGGATGCGTGTTATTTGTCGTCTTCAAAAGCCATTGCTTTGGCCAAAAAAACAGGAGCTCGACTTCATGTGTTTCATTTATCTACGGCAAAAGAGACCGCATTATTTTCAAATGAATTGCCCTTAGAAAAAAAGCAAATTACCTCCGAGGTTTGCATTCATCATTTGTGGTTTTCAGATGAAGACTATGCCAAAAAAGGAACACATATAAAATGGAATCCTGCAGTTAAAACAGCACACGACCGCGACGGATTATGGGAAGCCCTAAACGATGATCGTATTGATATTATAGCTACCGATCATGCGCCACACACCTTGGAGGAGAAATCACAAGTATATACCAAAGCTCCATCTGGTGGCCCTATGGTTCAACATGCGCTTCCCGTACTTTTAGAATGTGTGCAGCAGGGAAAAATAACATTAGAGAAAGTCGTTGAAAAAATGTGTCACAACCCCGCTATCTTGTTTGATATTGAAGACCGAGGCTATGTACGCGAAGGTTATTTTGCTGATTTGGTATTGGTTGACACCAACAAATCTCAAACAGTCACCCGTGAAAATGTTTTGTATAAGTGTGGATGGTCACCACTAGAAGGTACTACTTTACGTGGTGCGGTTACGCACACCATTATTAATGGAAAGATATTGTATAATCAGGGTAATTTTGCTGAAACACCAAATGCAAAACCACTTACTTTTGCTAGATGAGACAGTTTTTTTTGATGTTTATTTTATTGATCTTAGCCGCATGTGCCCAGGACCGTATTGCCAAGCCAGAAGTGTTGATGACTTCAGATCAAATGATTGACTTTCATGTTGATCTGGCATTAATTAGCGCATCGTCAAGCTACGCTAAGGATAATTTTGTGTCAACGGACTCGCTGTTTTCTTTTCATAAAATTGACAGTACAATTTTTTCGCAAAGCAATGTTTACTACGCATCTAAACCCAAATTATATACAAAAATCTTTGAATCAGTGAAAGCACAACTGGAACAATTACAAGTACAAGATACTTTGTATGAATTGAAAAAGCCATTACGTATAGAATAATGTTACATACGCTTTTGGGTTCATTTGTAGAGGATTATATTTGCTAAAACAATATTTATGGCATCATTTGTTGAAGAACTAACATGGCGTGGTATGGTGCATGACATCATGCCCGAAACTGCCGAAACGCTTTCTAAGGGTATGACTGCGGGATATATCGGTTTTGATCCCACGGCAGATTCGTTGCATATTGGGAGTTTGGTTCAAATCATGATTTTGATGCATTTTCAACGTTATGGACATAAGCCCTATGCGCTTGTGGGTGGTGCTACAGGTATGATTGGCGATCCGTCAGGAAAATCTGCAGAACGCAATTTGTTAGACAACGAAACATTAGAACGCAATTGTGCAGGTTTGGAGAATCAACTTGCCAAATTTTTGGATTTTGACAGCACCAAAGAAAATGGTGCCGTAATGGTGAATAATTACGATTGGATGCAGTCGTTCAGCTTGATTGATTTTGCCCGTGATATTGGAAAGCACCTTACGGTGAACTATATGATGGCTAAAGATTCTGTCAAAAAGCGCCTTGGCGCCGATGCCAAAGAAGGGATGTCGTTTACCGAATTCACCTATCAGCTTATTCAAGGATATGATTTTTTGTATTTATACCAACATCACAATTGTTTGTTGCAAATGGGCGGTAGTGACCAATGGGGAAATATTACTACGGGTACAGAGTTGATTAGAAGAAAACTCGCTGGCAAGGCATATGCATTAACATGCCCACTGATTACCAAAGCCGACGGCACCAAATTTGGAAAAACAGAAAGCGGAAATGTGTGGTTAGACCGAAAGAAAACATCGCCGTATAAGTTTTATCAGTATTGGCTAAATGCTTCCGATGAGGATGCCGAGAAATACATCAAGATCTTTACGTTTTTATCTAAAGACGAAATCGATGCGCTAATAGCAACGCATCGTGAAGCACCTCATCAACGTCAGTTACAGCGTATACTAGCACAGGAAGTGACTACTATGGTGCACAGTGCGGTTGATGTAACTCGTGCGGAACAAGCAGCGCAAATTTTGTTTGGGAAGGCCACCACGGAAACCCTAAAATCTCTAGACGCACAAACCCTTTTAGATTTATTTGATGGCGTTCCGCAAGCGCAAGTGTCAGCTGATTTACTTGCCGGTGATGGGCTTTCTATCGTAGAGGCACTGGCAGAAACTACAGGCTTTTTAAAATCAAATGGGGAGGCGAGAAGAGCACTTAAAGAAAATTCAATATCGGTTAATAAAGAAAGGGTAACTGAAGCTAAAAAAATCACACTAACAGATATGATTTGTGATGGCTATGTGTTGTTGCAACGCGGTAAGAAAAACTATTTTTTGTTGGTGGTTACGCCGTCATAAGCGAACACCCACGAACATCTGATCCATCAAAACGACCAAGCACTTCGAATGTGTCGTTTTCATAGCATTTACCTAAATCTTGTGTGGCGATAAAAGCACAGGATTCTTTGTTAGATAGGTCAATAATATTTAGCCCCCCAGTTCCTGTCGGAGACACTTTTTTTGGATCGTGAACATCGCGTATAAAAACAAGCATACTTGAAGAAGCCTTAAAAACTCCATTCCCTTTGGAGTAGGCTTGGGAAAGCAATTCGGTCATTCCATATTCACTGTGAATGCTATCAACGCCAAACCCTTTTTGGAGTTTTTCGTGTAATTCTTTTCTAATGAATTCTTTTCGTCTTCCTTTCATGCCACCGGTCTCCATAACAGTGGTATGTTGAAGTTGCAATGGAAAAGCCTCACAAAAATCCAGTAAGGCAAAGCTTACCCCTATAAGCAGTGTTTTTTGCTTTTCTTGGTCTAATTCGACAAGTACACGTTGCAACTCCTCAAATTGATCCAAGTAAAACCCGCTATGTTTAGGTTTTGCCTGTTGAATCAAATCAGCGCACATAAAAACCAATGACGCATTTGGTCGTTCAATATAGCCAGGTAAAAGGGCTAAAATATGGTAATCTGACGCTGCTCCGTAAAATTCTGAAAACCCGGAATTAAAACTCTGTTTGTAGTCATCGAGTGATGCCACATGATGCTGACTAACTGGACCACCCGTTCCAGAGCTTTCAAAAATCATTTCGGTCTTTTCTGTACAGCTTATACGGTGCGATTTGAACAATTCAATAGGGAGGAAAGGGATGTCTATAAGTTTTTGTACATCAGAAGGACAGACGTTTATCAAGTCGCAATAGGAACGATAAACACCGTTATTATGGTATTGATAGGCAAAAAGTGCCAACGCTTGTTTTTCGATAGAAATCATCACTGTTCAAATGTATTGATGATTTTTTAATATTGGAATGATAAAAGCTATCTGTATTTTTTTATTTTTGGGGTAGCAACGCCATAACATGAAAAAAAAGCACACACGCATTTTACTCGTTGATGATGAGCCAGATATCTTAGAAATTTTAGACTATAACTTAACTGCTGAAGGGTATCAGGTTGAAAAAGCAAAAAACGGTATTGAGGCTTTAAAAATATCTGCTGACTGGAAACCTCATTTGGTGTTGTTAGATGTGATGATGCCCGAAATGGATGGTATTGAAACGTGTGAACAACTTCGAAAAAAGTCTAATTTACCCCATTTGGCAATTGTATTTCTAACAGCTCGCAGCGAAGATTATTCGCAAGTCGCAGGTCTTGAAGCAGGAGCTGATGATTACATCACCAAACCCATTAAGCCCAAAGTTTTAGTCAGTAAAATTAAAGCAATCTTTCGACGCTTTAATTCAGATGAGCCAAAAAGTGATGTTGTGGAGGTTGGCGATTTGACCATAAACAGAGAGGAATATAAAGTCATTTATAAAGGCGAAGCTATATTTTTACCACGTAAGGAGTTTGAATTACTCTCGCTTTTGGCATCAAAACCAAAAAAGGTTTTTGAACGCGAAGAAATTCTTAATCGTGTTTGGGGAAACGAGGTTGTTGTAGGCGGCAGAACAATTGATGTTCACATTAGGAAACTTCGAGAAAAAATTGGAGATAAACACTTTAAAACAGTTAAAGGAGTAGGGTATAAATACGTGGTGTAATATGAAAAATCCACGTAAAGTTTATCGATTTTCGTTAACTCTATCTCTTCTCATCACTATTTTTGTTATACTGATTAACGCACTGCTGCTATTCTTTTATACAGACGAAAACCCTTTTAGTAAAACCAACATTATTCCCTTAGGTTTATCTGTTATATTTATATTCTCGGTTTGTTTTATTGTTTTTAATTTTCGCATTGAAAATTATATTTACAAGCAAATTAAACAATTCTATAAAGATTTAGAACCCAACTTTGGTGGTGAGATGAACGATATTCTTATTACCAATGACGTGGATTCGCTATTGAATAATGTAAAGCAGATTGCTCTAAATAGAAGTGTTGAGATTGATAGTCTAAAAGATCAAGCTGCTTTTAGGCGTGAATTTTTAGGTAACATTGCACATGAATTAAAGACTCCGTTATTCACTGTCCAAGGGTATATTTTAACCCTTTTGGACGGCGCTATGAATGATAAAAATGTAAATAGAAAATATTTGTTACGTGCTAGTAAAGGCGTTGAGCGTTTAACATTTATTGTAAAAGACTTGGATCTACTAACCAGTCTAGAAAAAGGAAATACAGAGTTAGATTTTTATTATTTTGATATTATTGACTTGATACAAAGTGTATTTGACATGCTTGAAATGGAGGCTTCTAAATCAAGTATTAATTTAGAATTTGATAAGAGATATGAAGATCCTATTACAGTTTATGCAGATAGGGAACGGGTGCAGCAAGTGTTGACAAACTTAATTATGAATTCCATCAAATATGGAAAAATTAAAGGCACAACGGAGGTCAGTATTCAACCAATATATGAGAATAAAGTTATAATTCGTATCCGTGACAACGGAGAAGGTATAGAAGAAGTGCATTTACCACGACTTTTTGAACGTTTCTACCGAGTCGATAAAAGTGGCAACCGCAAGATGGGTGGTTCAGGATTGGGACTTGCTATTGTGAAACATATAATTGAAGCGCATGGCGAACAAATTTTTTTAGAGAGCCAGCCAGAAATCGGCTCTGAATTTTCTTTTACCTTAGATAAAGGGGAAGCCACTGCTTAATAGTATATTTTGGGAAGTAAAAATAAATTAAAACGTTTTAAAGAAAACGAGTCATTTGCAAATGTGATACAGCCTACTCGTGAGGAGTTGTTGTCTGTAAAATTTTCTCATAGAGGCACTTGGGAAACCTATTTTGGTAACAGTAACCCTATAGTCTTAGAACTTGGTTGCGGAAAAGGCGAATATACGGTTGGATTAGCGCGTAAAAATCCAAACGTAAACTTTATTGGTATTGACATTAAAGGCGCGCGATTTTGGCGCGGTGCCAAAACAGCACTAGAAGAAAACTTACAAAATGTAGCTTTTATTCGCACTCAAATTGAACTTTTGGAATATGTTTTTGCTAAAGATGAAGTCACAGAAATTTGGATTACGTTCCCTGATCCGCAATATAAATTTAAACGCACCCACCACCGATTGACAAACCCCGCTTTTTTACGTCGTTATCAGCAAGTGCTAAAGCCTCAAGGCGTAGTGCACTTAAAAACCGATTCTGCTTTTTTACACGGCTATACGCTTGGCGTATTGGACGGTTGGGGCATTACTCCCGAAATGGCACACCATGATGTGTATCAGTATGTTCACGCCCCAGAAGACGTTATTGCTATTCAAACGTTCTACGAGCAGCAATACCGAGAACAAGAAATTCCCATTACCTATCTTAAATTTTCATTTCCTACAGATGTCCCAGCCGCATGATTTTTTTGAGCGCGTTTACAAAGTGGTACGTCAAGTGCCTTATGGTAAAGTAACTACTTACGGCGCTATTGCCCGTTTGTTGGGTGCTGCACGAAGCGCAAGAACGGTAGGTTATGCCATGAACGCTGCGCATCCGTTGAGCGATGTTCCTGCCCACCGTGTGGTTAATCGAAACGGGGTACTTACAGGCAAACATCATTTTGGTGGTATAAACACCATGCAGCAACTTTTAGAGTCTGAAGGGCATACCATTATTGATGACCAAATTCAGGATTTTGATACCGTACTATGGAATCCAAACGAATAGGTGGTTTGTTAGCCCGATACCCTATATTTGTATTCTTATTTAGATTTAATGAAAATTACACGCTCCGACATCGAACAGGCATTGACATCCATTAGTTTACCAGGTGATGGGAAAAATTTGATGGAAGCCGATGCGGTAAAAAATATCCATATTTTTGGGGATGAGGTTGTGGTGGATATTGTCATGACCAATCCAGCACTACAAGCCAAGAAAAAAGTAGAGGTTTCTGTGATGAAAGCCATTCATGATGAGGTATATGAAAAGGCAAAAATCAAGGTGAATATTACGGTTAATGCACCCGAGAAAAAGCAAAATGCCAATCTCATTAAAGGGAAACCTATTCCAGGAATTCAAAATATAGTAGCGGTTGCATCAGGAAAAGGTGGTGTGGGAAAATCTACTGTTACGGCAAACCTGGCCGTTTCATTAGCCAATATGGGTTTTAAAGTTGGCGTTTTGGATGCAGATATTTACGGGCCGTCCATGCCATTGATGTTTGATGTGGCTAACGAAAAACCGTTGGCAAAAAACATCGATGGAGTATCTAAGATGGTTCCTGTAGAAAATTTCGGAGTTAAATTGTTATCCATTGGATTTTTCACCAAACCCGATCAAGCTGTTATTTGGCGTGGCCCTATGGCTGCCAAAGCCTTAAATCAAATGATTTTTGATGCCGCTTGGGGCGAACTCGATTTTTTATTGATTGACTTACCTCCCGGCACAGGCGACATTCATTTAAGTATTATGCAGTCGTTACCCATAACTGGGGCAGTGGTGGTAAGCACTCCACAAACGGTTGCGCTGTCCGATGCAAAAAAGGGCGTGGCGATGTTCCAACAAGAAAATATTCAAGTGCCCGTATTGGGTGTCATAGAGAATATGGCGTATTTCACTCCTGAGGAGCTTCCAAATAACAAATATTATATCTTTGGTAAAGCGGGTGCACGTTATTTGGCGGCCGACTTGGATGTGCCATTTTTGGGAGAGCTCCCTTTGGTGCAAAGTATTCGTGAGGCGGGGGACATTGGACGTCCAGCGGCGATGCAAGAAAATACGGCTGTTTCCGATGCTTTAACCAAAGTGACCAGAGCGGTGGTACAAGAGGTTGTGTCTCGTAACGAACATTTGCCACCTACTGAGGCAATAAAAATAACAACAATGGCAGGTTGCGCTGCTGTTACTAAAAAGTAAGCTATGACTGACCTAAATCAACGAATAGAACAAGCTCTAGAGGAAATCAGACCCTTTTTAAAATCTGACGGTGGTGACATTGCGCTTTTGGGTGTTGAGGGTCAAACCGTCAAGGTGCAACTTATGGGCGCCTGCGTGGGGTGCTCCGTAAACCAAATGACCTTAAAACAAGGGGTCGAACTTACCATTAAAAAATACGCTCCCGAAATTCAGGAAGTCGTGAATGT
Source organism: Bacteroidota bacterium (assembly GCA_027621175.1). Lineage (GTDB taxonomy): Bacteria > Bacteroidota > Bacteroidia > Flavobacteriales > Flavobacteriaceae > UBA7446. Next base: position 34,017 of record JAQCCM010000006.1, on the reverse strand, counting down.
GGAAGCTTAGAAGTTTAACTGAAGCCTTTTTTAAAAAAATAGTGTTAATACACAGGCATCTTGTATGTTTTATAATGCTGATTTTCTTTTATATTTATTAAATAAATTCCTCTCCCCAAGTTCAAATGGATCACCTGCCCTTTGTTGAAATCGGTATTGACTCTTTTAATTTGGCTCCCTATCATATTAAATATCGTAATTTCAAATGCACCAGATTTTTGAAAATATATTTTATTAGGCAGTATTAAGACAGAACTTTCCTTTTCTAAAGTGTTCATACTTAAGCTTGAATCAACAGTAAAACTTGATTTGAAATTTGTGCCAGAGTCGTTGTCAAGTTTATCTCCCAGATTAGAAGTAATTTTCCAATATACTTCTAGAGTATAAGTTTCCGAAGCAGTAAGCCCACTCAAAATATCAGTGGTGTAATCCGATTTTGCCCATTTTTGATTGTCACCATTTCCATCAACACCATTTTCTGCCCATGGTAAATCCAACTCCGCTTACCGTTTGCTGTGCATAGAGCCCCAATGAGGTCAAAAACAACAAGCAAAAGACTGCGTTTTGTATCTGTTTTTTCATATAGTTTATTTTGGTTTATACTTAAAAAACACACTACTTCAAAGGCGAATGTATATAAAGTTTGTGTTAAATTTATGTTTCTAAAACAAACGAATTTTACTATTACGTTTTCGAAACTCACGAAAACGTTGTAGTGTTGATAACTTTTATATTACTATTTTTATACGCTCAAAATTATAATATTCGTAATTTAGACCACATTAAAAAGTGATTTATGAAAAAAAAGATAACGATAAAGCTATTGGCGACTGAGCTTGGCGTATCGATTTCGACAGTTTCAAAGTCCTTACACAACAGCCCAGAGATTAGCAAGGAAACACGTGAAAAAGTGCAGGCTTTTGCCAAACATTATAACTATCGTCCTAACAATATTGCATTAAGTTTAAAAAACAAAAAAACGAAAACCATTGGCGTTATTATTCCCGAAGTGGTGCATCACTTTTTTGCTATGGTGGTGCGCGGTGTGGAGCAAGTAGCTATGGAACGCGGTTATAATGTACTGATATCACTTTCAAACGAGTCTTTTGAAAAAGAAGTAATCAATATGGAAACCTTTGCCGATAGCTTAATTGGTGGATTTATCCTCTCTCTTTCAAAGGAAACACTCAAAAAACAAGATTATCACCACATTCACCAAACAATTGAGGAGGGTATGCCCGTAGTTCTTTTTGACCGAACTGTTCCAGAAATAAATTGTGACAAAGTTGTTGTTAACGATGAACAAGGCGCACAATTAGCAACAGAACATTTGTTAGCACAAGGTCGAAAACACATCTTACTTATTACTACAGAAGATTATATTATTGTAGGTAGGTTGCGAACTCAAGGCTATGTTAAAGCATTGCAAAAAGCGAATATTCCTTTAGACAATGGGCTAATTATTAAAACCGAGGACACACAGCGTTCCGATATTATACTTCCTGTTTTGGAGGATGAGCTTCGAACAACACTCAAGGCATTCCCGCATATAGATGCGATTTTTGCAGTTAACGAAATCTATGCGGCGGCGGCAATGCGTGTCATACGCGAGTATCATTTGATTGTTCCTGACGATATTGCGCTTGTGTGCTTTAACGATGGCGTAATTTCAAAGTATGCCGTGCCTCCGCTGACTACGGTAAACCAACACGGAACACAAATAGGTATAGAGGCAGCTAACTTGCTTATAGACAGGCTCGAAAGTGAGGAGTTAGAGATTGAGCCCATTACTAAAGTGGTAGCTTGTGAAATTGTTAAGCGTCATTCAACATAAATTTTTATATTAGCCCCATCAAAACAAACACACTTCTTCAATTTTTGTTTTGATAAGCTTTGCTTATCGTAATTTTTAAATACAAAATTATGAATAAGCCACTCTTAAGGTTCTGGGACATCTGGAACATGAGCTTTGGTTTTTTAGGAATTCAATTTGGATTTGCCCTGCAAGGTGGGTTTATGTCACGGATTTTTCAAACCCTTGGCGCTGCTAAAGACGACATACCTTTGCTTTGGATTGCTGCACCACTAACAGGGTTAATTGTGCAACCCATTATAGGATATTTGAGTGATAGGACTTGGCATCCAAGATTAGGGCGACGAAGGCCTTTTTTCTTAATTGGAGCCGTTCTTAGTTCATTGACGTTATTTTTTGTGCCACACTCGCCCGTACTTTGGGTAGCTGTGGGCTGTTTGTGGATTCTTGATGCGTCTATCAACATCAGTATGGAACCTTTTAGAGCTATACCACCAACTATGGTGAAAATACCCAATAGAATCATATTTCCTACAGGAGTTCCAATCACACTTTGCTGCCCCTCAGGAACTAAAATCAACGGAAGTATGGTGTCTATGGAAGTAATTACACCTAAGAATAAACTAAATGCCAGTGCCATTCCAATCGAAGATATACTGTACCCCCACAGCATATTTCCTATTCCCCAACAAAAACTGAGTGCAAACATTACTGGGAAAACCCACCCTGGCGATTGGGCATAAATCCCCCAGAGATTATCAACAAGACTAAAAGTGAGTATGATAGGAATAACAAACATTCCAAAAAAGAAAAAACCACCCCAAGTATTTTCCCAAGCATACCCTTTTGTAAATTTTGAGGGTAGTGCATAAACACCCAACAGTATGGCAGATAAAAAAGCATAGAATATCCCAAGCGTCATAAATTAATTTTTAAAATTTATGCTACAATATATTAAAAAAGATGTGATATGTTGATGGGTGGTTAACTCGTTCTTCTGCAAACAATAGCTACCAAAACACCACCTATAGCATACATGGCAGTCCAGTAAATACTATCCAAAATATAAAAGGGTGCTTCAAAAGCATCTTGCGTGGCATATCGAATAAATCCAATCGAAATTACCTCAATTAATGCAATCCAAAGCCCAAAAATAAATCCGTTGTGATTGCTGAAAATTCCACCAGACCATTTTTGAAATATACGGACAAAAGCAAATGAGAGCAGTAAAACACCTAAAGCGAGTAGTCCAAGATGTATCTCGTTATCGGGTCTGCTAATATCTGTTTGGACATATTCTTGAAAACACAACGCAGTAGCCCAATAAAAGAGATAGGGTATTATAAAGAAAAATAAAAAGGCTGTTAGTGTAGGCCAAATGATAGATTTAGAAAACATAATATTTTTTGGTTAAGTCATTCAAATTTAACAATAATATCCCAACTGTTGCAAACGGCAGCATCAGAATACTATAGGTCGTATATTTGCTTGATATGGAAGAACGCTTTGTTGCAAATAACGCACAACCCACAAAAGATATTTTCACCACTCGATGGCAAGCCCCTAGTAACATTGCTTTGGTAAAATATTGGGGTAAAACAGTACCACAGTTACCTAAAAATGCATCACTTAGTTTTACACTATCCAATGCTGTTACCCAAACACAAGTGGAGTTTATACCACTTGATAAACCCACTCAAAAAGTGTCTTTTTCCATTGTTTTTGAAGGTGAAGAGAAGCCGAGTTTTCGACCTAAACTGGAAGCCTTTTTTGCCAATATATTGCCGTATCAGCCTTTTTTGGCGCACTACCAATTAAAAATAATCTCCCAAAATACGTTTCCGCATAGTAGTGGCATTGCTTCATCGGCATCTTCTATGGCTGCTTTAGCGGCTTGTTTGGTTGATTTAGAAACACAACTTGCTAAACTTTCTGAAGAAGAAAGAATGAATAAAATTTCGTTTTTAGCACGATTGGGTTCTGGAAGTGCCTGCCGAAGTACGCAAGGCGCCATGATGGCCTGGGGAACTCATCCTGCAATATCAAATTCAACAGATTTACTCGCAGTTCCTGTAAATGATATCCATCCTGTTTTCACAGACTTTTGTGATGCCATATTGTTAATTGACAAAGGACAAAAACAGGTGAGTAGCACACTTGGACATAAATTGATGCATCAGCATCCATATGCAGAACAACGCTTTGCCCAAGCGAATGAACACCTTGCTGCACTTTTACCCGTTTTGCAACAAGGCGACTTAGACGCCTTTATATTCATTGTAGAAAAAGAAGCGTTGCATCTTCATGCCATGATGATGACTTCCGACCCGTATTTTATTTTGATGCAACCCAATACGCTTAGCGTGATTGATCAAATATGGGCGTTTAGAAAAGACACGGGTATTCCGGTATGCTTTACTCTCGACGCTGGTGCTAACGTACATGTGTTATACCCAAACAATGTGGCAGCAGAAGTAAATCGGTTTATCGAAGCAGAATTGCTTGAATTTTGTCAAAACAGACAATGTGTGCACGATAAGGTTGGCTCAGGAATAAAAAAGTACTAAGTTTGTTGTTGTGAAAGGACCACTTTTTTACGCTAAAATTTTGCTTTTTGGAGAATATGGAATCATCAAAAACTCTAAAGGCTTATCCATTCCCTACAACTACTATAAGGGGGCACTTCGCATGGACGGTAACTCTTCTGAAAAGGCTGTTTCCTCCAATGAGAAACTTCGAGAGTTTGCAAAACACCTCATTACTTTAGACACTGATTTGGTGCAATTTGAATGGGACAGACTTGCTTCTGATTTGGATAAAGGCATGTATTTTGACAGCAGTATTCCTCATGGTTATGGTGTGGGGAGCAGTGGCGCGTTGGTAGCTGCGATTTATGATCGATATGCCATTGAAAAAATTACCGTTTTAGAAAATTTAACGCGATCCAAACTGACCAAACTAAAAGCTATTTTTGCGGTAATGGAGTCTTTTTTCCACGGCAAATCCTCTGGGCTTGATCCATTGAATAGTTTTTTGAGTCTTCCGATTTTAATTCATTCCAAATCTGATATTGAACCCACAGGAATTCCATCACAATCCCAGCACGGAAAAGCAGCGGTGTTTTTGTTGGATAGCGGCATGACAAGCGAAACAGCGCCTTTGGTGTCTATCTTTTTAGACAATTTTGAGGTACCAGCTTTTCGCAAAATGATGAAAGACGAATTTATTACCATATCGGATCGTTGTATTGAGCATTTTTTAAAGGGTAATATCTCGTCACTTTTCTCAGACGTAAAAAAATTATCATACGTGGTTTTAGACCACTTTAGCCCCATGATTCCAAAGCGTTTTCTCAAGCTTTGGAAAACAGGCTTAGACACAAATGCGTACTACCTAAAACTATGCGGTTCTGGAGGTGGTGGCTATATTCTTGGTTTCACACAAGATTTACCTAAAGCAAAAGCACTTCTTTCCGGCCATAAATTAGAGGTCGTTTATACGTTCTAACATGAGCGCTTCGCCTTCATCTGCCAAATTGTTTTTGCAAGCAATTGGTTTGTTTTCATTAGTGCGTGGTGTTAATGTTTCTGTTTTGATGTTGGCTCAATTGCTCACTTCTGTTTTTATTTTTTCCTCAGAAAATATTGTCCCCACATTACTCGATTTAAACCTTTGGCTCATAGTGTTGGCAACGGGATTTAGCGTTTCGGGCGGCTATATTTTTAACGCCTTTTTTGACGAAGAAAAAGACCTTATTAATCGCCCAGAAAAAACACTATTAGAGCGTCATATCTCTGCAAAAACCAAACTAGGAGTCTATTTTGCGTGTTCTATTTTAGCCCTTTTGATAGCAAGCTATGTATCGTTTCGTGCGGTAGTATTTTTTACATCTTACATGGCTGCCATGTTTTTGTATTCCTCTTTATTAAAACGTGATCTTTGGTTTGGAACCCTCACCAGCACATTGCTTACGGTTTTACCATTCTTTGCTATTACGGTTTATTATAATAATTTTTCGCTTGAAATTTTGACGCATGCTGCTTATTTATATACGCTGGTAAGTGTCCGAGAATTTGTAAAAGATTTATACAATATTAAGGGAGATATTGCGCAGAATTACAAAACCTTTCCTGTGGTTTGGGGTGAACGTAAGACCAAGCAACTTATTAGCTTGCTTATTTTTTGTGCGCTTTTGGTTATTGTATTGCTACGCACTTTTTTTGATTTAAAAGCTATGGGATATTATTTTATTGCTGCAGCTATTTTTCTTGTACTTCTGTGGGTGTTGCTTTGGCGCGTCCAAACGAGTCGGCATATGGGATTATTGCTTCAATTTGTAAGGCTTATTATTTTGTTAGGCATAATAAGTCTCCCATTATTACGCTTAACCATTTAAGCTTCTTACTTTTGCATATCCGTTTGGCGTCTGTAACTAGCGGGGAAATATAAATTCGATGAAAAAAGAAAATCCAAAAAATTCTCAAGAGGGTGTTCGGTTAAATAAATATATAGCCCATGCGGGTATATGTTCGCGGCGCGAGGCTGATATGCACATATCGTTGGGTTCTGTCAAGGTTAACAATAAAGTCATGACTGAACTTGGTTATAAAGTAAAGCCCACAGATGTGGTTCACTTTGATGGGCAGAAATTGCAAGCCGAAAAACCAGAATACATTTTGTTAAACAAGCCCAAAGGATTTATCACTACTACCCGTGACGAAAAAGCCCGCCGAACAGTAATGGATTTGGTTGCAAATGCTACAAAATCGCGTATTGTTCCTGTGGGTAGGCTTGATCGTCCAACCACAGGATTACTACTTTTCACCAATGACGGTGATTTGGCAAAAAAGCTTACCCACCCAAGTACTGGAGTAAAAAAATTATATCATGTTGTGCTCGATAAAGTAGTTAGTGGTCAACATTTGCAACAAATTAAAAGCGGTATTACTTTAAACGATGGAGTTATAAAAGCCGATGAAGTGAGTTTTGTGCAAGGGGCTTCAAAAAAAGAAGTTGGTATCGCGCTTCATTCGGGAAGAAACCGCATTGTACGTCGTATTTTTGAACATCTGGGTTATGAAGTGATTACGCTCGACAGGGTATTATTTGCTGGATTGACTAAAAAAGATTTACCCCGTGGGCATTGGCGCCATTTATCGCAAAGCGAAGTGCAACAACTAAAAATGTTGTAATTAAAACCTGCTTTTTATCGAGCTATATGCTACGAATCCAAATCCGATAAAGAGCAAAAAGTGAAAAGGGAATAGCCCAAAATCTCCTTTGTTTCCTACAAAAAAAGCACTCGTCATACCAAAGAGGAAATACAGCATCATAAAGGCTTCAATCAACGTATTTTTAGATAGGTTTTTTTGCAGGTATTTGTTGGTTTTAAAATTGTCTTTAAACTTGGAGAGATTAAATTTTGGTGTTCGTACAAATTCACTGCGTTTACCGCGATGACCCTCTAAAACAGCTTTGGAATTATGTACTGAAAACCCCATAGCAACAGCATAAAACGTCACAAAGCTTTTACTGAACTCTATAAAGTTAGCAAAACCACCTCCATGGATTCGCTTGTACGTAAACCAATAGCACACAAAGAAGATCACAGTACTAACAATAAACAAACTGGTAATATTAAAAAACCAGCTGAAGTGCCCCCATTCATTTTTGATATACAACATAGGAATACTCAAAACAGCTAATGTCAGTACCGACAAAAACATGGTGCTGTTTAGCAAATGCATAATCGCATGAAGGCGCGTTTTTAAAGCAATATTTGGGGTGCGAAACACTTTTCCAATCATTTTTTGAAAATTCTCAGCACCGCCTTTGTTCCATCGGAATTGCTGAGAACGTATGGCGCTCATTACAACAGGAAGCTCGGCAGGTGTCTCAACATCTTCTAAATATTTAAATTCCCAACCTTTGAGTTGTGCGCGATAGCTTAAGTCTAGGTCTTCGGTTAATGTGTCACCTTCCCAGTTCCCAGCATCTACGATACAGGATTTGCGCCAAACACCCGCAGTGCCGTTAAAATTCATAAAATGTCCTCCGTAATTTCGACCTACTTGCTCTAGCGTAAAGTGCATGTCTAGAGCAAATGCTTGCACTTTGGTTAGTAAGGAATAATTTCGATTCATGTGCCCCCATCGCGTTTGAACTACACCAATTTTATCGCTTTTAAAATAGGGTATGGTTTGTAACAACCAATCTTTTTTTGGCGTAAAATCTGCGTCAAAAATGGCAATAAATTCTCCTTTGGCTGTTTTCAATCCTTCTTTTAGTGCGCCTGCTTTAAACCCTTTGCGTGATGTGCGTCTAATATGGATTATATTGTGCCCATCAGCGCAGAGGGATGCTATTTTTTTTGACGTTATTTCAACAGACTCATCTGTTGAATCATCCAAAACTTGTATTTCTAATTTCTTTTTTGGATACTCAATTTCAGAAACAAAATCCAATAAACGCTCAATCACATATAGCTCGTTATATACGGGCAGTTGAATGGTAACAAACGGCACTTCTTCGGGATTATTAAAATCAAAAACAGCATCTGTATTCTTTTTGCTTTTCTGACGGATGTAGTTCATTAGTAAACTCAACTGACTAAGTGCATATAAAAAAACAAGAATAAGGCATATCGCATATATCACCATCAGAAATATGGATATTGGAACTAAGACGGTTGTCCAGTCAAAAGACATAAAGACGTATTTTGTGTATGAGCAATTTTGCTCGTGCAAATATAGCGTCTAAAATAGGGGAATAAAAACCCCTGCGGGCATAAAGATTTTAATAATGCTTTAAAACATCACTTTTCAGGTTTCATGAAGTGTAGTATTATTTATAGACTGGAGAGATGGTATTTTCAGCTGGCATATACTTTCCCTCTGACGCCCATCTTAGGCCACGCATTTGCATTTTCATCACTTGTGGAATATTAAAATCTGTCATATTATGCCCAATGGAGGAATAAAAAACCCTCCCTTTTCCGTAATTTTTTTTCCATACAACGGGAATAACACTTCCCGTAATTTTATTTTCAATACCCGCTTCCCCTTTTTTCTTATATGAATCTCTGTCAAATGTAGTTGTTGCCAAAACCTGAACGTTTGGGTCAATTAGCATATAGTATTGTTCTGTTTTTAGTTGAAAGTCTTTAATTCCTTTTGTTATTGGATCTTTTTTATTAGTAATTTTAACAATATGCTCAGTTTGCCCGCCAGGGTGTGATAAAAATTGCCCCCCAACCATAAACTGATATTGTATATTATTTCTGAAAGAATCTCCTAAACCACCATGCCACCCAGCAAGTCCTGTGCCATTAAGTACTGCACGTTTTAGCCCGTTTAACTGCTCTTTGCTAAGATCTCCCATTGTCCAAGTTTGAATAATCAAATCAGTATCATCCATGAGTTCTTTATCTGTATATGCGTCTAGGCTATTAAAAACTTTCACGTTAGCTCCTTCAGCTTCCAATTTTGGTAAAAAAACATCAACACTTTCAGCTGGTTTATGCCCTTTCCATCCACCATAAACAAAGACTATATTCTTGCCATTTAAGGACGGTTTTTTGTTTACTTTTTGCCCATGGACATGCCATTGACTCAAAAAAGCAAAAAGGAGAGTTGCTATCCATAAAGTGTGCTTTGTTTTTAGCGTAGTCATATTATTTAAATTTTTTCAGTAAGTGAAAATACCGATATTTACACTTCTAAAAATAAAAAATAAATGAGACTTATTTGCCATATGTTAATACTGTTTTTCGCTTTTACTTTTGTTAGTTGTGGAGGAGGAGAAAAGAAGAAAGAAAAGATTAAAATTCAAGCTAAAGAAACCAAAACCACTATTGACACTAATGTTGCAAAATTGGTAATATCCGGTAATGACATGATGAAGTTTGACAAGAACGAATTGCGAGTTAAAGCAGGTCAAAAAGTGAAATTAACCTTGCGTCACACAGGAAAAATAGAGGTAAACGTAATGGGACATAATGTGGTTATCCTAAACACTGGGGTTGATGTGAATGCATTTGCTGCGAAAGCTGCTGTTTCTAAAGCATCAGACTATATTCCTCAAGATGCGTTAAATGAGATTGTTGCATACACGGGATTAATAGGGGGAGGACAAATAACTTCCGTTGAATTCGATGCGCCCTCTACAGGAACCTATGATTTTATTTGCAGTTTTCCAGGCCATGTAGCCTTAATGAAAGGAAAATTTATTGTAGAATAAAAACAACATTTTATATAAAAAAGGGGGCTAACGCCCCCTTTTTTATATCCATTTATTTTACAATGAGCTTTGTTCTCATTGTGTAAGCATGCCCTGGAAACGTACATACGATCCAATATTCACCCGGTTTGCTAGGTGAGTTAAAATATATGGTTTCAGACTGTTCTGGCCCTACAGTTCCAGAGTGTGCCAATACTAAATCTGTAAACGGCACATAATTTAAATCTGGCCCATCTAGACCTAGTCCTAATGCCATTTCACCCACTTTAAGCGGCGTTTCTTCGCCTTGCTTTGTGATAACAACATTATGAATCATATCATCATTGTTGTTGAAGAGCAACTCAATTTTACTGTTTTTATTAATGGTAATTTCTTTGGTGTCGTATTTAAGCCCAGGAATCGTACCCAATACTATTTTTTCATCAGCACCTTTTTCCCAATTTTTTGGCATTTTAGTTATCCGTTTGGGCTGTTCTATTTTTTTATCAGATTTATCCATTGCCATTTGCATGGATTCTAGGGTCCCTCCAGGCACTTCATTAAGTGTGTAGTATCCTTTATTGTGCAACAATGACTCTCCAGAAGCAGATTTTAAGTCGGCTAATTCAATTTGATGAATATAGCCTAGACGCATTCCGTGTATGGTCAATTTTACACCTAACCCATCTTCAGAAACTTCTGCTGCATGGACCATGGCTTTTTGTTGGTCAATTATTGGGCTTCCATAAGTCTTGTGGTAATTATAATTAAACGTTACCATTTTATAGTTTGATGTATCGCCCCCAAGATTTTTGTCGATAGGTTTGGTAAATTCTAATTCAAATCCGTCACTTAGTGCCTTCATTGTTTTTATTTCAAAAGGTGTTTTTCCTGTCCAAACCAAACGTTGAAGTCCATACATCTTTTTACCTGTTGATGCCCAGCCTCTGCTAGTCATCCCAACAAACATACTATTATCACTACCCCATATCATACGCAATACACCAGATGAAAAGCCCTCCACAAATGGAAATGCAGCACCTTGATAAACGCCATTTACTTTTTCCATAAACACACGCATGATTTTGCTGTGACCTTGGTCTCCAACAAATTGTTGACCGCTAAACGGCCCAAACTTTCCTTCTGAAGTATCATACACAATATCTGAAGTTGAGATTCCTAGAATTGTGTGCGGAAACCAAATAGCAGGAGCTTTTAGCTCGGGAACTTTCTTAGCGTATTCATACAGTGTGAGCCCAGAATTATCTTCAATGTCTTCTGGCACCAATTTTAATGGTGATTTTTCATCATTTGACCATTTGAGTCCAGCGGGATGTCCTGCAAAACTTCCAGATTCCAAATGAGTCATTCTACCAGACCCAACCCAATCTCCTTGATTTTCAGTGTAGAAATAATCACCCTCAGGATTAATTCCAAATCCAGCTGGTGAGCGAAGCCCCGTAGCAATTGGGGTCATTTTCCCATCTGTGGTCACCTTTAACATCCAACCACGCCAACGCACTAAACTTTTTCCTCCGCCAGACCAAGACAGATTCAAAGTAACTATCATGTCTCCGTTTTTGTCAAATTTTGGCCCGTAAGAGTAGTCGTGGTAGTTTCCAGATAAAGGCCAAGAAAAAATGGTTTTATAGACATCGGCTTTTTGGTCGCCGTTCGTATCTTCCAATCGTGTAATTTCACCTCGCTGAGACAAATAAAATCCATTGTTTTTATAGGCTAAGCCTAACGCTTCATGTAACCCTTTGGCATACAGGGAGTAGCTTGGATTTTGGCTATAAGGTTTGTCAATAAGCCATACCTCACCACGTCTAGTAGAAACGCCTAGTTTGTCGTCGTCTGTAAGTGCTAAACCACCTACTTCAAGTTTGACATTTGGATCTATTGGAACATCTACAATCTTATAAAATTCAGACACCTTTTCTAGTTGCGACTTATTAACCTTATTCCCTTTGTTTTGTGCAATCCCAAACGCATAACCGAATACGACTGCAGCAATAATAATTTTTGAACGAATCATGTTTGATTTATTTTTAGTTAGTTTACCAAATGATTGAGTAGGATACATTCTTTTTTCTTCTTGATATTTCTACGATTAACTCCTCTTTATCTCCAACTTTTCGAATAATTGGCTTGAGGCCATCATTTCCAGAAAAATCAATATAAAAACTTTCATTGTTTATGATATACATGTCATTTTCAATGGACTTAATATCTTCCCCTTCTGCAATTTTATGCCAGAGTTTCTTTCTGCTTGAAATAGTTATGGATTTTTTTAACGCTCTGTTTTTATTGTCAGATACCGAAAAAGTATTGGTTATCGTAGATTTTCCAATTTGGTACGAAAAAGAAGGCCTCCCATTAGAATCAAAAGTATAACCTAACTGTTTTGTGCTTTTATTTTCAGGTAGTGATCTTGGCCAAACAGCTTCTTCATTTTTAAGCTCAGCAAATTCCAATCCACCATGTAGCGCTATTCCAAATCCAATCGGTGCTCCAAGCTGATCTTCCCCTCTAGATAGCCACATATGCGTTGTGTTTAGAAAAGACCCTGTCCATGCTATGAGTAGTGAGCCCGTCGCTAAGTCATAAGAATAATGGATTCCTTCTGGAGTTCCAACAGAAATGCAATGTGTGCGTTTTTCCCCTTTGTGAGACACGAAGCTACGTTGGGTTACTATCTCATTTTCAGGCTCAATAATAATAATACCTTTTAATACATCAAAATCATTTGCTCCTTTGAGCACTCCATCTTGAAGTGAATAGCTTTGCATTTCAGGGCCTTCGACATATAAAGCAAATCCTCTTTGCCAAGGTCTAGATTGCCTGTAAATTAGTTTGAACGGGAACGTTCCTTTTTCAAGCTGCACCGTGTTGATAGGGTAGTTTATTGCATCTCGCATGCGAAGTATTTTTTTACCATCAATAAAGATTTCTCCTATCCCCTTTGTGATTCCTTCAAACAGGTATTTTCCGCTTTTTGGAATCGAAATATTTCCAGTATATGTAACCAGTTTTTTGGCTCTTGTACTGGTTATGTCTATGAGTGAAAAACGCGTTTCCTTTTGCTTACTAATAAAAGGTAATGTATCTATATTTTGACTTTCGATGTACTCACTATCATAGGTAGTCCGTACAAGATTACTTAATCTTATTTTATTGTCTTCATATAATTTATACTTGATATTTTTTAGCGCAACTGGTCCATGATCTCCTTGAATTAACAGTTTGCCTCGAGCACTTTCTTTAGCCATCCCGCCTCGAGTGTGTCCAGAAAGAAATACATTTTCGTGAATCAATACCCCGTTTAACCACACCTTTTCAAACCAGGCGTTTTTTATTTTCTTTCCATTCGCATTAAATTTTGGTGCGTGAAAAATAATTTTAAAATGCTGCCATAATCCTGGGGCTTTAGCAGCATTTACTCTTGGAGCTGTTCCTTCATACCCTTCTTTTCCTTTTTGGGCATTATTATTCCATCTTTCATAAACACCACCCATATCGCTGTGTTTCGGGTTTTCCACACCCCAGCTATCTAACAATTGGATTTCATATCGACCTTGAAAATATATTCCAGCATTTGATTTCAAAGGCATCATTACATCAAACTCTATTTCAATATCTCCGTGGTCAAAAGCTGTTTGAATATTTTTATTTTTTTCCTGGTCATTTGCGTTGTACAAAATACCCGTTCCTTCCTCCGCGAACATTGTTTTTTCCTTTGTTCTATCGGAAGTAATATCTCCAACCACTCGCCAGTTATCACCAGTAGAATCAAAGGCTGATAGGTCACTTAAGTCAATTTTAGTAAAAGGTAAGTAGTTCGCTGGTGGAACAAATTTTTCAGCTTCGATTACAATAGGTGCTGTTTGTTCGCTACTGCAGGAATAAAAAAATAAAAACCCAATGGTTAAGATTAAATATGCACTATGCTTCATTTGTGTTTAATTTGGTTAATGATGTTTTAAAAGGAGTAATTAAGTCTAATGATTGAACTTCTTGGAAGTATTGGTACCACTACAAAGCTACTATTTGGATTATCAGCAACAAATTTTCTTGTTACGCCGTTAGCACTCGCACCAAAGGAGTTGTCTCCGAAAAAATTGGCTAATCCAGCTGAGTTAAAAAGGTTAGAAACTTCAAAAGAAGCTGTAATTCGTTTGGTTATTTTACATCCACCTCCAAAGTTAAATATGGAGTAAGCATCCAGTTCAAAGGCATTCGCAACATTGCCAAATCTTTTGCCCATGTGATGCCAATTGTAGTACAGATTAAAATTATCTTTTTCATATACCAAGCTTAGGTTTGACATCATTTTTGGGTTAAATGCCAATTGATTCCCAGAGTAGTCAATAGTAATATCATCTGTGGGTTCAGCAGTTCCGGAGGCGTCATAAACAGACCATTCTTTTGCAATGGGGTTTTGAAGTATGCCATTAAATTTGACATGTATGTTATTAATCGCAGTGTAAGCCGTTTCCCATTCAAATCCAACAGTACTGGATGTGTTCAATGGAATAGGGGTATAAAAAACAGTATTTGTGGAATCATCAAATTCAAAATTTGCAATACCGATATTATCGAGTTGACTCCAAAACAAAGTTCCTGTTGCACTGTACTGTTCTGCGATTACTTTTATTCCCAATTCTGCTTGGTGAATTTTTTGAATCTCACCTTGATTTGCAATGGGAACATTAGCGAAATTGTTAAAATAATAATTCAGTTCAGGTGCTTTATTTCCAGATGAAAAACGGGCAAACATTGTTGTTTTTGAATCCAGTTTTTGGTTGATTCCTAAAGAATATGACAGATATGAATATTTAAAATTGAATGCGTCAATGTCACCTGTCGGTACAAGGATACCATTATCGTAAGCGGTTGTAGTGTCGCCATCAATCCCGCCAATTGGGGTGCTAGGAGCGTATCTTTTTTTATCGCCCTTGTGTAAAATGCTATCGTATCTTAATCCCATATCAACAAAAAATGTATCATTTACGTCCCATTTATCATTGATATAAAAGCCATATTGCTCAACACTAGCTTGCGCATCAACAAAAAACAATCCACCGTAATTACTCAGCCCATTAGAGTCTGATAGCGCAACGGTTGGTTGCCCTGGATTTTCAACATATACCGAAAGCATTTTAGGATTCGGTTCATAGGTCACATAAGCAAATGTTCCTTGCGTAAAGTGTGAAGTGTTTGCATGTGCAACTACGGTTCCAGCATTTAAGGTGTGGTTTTTGAAGTTTTGCTGAAACTCAAAATGGTTCATCCATTCATCAACATCATTGTCCTTGTACCATGCAGAAGTTCCCATAATGGCATCGTTGGGCAGGTTCCCTGCTGTTATATACTGAAAAGGATTTCCACTGAATAACCCACTATTGTCAACTCTTGCTATTTCTTCATTTGCTTTTGCATCGCGAAAAACAATTTGTCCAACCGGAAATGCTGCCCCGCTAATAAAATAGGCCAATGGATTATTTAAAGAAACAAAAGCATTGCTTATGGACGTTTGCCAATTAGCTTGTTTAGATGAGATTTTAAATTTATTTGTAAGCTTGGCGTTTTCTCCAAATTGTTCTGAATAGTTAAAACCAAAAGTCAAATCTTTGGCGTGAATCCCTTGAGTAGGGTTAAAAGACAGGGTGTTATTTAGGTTTCTACTGTCTGGAATTTCCCCATTAAATGCAGGCATTAATAATGAAGTATTATTAAAATCTTGCCCATAAGCTGCTGTTGGGTTCTCCCAATTCTGTGCCGCTACCCCCGTATATCTATTGGTTTTGTCAACAAGTATTTTACCAAAAAAAGTAAGTTTTCCACGCTGAATTTTTTTGATAAGATTAAATTTAAATTGCCCCCCTTCACTCAGCGGAAAATTGTTTCCTCTCGCTCCTTCGTCAACTCTGTAGTGCCCACCAGCATTGAAATACCAGTCATTTCCAATAGGACCGCTTAGCCTTAGGTCAAAGCGGTTAATAAAATTAGATGCTCCTCTTGTTCCTGAAGTAAATTCACCTTCCCCTTCAAAAGAGCTGCTCGTGTCGTGCGATAAAAAATTATAAATTCCTCCAGGGGCATTTGTTGCAGTGATTACTGATTTACCCCCACGAACGGCCTCAAATTTTTTTGTCATCAGGTCAACGCGATGAAAAAGGTCAGGACTATAATACGAGTGTTGAATTAAACTAACGGGAAGACCATCTTCTTGTAAGGCGACATAATACCACCCCATATCATCTTCTGCAGAAGCCGATATTCCACGACTATAAACTTTTGTAAACACCTCTCCAGCCGATGCATCTGTAAATGTCCCAGCCACATGTTGTAGTAAACTTGCAGTTCCACTAGCATAGGATAATTTATAGTCGTTAGGATCGACTATGCTAATCGATGTTCCAGATGATAACCCTGTTCTTTTATCAAAGGTGCCAGTTACAACAACCGATTCAAGCATTAATACGTCTTCAGTAAGTTCAAAGTTCAGATCCTGAATACTTTTACTTACATCAATTTTATTTGTAACTGTATGGTATCCAATTATTTGAATAGTGATAAGATAGTTTCCATTTTCAACTCCTTCAATTGCATACGCTCCATTTTTATCAGAAATAGCACTCATATTTGTAGGAGTAATGAATAATGTAGCATTACTTATAGGAGACCCATCATTGTTTGTTAGTTTTCCAGCAATGGTATGTTGTCCCCATGAAAACATATGAGTGAAAAAAATGGCTACAATAATGACACTTGTATATGTACGCATAGATGATATTTTATCATAACTACAAATCTAATTCGCTGATGGCGTTACAAATAGCTTATATGATTTAATATATAGCTCATATGTGTTAAAGAAGATTCGAGGGTGATGAATTATGAACGTCTTTTTTTCAACTGATAAAAGACAGCCAGCCCCGCTAAAAATAGACCTAAAAATTCTCTAGACCCCTCTAAATAAGGTTTTTCATATACCATTTCACCAAAAATTTCTTCCTTGTTTTGTGTTTGTAAGTAATCCACGAACAACGAAAAATGGAAAGCAGCGTATAGTGCCAAGCCTACAATACTTGCTTGAAAAACAAGCTTAGGAATAGAAAAAAAATTGTTTACTAAACAGAGTGCAGCAACCAGAAAATAAATAAAAAACCAATGCGTACCATCGGCATCATTGAGTTGTACTGTAGCAAAGCATAAAAAAAGCGTAGCTAAGATGAAGCTTATCGTTTTGGATGTCATTAGATTAATTATCGAGTATTAATAATGCAATATTTTTAAATTCAACAGGGTGGCTTTCGCTTTGTAATGAAATATACCCTTCTTTGAGCGGCATACCCTCAAGGGACTTCCAGCGCTCGTTGTTGTAATCCACGTCACCGCCCAGCTGGGGTTTGTGATAACGCATTACTTCTTTTCCATTTACAAAATGTTTGATGATGGAATCATTTCTCACTTCAATTTCTAAATGAACCCATTGTTCCCCGTGAAATGTTTCTGCGTTTGATGAGATGCAATGTTCTTTAATCAAAGAATCTCCTATTTCAACATGTGTTCCAGGGGTACATAAGTTTGCAGTACTTCGATCTTCTGTTCCATTTCCACCTAGCAATTGTACCTCAATAGAGACAGGGAAATTTTGGTCTAGTCCAATCAAATTGGGGTTTTCACAATGAATCATGACTCCGCTGTTTCGAGTTGCCCAACCAGCTCCATCAGATAGTTGCTCCCCAGTAAATCTATAATCCATCCGAAAGCGGTAATTTGAAAAGGGTGTATTGTAATATATGTGCCCGAACGTGTTATTGAAAGTATTGTCGTAGTTATCGTAATTGACTTTTAACACACCATTTTCAGCAATAAAAGTATCGTTAAAATTCACTCCAACAGGGTGCCCTTTAATTTTTACAGTCCAGTTACTAAGGTCCTTTCCATTAAAGAGTGGCATCCATTTTTCATTTTTTGAGCAGCTAAAAAGGAAAGCGCATAAAAGACCAACAAATAAAAGTTTAAATTTCATATGATTTAAGATTGTAATGACCACGCTTTACCGGCGGTAGCCTCGTTAAGGTCAATACAGCTTTTGTATCCCCCAGGAATTGGATTATATGCTAAAATATTTTCTCCAACATATTCACTTGTTTTGTACGCCCAAACAGCCTTACTTCGCAGGTCTTTAAGTGTGTTAAAAACAGTTTTCTCGTCTTTGTTGAATTTTTTTTGTTCGGCTTCTGTAGATTTAAGATACTTTGTCAATAGCGCATCATATTTTTCTACAGCGATATCTTTTAGTTCTGCAGTGTTTTTTTCATTTAGTGTTAACTCCTCAATAACGGTTTGAAGTTGTTCTTTGAATTTTTTTTGCTTCTGGGGTTCAAACGTTTTAAGTGCAAGTAAGTCAATAAATTCAGGAATATTTACTTCCGAAGCACTAGGAGCATCTGTAGTTTTAGGAAGTATTAAATCCACAAGATTCATAATGAGTTGACCTTGATCAGTTGTTAAAAACTGCGGAGTCCATGATGTGACATGGGTAGAACAGCTTTGAAGAATACCCAACGCTGTGGGTGCAGCAGCTGCATACCCCAATGACAATCCGATATTTTTTATAGCATCTCTTCGGTTCATTTTTTTTCAGCTTTGAATTGTTTAATGGCGTGGTTGGCTGCTCTAGCGGTAAGTGCCATATAAGTCAGCGAAGGATTCTGACAACCGGATGAGGTCATACAGGCACCATCTGTAACATATACATTAGGGACTGCATGAATTTGATTGTTTTTATTCAACACAGAGGTCTTGGGATCTCTACCCATTCTTGCGGTTCCCATTTCGTGAATACCAATCCCTGGAGCATGGGGCTCATCTCTAGAAACAACATCTTTAAAACCTGCCTTTTCTAACATGTCAACAGCTTGTGCAATCATGTCTTTTCGCATGGCATATTCATTTTCTTTCCACTCCGCATCAAAAGTAATGGTTGGTAATCCCCATTGATCTAAGTTGTCATAATCTAAAGACATTTTGTTATCGTGATAAGGCAGGCACTCTCCAAATCCACCAATACTCATCCGCCATCCTCCGGGTTCTAATATTTTCTTTTTGAATTTTGAACCATAGGCAAGTTCTGCAATGGTTTCGGAGTGGTTATCTCTAGATGCTCCTCCTTGGTAACCGTAACCACGAAGGAAATTGGTGTTCTTGCTTGCATTATCCCCAAGATTTACAAACCTAGGAATATAAACACCATTGGGTTTTCTTCCATAATAGTATTTGTCTTCAAACCCATCAATTTTTCCAGACGCACCTGCTGCTAAGTGGTGGTCCATTATGTTGTGTCCAAGCTCTCCAGAATCATTACCTAGTCCATTTGGAAATCTATCCGATTTTGATTGCATAAGAATAGACGCCGAAGCCATTGCAGATGCGCAACAGAAAATAATATCTGCTTTAAATTCTAATTTTTCTTTGGTTACTGCATCTATTACTTTTACTCCTGTAGCTCTTTTTTTATGTGCATCGTATGTAATTTCATAGGTGATTGAGTGGGGTCTTAACGTCAAGTTACCTGTCCGTTCTGCTGCGGGTAAGGTAGAAGAATTACTGCTAAAATAGGCTCCATAAGGGCAGCCACGGATACATCGGTTTCGGTACTGGCATTTGGTTCTTCCCTCCCTAAATTTATCACTAGTTATATGCGCAACACGACCCGGGGTTGTTGCTCTGCCAAATGTTTCTTTTACACCCTCTTTAAAGTGTTCCTCAACGCAATTGAGTGGCATGGGAGGTTCAAAAACACCATCGGGCAAGTGATCTAAACCCAAAGGTTCTCCACTAACGCCAATGTATTCTTCTATATAACTATACCAAGGCGCAATATCTTTATAGCGAATGGGCCAATCTACTCCGTGTCCGTCACGTTTGTTTGCTTCAAAATCTAGGTCACTTAGGCGATAGGATTGTCTTCCCCACATGATAGAACGCCCTCCCACATGATAGCCTCGTGTCCAGTCAAAGCGTTTTTTTTCATTGTATGGATGCTCTAGGTCGTTAACAAACCAATGCATACTTTCTTTTTTCGCAATGTATTTGGTTCTGCTTTGTTTGGGATATTTTTTTAATTCTTCCACAGAAAGTTCACCTTTAAGCTCTTGATCCCAAGGATCAACATGCATCGTTGGGTAGCCTTCAATGTGCTTAACCATTTTACCCCGCTCTAGTACAAGTGTTTTTAAACCACCTTCACAAAGTTCTTTTGCTGCCCAGCCACCAGTTATACCGCTTCCTATTACAATTGCATCATATGTTTCTTTCATGTGTGTGTTTGAGTAACCCCTGCAGATGTCTTAATTTGTTGCATCAATCAAAACATTAGGTGTATGTATTCATTTTTCTAAAATATTAAATTTAACTAATTTGCAAAACAAAACAAGACGATATTTGTGATTCTTGTATAGATACTTTTATTTTTTTGAGAATTTCTGGTTCAGCCTATTCCTGTTAAAATAAAAAAAACCTTAAATATTAAAATATGGAACGAAGGAATTTTATGTCGATTGCATCAAAAACCATGTTATCGATTCCTTTAATAGGGTTGGGTAGCTGCACGAATACTGGAAAACGTGCATCAAAAACAACAGCATCATCGGTTAAAGATTCTAACAATCTTTTTTTTAAACTCTCTTTAGCGCAGTGGTCTTTACACCGTTCGCTTTTTTCAGGAAAATTAGATCACTTGGATTTTGCTGAAAAATCTCGAAGTTTAGGTTTTGAAGGGGTAGAATATGTAAATGGTTTCTTTAAAGACAAGGCAAAAGACAGTTCTTATTTAAACGAAATGAAAAGTCGTGCTGACGGAGCTGGACAACAAAATGTTCTCATCATGATTGATGGCGAGGGAGACTTGGCTCATCCAGATAAAAAGACACGAAAACAGGCTGTTGAAAATCATTATAAATGGGTAGAAGCAGCAGACTTTCTTGGTTGTCATGCCATTCGAGTAAATCTTTCCGGGGGTGTAAATAGAATCGAAGCTATTGATGCTAGTGTAGCTTCACTGACATCACTTTCTGGTTTTGCTAAAGATGCTGGAATTAATGTTTTGGTTGAAAATCATGGTGGATTTTCTTCCAATGGCGCTTGGATGAAAGATGTTTTCTCACAACTCAATATTGACAATTGCGGTACCCTGCCCGATTTTGGTAATTTTTGTATCACAAAAGGGAAAGCCGATGAAAGTGGCGTTCGTCCTTGCCTAGATGCATACGATAAGTATAAGGGAATGGAAGAATTACTTCCATTTGCAAAGGCAGTAAGTGCAAAATCATATCATTTTGATGATCAAGGAAATGAAACGACTATTGATTTTCTTAGAATGATGAAAATGGTAAAAAACACGGCTTACACCGGCTTTGTGGGCGTTGAATATGAAGGAAAAAATATGTCAGAGGATGCAGGAATTAAAGCAACACGAGATTTATTGATACGCGTAGGCAATCAGCTAGTGTCGTAATTAAATCTCATAATATAGATCAACAACTAAACCAATAAATAATGAACCAAATAAATAACAACAGGCTGTTTTTAGCGTCGTGTATTTCTCTAATTGTTACTGCGATGACTTTTGCCATACGGGCTGGAATTTTAGGACAATTAGGCACAGACTTTCAATTATCTGATACAGAATTGGGTTGGGTGAATAGCATGGCTTTTCTTGGGTTTCCAATGGCGACCATTTTTGGCGGATTACTTTACAATTCTCTTGGAGCAAGAAAACTGATGATCATTGCTTTTTTATCACACCTCCTAGGAATTCTATTAACTATTTATGCAGGCGGATTTTGGACATTATTGATCTCAACTTTTTTTATTGGTTTCGCTAACGGTTCTGTAGAGGCGGCTTGTAATCCGCTTATTGCAGATATGTATTCCGATAATCGTACTACCATGCTTAATAAATTTCATGTTTGGTTTCCAGGTGGAATTGTAATAGGCGCATTGGTTTCAAAATTTATGACGGATTTTGGTATGAGTTGGCAATTACAAATTGCAAGTATGTTAATTCCTACACTTCTTTATGGATACTTGTTTTTAGGGCAAACGTTTCCAAAAAGCGAAAACATTGTATCCGATACTAAACTCAATCTAAAGAGTTTACTCTCCCCACTGTTCATCTTTATGGTATTGTGTATGACACTGACGGCAACAACAGAGCTTGGTACACAACAATGGGTTGAAAGAATTTTAGGCAATTCGGGTGCCAGCCCGATGCTTATTTTGGCTATGGTAACAGGGCTAATGGCAGTAGGGCGTTATTTTGCAGGACCCATCATCCATCGCTTTAATCCACCGGGAGTTTTACTTATTTCTGCTGTAATCTCTGCCTTTGCCATTTACCTGATGAGTTCAGCAACGGGGAATATGGTTTATTTATCCGCGGTCTTATTTGCAATAGGAGTATGTTATTTCTGGCCAACGATGATAGGATTTGTTAGTGAATATACACCCAAAACTGGAGCGTTAGGCATGTCGCTTATCGGAGGCGCAGGAATGTTCGCTACTAGCATATGGCAGCCTGTTATTGGTTCGTGGTTAGACAATGCCAAAACAGCCGCGCTTGATGCCGGTTCATCACTAGAACAAGCAGAACTGATAGCTGGTCAACAAACGCTGAGTAATATTGCAATTTTCCCTATGGTTCTTGTAGTGCTGTTTGGAATTCTCTTCACCCAGCGCAAAAAACTTGAAGCAAACCGAGTATAATTCTAACATAAATTTATTCAGATGACAAGAAAATTAAGGATGGGAATGGTTGGGGGTGGTACAGGTTCCTTCATAGGAGATGTACACCGAAAAGCAGCAGCTATTGATGGCATGATAGAGTTGGTGTGTGGCGCCTTTAGCAGTACACCAGAAAAATCAATTTCATCTGGCAAGGCTTTGCATTTAGATGCTTCCCGTTGCTACGGAAGTTTCGAAGAAATGATCCAAAAAGAAAAGGAGCTTGCTGAGGATGTTCGTATGGATTTTGTTTCTATAGTAACTCCAAATCACATGCATTTTCCTCCTGCAAAAATGGCATTAGAAAATGGCTTTCATGTTGTTTGTGACAAACCCATGACATTGACTTTAGATGAAGCCCTTGCGTTAGAAAAAATGGTAGCGAAAAGCGGCAAACTCTTTGCCTTGACACATAACTATACAGGGCACCCTTTAGTAAAGCAAGCTAAGGCAATGGTTGCCAACGGAGACTTGGGAAATATTCGAAAAATACAAGTGCAGTATCTTCAAGGTTGGCTAACGACTTCTCTTGAAACAACAGGTCAGAAACA
This sequence comes from Bacteroidota bacterium, assembly GCA_027621175.1. Classification (GTDB taxonomy): domain Bacteria; phylum Bacteroidota; class Bacteroidia; order Flavobacteriales; family Flavobacteriaceae; genus UBA7446. The sequence continues at coordinate 10,638 of JAQCCM010000006.1, read as the reverse complement.
AGCAACTTGGCGCGTTGATCCAAAACGTTCTGGGATTGGGGGTGCGCTAGGCGATATAGGGACACATGCCGAAAATCTTGTAGCATACATCACAGGCTTAAAAATTGACGAATTAGCTGTTGATTTGGGGCGCTTTGGCGCAGGAAGAGTGTTGGATGATGATGGGAATGTACTTTTACGAATGGAAAATGGAGCCAAAGGAACCATGTCTTTTTCTCAAATTGCAGTGGGAGAGGAAAATGGTCTTGCAATTAAGGTATATGGCGATAAAGGAAGTTTGGAATGGCATCAAGAAAATCCAAATAAATTGATCACACATTCACTAAATAAACCGGTAAAAATATTTACCCCTAACGGCAACGACTTATACCCAGAAGCATTGCATGTTTCTCGAATTCCAGCGGGTCATCCAGAAGGATATTTAGAGGCATTTGCTACAATTTATAAGAATTTTGCTACTCACTTGCTTGCGTTTCTCAATGGAGAAACTATCGACAACCTGGATTACCCCAACGTGCATGACGGGGTGCGCGGTATGCAGTTTATTTACGCAGCTGTGGAGAGTGATAAAAACAATGCTGCTTGGACAAAAATGAATTAAAAGAAAATTATTTATGAAAACAATAAAAGGGCCAGCTGTTTTTTTAGCACAATTTGCTGGAAACGAAGCACCATTCAATAGCTTAGATGGAATATGCAAATGGGCTGCAGATTTGGGCTATAAAGGCATTCAAATGCCCACGTGGGAAACGAGTCTTATCGATATAGAAAAAGCGGCTGATAGTCAAACCTATTGCGATGAACTCAAAGGAAAAGTAAACGCTTATGGCTTAGAAATCACAGAGCTTTCCACCCACCTGCAAGGACAGTTGGTCGCTGTAAACCCTGCATATGACACCATGTTTGATGGTTTTGCGCCAGAACACCTTAGAGGAAATCCAAAAGCAAGAACAGCATGGGCCATAGACTTTGTAAAAAAGTGCGGTACAGCAAGCCGACGTTTGGGACTGAACGCACATGCAACTTTTTCAGGAGCCTTAATGTGGCACACTGTATATCCATGGCCACAACGCCCCAACGGATTAGTAGATATGGGTTTTAAAGAATTGGCAAAACGATGGTTACCTATTCTAAATCATTTTGACGAACAAGGAGTTGATGTATGTTACGAAATTCATCCGGGAGAAGACTTGCACGATGGTATTTCGTATGAAAGGTTTTTGGCTGCTACAAACAATCACAAAAGAGCAAATATTTTATATGATCCCAGCCACTATGTACTACAACAGTTAGATTACTTGTCATTTATAGATTTTTACCATGAACGCATTAAAGCTTTTCATGTCAAAGATGCTGAGTTTAATCCAAGTGGTAAGCAAGGTGTTTATGGCGGCTATGCCGATTGGAAAGATCGCGCAGGTAGATTCAGATCCTTGGGTGACGGGCAAGTAGATTTTAAAGGAATTTTCACCAAGCTCACAAAACATGCAGTTGATGTTTGGGCTGTTATGGAATGGGAATGCTGTATCAAATCATCTGAACAAGGAGCAAAAGAAGGCGCTCCATTTATCCAAAAACATATTATTGAAGCTGCTCAAAAAAGCTTCGATGACTTTGCTGGAGGAAATGTAGATGAAGACCACCTAAAACGTATTTTAGGAATTTAAGTTAAAATCATAAAAAAAACCTTTCGTAAAAACGAAAGGGTTTAAAGAACAGATAGAAACCGGGGGATGTCAGAAATAATGATGTTTCTATTTTCTACAGGCAATTGGAGATTAAATACCCTCACCCCAAAACTTTCAACAAGGTTTTAACAAGTATAACTTCATTTTACAAATTCTTAATCGAAATCGAAGAGTTAGACATAAAGAATCCTTTTAAAAATTGTATTCGAAAACAAGTGATTAAAGGTGATAATTTGATTTTTACCAAAGATGAGTTTGAAAAAATTATAGCAGCGGTAGAATCAAAGTCATCGTTTCAACAAACAAGATCGAATGGAAGAAGAGATTATTTGTATGAAACTTGGATGGTTAATGCATTTAAACTCTTTCTTCTTGTTGGAGGACGTAGAGAGGAAGTACTCAGTCTTAAATGGAATGATATTATCCAAGGCAGTAAAGGAGTGCTATTCTTTCAATTTAGAAACCTAAAAGTCGAACGATTGGGTAATAAGAACACTCCAAAAAAACTCTCCCCTATTAACGAGGATCTGATGAAACTTTTAAAAGAAATGGGATATGATAAAATGAAAGGGAAAAATGTCAAACTCATCGATCCAGAGAATACGTATACAATTAATACAATAATGGAGAAAGTCTCTCGATCGTTCACCCACTTTAGAAAAGCTGCAGGTATTGAAACTCCATTCACCCTAAAACACCTCAGAAAAACATACCTTACTTGGGTATTTCATACCATGGGAAGTGATACCAGATTATTGTCATCTCATAGTTCAATGAAGGTAGTAAAAAACCTCAAAATGTGAACACCAATGACAACACCGGAGGAAAATAAAAATATAAAACCCTGTAAATCAATGACTTACAGGGTTAAAAAGTGGTACCTCCAGGAATCGAACCAGGGACACAAGGATTTTCAGTCCTTTGCTCTACCAACTGAGCTAAGGTACCATGCAAAATTTGCAGGCACAAATATAGCCCCTTTCCCACAATTGGCAAGTAGCTTGAAAAAAAACTTCTACTTTAGCACACTATGAAAAAAAATAGACACTTGGTACTGGATGTTGGAAACACCCATGTCAAGTACGGATATTTTGTGTCAGATACGTTGCAAAAATCGGGAATGTGTACGCATTGGACAACATTGCAATGGGATACATTTTTTAAAGCAAATCCTATTGAGTCAATTTTAGTCGGTGGTGACGGATCTGAAACAAAGCGTTTGGTTGCTAAACTCTCGAATACCCCCAAAATTATTTTTATTGACAGCACAATCAAATACCCTTTTACTTCAGACTATGATAATCTTGATACCTTGGGTGTTGACCGCAGGGCGGCTTTGGCTGGAGCAGTATTAAAATTCCCTAACACACCTGTTTTGATAATTGATGCTGGTAGTTGTATTACTTATGATTTCATGGACGAAAATGCACATCATATAGGTGGTGCCATTTCCCCTGGAAGAGCAATGCGTTATCACGCAATGCACCTATTTACGGAGAAATTGCCACATCTAAATCCGCCAGAAAAAATCCCTTCTATTGGAAAATCTACCAAAACAAGTATGGAATATGGTGTAGAATCTGGAATCATTGCTGAAATTCAGTCACAAATAGATACATTTATTAATTTACGCAGCAGTTTTACCATAATTTTAACAGGCGGAGACGCTAATTTTTTGAATAAAAAGATAAAAAACACCATATTTGCTGTCGCAGATTTAACCCTTATAGGTCTTTATCACCTCCTGATGTTTAATTCATTACATGAAAAGTAATTTTCTTTCTATTTCACTGGTTCTTTTTGGTACGTATGTATTTGCCCAAAACGCCACTCTCTCTCCATATTCATATTATGGGATTGGGCAACCTGCTTCCACTAGGACTGCAGAAAACAATACTATTGGGGGTGTGACAACATATGCCGACAGCACACAATTTAGTCTCGACAATCCAGCTACCCTTGGAAAACTCGGATATGTGCAATACCGTGTCGGAGCAAATTATAAAGCTTCATCCCAACGTACTCTGCAAGCAAAAGCATCTGTTTCGACCTCTGCGTTAAATTACTTATCCCTAAGCGTCCCTACAAAACATTTTGCATTTGGTTTTGGGCTTAAACCGAAATCTTCTCTTGGATATAGGATTAACACAACTACAGAAAATAACGGTTTAGAATACAAAAACCTGCTTAGTGGAACAGGTGGGGTGAATAGTACTTTTTTAAGCCTTGCTTTTAATCCATATAAAGGATTGAGTTTGGGTGTTAGTGCCTTATATAACTTTGGATACACCGAAAAAACACTCATTCAAACTGCATCAGGTATTCAAAATAGCACACAATTTTTTACAAACTCTGAGCTAAGCGGTGTCCAATATACTTTTGGTATGCACTACAGTAGAAATATTTTTTCCAACTATGCACTCCAATTTTCAGCCACATATACTCCCAATGCCTCATTGCAAAGCACCAACTCAAGAACCATTTCTAGTATAACTCCCAACGGAGCAATTGGTACTAAAAAGGAAATGGATTTAGGAAATTTGGTTACAACCACGAACAAACTTGCAGCCGAAACTACTCTCGGTTTTGGATTTGGAAAACCACAACATTGGTTTGCCGGATTGACTTACGTAAACACTGCAAAAGGAATAATCAATCCGTTAGAAACCAATGCAGACGCGAATTTTGTTCCAGCCTCCCGGTTATCTGCTGGCGGATTTTACATCCCAAAATACGATTCTTTCACAAGCTTTTTGAGCCGAGTGGTATACCGAGCAGGTTTGCGCTGGGAACACACAGGATTAGAATTAAAGAATCAAGCCGTAAAAGACTTTGGCATAACCTTTGGAATTGGATTGCCAGTGAATGTGTTATCCAAAATTAATATTGGTGTTGAAATTGGCCAAATGGGAACAAATAAAGCAGGTTTAATTAAAGATAATTACACGAACATCATGTTGGGCTTTTCGCTCAGTGATATTTGGTTTATTAAAAGGAAATACGATTAATGAAAGCTATGAGAAATACGTTATTTTTATTGATGTTATGTTTAGGCGCTACAGCCATTGCTCAAGGGGATAAAAATTCATGCCCTGGAAACCTATCTATTTTTGCAGAGTTTGCAAAAGTTAAAAACTACGATTCGGCATATCAGCCATGGAAAGAAGTACGAACTATTTGTCCTGAACTTAATGTGGCAACCTTTAAGTATGGCGAACGTATCTTAACCCATAAAATTAAAAATGCAACCGATGATAAGGCTCTTTATCAACAGGAACTCATTTCACTTTATGATGATTGGAAGACCTATTTTCCAACAACTAAAAGAGGCACTAGTGAAGTAGGTAAAATCCTATCTTCAAAAGCTGAGGCCATGTTTGATTACAACATAGGAACAACTCAAGAGGCATTTGATATATTCAATCAAGCATTTACGCAAGATGCAGCAAGTTTTACAAGTCCAAAGAGTTTGTATATATTTTTTAAAACATCGTATAATTTGTACAAAGAAGGAAATCTAACTACCGAAGATTTATTCACTAAATACGAAGAGATATCTGAAAAGTTTGAGCTAGAGCAAACAAACTTGGCGCGCAAACTTGATGTCATTTTAAAAAAGGAAGACGGTGGTCAGCCCGTAACTTCAAGAGACCAACGGAACAAGCGTGTATATGAAACCAACGTATTGGCATTTTCTACTTATGCGGGTAACTTAGATGCTATGATTTCTAAAGAATCCAGCTGTGAGAATTTAATTCCGCTTTATCGTAAAAACTTTGAAGCAAACAAAACCAATAGTGTTTGGCTAAACCGTGCTGCAAGTAGGATGGATGCTAAAGAATGTTCTGACGATCCACTTTTTGTTGAGCTTGTGGAAGCGCTACACGGCATTAATCCTTCTGCTAATTCAGCTTATTATTTAGGATTATTAAAAGATAAGGCTGGCGATAACCAGGGCGCGTTGGCATACTACGAAGAGTCTTTAACATTGGAGCAAGATCAGTATCGCAAGGCAGCAATCTTATACAAAATTGCAGTAAAATTTAAGACAAGAGACCTGAAAAGCAAAGCGCGTTCCTATGCTAAAAGAGCATTGCAATACCAACCTTCAATGGGGAAAGCATATATGCTTATTGCAAATTTATATGCCTCCAGTGCAAATAGTTGTGGTACCACGCAGTTTGAAAAACGCGCCGTATATTGGTTAGCGGCAACAACAGCACGTCGCGCAGCATCTGTTGATTCAGGTGTAAAAAAGACGGCACTTGACATGGCAAAAAGTTACGAGGGTAGAGCACCTAGCAAAACGGATATTTTCACCGAGGGTAATGCTGGTCAAACCATTCGTTTTTCTTGCTGGATTAATGATAGTGTAACCGTTCCGCAGTTGTAGCATGCAACAACTTGATTTGTTCAAAAACCTAATGTTTGCGCTAGCAGTGATTGCCACTTGCTCGTGTAAAAACAATTTTGAACAGGTCAAGCAGCTCAATCAATTTGATGCACTCCCAGTTGGAGAGGCGGATACCATAAGAGTTGTTTATACAGATTCGGCACAAACGTTGGCAATTCTTACAGCACCTAAAAACCTTGATTACACCAATCAACCTTTTCCATATTCTGAGTTCCCAATCGGTCTTGAAGTCGTATTTTATGACGAAAACGATAAGGAAACTTTTGTAAAAGCGGATTATGGTATTTTGTATAATCGCACTAATTTGGTGGACTTGCGGGGTAATGTACAGATTACAACACCTGAAGGGGCTGATTTGCGAACCTCTCAATTGTACTGGGATGTTGATCGAGAGTGGGTTTTTACGGAAGAAAACTTTACCTTTAAAAACGTAGATTACGACATTGCTGCACGCGTATTAGATGCCAGTAGGTCGTTTAATAAAATAACCACAGGACCACTTGTTGGAAGTGTTGTCGTAGAAGAAGAATTATGATCAAATTTTACCGAATATCTGAAATTATTTACCTAGTTTTTGGCGCACTCTTTTTGTTTAGAGCATTTTATTACAATGGTGCAGAAGGGTCGAAAACTTCACTCGACATTGCCATTGCAGTTGTTGCCTTTTTGATGTTTTATATCCGTAGGCGCTACCGTAAGAAACTAGAAAAGCGTAAGCAATCCTAAAACATGTCTGTTGAGATAACGGTTTTACTCATTAGCCTTTTGTTGTCGGCATTTTTCTCTGGAATGGAGATTGCATTTGTGTCGTCCAACAAAATCCGTCTTGAAATTCAGAAATCACAGAACAAAGGCTACAGTGTACTTTTGAAATCGATTACTACAAGCCCTTCACGATTTATTGTTTCCATGCTCGTAGGCAATAATATATCCTTAGTAGTGTATGGTATTTTTGCAGGTGAGCTGATTGTCAACCAGCTCTTCCCCCTTTATGAAGCTTCCGCATCGCTCCCGCTCCATATTATTTTCTATCAAACCCTGATTTCTACAGCCGTTATTCTAATCACGGCTGAATTTTTGCCTAAGGTCTTTTTTCAGATTTACTCGAACCGATTTTTAAGTTTTTTTGCGCTACCTGCTTTTGTTTTTTATCAGTTGATGAAACCCGTAAGCTGGACAATATTGCGCTTTTCCGATAGTGTGCTTTCTCGTTTTTTCAACGTTCCAAAACATGAGGAATCTATTGCATTTAGTAAGGTAGAGTTAGGTGATTTTATATCAGAACACATCGAAACAGCAAGCCAAGATGATCGTGATGCCGAATTGCAACTTTTCCACAACGCACTCTCTTTTACAAATCTCAAAGCCAGGGAAGTCATGGTGCCTCGTGCCGAAATGGTTGCAGTTGATAGATACGAAAAACCAGCAGAATTGGTTCATATATTTTCCTCGACTGGATTTTCTAAGATTTTAATCTATGCGCAAGGCATGGATAATATCATCGGATATGTACATGCCTTTGATATGTTTAAAAACCCCAAATCATTACATGCCATTGTTAAGGCAGTGGAGTGGATACCAGAAACCATGCGTATTCAAGATGTATTTAATTTATTGGTCAAAAAAAGGCGTAGCATTGCTGTAGTTTTGGATGAGTATGGTGGTACTGCAGGAATGTTGACACTTGAAGATATCATTGAAGAGTTATTTGGAGAAATTGAGGATGAACACGATACCGTTTCTAATGTTATAATAGCACACGATGACGGTTCGTTTACCTTTTCTGCACGTTTAGAAATTGACGAAATTAACGCTAGTTTTATGCTAAACTTACCCGCTTCTGAATCTTACGAAACGCTCGGGGGACTCATTGTACATCATAACGCAGATATTCCTCTAGAAGGAGAACGTGTTGCTATAGCAGGTTATACCTTTGAAATGTTAGAGGTGTCTAACACTAAAGTAGAATTAGTAAAAGTCTATGTCAATTAGCGTTTTAAATTCTTCTTTTTAATTGTATTTTCGCATGCAGTCTAAATTTTTTAAACATGGCTATTTTAAGTAAAATCAGAGAACGTTCTATTTTTTTAATCTTCATTATTGGAATGGCGCTTTTAGCGTTTGTTTTCACTGGTGTTTTTGACGGAAGTTCCTCCACAAGTCAAGACCCTGTTTTGATTGTTGGAGAGGAAGAAGTCGGGATTGATGAATTTAGCCGTCAAGTTGATTTTGCCGAACGGAATTACCGTATGACAACCATGCAGGCAGTGAATTTTGCTTTTAACCAATCTACGAATGCGAAAGCTTTCGAACAAACTTTTGAGGCCTTAGGCTTATTTGTTGGAAAAACACATATTGAGCAGTTTATTGAAAACGATCCAAATTTTTCTTCTGACCCACAGTTTCAAGGTGAAGACGGATCTTTTGACCCAAACCGTTTTACAGATTTTATTTTAGACTTAAGTCAAAACAACCCTCAAGGATTTGAGCAATGGAAAGCTCAAGAGGCGTCTATTAAAAACAATATTCGTGTCCAGCAATATGTCGATATGGTTTCTGCTGGCTTGAATACCACGAATTTTGAAGCCCAACAAAGCTACGCGCTACAAAATGATCTTATTGACTTGGAATATGTGCGTGTTCCTTACAGCGTGATCCCCGACAGTTTAGTTACTGTTTCAAACAAAGATGTGGAGCGTTACATAGCTGAAAACGCGGACACCTATGAGCGTGAAGAATCTAGAAGCTTGCAATATGTTCAGTTTGCAGAGACCGCAACGCCAGAAGACAAAGTACTTATTGAAAATCAATTACGCGAGTTGCTTACCACTCGTGTTGAATTTAATGAGGTGTCAAAACAAGAAGAAACCTTTCCTTCTTTTAAAGATATAGCCGCAGATGCATTACCAAATTTTGTCAACGAAAATTCTGATGTTCCTTTTCAGGATGCTTTTCTTTCCGAGACCGAACTTTCAGGCAGCTATGCCAACACGTTATTTAACCTTCCTTTGGACCAGGTTTTTGGTCCTTATGAAGACAACGGCTTTACAAACATTTCACGCATAGTTTCTCGTCTCAAACAGGGGAAAGCTAAAGCACGTCATATTTTAATTGCTTATAATGGCGCATCAAGAGCTGCAGAAACGGTTACACGCAACAAAGAAGCAGCAAAAAAGGAAGCATACGCATTACTGCGAAAAGTTAAAAGAGGTGGTGATTTTGCACAATTGGCTCGTGAAAATTCTGATGGGCCATCAGCTTCTAGAGGAGGAGAGTTGCCAGAATTTGTGCGCGAAGAGATGGTAGCGCCTTTCAGCGATTTTGTTTTTGGAAACCGCACAGGTGCATTTGGTGTAGCGGAAACGGAGTTTGGCTTCCACGTCATCGAGATACAAGACAAAAAAGATGTAATCAAACTAGCCACGATATCAAAAAAATTGATTCCTTCAGAAGCTACCAGTAATCAGGTCTTTACAGATGCGACACAATTTGAATTGGATATACAAGTTGCAGATTTCAAAGCTATTGCAACACAAAACAACTATGCAGTTAAAGATATTAATGGCGTAAAAGCTTTAGATGAATCATTACCTGTTCTGGGTACACAACGTCAGGTGGTTCGTTGGGCTTTCGAAGAAGGACGCCAGGTAACAGATGTGAAGCGATTCGCATTGTCTACAGGTGGATATGTTATTATTCAAATAAAAGATGTAAAAGAGGCTGGACTCCCTGATGTAGATGAACTAAAAGCAACAGTTACGCCACTTGTTATAAAAGAAAAAAAGAAAGCCATGCTGCTAAAGCAAATCAGTGGTTATGACTCCTTAGAAGATGTTGCTACTAAGTTTGAACAAACAGTGAGTACTGCCAATGCGGTAAATCGTTTTACGAGCATGTTGGCAGGCGTATCTAACGAGCCTGAAGTTGTTGGCGTTGGTTTTGGTATGGCGGAAGGTGTTGTTTCTCAGCCTATTGGAGGCAAATCTGGTGTTTTTGTGGTACAGGTAAAAGCTAAAACAGCGGCAGAGGACTTATCTAACTACGCAGGTTACAAAGCTTCCATTTCAAATACTGCTAAGCAAAATATTCAGACAAATGTTTCGGATGCATTAAAAAGTAATTTTGAAGTAACAGACAACCGAAATCAATATTACTAGTACAAATCTTACCGCTGTAGTACTTTTCTTACAATAAATAAACGCATCTTTTTCGGTCTATTCAACGGTTGAAAACGTAGTTTCAACCTACAAAATGGGTACTCAACTCATTTGACCACACCTAAGCCTTGCTTACTTTCACACATTTACACCAGTGGATGTAAGACGAACCATATTTTGGAACAGTCTGAAACACTACCTTTTTTGCCCATATAAAAGAATAGGTTCTTTTTTTTTGTAGCAGTGAACCTTATTATGCTTTGATTGTTATGCTACGCTAAGGTCTTTGGTCGGGAAACATCTCGACCAACACCTTAGCCAATATCAAGTGTGTGTAAAAAAAAAGTCCCACCTAAGCGGGACGCTGGACATGAGTCCA
>JAQCCM010000024.1 GCA_027621175.1 Bacteroidota bacterium | reverse complement strand
CATTAGCTTCTTAAAAAATTAAATTAGTTTAAAACTTGATGCTTAATTTTAGCAGATGCGACAGAACCGCTTTGGTCTATCGTTAAGTCTATTGTTTGGGTGGTTAAGCACAATTGGAAACTTGCCGACAAGGGGATTTGGGAATTTAGACATGAGGACAGGCACTTTACCTTTTCCAAATTACTCTGTTGGGTAGCTGTTGACAGGGCTATTAAAATCTCTGAGCTTATTCACCCCGAAAAGTCTGTAGAAAAATGGAGCGCACTTCGTGTTGAAATTTATGACGATATCATGGAAAACGCTTGGAGCGAAACAAAACAAGCGTTTACGCAATCCTATCATTCTGAACACTTAGACGCTTCCGTTTTGCTAATGGAATACTACGGTTTTATCGATGCGAAAAACCCAAAATTCGTTAAAACGGTGAAGGCTATTGAAGCAGAATTAATGCACGAAGGACTTTTATATCGCTATAAAAATGAAGACGATTTTGGATTACCAAGTTCCTCGTTTACGGTGTGTACATTTTGGTTTATTAACAGCTTGTATAAAATTGGAGAAAAAGAAAAATCCAAAAAACTCTTTGATGAATTATTGTCTTACAGCAACCACTTGGGGCTATTTAGTGAAGACATCGACTTTTCATCTAAGCATTTGTTAGGAAACTTCCCGCAAGCCTATTCGCACTTAGCGCTTATCGACAATGCGTTGAATTTCAATAGTTAAAGCCCCGCAAGTAAGTTGCCCAAACCGTCCTTAAATTGAAAGCCTTCAAGGGTGCGGTATTTGTTTAGGCGCTTGTTGGCTTCTAATCCCCAAAGCAAAAATTCCATCAAAAAGTATTTATCCTCGGCAGTACTTTTCGGTTGATGCGTTGCTACAAGCGTATTTAAATTGGGTACGGCATCTAAGGTGTCTTTATATACATCTTCTGCAAGACCGTCTTCCAAAAAGAGTTCATTGTCTCCGTAAAACCACCTCAAAAGGCGGTCATATGGACCATCTTCATCTTGTTTTTCCAACTTTTTAATTTCTGGAAAATAGGATGGGAATAGTGTTTTCACAGCTTGATTTATGAGGTGAATCGCGATTTGCTCTGCGCCTTCTTGTTCGCCTTCATATACAAGTTCCACTTTGCCATTAATGGCTGCAATCACTCCTAAAAAATCCGCCATGCGAATGCTGGTTTTTTCTTCCCCTGTAATAAGCAACCTGCGTTCTGCTGTGCTGATTAGGTTTTCAAACGCGGTGATGCTCATACGTGCGCTCACCCCACTTTTGGCGTCCACGTACTCGCTTTTTCGTGCTTCAAATCCAATTTGCTCTAAAAGGTCACGCGCCAACTCAGGAATGTAAATTGCCTCCGCTAGGGCTGGACTTATCTTCGCTTCTTGTATTGTGATGGATTTGGCAATTGCTGTACTGTTTGGATAGTGTGTCAAAATTTGTGATCCAATACGGTCTTTGAGCGGCGTTACGATGCTTCCACGGTTTGTGTAGTCCTCGGGGTTTGCTGTAAATACAAATTGGGTTTCGATGGGAAGTCGCAATTTAAATCCGCGTATTTGAATTTCTTTTTCTTGTAAAATGGAGAATAAGGCTACTTGAATCCGTGCTTGTAAATCGGGTAATTCGTTAAGCACAAAAATACAGCGATGCGCTCTTGGAATCATGCCAAAATGAATGGCGCCCTCGTCGGAATAAGAGAGCTTTAAATTTGATGCCTTAATAGGATCAACATCTCCAATAAGGTCTGCTACGGTTACATCGGGGGTTGCCAATTTTTCAAAAAACCTGTCATCTCGGTGCAGCCACGTAATGGGCGTTTTATCGCCGTGCTGGGCAATCAGTTCCTTGGCGTGTTTGCTTATAGGAGCAAGCGGATCATCATTGATTTCGGAGCCCTCCACAACGGGAATCCACTCGTCTAATAGTTGTGTCATTTGACGTGCCAAACGTGTTTTTGCTTGCCCACGAAGTCCCAACAAATTCATGCTGTGACCTGAGAGAATGGCACGTTCAACATCTGGAATTACGGTGTGTTCATATCCTAATAGTCCTTCAAATGTTGGTGTTCCACTTTTGATGCGCGCACGTAAATTCCGTGCCAACTCTTCTTGAATGGAACAAGGCGAATAATCCGTTTGTTTTAACTCGCCTAAGGTTTTGCTTTGTGTCATTTATCCTAATCGTTTTTTTCTGTTTTGTTCATAGTCTTCAAAAATCATTTCGCCCAATCCTTTTAGCCCCGTAAAGAATGCTTTTCCTTTATTGGCTTCGGTAAAATTGCGCACAAATTCTTTGAGGTAGTGATCTTGCGCAATCATAAAGGTGGTGATGGGTATTTTCAATTTGCGTGCCTGTCGTGCCATATTGTAGCATTTATCCACAATCAAATCGTCTAGTCCCATGCTGTTTTTATAATAGGTGCCGTCGGGATTTTTTAAGCAACTTGGCTTGCCGTCGGTAATCATAAAAATTTGCTTATTGCTGTTTTTTCGTCGGCGTAGCATATCCATCGCCAACGATAGTCCCGCAACTGTATTGGTGTGGTACGGTCCCACCTGCAAATACGGAATTTCTTTTAGGGAAATGGGCCAGGCATCGTTTCCAAAAACCAAAATATCAAGGGTGTCTTTTGGATAACGGGTGGTGATAAATTCTGCCAATGCCATGGCTACTTTTTTGGCTGGAGTGATGCGGTCTTCGCCATACAAAATCATACTGTGGCTGATGTCTATCATCAAAACGGTACTCATTTGGGTGTTGTAGTAGCTGTCTTCGACGACCAAATCATCGTGGTGCAAATTAAAATCTGTGCCTGCCGTACGGATTTGTGCATTTCGGATACTCTCCGTCATGGAAATTTTTTCAATCGGATCGCCAAATTGATAGGCCTTAAACTCGCCCGTGTCGTCTGCGCCTTGACCGGTATTTTTTGTTTTGTGGTTTCCAGCCCCCGACTTTTTTAGCTTCCCGAAAATTTGCTTTAGCGCATGTTCGCGCAATAGCTTTTCTGTTTTTGAGGTAAGCCCCATGCCTGTGCCGTCGCCGTTGCCATCGCCTTTTGGCTGAATGTAGGCACGCTCGAGTAAGTCTCTAATAAAATCGTCTATGGTGTAATCGCTGTTGGTGAGTTTGTACTCTTTATCCAATTCTCGTAACCAGTCAATTGCCTCATCAAAATCGCCAGAAGTATGCGTGATAAGCTCCTTAAACAACTCAAATAACCGCTCAAAAGGGGTTTGGTGCTTAGGGACGTGTTGTGTAAACCGAAGTCCGGTGGCAGTTAAATCAAATTTCATAGCGATGTAAATGTACTAAAACATCACATATATTTTTCATTGCTGTGCTGATATTTAATCTTGTATTTAAATAAAAATTCTAAAACTACACTACACGTATGCCCAATGAAACCCAGAGCACATTTTACAATGACGTAACATGAAAAACGTACCTTTGTTAAAATTGCTTATGAAAAACCTGGTTATTATTGGCCATCCAGACCAATCCTCCTTTTGCTATAATGGTATTTTTAAAACCATTGTGGATCGCCTAGAAAAAGCGGATGAAGACATCGAAATCATCGACCTGTACCGCGACAGCTTTACCCGTCCAAGAAATGCCGTCATTGCCAAGTACAAAGAACTTGTTACGTGGTCAGAACGCATTTATTTTATATCGCCTGTATGGTGGTTTCGGCTTACGCCTCGCATGGAAATTTTCTTTGACGAGGTGCTAACTCCGGGCTTTGCCTATCAGTTTGTCAATGTGACCAAGTTGTATGCCTATCCAAAGTCGTTTTTGAGCGACAAAAAGGTGCGTACTTATGTCACACACGGTGCGCCAGCACTTCCTGTGAGAACGCTTTACCTCAACTCGGTTAAACTACGCCTAGTGATGGGGGTTTATTCGTTTGTATTTGGATGGAAACTGGCTCTTTTTACCAAAACCAAGCAGTTTTGGTCGGTGCCTTTTGTATCAGATGCCAAGCGTAAAAAATACTTAAGCATTGTAGAAAAAGACATTCGTAGAGATATCAAAAAGGCATCTTAATTATGAAAACAATCCTAATCACTACAGTAGCCGTATGGCTCATAACCATTCCATTTGCTATGGCACAAGACACTGAAATTCAATCGTATGAAGTCATTAAGGAAATTGATAGTGTTGAAATTCGTTTTTACCCAAGTGCGACGCTAGTCACTACAAGCGGTGGAAACAATTTTGGAAAGCTGTTCCAGTACATCTCGGGAAACAACGAAAGCAAAGAAAAAATTGCCATGACTGCGCCAGTGTATATGAACGAAAATAAATCGGAGATGGCATTTGTGATGCCACTATCCGTACATAAAAAAGGAGCACCAGAACCCAAAGGGGAAAACGTAGCGTTAGAGATTACAAAACCACGCTATGTAGCAGCCATTCGGTATGGGGGCTATACCAATAGTCGTAAAGAAGCTTTACACAAAAAACGCCTTATGGAAACCTTACAGGCCAACGGTATTGAAGCCACAGGAGTGATCGAATTCTTAGGCTATGACAGTCCGTATAAGGTATATAACCGCCGCAATGAGGTTATGGTTGAAATTGCCTATGCCGATTAACCAGTTCCTACAATGCCAATAGAAGAAAAGCTTAATGCGTGGTCGCATGGGGTTGGTGTGGGCTTGGGCATCGCTGCCTTGGTTCTCCTGCTTTTGGGCGTGGACACCGAAAACCCGTGGGGGCTGTTTAGCGTTATCACCTATGGGCTCTCCATCATTTTGTTGTTTTTGGCATCTACTTGTTATCACGCCATAACATCTAGCAAGCGCAAGCACTATTTTCGGATTGCTGATCATATTGGTATTTATTTGTTGATTGCAGGTACCTATACGCCTGTGTTGCTCATTGTTATTCCCAATGGCTTGGGCTGGACCTTGTTTTGGGTGGTTTGGGGCATTGCTGCTTTTGGTCTGCTGTTAAAACTCTTTTTTACGGGCAAGTTTGAACGCTTTTCTACCTTTTTATACCTCGCTATGGGCTGGCTGGCCGTTATCCCCTATGGCGAACTTACCGCAGCCCTAGACCCCAAAGGATTGGCATGGCTGATGGCCGGCGGCGCAGCCTATACCGTTGGGGTGGTGTTTTATGTGGTTGAGCGCATTCCTTACAACCATTTTATATGGCATTTGTTTGTCTTGGGCGGTGCCACCTGCCATTTTGTGATGGTGTATGGCTATGTGATTTAGGAAGTCTTACTTCTACAAACCCCTTTTAATTTAGTTAAATTTAAACATGTAAATAATTGATTATCAATTAACTGGGTAATGTTCCAAAGCTGTTGGTCGGGGTTTTGTAAACTTTTAAATCACTAAAAACCAGTTTTTTAGTTGTCCTAAATGGTATACTTTTAAGGAAATAATACCTACCACCATGTCCCAAAAAATCGCTTAAACCTGTTTATATGCTTCTAAATTCAACCTTATGTTTCAAAGCTGTTGGTAGTCCCTGTTGTAAGAGTACTTTTATCAAATACGGGAAAAGTCCGCAAGGGAAACAGCGTTACCGTTGCACTAGTTGTGGTAAAACCCAAGTGGCTACATATACCAATAAGGCCTATCAAAAAAACACCAATACCGCCATTACAAAGCTTCTTAGAGAAGGGGTGGGTATTTTAGGCACGGCGCGCTTACTGGAAATTTCCCCAACTACAGTGCTGTCAAGAATCCGCCGTATGGCTAAAAACATCAAGCCACCTCCGCTAGCCTTTGGAACATCTTTTGAAGTAGATGAACTGTTAACTTTTGTGAAGCATAAGCAAAAACGTATTTGGTTGGTGTGTGCATTTTGTAGGGAGTGTGGCGCGGTAGTTCGCTTTAACATCGGCCCCAGAACCAACAAAACCCTACGGCATGTAATTACAAGTTTAGAGCTTGCGGAAGCAACCGCAATTTACACCGACAAGCTTCGAAATTATAAGTGGTTAGTTCCTGAGAAAATACACCAAACCAAAAAATTTGGCACAAATCACGTGGAGCGAGCGCATCTCACACTTCGCACGCACCTTAAACGTCTACATCGAAAAACGCTTGGATATAGTCGCTCAGCAACCATGCTCTCAGCTTGTCTTAAAGTGTATTTGTGGGCGTAAGGCTTAATCGTGCAGAAGAAGGGATTACCCTTCGGTTTTCCCTTTGCCTCTCTCTATTAGGAAATACAGCAAACAGTGCTTGCAGCACTTAGCGTATAAAACCAACAAAGCCCTTGCAAATACATTTGCAGGGCTTTTTATGCTTTTATCCACAGTTTTGCTGTGCTTCAAAGTGGAGCAGAAAGGAGTGAAATCGAACTATTTTCGAGAAGATTTGTCAAAAACGATAAATCTTTGAGCTTTGTAATTGTTGGTTCAAGTCCCGCCTTCAGTACAATTTTATTCCCTAGAATAAATTATTATTCTCTAAAATAATCAGTGGAGGCTAAAGGAGTGAAGTCGAACTATTTTGGGCAGGATTTGACTAAAATAATTAATACTTTGTGATAAAGATCATTACTTTAAATTTTCAGTTTGATGAAACGAAAGATTTAAAAAATACAGTATTTAGAAAATCAGTAAAAACTACAAACCTATAAATGCAAAGCTCAGCTTATTGGATAAATTGAGTTATCTATTGCTTTTGTTTAAATTTGTTTAATTATCAGCAAAGTACATGAGGTTTCTTATATCATTTACTGTATTTTTCATTCATTGCTCAATAGGTTTCTGTCAATTAGATAAAGTGACGGCACCATTTATTACGAGTTTTAATATCACTGAATTGGGTGTCCGAAATGTTGAGCAACTGAAACAAGCCGAAAATGGTCTTTATTATATGGCAACCTCTGCAGGTTTGTTAGAAACTGACGGTGTAAATCACTTTTTGTACAGAAAGGGAAAGCTTACAAATCTAAGCTCAATTTATGTTGCTTCTGATAAGCTAATCTATAGCGCTGGAATTGGTGGTTTTGGGCTTTGGGAAAAGAATGAATATGGTCGTTTTGAGTATACAAGTTTACACTATGTAGCCCCCACAAAAGAAGATTATTTACAGCCAACATTTAACAATATCGTATCACACGAAAACCAAATAGTGTTTAAATCCCAAGATCAGATGTTCTTTTTCGACCCAAAAGATGGAAGCATCACGACTCTCAAAGCGCCTGAATACTACAAGAACATATTTAAGACTTCATCATATTTATTCTTTAGCGATTTCCAAGGCAGTATTTATACTATTCAAGGGGATGACATGACATTATTTGAAGACTTCAAACAAATAAAGAGTGAATTGGTTAACGTTTTTGAAATTACTCAAAACAACTATGTATTTGTGTTTAAGAATGGGCAGGTCTGGTCCAAAAAAGGGACTTCAACTCGAAACATAGTAAATTTAAAATCTATTGTTATAAATGCCGCAATACTGAACAAAAACGATGAAATCGTCATTGGAACTAATCAAAATGGGATTTATATTCTTGACAACCAATATAGACCCAAAAAAACAATTATTGACACAGATGGCCTAAGATCAAATTATGTAAAGGGACTTTATGAGGACGCTCAAGAGAACCTTTGGGCAATTGGTGATAAAGAGATTCATAATATAAAACAAAACGATGTAGTTCATTATATAAAAGAATCCAAAAATCAGGGTCAGAGTCATGGTTTTCTACTGCACAACAATATTTTTTTAAATGCAACAAACCAAGGCTTGTTTAGCACAGATACAAGATCAAAAAACAGCAGTGCGTCCTTGGTGAAAAATAGCCAAGGCGTTAATTGGCACATTGAAAAAATTGATAATACTATTTTTGTTGGACACGAAAAAGGTATATACACATATGAGCGCGATAATTCATTGAAATTATTACACGCTGTCAATGGAGTATGGAATTTTAAGCAACATAAAAGCAGAAAGGATTTAATTTATTGTGGCACTTACAACGGTATTCTTATACTTAAGAAAAAAAACGGAAAGTGGTCATTTTATAAGCGACTAGATGGATTCTATGACTCTTCTCGATTTATCGAGTTTGATAATAATGATTTATGGGTTTGTCACCCCGCTAAAGGCTTTTTCAAATTAGGATTAAGCGCCAATTTTGAAAATATAACTTCATTTGAGTTTTTAAAGAACTTTAATTCTGATGATGAATTATTTTATAATTACTTTTTTAAACTTAACGATGCATTGATATTTTATAACCCTGAGGGTTTTTATAAATACGATGATACTGACAAGGCATTTTATAAAAGCAGTGCTGTGACCGAAATGTTTGAGGGTATAAGTGACCTAAGTTTTATAAAACAACTTGACAACTCGATGTGGTTCTCTACCAACAAACACATAGGATTGGTTGATTTTGAAGTTCGTAAGTCAACATTTTTTAATAATAAAAAAATCAAGACTCATGGTGATTTTTCAAAATTTATGCGCCTAAACCAAAAGTATGTCTTGTTTAATTCAGAAGACCAAGTATTTGTATTTAATGAAGAGGCGATTGCTCAAAAGGACAAAGATAGTATTATTCAAAAACCATTAATAAAGACCATTCAATTTGTAGGAATTAATGACACCATACATCATAGTTTTTTTCAGGGCAACATCAAGTCCTTTCCGTATGCAAATAATTCAATTTTAATTCAGACTCAGTTACCCAAATACTTGGGTAGTTCAACCCATGTCGTTGAATACAAAGTCAATGATGAGGGCAAATGGCTAGAAGCCGATGATAATTTAGTTATAAAAGTAAATGGGCTCGAAACTAATAGCTATGAGGTTTTTGTCAGGACAAGTGATCAAATGGGTAGCTTTTCAGAAGAAATGCTTATTCCTTTTAAAATTAAACCGAAATGGTATTTATCTGGAGCAGCGTTTTCTATTTATTTTTTAATCACAATTGGGATAATTTTATTTATTGTAATAACTCAAGAAGCTAGAAACAAAAAGAAAAGGGAGCGCTTACTTAAAAAAGAAAAACGCAAACAAAAAGAAAGAATTAGCAGGCTAGAAGTTCAAAAGCTAAAAGATGAAAAAACAATGTTGGCGCTCGAGCAGGACAAGCTTCAGTTGGAAATCAAAAATAGAAACCAAGAACTGGCTTTTTCCACCTATACTAACATAAAGAAAAACGATTTACTGATCAATTTAAAAAATCACATTTTTAAACTAAATGATGTAAAAAAGGAAAAAGAGTTAAGTCCTAAGATGAAATCAATTGTCAAAAGAATAGATGTCGAGCTGAAAGAAACTTACGATTGGGTCAAATTTGAGTTTCATTTTAAAAAATCAAACCCCGACTTTTTTAGTAAACTCGACGACTTACACCCCGATCTTACACCCAATGATATTCGAATTTGTGCTTTTATTAAATTAAACATACCCACCAAGCAGATGGCTTCTTTGCTTAACATCAGTCCAAAAAGCTTGGAAATGACTCGGTATAGACTCCGAAAAAAGCTTGGATTAGCTGCGAGATCCAATCTGTACAACTATATTTGTTCACTATAGACCAAACATTCTTGTAGTGTATTTGTAGGGCTTGTAATCAACTACGTAGGGTTTCTTTAGGGCACTTATATTTTTCATTAGTTTTTAATCTTCATAACATTGTCCTCATTAATTTATGATTTATTTAAAATACTAATACGAATTATAAATATTTCATTATAACTTAAAATTTATCCAAATGAAAAACATATACATTTTTATATTATTTTTTAGTGTTAGTGCAGTGTTTTCTCAGAACCAATTATTGGCTGATTTTGAAGATGCAGGTACAGCATTGGTTTTCCAAACTTGGGGAGGTGGAGATGATGCGCACACTTCCAATGTTGTGGATAATCCTTTTCCTGGAGGAATTAATACATCAGCCAAAGTTTCTAAACATACTGTTGGGAATGATAGTGGCAGAATTGCTCAAGCACCTGGCTACACACAATACTTTAATCTTACCGATAACCCTAGTGTGACTCTAAAACTATATACTTCCAAGGCTATTGATGTAAAGGTAAAGTTTGAAGGTACTGATTGGGGCTCCAATAACGCTGAGAAGAAAACGACTGTTTCTACCTTAGACCAATGGGTAGAAGTTACTATCGACTTTAGTGGTACTACCAATATTTTACTGAATAAGGTTGGTATCGGTTTTGAAGGCGCTTCTGGAGGAGACACCTTTTATGTTGATGATTTGATGGCTGGCTCATTTTATGCCACTAATCAACTGGTTTATGAACCGAGCGATGGTTCAACAGCATTTGCTAGAAAAGGCGATATTATTATAAAAACTAACGAGAAATTGCTCAAAACTGATGGCACGGCGCTGGCAGATGGTGACATAAGCGGTATAATTACTTTAAAAGAAACCGACATCAACGGTGCTGATGTTGCTTTTACAGGAACTGTAGCAGAATGGAATCATAATTCTGATGAGTATTCAACTACAATTACTGTTAATCCAACGGATAATCTTAATTTTTCTAGTGATTACTACGTATCTATAAACGAAACTACTGTAAAATATCAAGACGACACTGCAGTTCTTGCGAGTAATGCAACATTTACCACCGAGGCACCTGTAACAAATAAAATGCTTATTGATTTTGAAACACCTCAAACTGATGCCGGTTGGGGCAGTTGGGGTGGAGCTGGTTTTGAAAAAATTGATAATCCTGATCCCTCTGGCATTAATACATCTGCTAAAGTTGGTAAATACACTGTACCTGGTGGAGACGCTGGTATTGAAAACAATGACGTTGATGGTGCCAAATTGCCGTTTTTTGATTATGAACAAACACCATTTTTTAGAGTAAAGGTATGGGTCAGTAAGCCTGTTAAAGTCTATATGCAGCTTCAAAATAACCCTGATTGGGGAAATAACACTGGCGTTAAAGAAATCCTTGTAGAAGAAACAAATAAATGGGTTGAATTGGTTTATAATTTTGGCGGTACAACTATTGAATCTGGAAAAGACCCACACAACAGAATTCAGATATATTTTGACAGAGACAAATCTGGTGGATCCTCAGAAGGGGATGTTTACTATTTTGATGATATTCACAAAAGTGATGTTCAACCACCAGCAGAGTTTACTTTAAACCCAGCAACTGGAGCTACTGATATTGAAACATATTCAAGACTTTCTTTGGCTTCTAACTTAGCATTTAAAAATGCTGATGATAGTGATATTACATCACCAGCGGAAAATGTTGAACTTAGAACACAAGACGAAAATGGCACTTTAGTTCCTGTAAAGGTTGGTTTTTCATCTGATAAACTAACATTTACTATTGTTCCAGATGAATTATTAACACCAAATACAACATACTGGTATGGCGTTAAAAATGGAACTACAATCACAGCTGATGGTAATGCTGTTACTGGACAGTCTGTAACCTTTACGACAGCAGCTACATCGCCTGCCATAGCAATGTATCAAGATAACGAAGGAGGCACAGACTCAATTACAATTCAAGATTACGTAAGTGATGACCCTTATACCACAGCTATAGTTGTAGATCCAAGCGACTCAAACAATAGTGCATTACAAGTTGACAAATCAACTTCAAATTGGGGATGGTCTTCGCTTCATTATGAACTAGATAATCCAATTGATTTTTCAAAAGGGACAGTACTTTCGTTTAAAATAAAATCTATTGATGCTTCAAAAGCATGGGGTTGGACAAGGTTAAAAATCGCCAACCAAAAAGAGGATGGCGGAAGTTTTAAAGAAACCGATGACTCACAGTTTTTGGCAAACGACGAATGGCAAACCGTTTACTTCAATTTTGATTTTGGAACAGATCCATTGCCTACAGATTATAAACACATTCGTTTGTACTTAAATCCTGGAAATACAGATGCGGGTCAATCCTATTTGGTTGACGACCTAAGTGGTCCTGCTTTAGAAACTACAGCATCGATTATTGATATTAGCGTTCAAAACTTCGCTTTTTATCCAAATCCAGCGACCTCGCAATTGACTTTCATTGGCAATGTGGATGGTGAATTAGCACAAGTATTTGATGTGCTGGGTCGTAAACAGTTGAGTAAAGCAATCGTTAACAACAAACTTAACGTTGACAAATTGGATGATGGTGTATATTTCTTAAAAGTACAAGACCAAGTCAAAAAGTTAATTATAAAATAATTAAATAAAAAAGTTAAATTAACAGGGGGAATATTTATTTTCCCTGTTAATTTATTTAATATAAAATGCACAAGCAAGTATTATATATTTTTACTGCAGTTGTACTGTTGTTCTTAGAAACAGTTAACGCACAAGGGCATCTAATTTCAGGAACCATAGTAGATGCACAAGGTATTTCGCTTCCTGGCGTAACGGTTTTAGAGCAAGACAGTGCTAATGGTGTGGTTTCCGATTTAGACGGAAATTATATTTTAACAACTTCATCTTCAAACGCAACTTTGGTTTTTTCTTATATCGGATTTGAAACCAAAATCATTGCTATTGCCAACAAAAGATATTTGGATGTAATCCTATCTGAAAGTGCAGAAGCTCTCGAAGAAGTACAAGTAGTAGCCTTCCAAAAGCAAAGGAAAAATAGTGTTATCGGCTCCATTAATACTATAAAACCAGCCGAATTAAATCAACCCAACTCAAACCTTACTGCTTCACTGGCCGGCAGAATTTCAGGTGTAATTTCGTATCAACGTTCAGGTGAGCCTGGCGCAGACAATGCTGAATTTTTTGTACGAGGCGTTACCTCCTTCGGTTATTCAAATAGCCCGCTCATCCTTATTGATGGATTAGAAGTAACCACAAACGACTTAGCACGCATTGAACCGGACAACATTGCCAGTTTTTCTGTCATGAAAGATGCTACAGCCACCTCTCTTTATGGTGCGCGGGGTGCTAATGGGGTTATTTTAGTGACTACAAAAGAAGGTAAAAAAGGAAAAGCAAAAGTAGCTTTTCGATATGAAAATAAGTTTTCAGCCCCAACACAAATCACAAGTTTTTTAGACGGCGTCAGTTATATGGAACTTTATAACAGTGCACTTCGCATGCGTGATCCTTCTGCTCCTCTTTATTACAGTAAAAATAAAATTGAGGCAACTCGAAACACCCCGGACCCTAATATTTACCCAAATCTAAATTGGTACGACGAATTATTTAAAAATAACACCATAAACAAAAAGTTCAACCTGAATGTTAATGGAGGTGGAGACGTATCACAATACTACCTATCCGTTTCGCATACAAACGACACAGGGCTGCTTAAAGTGGACCCTTTGAACAATTTCAATAACAATATTGACATTAACCGGTCTAACCTTCGTGCAAATGTGAATATAAACCTAACCAAAACAACCAAAATATCTGTAAAGTTCAATTCATTCTTTGAGCGTTATAACGGACCCATCGACAGCGCAAATGATATTTTTGGGAAAGTCATGCAGGCAAATCCTGTAAATTTCCCAAAGTATTACACTTTTGATAACCAATTTAGCCAATACAACCATACGCTTTTCGGGAACAAAGGAAATGGTGGGTTTCCCAACCCCTATGCAGATATGGTACGCGGCTATAAAGATCGATTTAGTTCTACCATTTTGTCTCAGGTGCAAATCAAACAAGAATTGGATTTTATTACTGAAGGACTGTCCTTTAGAGCATTAGTTGCTGTAAAAAGCTATTCTGCTACTGAAAACCAACGCAGCTTTAACCCATTTTATTATGGGATTTCGGAGTCAGAAACTGAGCTTGGATTGGTCAATAGAATATACCAAATTCAAGAAGGCACAGAATTTTTAAGTAACAATAGTACTTCCAATGCAGTAAACAGTAACTATTACTACGAGTTTACCACTCAATACGACAGATTTTTTAATGACAAGCATCAAGTGGGTGGCTTACTGGTGTTTAACTTCAATGAAGCGCTAAATAAGTATTCAAACAGTTCTGTATTTGCTTCGCTGCCTGCAAGAAATATGGGGATTTCTGGTAGGGGAACCTATGGATATGACGATCGTTATTTTGCAGAGCTAAACTTTGGATATAATGGCTCTGAAAAGTTTGCCAAAGACCATCGCTTTGGGTTTTTCCCCTCTGCAGGTTTGGGGTGGATTGTTTCCAACGAAAGTTTTTTCGAAAAGACATTCCCGTCTATTTCACTGCTAAAACTAAAATACACTTTTGGACTTGTTGGGAATGACAACATTGGAAGTTCTCGTTTTTTCTATTTATCAGATGTTAATCTGGGCGATGGTGGTCGTGGTTATGCTTGGGGTGCCGATTATAACAACTACTATAACGGATACAACATTAACAGCTACCCTAACGCTGATGTTACTTGGGAAGTTGCTGAAAAAACCAATTATGGTGTAGAACTGGGAATAAAAGAACGCCTTGTATTGCAGTTTGATTATTTTATAGAAAACAGAAAAAAAATATACGAGGAGCGTCCAGTTTATCCCGACACGGCAGGGCTTACATCTGTAGTTAGCAGTAATTCTGGACAGGTTCAATCCAAAGGTTTGGATATTGCCATTGACTACAACCAGTCTTTCGCCAATGGATTTTATCTCACGGCAAGAGGTACATTTACCTATGCAACAAACGAGGTTGTGGTTAAGAATGAGCCACAATACCCCTTTGGCTATCTAAGTGCAATAGGTTATCATACAAATCAACCTAGAGGCTACATTGCGGAACGTCTTTTTATAGATCAAGAAGATATTCTCAATTCCCCAGAGCAGTTTAACGGGCTTTCATCGAATGAGAATGCATATCTACCAGGTGACATCAAGTATAAAGATTTAAATGGCGACGGTAAAATTAGCGAGCTAGACAAAGCACCAATTGGTGATCCTTTTGTTCCTGAAATTGTATATGGTTTTGGAGCATCCATGGGCTATAAAAACATTGATTTTTCTTTCTTTTTCCAAGGGGCGGCAAAATCTTCCTTTTTTATTCAGCCAACCAATATCGCACCATTTATAAATGAAAGAAATGCGCTTAATATCATTAGTGACAACCACTGGTCTGAAAACAATCCTGATCCTTATGCCTTCTGGCCAAGGCTTTCCACAGAAGAGGTGAATAATAACAACCAAGATTCAACATGGTGGCTAAGAGACGGGGATTTCTTACGACTGAAGTCGATTGAACTAGGATATACACTTCCAGAACAATGGCTTAAGATTAAGAATTTACGCACACGTTTTTACGCCAGTGGACTTAACTTATTTACCATAAGCAAATTTAATTTGTGGGATAACGAAATGGGGGGTAATGGACTGGGGTATCCACCACAACGTGTCATGAATCTTGGATTACAAATAAACTTTTAACAATGAAGAAAACTATTAAACATATCGCGCTATACTCGTTTTTTCTTGTTGGGTTTTTAAGTTGTGATGATTATTTAGACATTGTCCCTGATAAAACACAAGAAGTTTCTTTGATGTTTCAACGTCAAGAAGCAGCCTATACCGCTTTAGTTACCTGTTATAGTTATTTGCCACAAAACGATGGCCTCTATGCGACCTTTACCTTGGCTAGTGACGAGTTAACAACTCCCTTGGCCAAAGAACCAAACTCGATCAAATTAATGAAAGGCGAGCAAGTAGCTGACGATCCTTTTATGAGTTTTTGGTCTGGTTATGGTGCCAGTGGTAGAGGACAAGGTTCTTTGTGGGATGGCATTCGAGCCTGTAATACGCTAATTGCCAATATCGACCAAGCCGTAGATATGACCCAAGTAGAAAAGAACACTTGGAAAGCCGAAGCAAAAGTGCTTAAGGCTTATTACCACTTTTTACTTCTTAATTACTATGGCCCTATTCCAATTGTAGATGTTAATCTTCCAATTGATGCTAGTGACGAAGATTTACGCGTTCACAGAAAAACAATTGACGAAGGAATTACCTATATATTGAACACCTTAGATACTGCTATTGCTGATTTGCCCGAGCGTACTACAGGAAACAATGACTTAGGGCGCATAGATAAGGTTATTGCATATGCCATTAAATCAAAGGTAAGCCTTTATGCGGCCAGTCCGTTGTTTAATGGGAATTCAGAATTCTACAGCGACTTTGTGAATCATGAGGGTACTCCTTTCTTTAATCAGAATGTTGAAGTAAGCAAGTGGGAAATGGCTGCAACAATTGCAAAAGAAGCCATTGATATTGCTTTGGCACAAGGAGCAGCGATATATCAATTTACTTCAAGTCCACCAAAATATGACGAAACCAACTATGATAATCCATTCTACAAAACTTTTTATGATCTTAAGTTTTCTGTTTTAGAAAAGTGGAATCCTGAGCTTTTATGGGGCGACTCAAGCCCAGTAAACGACTGGTGGCGTTTACAGTCGGGTGTACTTATGAAAGACCCTACAGCTTCGTCGGTGCAGGCTGCTTGGCAATGGATAGCGCCAACAATGCGTATGGCAGAGTTGTTTTACACCAAAAATGGCCTCCCCATAGACGAAGATAATACCTATAATTATGAAAGAAGGTTCGGTACTACAGTTGTATCTAATGATAAAAAGAATTATGCGCGGCCTGGCTTAAGGACAGCAGAATTACACCTCAACAGAGAGCCTAGATTCTACACAAATATTGGCTTCGATTCTAGTGAATATAGAGGCTGGAATGAATTGTGGACTTTGCGTATGAAAAAAGGGCAAACACATGGACGTATAGCCAATACAAGCGATTACTTGATAACGGGTTTTTCTCTAAAAAAACTTGTGCATCCCGAATCTGAAGGAGACGCATACGATAAAATAATCCGTTATCCTTGGCCAAACGCAAGGTTAGCAGAACTGTACTTAAATTACGCTGAGGCTTTAAATGAAGCATATGGCCCAAGTCAAGCCGTTTATGATGCCCTAAATGTAGTCCGTGCCAGAGCAGGTATCCCATATGTTGAGGTCGTTTGGAGCGATGGCTCTTTGGCAAAAACATTAAATAAACATACCACGCAAAGTGGTCTGCGAGAAATTATACGCCAAGAGCGTATGATAGAGCTTGCTTTTGAAGGGCACCGATATAACGATATTCGAAGATGGAAACTAGCTGACGAATATTTTAATACCAATGTTCGCGGTTGGTCTGTTGACGAGAAAACAGATGCGAATTACTACAAAGTAATTGAGGTTGGTATGCGTTCTTTTGCTACTCCTAGAGATTACCTACATCCTATCAAAACAAGTGAGCTTATCACAAATCCCAATTTAATTCAAAATCCACAATGGTAGCATCAAAAATACATGCCGTTAGAAATATACTTTATGTTTCATCACTTCTGCTAGTTATTTCGCTAATAGCTTCTTGTGAATCAGACGATAAAGGCGATACCACACCGCCAGGTGAACTTAGTGTAATAAGTACCGAGGCCACTTACGGCGGGGCAGTTATTACTTATACCCTTCCCGAGGATAATGATATTTTATATGTACGCGCAGACTATACCAATGGAAAAGGGGAGGCCGTTTTCAGAACTGTGAGTAAACATGTGAATCAAATTGAAGTTTCAGGATTTGTTCTTGAAGAAGATGTGACGGTAAGCCTAACGGTAGTTGACGAGAATCAAAACAGTTCTAAGGATGTAGCACTTGAAATACGTCCGTTACGATCCTTTATTTTTCTGGTTCAGGAGAGTATTCAAATAGAGCCAGATTTAGGAGGTGTGCAGGTCAGTTGGGATAATGCAACAGAAAAAACAGTATTTATTTATCTACATATTCAAGACGGTGAGGATGAGCAAATTCGAATTCTATCATCAGCTAATAAAAATGAAAAAATATTTGTGCGTGGTCTTGAAGCAAAGCCATTGTTGTTTTTGACCAAAACCGAAGACTTTGATGGTAACATTTCTGAACTACAAGAAAAAGGTACATACACTCCGTTATTTGAAGAAAAAATAAACAAAGACACATGGAAACTGGTCAGCAACCTCTCTATTGATGGAAATGCCTACGAGGGAGCTACAGTCAATTTTTGGGATGATGTTATTGATACATTTGAGACAAATTCAGACAACAGCTATTTCATCATCAACCGTAACGATAATGGGGGGATACTGCGTTGGCCGCTTGATATTGTTATTGACCTCAATAAAAAAGCAAAAATTAATCGGTTCAAAGTTTGGCAACGTGCGTATTGGTACAATGGTCCAGATGGTAAATCTTATTATTATCAGGAAGAGAATTTAAAGAGCTTTGACTTGTACGTAAGTATGAATAAAACTGATTGGGTTTTGTTAGGCAACTTCGAAATAGAGGGTCCCGCGGGAGGTACTGATGAAATTTCGCAAGCCTTATTAGATGAAGCTGCGGCAGGACACAACTTTAATTTAGATGAAATATCCCCAGAATTCAGGTATCTAAAGTTTAGTATAACCTCCAATTTTGGTAGTGATTCTTTTTGTCACGGGTCAGAAATCACATTGTTTGGAAGGGACAATTTATAGAACAAATATTTTAAAAAAATTAGATGGCTTTACATCAACTCAGGTTTAATTTGAGTAACTTCTTAATGTCTTTTTTGCTTGTGCTTAGCTGTTTTACGCTACATGCGCAATACCTGACAACACAGGGTAAAGAAATTGTAGACAAGGACAATACGCCAATATTATTAAAAGGAATTGGATTAGGTGGCTGGATGCTACAAGAGCCTTATATGATGCAATCCATTGGTGGGGCTAAAAACCAACAAGAATACAGATCAAAACTTGAGGCCCTTATTGGTGAAACCAAAACGCAAGAGTTTTATGATGCTTGGTTAGACAACTTTGTAACCAAACAAGATATAGATTCCATTGCCAGTTGGGGGTTTAACAGCGTGCGATTACCTATGCACTTCAACTTGTTTACACTACCTATTGAAGATGAGCCAGACAGTAACACAAACACGTGGCTAGACAAAGGTTTCGATATGGTTGATGAACTACTTGGTTGGTGTGAGGCTAATGAGCTTTATCTCATTTTAGACCTACATGCAGCACCTGGAGGACAAGGTTATGATCAAGGAATTTCAGACTATGACACCAACAAACCCTCACTTTGGGAAAGCGAGCAAAACAAAGCAAAAACAGTGGCACTGTGGGGTGAACTTGCCAAGAGATATCACGATAAGCAATGGATTGGAGGATATGACTTGATCAATGAAGTGAATTGGAACTTAAACACAAACGAACTTAAAAATTTATATGTTCGAATCACAAATGAAATTCGACAATATGACACCAATCACATCCTTTTTATCGAGGGTAATTGGTTTGCAAATGACTTTACTGGATTAACTCCACCCTGGGATAACAATATGGTTTACAGTTTTCATAAGTACTGGAATGAAAACACAATAAATACCATTCAATGGGTCCTTGATATGAGGAATCAATACGATGTTCCACTGTGGATGGGAGAAAGTGGCGAGAACTCCAACATGTGGTTTAAAGAGGCCATTCATCTATTTGAAAGCAATAATATTGGTTGGGCTTGGTGGCCTTGGAAAAGAATTACAACTACTGTGTCCGCTTTCTCAATCCCTTCCAATAGTCAATATGATGCCGTTATGAAGTATTGGAAAGGCGAGGGTCCTATACCCGATGCAGATGATGCCTATGATGGCATGATGGCACTGACACAAAGCGCATTGGTTGACAATACTATC
>JAQCCM010000023.1 GCA_027621175.1 Bacteroidota bacterium | reverse complement strand
CCGTTAGTGCTCCGCAGTGATGACTTCTGTACATGGTAAAAATTTTCCCAAAAATAGGGACTAATTCGTGATTCGCGACCTAATACTGAGCCAAATAATCAACTGTAAATAGCTTGTAATGCAATCCTAATGTTAAGCTAATGTTAAGCAATTGTAAATTTTTTGTATATTTGATGTGTTAAAACCCACATAATTAAAATTTCAAATATGAAAAATTTCATTTTTTTAGTATTGACTACAGGGATTTTTGTTTACGGACAAGAGCATAAAATGGAGTCTGATAATGTCGTTAAACTAATTCAAGTAATTGAATATCATGACAATGGTAAGATATCTCAAATTGGAACTCAGCGAGATGGTGTGCATCACGGACTTTGGGAACAATACGACACTGACGGCAAAATAACGGCACTAGGCGTTTATAAAGACGGTAAAAAAGAAGGCGATTGGCTATTATGGGTCAATGACGAACTAGTTCGCGTAACATATAATAACAATCACCCTTCATTTTCTGAAAACTTAGATGTCCTAATTTCTCGAAGAAAGAAAGTATTGTCCTCTAGAAATTAAATTTTTTTAAGTCTTATAGCAGCCCGTTTGCTTAGGAAAAATGTGACTGGTACGATAATCAGTGTTAGAAACGTAGCAAACGTAAGTCCGAAAATAACGGTCCACGCCAGTGGCCCCCAGAAAATTACATTTTCCCCACCAAAATAAATTTGCGGATCTCCTGTTGCAAATAAGCTAAAGAAGTTAATGTTTAGTCCAATGGCAAGTGGGATAAGCCCAAGTACGGTGGTAATGGCCGTTAGCAATACAGGTCTGAGCCGTGCTTTTCCACCAGCCACAATAGCATTAAATATCTCCGCTCTAGGAAGCAAATCGTCATTTTCAATACCTAATTCATCTCGTTTTCTATCAAGTAAAAGTTGTGTGTAGTCCAGTAATACGACGCTATTGTTCACTACAATTCCGGCAAGAGAGATAATCCCCATCATCGTCATGATGATTACAAACGTCATATTAAAGAACACCAATCCGAGCATTACGCCTGTAAAACTCATAAAAATAGAAAAGAGGATAATCAGCGGCTTGCTTACGGAGTTAAACTGAAACACCAATAATAGCATGATTAGAAGAATAGCAAAGCCAAGTGCGCGAGACAAAAAGCGCATATTTTCTTCTTGCTCGGCAATTTCTCCTGTAAAGGCATAGCTTGTGCCGGTTGGCATTTCAAATCCTTGCATTTGCGTTTGGATTTGACTTACAATTTCATTGGCGTTGTAGCCTGGTAATATCGCGGAGTACACCGTAACCACACGACGCAAATTTTTGTGTTTGATGGCACTATATCCTGCTACATTTTTACGTTCTACCACAGCCGAAATAGGCACATTTTTAATCCTTCCCGAAGCCATATCACGAAAGGTGATATTTTGATTAAATAGCGCAGAGGGGTTATATCGATCAGATTCTTGAAAACGGACATTGATATCGTAGTCTTCGCCATCATTTTTGTAAACGCCAGCTTTTTCACCAAATAATGCCCTTCGTAATTGAAAACCAACTTGTCCAGCACTTACGCCAAGACTTCCCGCTTTTCGTCTATCAACCACAACTTCCATACTTGGTTTGTTGCGGTTTACATCTACTTTTAGCTCTTCAATTCCTGGGATATTTTCTTTGATGATATAGCTGCGATCGTTGGCAGCTTGAATCAATTCGTTGTAATCTTCCCCTGAAATTTCAATATTTACGGGGTAACCAACGGGTGGTCCATTCGCGTCTTTTTCTACCGAAATACTTACTCCCGAAAATTTTCCTCGAAGTGCTTGTTGTACCTCACTGCGAAGTTCTTCGCTGGATAAACCACGGCGGTATTTGTATTCGCGCATGGTGGCTGTAATTTTTCCTCGATGTGGCATTTCGGCTTGCGAGCCGCCATCGGTTTGTGGATTTCCAGCTCCGGATCCTACTTGCGAAACCAACGACTCTACCATAAAGTTTCTGCCGTTGTCTATATATTTTTCCGTACTCACGGTCTCCATCACAACTTGCTCTATTTCCTTTGTGATAGTATTGGTTTTAACAATGTCTGTTCCTTGCGGATATTCGATATAAACAATAATTTGGCTGGGTTCGTTATCGGGGAAAAACTCCACTTTTGGACTTGCAACACCCACCAATATAAAAGAAGTAAACAAAAGCCCTATGGTTCCAAAAACAAACGCATAGGCACGCCATCCGCGCATGGCAAACTGCAAGACTTTTGCGTAACCGTGCTCTAAGTTGTTTAAGAAGAATTGCTGAAACGAATTGGCTAAACCCTTAACAACATAACGATAGAGCCAAAATAAGGCCATGAGCGTTATGAGGAAACTCCCTAACCCACGTGTAGCAGGTGAAATTACCATAAAGAAAGCTCCCAAAGAAATAAGAACAATACTCAATCGGATAAGCTTTTTTAGAGAAAGATTTTTCTCCTTAACGTCCATAAATTTGGACACCAACATGGAGTTGAATAAAAGCGCCACAAACAACGATGATCCCAAAACAATAGATAGTGTGATGGGGAAATAAATCATAAACTGCCCCATGATCCCAGGCCAAAATCCTAGCGGAATAAAGGCAGCAACAGTTGTTGCCGTAGAGATGATAATGGGATAGGCAATTTCACTTACCCCTTTTTTGGCGGCTTCTACTCTGCTAAGCCCTTCTTTTTCAATAAGGCGATAAACGTTTTCGACCACCACTATGCCGTTGTCAACAAGCATACCAAGCCCCATAACCAGTGCAAAAAGCACCATGGTGTTCATGGTGTAGCCTAGTGTTTGTAAAATCACAAACGAAATAAACATGGACATTGGAATGGCAAATCCAACAAACAATGCATTACGAAACCCTAGGAAAAAGGTAAGTACGGTCACAACTAACAATACCCCAAACAAAATATTATTTACCAAGTCGTTTACCTGATTTAGGGTAAGCGAAGACATATCGTTGGAAATCGTTACAGTTAGATCTTCGGGGAAATCATTGGCTTTGGCGTTCAACACAATTTCTCGAATACTCGTAGCTGCTTGAATAAGGTTTTTACCGCCTCGCTTTTTAACATCTAGCATTACCGTTGAAATCCCAAAATCGCGGGCATAACTGGTGGTTTCTTGGTCTTTGAAAGAGATTGTTGCGATTTCGCCTAGCGATACCGTTCCCTTTTCATTGGTCACTACAAATGCTTCTAAATCTTTTGGAGTGCTAATTTCACCCACAATGCGAATACTTCTTCGCTGTCCGCCGCTACGCATACTCCCTGCAGAAACCGTCATGTTTTCGTTCGCAATGCTTTGTACCACATCGTTAAAGCTGACTTGTGAAGCCATCATTTTACGGGTATCTACAGCAACTTCAACTTCTTTGGCTTGCGCCCCCCTGATATTAACTTCCTTTATTTGTGTTAATTCTTCAATTCTTCCGGCTATTAAATCTGCGTATTCATTTAATAAATCTATTGGATAGTCTCCTTGAATACTCACATTCAAAATGGGCATTTCTTCAGAGAAATTCAGATTAAAAACAGTTGGCTCAAGCTTGGCGTTATTAAAGGTTGGCCAGTCTTCAGAAGCCTTAACCGCATCCACTTCGTCTTTGACTTTCTGCTTTGCCAAATCAACGGGGATATCCTCATCAAATTCAATAGAAACGAGTGAGTAATCGTCTTGTGAAGTTGATGTAACTTCGGAGATGTTGCTAATGCCCTTAATGCCATCTTCGATGGGGTCGGTAACAAAACGCTCAATGTCTTGTGCGGTGTTTCCAGGGTAGGGCGTACTTATAAAAATAGTGGTCTCGGTAATTTCTGGAAAATTTTCCCGGGGCATAGTCAGGTAAGCAGACCCACCCAAAATGAGAAAGATTCCCATAAGCACATAAATAATAGTGCTGTTACGAATGGCCCAAACAGAAAGCCCAAACGTTTTATTGGATTTGTTTTCTAAACTCATAGTGCGTTTGTAATCTGTACGTTTTCATTTTCTTTTACCAACCGAGCGCCTTCATCAATCACGCGGTCTGATTTGCGGAGTCCTTCTAAAACTTCAACAGTATCGCCCTCAACAAGCCCTGTTTTGACAAAACGTTTTTCAGCCTTGTTGTTTTCATTTACGACATATACATATTGTTCACCAGAAAAATTTTCAGAAATCACTTCAAGTGGAATCACAATGGCATTTGGATTTTGATAATCTACCAAACGTACCGTACTTATCAGATTGGGAGTAAGCTCAA
Organism: Bacteroidota bacterium; assembly: GCA_027621175.1. Lineage (GTDB taxonomy): Bacteria > Bacteroidota > Bacteroidia > Flavobacteriales > Flavobacteriaceae > UBA7446. Next base: position 15,770 of record JAQCCM010000023.1, on the reverse strand, counting down.
TTGTTTTGTCGGCAGCAATTGAAATCTTAAACGTTCGATTTCCTGTACTAATATGTGTTCCTTTATGTATCACATTACTATCGTAAGTATGATTTAAGACAGGAATTTCAACTTCGGCAGTTGTCCCTTTTTTGATATTTGGGAAAAAGCGTTCAGGCACATCTACTTCCACATACATACTGCTTAGGTTGACAAGCCTTAAAAGGGGCTGCGCACCTGGGGATACCAATTGACCAACTTCTGTAATGATATCGTCCACCCGACCTGAAAAAGGCGCATATAATGTTGATTTGCTTAGCTGTTGTTGTAACTGCTCATAGCCTTTTTGTTGACTTTGATAAGCTGTTTTGGCTTGTAGGTATTCTATTTCTGAACCGATATTTTGTTTCCACAAGCGCTCTTGACGCTCAAATAAGGTTTTAGCCAAATCCAACTGCACTTTTTGAAGCGCTGCATTTTGTGCCAATCCACCATCATCAATGGAAACAAGTAAATCTCCTTTTTTTACTTCTTGGCCTTCTTTTACATGAATGGTTTTTACTGCACCCATAAATTCGGCATTAAGCACTAAATTTTGATCCGTTTTAACTATACCTTGTAGTACTACGTTGTGCTTAAAAGACTTTTCCTCAACAGGAAATACGGTAACCAAAGATTTCTTTTTGGTTTTATCAAATTTGTCGATGGCCTGCATGACACGGTTTAATTCTTCTTTAATCGTGTTATTTTGGCTTACCAATTCGGCTTGACGCGCACGCAAACCTGCTACATCTTGTTGATCAATAAGCGATTTTGTGTCCGGCTTTTTGGCAGAGTTACATGCCATAACAAGACCCATAATTAGGGTTAAGAGAATAATCTTTTTCATTTATTTAGCGTTACAGGATTTAGTAAAAGAGATAATGACGTTTTGGAAACAACAAGTTGTTGCATTGCTGTTAGGTAATTATTTTGTGCATCATAAAGTTGGGTTTGCGCTTGGCGCAACGTAAAACTAGATACCAGCCCTTCTTTAAATTTGATTTGATTTTTTTGCTCGATGGAAGTAGCTAAAGCTAAATTGGAGGCTGTGGTTTGTAGGTTTTCTAAGTTGAATTGTACCTCACTTCGAAGCCTACTTTCTTCCAACAAGAGTTCTTGTGCAACATCGGCGGCTTGATTTTTTGACTGTTCTAAGGCAAGTTTTGCTTGTTGTCTTTTTGCATCTGACTGAAAACTACTAAAAATAGGCAGGCTGAGGTTTAGTCCAACACTTGCTCTGCCAAACCAATTTTGATCGGGTTGTGTAAACTCAAAACTCTGGTTATATCCGTCGTATCCGCCACTGAGAAAAGCCGATATTCTGGGTAAAGATTTAAAACGCTCAAGTTTAAGCAATAATTCTTTTGATCGAATATCGTTTTGCGCCATTTGGTAATCAATATTGTTGCTCAGTGTTAGTGCATTGCTATTCTCACTTTGGTACTGTAGCGCAAGACTCTCAAGTGTACTACTAAGCGATAGTGGCGCATCGAATTCCATCCCTAAAACATAACGCAATACGTTTTTAGCCAAAGCCGCCATTTGTTTGGTGTATGTTAATGAAGTTTGAAGCGAGGAAACAATAAGTTGCAATTGCTGCATGTTTTCTTCTTCAGTTAGGCCGTTTTCAAAAATGGCTTTAGTTTCATTAAGGTTTTGTTGTGCCGCTCCTAGATTTTGTTCTAAAACATTTATTTGAGCTGTAGCTAAAAGTACATTGATATACGCATCGACGGTTGCTTGCGTTATGACTTGTTCAGTTTTGGTGTAAGCCTGTTCAGATATACGTAAATACACTTCGGAAGCTTGAAGTCCCACCAAGTACGAGCCATCAAAAAGGAGTTGCTCCAAACGCAAACCCGCATTTGCACTTTGCGTAGTGCCGAATAGCAATTCAATAAAATCGCCAGGTTGACCACCAAAAGTCTCAGAGGGAACTACCGTAGTGGCTTGTTTTAGTGCATTTATATATCCAGCCGATAAGGATACTTGTGGCAATCCGACAGCGATGGTTTCCCAACGCTTTTGTTTTGCTATTTGAATATCCTTACTCGAGTTTTGCAGTGTGCGATTGTTTGTTTTTGCAAGCTGAATGGCGCTTTCCAAATCAAGCTCTTGTGCAGGAAGAAAGGGGGCGCATATAAGCAATAGAATAATATGGAGTTTAGTCATGTGCATGGTTTTCAAAGGAGTTAAACAAGGCAATTCCTGCCTCGGTGCAAATGGCACGAACGTGATATTCTAAATAATCGGTCATGAGTTGGCTGTGTTGAAACATTTCGGCTGGGAAAAGATGTTGGTTTTTGATGCCCATCATTCCGTTAAAATAAAGTCTTGCGGTAAAAGGAATGTTTAGGTTTGAACGAAATAATCCCATAGAAACCCCTTTTTCTAGGCTATTGCTCATCCTTTGAACCATAAAAGACATTTGCTTTTTTTGGAGCTCACTAAAAATTTCAGGGTAGAATTTTTTTAATTGGAACTGAGGTGAGATCTTTTCATTTTTAATTTTTTGCATCATAAAGAGTTTTATATCATACAACTCTGCAATAGGGTTACTTGCATCTTTACTAATGCGTGATATTTCAGTGGTTACATGATCAAAGAAATGAAAAACACAGTCCCGAACAAGTGTTTCTTTATTAGGGAAATGGGCATAAAGCGTTTTTTTTGAAATGGCTAATTTTTGGGCAATATCGTCCATGGTAACGCTTTTAAACCCCAGCGTTAAAAACATCTCGGAACAGCAAGAAAGAATTTTTTCCATAGCAATTGGAGGCGCAAATATACTAAGGAAACTTTGAAAACCAAAAAAGTTTCCATAGTTTATAATTTCATCATATTCACATTACAAATCCTTAACGTACTTTTACAAAAATCTCTTTTTATGGAATTTTTGACTGCTTATCAAAAACTTGTAGCGGAGTCATTAACGCATTTAAACCAAGGAAAATCGCCAGAAGGCTTGTACCAGCCTATAGATTACCTATTGGCTTTGGGTGGCAAACGTTTGCGTCCTGTTCTTGTATTTATGGCTTGTGAAGCTTTTGGCAAAAAAGCCAAAGAAGCCTTACCTGCAGCACAGGCCGTGGAAGTGTTTCACAACTTTACGCTGATGCATGACGACATTATGGACAAGGCAAGTATGCGACGAGGAGCACAAACAGTACATGAAAAATGGGACATAAACACCGCTATTCTATCCGGGGATGCCATGTTGGTTCAGGCCTATATTTTTTTGAATGGATATGAGCCTGAGTTATTTCAATCGCTAACAACGCTTTTCAGTAAAACAGCCCTTGAGGTTTGCGAAGGTCAACAATACGACGTTGATTTTGAATCCCGCGGCGATGTGCTTATTGAAGATTATTTAGAAATGATCCGCCTAAAGACAGCTGTTTTGGTGGGTTGCGCCATGCAAATGGGCGCGGCAGTTGGAGGTGCATCAAGCAAAGATGCACAGCAACTTTATCTTTTTGGCGAGCAACTTGGTATTGCCTTTCAATTACAAGATGATTATCTGGACACTTTTGGCGATGCAGCCAGTTTTGGTAAGCGTATCGGCGGTGATATTGCCGAAAACAAAAAGACGATATTGGTGCATTTGGCGCTTCGCAATAGTACAGAAAATCAGCAAAATGAAATACAAAATTGGCTCTCAGAAACCCCTACAGACGATGCTAAAAAAATAGCTGCTGTAACCCAACTTTTTAAAGATACAGGCGCTGATAAGGCAACGCTATCGCTGGTTCAGCAATATACACAAGGAGCATTTGATGCGCTTGAAAAAGTAGATCTCAACACAGAAATGAAGCAACGATTTGTTGCTTTTGGGAACTGGCTAATGCAACGAACGCATTAAACGGCGTATAAGTTGCCATACAAATATACCCACAGGAAAACTTTGCATAATGCGAACTTCTTCTGAAAAAGTCGTTTTTTCGTCTAAGAAGCGAAGGATTGTTCTGGGGTTATTTCGTTGAAACATCCGAGAAAACAAGAAGCTTCCTTTGTGGTTGTGTTGTGCCAATACATCCAAGAAAAGTAAATCATACCACCAAAAACGGGTGCGCTTTTCAAAAAGGCGCATATCACTTTCGTCATTCAAAAAATCCACAAGCTCAGTAGCTTTTCGCTCAATAAATTTAAACGTAAAGCCCGTGCTGGCTTTTGTCCACCCACCAGCCGATCCAATGTGTAAAACCCGCTTGCTGTTTTGTTTTGAGAATGGGTAGCAAGTCATGGGAATAGTACCTTGTTCGGTTTCTGTAATGCTGTAGTTTCGGATGTTTTTTTGCGTTAAGTACTGCCGAATTTCACGCTCATACTCGGCATAATTCAACAGCTGTTCAGAAAACAAGGTGTATTCAATCAAGGTTTCATTCTTGCTTAGTGGCAAAACATACATAAAGCGCGTATTTCCTTTTTGCGCCACGCTAAAATCCATAAAAGTAGCTGTGTTTGGGTCAAAACAGTCGTCTTTTGTTTTGATGAACCAACCCACAAAATGTTGTTGTAAAACAGGATATTTGGATTGTTGCTGCGCAGTATTCCAATCTAAAATACTGTTAAAAAAATAGCTGCTTGTGTAGGTGTTTTTAGCAGTCGAAACACGCACTACTTCTCCTTGAGTTTCAAAAGATTTTACTTTTTCATAACTCAAATCTATGTTTTCATTTTTCCCAATGAGCTCGTGCATATGCGTGTAAAATGCATTGCTTCGAATCATTTTATATGCATAAGGGGTTATGGGTTCATGAAGTTGTGCAGTATCTGATGTAAATGTTATATTTTCCCATTGACATTGCACAAAAGGATGCCAATCTTCTTTAGACTTTTCTTCCCAGAAGCACCAAGTACGATCATTGGTTTTAGTGCTGTTTTCTTCTAAAATGAGGATAGACGTATTTTTAAAACGCTCATGCTGTAACATTTGCATAATAATTTGCAGGGTTGATGCGCCCGCACCTGCAAAAATATAGTCGTAAACCGCTTTCTTTTTCACCCTCCCAAACCTACAAAAATCATCGTAATAACAAAATAATTATATTTGCCGCTATGTTTGATACCATTCTTCACTTTTTTGAAAACACGCCACCAGTGCTTGGCGCGCTTTACGCTACGCTATTTACATGGGGATTAACGGCGCTTGGCGCTTCTTTTGTGTTCTTTTTTAAGAATATGAATCGTGCTGTTTTGGACGGTATGTTGGGGTTTACTGGAGGCGTTATGGTTGCTGCGAGTTTTTGGAGTTTGCTTGCGCCTGGCATTGACATGAGCCCTGGCGAAGGCTTTATAAAAGTGATTCCTGCGGCTGTTGGATTTACTTTTGGAGCTCTTTTTATTTTCGGACTTGACAAAATATTACCCCATATCCACATCAATTTTAAGGAGTCTGAAGGCATAAAAACACCATGGCGCCGTACCACACTTATGGTTCTTGCCATCACATTACACAACATTCCAGAAGGACTTGCCGTTGGTGTATTGTTTGGTGGTGTTGCTGCGGGTTTGCCCGAGGCTTCTATTGCCGGGGCAGTGGTGCTTGCCATTGGTATTGGAATTCAAAACTTTCCCGAGGGAATTGCCGTTTCCATGCCTATGCGCCGTTTGGGGCTTAGCAGGAGAAAAAGCTTTTTTTACGGTCAGGCTTCGGCAATTGTTGAACCGATTGCAGGGGTAGTTGGCGCCGTAGCGGTTACATTTTTCACACCCATTTTGCCTTATGCACTTGCTTTTGCTGCCGGTGCCATGATTTTCGTGGTGGTAGAAGAAGTAATTCCCGAAACCCAACAAGACAAATATACAGATATAGCTACGCTTGGATTTATTGGCGGATTTGTAGTAATGATGACGCTAGACGTTGCGCTAGGCGGTTAGTGGCATCCACAGTCTTTACTGGAAGCACAACCTCCCCCAACAACTTTTTTACGCGGGCGAAATCGTTGCACCAAATAATACAACGCCCACAATACAGCTCCGGAGATGATTACATTTTCCATATTAAAAGCTAAAATATTGAAATGTTACCAATGCGCATACATAGGCTATTAGGGTCATTGTGAAAAGTTGAATTGCGGGCCAACGCCAACTGTTGGTTTCTTTTCGGACAATGGCTAACGTACTCATACACTGCATGGCAAAAGCATAAAATACCATAAGTGATAATCCTGATGCCAATGTAAATACGGGGCTACCATCTGCGTAGGTTTCTGCCGCCATACGTTCTTTTATGGTTTCTTCTTTGTCTTCACCCACGTTATAAATGGTGGCAAGCGTTCCCACAAAAACCTCACGGGCAGCGAACGAACTTACAATGGCAATTCCAATTTTCCAATCGTAACCCAAGGGGCGAATGGCAGGCTCAATCCCTTTTCCAACAATCCCCAAATAAGAGTGTTCGAGTTTGTATGCGCTAAGTTGTTGGTCAAAAGTTGCGTCAGTAACCGACACAGATTTGGCTACTTCTTGTGGTGCATTTTTAAATGTTTCGCCAGGACCATTCGATGCCAACACCCACAATAAAATAGAGATGGCTAAAATCACTTTTCCTGCCTCTAACACAAAAGATTTTGTTTTTTCTACTATGGTTAGTATCACATTCTTAAGCAGTGGAATGCGGTAATTTGGCATTTCAACCACGAAATAACTGGTTTGGTTTTGTGGTAATATTTTGTGTAACACAAATGCCGCTAACAGCGCCATACCAAAGCCGAGTAGGTAAAAAATCATGAGTACTAGCCCTTGCAGATTTGCACCTAAAATACGTTCATCTGGAATAATCAGACTGATTAGAATAAGGTAAACGGGCAATCGTGCAGAGCAGGTCGTGAAGGGCGTTACTAAAATGGTGACCAATCGCTCTTTCCAATTTTCGATATTTCGTGTCGCCATAATGGCGGGAATAGCACATGCCGTTCCAGAAATCAGTGGAATCACACTTTTCCCACTCAGTCCAAACCGCCGCATGACGCGATCCATAATAAAGACAACACGGCTCATATATCCCGTTTCTTCCAAAATGGAGATAAATAGAAAAAGCATGGCAATTTGCGGCACAAAAATTACGATTCCTCCAAGTCCAGGAATGATGCCTTCGGCGATTAGGTTTGTTGCCATCCAAGATGGAATGGATGTTTTTGCCCAATCGCTAAGTTGTACAAAAGAGGCGTCTATAAAGTCCATTGGGACGCTGCTCCAGTCATATAAAGCTTGAAAAATGGAAAGCAAAACCACAAAGAAAATGACAAACCCCCAGACCTTGTGCGTCAGTACACGGTCTAGTTTTCCACGTAAATCGGTGGCTTTACTGCTGTCTTTTACGTAACATTCTTTTAAAACGCTATTGATAAATTGATAGCGCTTGATGGTTTCTTTTTGTTGTAATCTTTTTAAGAAGGATGGAGTACGCATATGATCAGCGTTTTCAGCCTCCATTTTTTTCCGTTCCACTTTGGCAAAATTCACATCTTGGGTAATTACCAGCCACAATTTGTAAAGCGATTGGTTGCTAAACGTACGTGCCAAAGATTCAAAATAATCTTGATCGATTTGGTTTATGTTCAAACACGATTGGGTCGATAGTGTTTTGTATGCGGCAATGTGTTCTTTAACCACATCTATCCCTTCATTTTTTCGAGCACTAACAAGCGCTACTTTGGTGTGAAACAACTGCTCCATTTTGCGGGTGTCGATGCTAATTCCTTTGCGGCGCATTCGATCCGACATATTAATGACCAAAATAGTGGGTATATTTAAATCCTTGATTTGGGTAAATAGCAGTAGGTTTCGCTTGAGGTTTTCAACGTCTGAAACCACAACAGCTACGTCGGGAAAGTCTTTGTCTTTTTTATTGAGCAATAACTCCACTACCACATTTTCGTCAAGCGAAGAAGCGTTTAGGCTGTAGGTACCAGGCAAATCTAAAATACGCGCCTTGACACCTCTTGGGAGTCGGCAAATGCCCTGTCTTTTTTCTACTGTGATGCCGGGATAGTTACCTGTTTTTTGATTTAGCCCCGTGAGGTGATTAAACACCGATGACTTACCCGTATTGGGGTTTCCAATTAGCGCAACGTTGATGTTTTTACTCACCTTTTTTACGGATAAAGATACGTGTGGCTGTCTCTCGGCGAATGGCTAAATGCGAACCCGAGATGTTGAGATATAAGGGGTCTTTGTTGGGCGCAAGCTGAAGTAACCCCACTTCATTTCCGGGAAGACAACCCATTTCTACTAATTTCATAGGTAGCTGTTCCACATCAAAAGAATCAATGATGGCGGTTTCTCCAACCTTTAAATCGGCAAGGGTTAAATTCATTTATTTAGACTAATTTTAAAGAGCAAATGTACGTTAAAGTACGTAACATTTTTATGACAATTATCATTTTTCTGAAACCAACAGTTCAATGTCACGAAGGATGTCGTCCATAGCTTCTAGTTGGGTTCCATCGTAAAAACCACGGATGCGTTTTTGTTTGTCAACAAGCACAAAATTTTCAGTGTGAATCATGTCGTAGGGGCCGCCATCTCCATCGTCTTTTACTACCAAATACGACTTACGTGCCAGCTCATAAATTTCTTTTTTCTTGCCTGTAACCAAGTTCCAGCGCGTTTCATCTACCTTGTTTTTTAGCGCATAGCGCTTTAGTTGCGCTACCGAGTCAATCTGGGGCGTTACACTAAATGAAAGCAGTTTCACTTCTGGAAGATCGATTAACTTTTCTTGCAGTGTATGCATGTTTTTGGTCATGATGGGACAGATACTTGGGCAGGTTGTAAAAAAGAAATCGGCAACATAAATGGTGTTGTCATATTCTTTTTCGGTAATCGTTTCTCCATTTTGATTGGTCATGGAAAAAGGCGCAATGGTGTGGTATTTTTTTACAAACTGAATGCTTTCATCTACCAATTCGGGGGTTACCATAGCTGGTTGAAAGACCGGAAGCACTTCTTTAGGCTTTAAGGCCGTATAAAACAATCCAACAATGATGATGGAAAGCACCAATAACACAAAGGCTAGTTTCCGAAACCGACGAAAGAATGTACTCAATTCCATAGCACAAAGATACAACCTATACCGTTTTATAGGTCGTTCAAATCCCGTACATTTGACATCTAATTTTTTCCCATGGAACTTTTTCTTATAAAAGGCGGACAGCTAATTTTAAGTCTATCATTACTCATTGTACTCCACGAGTTGGGACATTTTATCCCCGCAAAACTTTTTAAAACACGTGTTGAGAAGTTTTACCTCTTTTTCGACGTTAAATTTTCGTTGTTTAAAAAGAAAATAGGCGAGACGGTTTACGGAATCGGTTGGCTTCCTTTGGGGGGTTATGTGAAAATATCGGGAATGATAGACGAAAGCATGGACACCGAGCAAATGGCGCAACCTGCCCAGCCTTGGGAATTTCGTGCAAAACCTACATGGCAACGCCTTATTATCATGCTTGGTGGGGTTACCGTGAATTTGGTGCTTGGTTTTTTAATTTATATGGCCGTCATGTTTGTTTGGGGCAAAACCGTAATTACGGATGAGGCATTGACGTATGGTTTAGACCCTACACCACAAGCGCAGGCCATAGGTTTTGAACAAGGGGATCACGTTTTAAATGTCGATGGTGTTTCCCTAGATGCGGCTATGGATGTCAACAAATGGCTGTTTTTACGTGACGCGAAAACCGTTACGGTTTCACATGCAAATGGAACAAAAGAAACAATTTTAGTTCCTGCGGGATTTGGCAAGCAACTTTTTGCTGCAGGGGAGATGTTCCCACTTATTCCATACATGCCTGCCATTATTGAGGAAGTAACCGAAAACTCGGCAGCAGAAGCCGCTGGAATTTTAGCTAACGATCGCATAGTTGGTGTAAACGGCACTGCTTTTAGTTCGATGCGTCAAGTGCAAAACGCAATAGAAACACGCGAAGGCGAATCGGTTGTATTGTCTATTTTACGTAATGGTGAAATCCAACAAATAACGACTTCTTTTTCCGAAGATGACACTTTGGGAATATATTTTAAAGATACACGCCCACAAACAACGGATGTTAGCTATACGGCAGCGGAGAGTATCAAACAAGGTTTTGATTACGGCTACTGGACGCTTTACGATTATGTAGCGGGGTTTAAATTTATTTTCACCAAAAAAGGAGCCAGTCAATTGGGAGGTTTTGGCACCATTGCAAGTTTGTTTCCTGCAAACTGGGACTGGCGCACATTTTGGGAGCGTACTGCTTTTATATCGATTATTCTAGCCTTTATGAACGTATTGCCTATTCCAGCTTTAGATGGTGGCCATGTGGTGTTTTTAACCTATGAAATGCTCACAGGTCGTAAGCCACATCAAAAAATATTGGAATATGCTCAAATGGTTGGTATCATTTTATTGCTTGGTTTATTTGTTTATGCCAACGGCAATGATATATACCGATTCATCATGAATTGATTTTCTTATAAAAGTCATTTGATAGCAAATAAATAAAAATTATATTTGCGCACATTTTCCTCCTTAGCTCAGTTGGTTAGAGCATCTGACTGTTAATCAGAGGGTCCTTGGTTCGAGCCCAAGAGGGGGAGCAAGTTACAAAAAGAGGTCATTTTTGATCTCTTTTCTTGTTTTTGGACCCGTCATTTATTTATAAATCAACAACTTACGTTTCAAAAAAATTGGTTCGGGCTTTTTCATTTTGAAAATTGACCAAATTGGGAAAGCTGCAGCTTATCCTTGTAACTCATTAAAGGATAGTGATTTAGGGGTTAGAACCTTTTTTGGAGTTTTTCACTCTCAAGAACAAGTTTGATGCCAGAGGAGTTATGAGCAAAGGTCTTTATTGATGATGATGACATGATGCCATCTTTCGATGCTTCTTCAGATAGCTTAATTAAGGATTTGATTGGAGGAGTAAAGGTGTATTTTGGTTTGTCATCTTTGTCGAAGACAATCTTAGATCCAAACACTTTACTGAGTAACTTTTTCTTTGTTTTTCCGTCTGCATTTCGATAAAACCCTACAATGTCCTCCAAAAGGTTAATATCATTCAATAGGAAGGATTTAAATGGAATAGACTGACTTTCTAAATTGTCTAGTTCACTTTTTAATTTGAACAATTGAGATTCATTATTGGCTTTTAATTCCTGGTATTCAATCGAATTGATTTTACCATCCATGTACTCTTCTTGCAGGAATATTTTCCGATCATTCAACCGATGAATTTCCTTTTCAAGTTGTTTAATATTAGATTTTCTTCCAGTATCTAATATCTCAAACTTATCTTCAAGTACCGCTTTGTAAACACTGAGGATTTTACTTGAAACCTGTATTCTTGATAGGATTTTTTCGATTTGTCTATGACTCCATTCAAGAGGGAATCGTTGACATCTACTTTTGGTACACACATAATAATGATAGTAGTTAGCTCTACCTTTACTTTTATATGCTGACAACGTTCTACCATGTTTTGGACACTTTAAAAATCCTTTTAGAGGGTATAAATCCGCATCATCGGTTTTAAAATTCATGTTTCGTTTTCTCCCCTCGAGAACTTCATTTGCTGCATGGAATAACTCATCTGTTACCAAGGCGGGATGTAACCCATCAATAATTCGTTCAGGATTATCTTTAAATGGATGAAGATGAATTTTACCTGTATAAGCTATATTTCTAATGATGTTAGGAAATTGATTTTTAGTGATGTTGATTCCTTTTGAATTAACCCACCTACGTATCTCGTCAGCAGAATACAAGCCACTAGCCATTTTTTCAAAAGACTCTTTAATGATTGGAGCTTTCTCACTAAATTCCATGGTTGGGTACTTATTAAGTCTTGTACACTTATATCCTCTTAGTGGAGAACCTGTCCATCCACCAGACAATCTGCATCGGTAAGATCCTTCTTTCGTACGAAGTGATAGTTTTTCATTCTCGACCTGAGGAAGGGCATAATTAATAGCCTCAATAATTAGTGATTCAGGCGATGTCGTGTCAACATTTCCTTCAACAAATTCTACCATACATCCGAGAACTCCCAATTTTTCCTTTTCAATTAGTGATAAAAGAAGATTACGTGAAAAACGATCGGGTCTCAGAAATATAATTGATGATATCCTGGTATTCGGATTTTTACTCTTTGATTTAATAATCTGTAAAAGTTTCAACCATTCAGGGCGATTAAAATCCTTAGCTGAACAATCTTCTTTGAATGACTCAGTAATATTATATCCCTTTAATTCACAATACTTAGCAATAGTTTGCTCTTGGTAATCTAAGGAGTAACCTTGCTGAGCTTGTTCGTCGGTGGAGACGCGAGAATACGAAATAATATTTTTCATGCTGCTTCTTTTTGGTGATCAGAGCTAATATCAACATCGTCTAAATTCTGCGCAGCATCTTGTTGCGGATTCTTAGAAATGAAACTATTGTACTCCAATTCAGAAAGAATACAGAATAACTCAAAAATTATATTTGAATCGTCTTTAAGATCCAATTTGTTTTTATCCAATAGTCCTTTAAATTGAGTAAATGTCATAATCGATGATTTGATAAAAATTGCTATACTTTTTTCTGACTTCAATTCTAAATATCCTCAGCGTCTTGGTCAATTGACTCTATGATATCTTCTGAGGTCTCTTCCAGTGTCAAAAAAGGATTCTCTAACTCTTTAAACTTTATACCAGGTCTTATCCCAGTTTGAATACTGATTGTGTTCGTTAACAAGAACTGAACCTCATACTTTTTATCTTCATGACACAACACACTATCATGTATGGTGATATAGGGTATGTTATTTCGACTAAGGGATTTACATCCATGAAGAAGGAATAGATACGACTCGCATCGTTGAATGAGATAGGATAGCGGACTTTTAAAATAGTTCAGACTAGACATGTACTGAATAAGCTGACTTACCTCTTTATATCTTTTTTCAAGTAGTTTGATCAGTTCCACATTGATCCTTTTGTGTCTATCAGCATAATTGATGTAGAGTTTAAATTGATCTTTCACACGTTCTCTTGTCATCCCAATTTCATCCCCAATCAGTTGATATATGTCCCTGCTGAAGTTCAAATTCCGATAATCTTGAATCCCCCTCCTTCTCCAAAACCTGCCACACATATATGATACGAATGTGTCCAGTAAGGGATTTTTAATATTAGATAATACATCCCCCATATATGTATAGTACTCTATATAGTTATCATTAATAACATTAGACTCTATAACCATATATCTAACAAACTTCTCCACATAATCTTGGTGCTTCATAGACTCACATGAGTGCTTGAAGTATCTATGAACCTGCGGGTACATTGAATACAAATTATACCCCTCTGATGTTTTTGTGAAAAACTCCTCAGTAAGAATTGTGGCTAGTGTGTAAGGATGTGAAGTTTTTATATCCACTTCCACCAATGACTTTCCATCACTTTTAAGGAAATACCTCAGTTCTCTTTTCATTGAAGTGAACACGGAGTTTACCCGGTGATTACTCTGTGAAACAGAATAATTGAATTCTCCGTTCTCGATATTCACCAACGTCTTTTCGAGTTTTTGGATATATCTTCTCACTTTAGACTTATTCTTAGGCATAACCTTTGAAATCAACATTCCTTCCAATGATTTTAGGTAAGATCTTGCCCCATCCCCATCGATGGTAATCTTGGATTGGATCATGGCATTCTCAATATGTTTATATCGATTCTCAAACTCCTTTTTCTCCAATTCCCATTCACCCTTAAGTCTATTCTTTCTGGTTTCATACATCTTATCAACTTCAATCTCAGTATAGTTACTTTCCTCGAAGATCCACGGACTTAGTTTGTAACCAACATGTTTAATGCCGGGAATGTATAGGTCATCTGTGAGAATAATCGGTCCGTTTTTGGTCACATTTGAATCCATAAGAATGGTTTTAATCTCATTAAATCTATTCCGCGTCATTCGATTCATTTGTTCACTTGAAAGGGGTTTAAACCCTCTTAAATGTTGGTGTTCTTTGAAGTCATACACTGGTGGAGTTAGACATGATACAACGTAATAAAGAGCATCCAAAATGGACTTCTTTCGTTGGGGACGACCGGCAATCAGTCGTCCCAAATCGAGTTTAGTAATGGAGGTTGGAATACGGACTTTCATAACACCTGTTTGATCTACCATTCAAATTCCTCGCTCAACATTTTCATAAACTTTTCGAATCCGGGTCGAACTTTTTTATGACCTCCTGACATTTTTACCAATTGAAGAATCAGTCCACAAGTGGATCGAATTTGTTCACTTGACATTCTCACGTCTTCACCCATCTCAAAAAAGGATTCTCCGTTTAAATAGAAGTACAGGACTGTACCTCCATTCGAATAGTTTACGACACACATCTCCTTTTTGGGAAAGTTCAATGACAGGACTTGAACTTGAATGAAATCATTAGGTGTCATATTCTCTTTAATAATTGTTTTCATAATGAATGTTGTTCGGAATAAACCCCCGTCCCCGGTTTAATTTATTTATTGAATTAGTTATCAGTTTTAGTTGCCTTTTTAATGTTTAATATTTGATCACTTAATCCGTTTTTGTAAAAACAGACATCTATCTCATCCCCAAAGTGGTAAATCATACAATAAACGTTACCAGGGTTCCTTGAAGACAATTCCAAGTTTGGAATAACCCCATTTTTAGGATCTTTAATTTGAATAATTACCTCAGGTATTTCACCTGAGGATTTTATATTACTTTTTTTCATGTTTTTAAGATTTTGAATTATTGAGGAAACAGATAACATCCATCCCCAAATCAGGAATTATCCCTTATGCCGCAGTTTCAAGTTCCTGACCAAACACTTCAGTCATAAGAGCGTTAAAATCATCCTGATTAACCTCTTCAAGAGTGTTTTCAATGACCTTACAACCCACCTTATGGTAATGGTTTGAAAGTTCGGTAGAGAGGTAGTTTCTGTTCAGAAGAAGTGCAATTCGTCCAACAGTATTACCACCCCCGAAAGGATCATAAACAAGGTCTCCCTCATCTGTAGTCATCATGATTGGTAGTACAGGAAGAAGTTCAGCCATGGCCGCGGGGTGACCTTCAGAGTGTGCTTTATACAATGGAACATTCTTTCCCGTTGAACATAAAATCATGTGCTCCACCTCTTGTTGACTAATGTGATTGTAGATCTTTTGGTATGGTTTTGATAACGACTTAACCTTTTCCCATACTACTCCATTTTCATCTACATCCTTGGCCCCATTTGTAATCTTAATATTCTTGGGTCGATCTGTGTAGGTGATCATATTGTATTTGGCCTCCTTAGGATCCACAACAAACCATAGTATATACTCAACTTTATTCGCTGGGCGTTTTACATTCTCATTAATAGGTTTCGGGTTTGGTTTAGTCCAAATTAGAACCTCTTTGTATAAAAGATTTGTTTTTTCAACAATGGCACGTTTAACTAAATCGGGAACGTCCATAGCACAACCATCTACATATGTCTCACCAATGTTTACAAATATGTTTGACGACTTTTTGAGTGATACCTCAAGATCTGCGAATATATCACCAACATTAGAAGCAAACTCTTCGGGGGTTTTTTCATGACCTAACTGATTGTAATCCTCTTCATGTTCATAATTGCGAAGCTTCCAATATGGGATTGATGTCATTAGGGTATCAACACTTGAATGAAACTCAACCTGATTTTTAATATCAGTACAATTCATTCTGAGTGAAGTACTCCTTTCGGGGATTACAAAAG
>JAQCCM010000042.1 GCA_027621175.1 Bacteroidota bacterium | reverse complement strand
GTTGGTGAAGCTATAGGTGCCTGTATAATTGGGGTTTTTGGCACCACCTGCCCGTTCGTTTCCAGGGCACAAGTAGCAGTTTGGATCATAGGTTACTAATTCGGCTTGTTGGGGTTTGTCTTTTTTGCCTTGCCAAGGACGTTTGGTGCGATGTGGAGATACCAAAACCCATTCCCCCGTAAGTATATTTTTCCGTCTGTGAGGTGTATTATTTACATCCATGGCTGTTATGATTTAACAATTTCAACTCCGTTAGAGGTCGCCACTAAAATAGCTGTTAGGTCTATATCAAACTGCTTTTTGTAGGCTTTTGCGGCCATATCCATAAACTCATTGACGTAACCTTCTTCAACTAAGTTTATGGTGCAGCCTCCAAATCCGCCACCCATCATACGGCTTCCAACTACTTGGGGGATATTTTTAGATAAATCAACTAAAAAATCCAGTTCTGCACAGCTCACCTCATAGTTTTTTGATAGCCCTTCGTGGGTTTGATACATGAGCGCGCCAAACTCCTTGATGTTTCCGTTTTGTATAAGATTTGCAGCATTCAGTGTCCGCGCATTTTCACGCGATACAAAGAGTGCGCGCTGATATATTTTGCCTTCAAGCTTTCCTTTGTATGTTTCTATGATTGACTCTGGCACTTCTGCTAAAAAGTTATATTCGGGGTGGTCTTTTTGTATGATGCTTAGTGCGTGTTCGCATTCTGCTCTACGGGTGTTATATTCACTAGACGCTAAGTTATGTAACACGTTGGTGTTTAGGAGTAGTATTTTATAAGGAGCAAATTCCGCATCAATAAGTTTGTAATCTAAGGTTTCACAATTGAGTAAAAGCAGCTTGTTTTGTTTGCCCATGGTCACTGCAAATTGATCCATGACACCACACTTGGTTCCTACAAAATTATGCTCTGCCATTCTTGATATTTCGATAAGTTCTATATCTGACAGTCCCAATTCAAATAAATGATTAAGCCCTTTGGCAACGCCACACTCTAATGCCGCAGACGAGCTAATACCTGCACCAATAGGCAGCTCACTAGAAATAATACAATCAAATCCGCCTAACTGACCAGGACGTGCTTTTTGAATGCCATCTATAACCCCCAAAACATAATTTTCCCAATGGGTTTCGCTTATTGTAAGTGGCTGTTCAATATCAAAAGTAAAGGCACCTTCATCTTCCGAGTTTACCCTACAAAGACTGGTGTTTTTTTTGCGAAACCACATGGTCACTTTTCGGTCAATGGCTGCAGGCAGTACGTGTCCGCCGTTGTAGTCTATATGTTCTCCAATTAGGTTTATTCTCCCTGGAGATTTTACAATTATATCAGACTTTGGGTTTATTGTTGTCATTGATTTTTGGTATTTATTAAATGAAATTTAAACCATGTTTCACTCGTAAAAGTTTCATTTGGGTTTAAAATAGTTGATGGAAATCCCACTTGATTTGGTGCGTTTGGAAATTGTTGTGTTTCTAAGCAAAACCCAGATCTAGCTTCATAAAAACCACCAGTTTTTGATGGAATAGTTCCGTCTAAGAAGTTGGCAGTATAGAGTTGCATACCGGGTTGGTCCGTAAATACTTCCATTAATCTACCACTTTCAGGATGATATACACGAGCTACCTTTTCCAGCCCCTTTGAGTCAAAGACCCAGCAATGATCATATCCTTTACCTATTTCAAGCTGAGCATTTTCGACTGCAATATCTTTTCCAATGGGTTTGGAATTTTGAAAATCAAAAGGTGTGTTTTTTACTTTTTCGACCGTTCCAACTGGAATCTGATTTTGGTTTAAGGGTAAATATTGTGAGGCATTAATTTGTAATTCGTGATCTAGAATATCGTTTGAAAAATTACCTGACAAATTGAAGTAGCTATGCTGGGTGAGGTTTAGAATTGTTTTTTTGTCGGTGGTTGCTTTGTAACCAACTTTTAAGGTGTTGTCATGCGTAAGGGTATAGGTGACTGTGACATCTAAATTTCCGGGATATCCTTCTTCCATGTCTTTAGATAGGTAATGAAGCCTAACACCAACGCCGTCTTTGGATTCAAAGGGACTAACATCCCATAACACTTTATCAAAACCCACGATTCCTCCATGCAAATGGTTTGAGCCATTATTTTGCGCAAGGGTATATGTTTTATCATCTAACGTAAAAGATCCGTTGGCAATTCTATTGGCATATCTGCCTGCAATTGCGCCAAAGTAGGGGTGAGGTTGTAGGTAATGAGCAGCGTTGTCAAACCCCAAAACAACATCCTTTAAAACACCATTTTTGTTGGGAACTTTTATAGATTTGATGATGCCACCAAGGTTTAATATTTCCACACCTACGCCATTTGCGTTTTTTAGTGTGTGTGACGTTATTTTTGATAGATTTTTAGACACAGGCATTCTTTTTTGTTCTCCTTGCTTTGGTTTGGAAAACGCACAAGAAAACATACAAACAGCAACGGCTAACAGACATAAAAACAAAAAATGTATTGGTTTGATAAAATGGTAGTGTTGTTTAAAGAAGTAAATCTAAGTTAAAAATAGGGATTTGTCAAGTTGGAGGTTATCATAAAACACTAAAAATGCCATAGCGGCACTCCACTATTTGATTGCGTTAATTTTTAGGATTGTATTCTTACAGGTTATTTTGACTTTTAATGTATAAAAAATCAAAAAACCCCTTAACGGAAGATGTAAAGGGACAGGTTTTTTTAAACCATTTGATGCATCATATTGAACATATCGTTTGCATTTATCTTAGTAGCAATTAATACTTTTAAATTTTATTAAAACAAGATATTGAAGCATTTATTGTGTGTATTGGTATTGCTTAGTTCCCTCTTTTTGGCAGCGCAAAAACACGTCTTAATTATCAAGACAGACGACCAAAGCAATCAGACTGTTGGCGCCTATGGCAATCAATTAATGGTGACGCCTAATATGGATATGCTGGTAGCTGAAGGAACACGATTTACGGCGGCTTATAATATGGGTTGTTGGTCTCCTGCTGTTTGTATTCCAAGTCGTACTATGTTTATGTACGGCAAGCAGTTATGGGAAGCTAAAAATATCCACCACACTAACGCACCCAAATCCATGCCTGAAATATTCAAAGAAAACGGCTATCACACTTTTATGACGGGTAAATGGCATGCAATGGGTCCAAGACCTTCGAAAATCTTTGATCAAATTGGGGGAACTCCAACACAAGGGCAATTGAAAACTTTTTACTCAGAATACGGACATATGACAGACGTGACTGCCAAAGAAACAGTCGATTTTATACGCGCATACGACAGGGATAAGCCTTTTTTTGCATATGTAGCTTTTAATGCACCTCACGTTCCGAGAGAAACCGCTCAAAAATATTATGATTTATACCCGCATAATCAAATGTAAATCGTCAGCAAAAAGTGTACTGATTTAGAAAACATAATATTTTTTGGTTAAGTCATTCAAATTTAACAATAATATCTCAACTGTTGCAAACGGCAGCATCAGAATACTATAGGTCGTATATTTGCTTGATATGAAAGAACGCTTTGTTGCAAATAACGCACAACCCACAAAAGATATTTTCACCACTCGATGGCAAGCCCCTA
>JAQCCM010000022.1 GCA_027621175.1 Bacteroidota bacterium | reverse complement strand
AAGTAACAACCAACTTAGGTGAGATTAGCAATAAAGGTGTTGAGGTTATGATTGGTCTTACCTTAATAGATAAAGCCGATTTCACTTGGGACGCAGAATTTACATATGCACATAACAAAAATGAAGTGGTTAGTATTGGAGACAATGCTGAAGGTATCGACATACCTGGATTTGGAACTACTTCGATTTATGTTGGAAAACCGATTGGAATTCAAACAGTTCCTATTTGGTTGGGTGTAGACCCTGCTACTGGGCAAGATATTTACCAGTCTAAAGACGGTAGAGCACTACTTGCTAATGAGGCAGCTGCTGAAGCAGGTTCACTAAATAATTTCTTGAACCAAAACCGTGTGCCTTATGGAAATCCATTTCCAGATTTTACAGGTGGATTTAGCAGTAGGTTTACGTACAAAAACTGGTACTTAAACACCTTGTGGTCATTCTCAGTAGGGCAAGATTTTATTGCCTCTGGTGAGAACGTAAATTCGAAATATGCATTTAGTTCGATGGACCTAACACCGCTTCGCAACAGATTGGGAAGATGGAGAAATCCTGGTGATGTAACCAATGTTGCGCGCCTTTCTACTGATCCAACAATATGGACAAGAACAACAGAGTATGTTTCTGATGTGGATTATCTCCGTATGCGAGACCTTACTATTGGCTACCGATTTGACTTGGAGGCGAACAGCTTTATCAGAGGTCTTGAATTGTATGCCAAGTTTACCAATTTCTTGACCATCACCAACGCTCAGCCTTGGATGTATGATCCAGAAAACTATGTGCGGAGTGGAAACTTAAACTTGTTAGACAAATGGAAACAAGTTCCGCAAGCAAAAACTGTTAACGTAGGTGTTAATCTTAAATTTTGAAACCAATGAAAAAGAATAATATTTTTAACGCGAGAAAAATGATTTTTCGCCTGTTGGTGCTCTCCATATTTTTTACTTCATGTGATGACTTTTTGGAGGAAAGTTCACCTATTGGATTATCTCAAAGTAAATTAACTGACTTGCCTTCAATGAGTGCCTTAATAAATGGCTCTTACAGCAATATGCGTGCTTTTTATGCATATCAACCGATGATCACGTCAGGCTTTGTGAGAGATTATGTAATACGAAATTCAGCAAACTGGACGCCGTACTACAAATGGACAACTTCAGGAGTTCCTGAAATGTTTTCTAGTAATACATATTCCGAAGGCTATAAAGTATTGAATAAAGTAAATACTGTACTTAATGCCAACGTAAATGATATGTATGGGACAACAGCTGAAAAGAGTAAAATCTTAGGCGATGCGCACTTTTTGAGAGCAGCGGTCTATTTTCAGATTAATAATTTTTTCACTGATCCATCAACTGGAAATAGTGCACCCTTGGTAACAACGGTGTTGGGAACTAATGACAAAGTAACGGTAGCTACTTCCGATGCAATAAAAGCGCAAATTGAAGCTGATATTGAATCCGCTAGAGAGCACTTTGCTGTTGCAAATGGCGTTAGTACGCATACTGCTGCAACCGCTATGGCGGCTCGTATCTATTTCTATCACGGAAAATATAGCTTGGCTTATGACAGAGCTAATGAGGCGATAAATGCAGGAGGCCATTCTTTGGAAGCTAATGTGGCTGACATATATAACAAAGGCGCTACTTCGGCTGAAGCAATTTATACCATTATTACCAATAGAAGCGAGTCCACACATGGCCCTCAAATTATTGGGTATAATAATATGCAAGCAGATAAGGATGAAGGAACAGCTTCTTTAAACCCGAATAGCTTGATTGGTCAATTGCGAAGTGCTGATCCAACGGACAGTCGATTTACCGACCTATTCACGGAAGCAGACGGTCTTGTTTATGCCGACAAGAAATACCCTTCACTTGACGCAGACTATATTGTCTTACGCCTTGCCGAAATGTATTTGACGCGTGCAGAGGCAAACATCATGGTAAACAATGCTGTTTCCACTCAAGATGTAGCTGATGTCAATATGGTTAAAAATAGAGCTGGAGCTGCTGATACCGTAACAGGTACCCCAGCTGTAGCCACTATGCTTGACGTTATTTTCAATGAAAGATCAAAAGAATTGTGCTTTGAGTATGGAGATCGTTTTCTCAACTCAAGAAGACTTCAGAAGTCAATAGTAGACGAGAGCGGTAGTGGAACTGTTCCTTATGCTAATTACAATACAATTCTTGTTTATCCACTTCCCCGTTCTGAAGTTAACATACATAATTTACAACGATAACTTAAAAACTTAAATATAAATTTTATGAGAAATATACTTTTAATATCAATATTTTCACTTGCGTTTTTTACGGCTTGTGACGATGCTGATTCTTTTGATGTAAGAGAAGACGCATTAGTAAACTATAAAACCGACATCAATGGTGAATGGAGTTTGTTCAGCATTGAAAGAAATGGAACGGACCTCAGTGGTGTTTTCAACGCCTCGGCGATGACCCTTACCATTGCAGACGGAGCCTTTTCGCTGAATTCTTCAGCACTACCTTTTCCAACATTGAAGACGACATCAACGCAGTTTGATACTGGATCTTGGTCATTTGACGATGACTATAAACCCACGAGTATTCAATTCACGAATGGTTCAGAAATAGTCCCTGTTAACTTGTCTTTTCCATTGTATGGTAGTAACAACAATTCACTAGGTCTTGAGTTTAGTCTTGGGTGCGGGGCAACAACGTATACATACCACTTTAAAAAATAAAAGATAAAATGATGAAAAAAATTAATTTTAAAAAATTAATGGGTGGGCTTATAGCGCTTCCCCTAGTGTTCTTATTTGTAACATCCTGTTTCGATATTACAGGCGTTACGCAACCTTCCTCAGCAAAAGTAGGTGACACGATTACAATCACAGTAGATGTTAATTATGACTCTGAAAACACAGATCAGAACTATAAATTTCTGATTTTCGGTATGATGGCTCCTAAAAGTTGGGACATAGCTAACAATGCTACTGTTGCTTTTAACTCTTCAATTAATCAAACTCCAGAACGTCCAGGTTCAGGTGACATGATTGCTGATCCACAAGATTTAACCTTTTGGGGTAATAAATCGAAAGGAACTGACGGCAATGAAACGGGCAATACATGGACACAGGACATGAATGCCATTCTTGATATTGGCGAAAACTATGGAGAAGTTGAATGGGTTGCCTTTAGATCAGAGAATCCTATTGATGCGTCACGAGTTTCTGTTGATGGAACCATTACGGTTACCCTCACGGTTGGCGATGGGCACACAGCGGCACAACTTGGATACTGGGTCGGGAGTAGTGCCGATGGCTTCAAACAAGCAGATTCAATTGGTTCTTCTACCCAAGATGCTGAATCTCGTTTTTGGGATACAGGTTATGCAAACATTAACATTACTGGTGCAAGTAGCGGTGCAACCGACCTAACAGGTCCTGCCCCAACCTTTACAGCATTTATTTCTCCTGAGGGATATTTGTTTGATGACATCATCACTGTTAGGTTTGATGCCAAAGAAGGTGTCGATGGTGCTAACACTGAACTTTTCAATGCAAATGCCGTTTACATGAACGCTACAGTACTGATGGGTGATGACACTACAGTTACCAAAGCAGATCGCGATGCGGCATCAAGTATGACCCTCGTGGGTGATAATATTTGGGAACTCACTTTCTGGCCTCCAGGATACTTCGGTGCAAGTGGCGGAAACATTATCACAGAAATCCATTTGAGTTTTTCAAATGCTGATGGTTCCGTTACCGTGAGAAATCCCGGATTTGACAGTGATATTGTTTTTGGCGCTAACTGTCAATAATTTAGTATTTCTTAATATAAAAAGGGGCGATAGTATAATACTATCCTCCCTTTTTTTAAATTATTATTTTTAATCATGCGTTACTTATCTCTTCTAACAACAATATTCTTACTCAGCCAATCTGTCATTGGCCAAAATACATTTACAAATCCCATTATTCCAGGTGGATATCCCGATCCTTCAATTTGTAGAGTAGGAGACGATTTTTATGTTGTCAATTCTTCTTTTGAATATTTTCCTGGGCTTCCCATCCATCACAGTAAAGACTTGGTCAACTGGGAATTAATCGGGAACGGACTGCACCGTCCAAGCCAAGCCTCTGGCGCGGTAAACCTTGTAGACGTTCAAGAAAATGGTGGCATCCACGCCCCAACGATTCGCTACAACAACGGTACTTTCTATATTGTAACTACCAATATGTATTCACAAGCAGATCCTGACAATCCAAACGACACAAAACAAAACACCAATTTTATAATCACAGCAGAGCACCCGGCTGGACCCTGGTCTGAGCCTTACGTGATTGAGAATGCACCCGGTATTGATCCTGATTTGTTCTTTGACGATGACGGTAAGGTGTATTTTGTTGGCACTCACAACCCTGGAGACGTTTTCTCTAGTGGTATAGGCGCCATTTGGGCACAGGAATTAGATCTCGAAAATTGGAAACTTGTAGGAGAACGCCATTCCCTTTGGGAAGGCGCCTGTGACAAAAACCACACGGAAGGACCACATATCTATAAAAAGGATGGCCAGTATTTCTTATTGGTAGCGGAAGGTGGAACAGGTCACCACCATGCTGTTATGATGGCATCAAGCGACCATGTTTTTGGACCTTATTTAAGCGGATTGCGAAATCCCATACTCACATCCAGGCATCTGTCTAGAAACAATTGGGTTCACAGCACAGGACACGCCGATATTGTTGAATTAGAAGACGGCAGGTGGTTTATGGTTGCCCTTGGTAAAAGAAATGATCGAGACGGACATTCCAACATGGCTAGAGAAACGCATTTGTTGCCCGTTATTTGGGAACCACAAATTGTGCGTTGGGAGCAAGTTAGCGAAACCAAATGGGAGCCCGTATATACCCAGTTCCCAGTAGTTGCACCCGAAACAGGGAAGGTAGAACGCATTAACCCACTACCCTTTGCGGATAAGCAACAATTTTATAACGATGCATTTCTAGATAATTTTGACGCAGCTGACTTAAGACCAGATTGGGTTTTTAGAAGAGTGCCACAACCCAATACCTATTCACTTTCTGCAAATAAGGGCCATTTGAGATTATACCTTAAACCTGAAACATTTTCAATAAGAGGCCGGTATAGTGCCATGGGTATCACCCAAAAAGAAAGTCAGTTTGAACTTGCGGCAAAAATGAATTTTTCCCCAAAAAAGAATCTTGAAGAAGCTGGTATTACGGTTTACCAAAAAGATTTGAATTATATTAATTTGACGGTTCAAAGAATTGGAAAGCAACACCACCTCAAACTAAGCGTTAGCGAGAAAAGGGATCGTCAAAAAACGAATTTATCCAATTCTGAAACCATTGCTGGAAGCAATGTCAAAGCATATAAGTCAAAAGCACTGCCAAATTATAAAGGTGAAATATTGTTGAAGATAGCTTCTAAAAACGGAAAATATTTATATTACTACTCTCTAGATGGTGGCGCTTCTTATGAAAAAGTAGCTGAGACAGTAGACAATATTTTGATTGGTATGATGTATACAGGTGCCAATGTTGGTGTGTATGCGACTTCAAATGGTCAAAAGACAAATGCCTATGCCGATTTTGATTGGGTAAGTTATAAGGGTTTTGTGAAACGCTAAATGGATTACAATGAAAACAATTCACTGGACAGTTGCTTTAAGTTGTTTGCTCGTCGTTGCTTCTTGTGGCGATAAAGGGTCTTCAGAACAACCGCCTAATGTTATACTGATTATTTCTGACCAATGGTCTACAAAAGTTGCTGATGGTTCTGGGAATTATGCCAATGGCATTCAAACTCCAGCGATAGACCATTTGGCAGCATCGGGTATAAGGTTTACACAATCCTATTCTACTTATCCGTTGTGTACCCCTGCAAGAGCCAGTCTTTTCACGGGACTTTATTCTCATAATAATGATGTTGGCTTTAATCTAGCTAGGGATTCTATTTTGGACCAAGCAGCGGCATTTACAACCTTGGGCAAATCGTTTAAGGAGGCAGGCTATAATGTTGCCTATTTCGGAAAAGAACACGCAGGCGGTTATGGCTATGCAAGTGCTAGTGAATTTGGTTCCATGACACATTCAGATGGAGGTATGCTGGCAGAAGGTTCTGCTTATGACCCCATTTTCACGGACGATGCTGTTGCCTATGTATCAAATCAAAAAGGGGATAAGCCTTTCTTTATGACATTATCACTCATCAACCCACACGATATCTGTAGGGTTTTGGGCGGTAAAGTACAGGGAGCAACCTTTGCCGATGCCATACATTTTGCACGAACAGATGATGAGCCTTATTTGCGTTTTCAACCGCGTCCAGACCTGCCAGAGAACCATAACGTTCCCTACGAAAAAGGGATGATTCTTCACGAGGACTTTATGTATAAAGAAGTCTTTGCGCTTAACGAAGACGAATGGAAGCGTTTTATTGCCACCTACCAATTGCTTATTGAAAATACAGACAGATTAATAGGTCAGTTGATGGAAACTGTTGAGGCACAGGGTATAGATGATAATACCATTATTTTATTTACCACAGATCACGGGGAAATGGCCGGAAGCCACAAGCTAATAGCCAAAACCACTTTCTATGAAGAGTCTGCTAAGACACCAGTTATCATCAAATACCCTAAATTGATTCAGCCAAAATCAATCAACGAAAGGGCCTTGGTGGGAACCATTGATATCATGCCGACCCTTTTGGACTTAGCAGGTATAGCAGTTCCTGAAGGCTTAGATGGGCGAAGTTTTAAATCTGAGGTAATCTTACCTGAAACAACAGAAACAAACTTTGATGTGCTTTTTAGTCAAAATCAATTTGGCAGAATGGTGCGCTTTGATCAATTTAAGTACGTGCGCAGTATTGTATATGGGGTAACCTATGAAGTGCTCTATGATTTGAAAAACGACCCGTTAGAGTCTGAAAACCTACGTAACAACAAAGCTTTTAACGATACGCTGAACAAAGGCAGAAAGCTCTTAGATGATTGGTTAGCGGCTGAGGACACACCCCTTGTAACACGAAACTGATTTCTAAATATGAGAGTTCAATATCTTCTAATTTTACTGCTCTTTTCTCTGACCGTGGGTTGTTCATTAGAACAAAAATACAGTGCATTTAAATATACTTTTGAACAAGATATCCAAGCGCTAGAACAACTAAGAGATTTTGAAGAAAAAGAAGATTATCTGTTGTTTATTGGAAGCTCTAGCATAAGAAGATGGAATAGTATCGAAGCTGATATGGCACCCTATGCTCTTGTTAAACGGGGTTATGGTGGTGCACACTACTACGATTTAATTCATTATATAGATCGGTTGGTTAAAGATAAATTAGCCGCCAAGGCTGTAATTATTTTTGTTGCTAATGACATCACCGGTCCAAATGACTGGGACAAAATACATCGAGATCTGACGCCTAGAGAAATAAAAACGCTGTTCAAAGCAGTTGTAAAAAAGATTCACAAGCAGCTTGGTGACGAGATTCCCATTTTTGTCATAGAAACCACCCCAACTCCTATTCGATGGCATGTTTGGAGTCAAATCTCAAAAGCAAATGATCTTATCCAGACGTATGCAGAAAAGAACGCTAATTTGAATTTTATTTCCACTAGAAATGAATTTTTTAATAAGCGAGGTGTTCCTAAAGGCAAGTATTTTGTCAAGGATAGCCTTCACTTGAGTGAGGCAGGCTATGACTTGTGGGAACAAATCATAAAAGACGCATTAAATAAACAATTGTAATAATTAAAACCAAAAGGATGAAAAACCACTTGCTATGTTTTATGTTGTTTGTGTCCTTGACATTTACTGGACTATTAGCAGCACAAGAGTTGCCCACTCCCACATGGCCAGATGTTAACTATGCAGGGAATAATCACACCTATCACATGATGGACATTTACCTTCCTGATGACAACAAAAAGCATTATCCAGCAGTTGTCGTAATTTATGGTAGTGCTTGGACGTCCAACGATAAAAAATTAAGTGATTATCAGAAAGAAGTTTTTGTTATGCCTCTTGCAAAAAAAGGATTTGCAACTGTAGCAATAAACCACCGTTCTTCCACATTAGATGCTGTTTTCCCAGCACAAATTCACGATGTAAAAGCCGTTATTCGATTTTTAAGGGCTAGGGCTCAAGATTTTAAAATTGACCCTTCTTTTATCGGAATTGCTGGCTACTCTTCTGGTGGTCATTTGGCTGCCTTGGCAGGTACATCATCAAATACTAAATCAATGGAGGGTACTGTTGGAGAACACTTAACATACCCTAGTCACGTCAATGCGGTTGTTGATTTTTATGGACCAACAGACTTATCTGTTTTTTATGATTGTCCCACAACATCAGATAAAAAATTAACTTTAAAGCAAAGAACAAAACTCTTTGGTGAGGACATTTATGACATCCCTGATAAAGTGCAGGCTGCCAACCCCGTGAATTACATTGATGAAAACACCCCGCCCTTTTTAATATTTCATGGCGCTCAAGATAGAACAGTTCCCATATGTCAAAGTCAACTGCTCCATGAAGCATTGTTAGCTAAAAATATTGATAGTCAGTTACGCATAAAAGAAGATGGCGACCATTGCGGGAACAATTTAATGCCGCATCACACCAAACAAATGGCGGCATTCTTTTACGAACAATACAAAAAACAATGATGAATAAAATATTCAGATTATTAATTGTGCCGTTTTGTTGTTTGATCCTTTTGGGTTGTGACAACGAATCGAAAAAAAAACCGTATAATATTCTTTGGCTTGTGGCCGAAGACTTAAGCCCTGATTATTTAAGCGTTTATGGTGATAAAACAGCTCCCACACCCCATTTGGACAGATTAGCAAAAGAAGGTGTCGTTTATGATTTGGCATTTTCAGTTGCTGGGGTTTGCTCACCAAGCAGGGCCACCCTGGCAACGGGATTGTATGCAAGTTCCTTTGGAGCGCATAATATGCGAACCATGTGGCAAGAACCCAAAGCTAGAATAAGCGGTATCATCGATTACGAAGCTGTTCCGCCTGCCGAGGTTAAAATGGTCAGTGATATCATGCGCGAAAACGGCTATTACTGCACCAATAACGCTAAAGGAGATTATCAGTTCGAGCAATCGGTTATGGCATGGGACGAATCCAGCAAAACGGCACATTGGAGAAACAGACCAACTAACGACACCCCTTTTTTCTCTATTTTCAATTTTAACCTTACCCACGAGGGCAATTTTTTCAACACTAATTGGGACGACAAAAATATGTTGCTTTCAAACGATACGCCCATTAGTATTCCACCGTATCTTCCGCAAAACAGCGTAGCCGAATACGATTTAAGAAAAGTATACTCAAGAGTAATTAGTTTAGACCGATGGATAGGCGAAAAACTAAAAGCACTTGAAGACGACGGCTTGCTTGAAGAAACCATAGTTGTTTTTTACAGTGATCACGGAGGGCCACTTCCAAGACAAAAAAGACTTTTATACGATTCTGGATTAAAAGTGCCTCTAATAATACGTTATCCCAACAAGCAAAGAGCTAAGAAAAGGGACGATAGACTTGTCAGTTTTGTTGACTTCCCCCCAACACTTTTGTCCATGGCTGGTATTGCGCCACCTTCCTATATGCAAGGGCAAGCCTTTGAGGGAAAATACAAGGCCAAAGTTGACCGCAAGTACATTCATGGACATGCAGATAGATTTGATGAAAGTGTGGACATGATAAGGGCTGTAAGAGACAAAAGATTTAAATATTTAAAAAATTTCAATCCTGAAAAACCCTATTACTTATCGCTTGCTTTTAGAGAAAGGTTGCCGTCAATGAGAGAATTGCTTCGGATGCGCGATGCGGGGGAGCTTGATGCAAACCAAGCCCTGTGGTTCAGACAATCCAAAGCAGAAGAGGAACTTTTCGACACTGAAAAAGACCCTCATGAACTGAATAATATTGCCGAAGATCCACAATACAAAGATATTTTGATTGCCATGAGACAAGAATGTGTCCGCTGGATGAAACAAATAGACGATAAAGGATTAATTGATGAAAAAGAATTGATCGCCTCATTTTATCCCAACAGGAAAGTAAGGCAAACCAAAGCGCCTATTATTAAAATTAATGATCTCGATGTAGCGCTAGAAGCGATAACACCAGGCTCTAGGTTGGGGTTCAGATACGCTAGTGAGAAAAATCCTCACTATGGATGGATGCATTATAAACAACCTATCGAAAGTAGACCCAACGACACACTAGAAATTATTGCGCACAGAACAGGTTACAAAGCTGTTATTCATAAAATTTATAACGGCGCAATAACAGAAGTTATATATCCACAGACAAGGATTGAATATCATGATGTGATGAATTCACACAAAAGACCAAAGTTACCTCCAGTTAAATAATTGCTTAAAATGACCACAATGAAAAAAATAACGCTACTAATGGTATTGTTTCTGATTGGATGTCAAACCAACAGCCCTACGGAATTAAGCTTAAACAATCTTTTTAATGACCATATGGTGTTGCAGCAAGACACTTTGGTTAGCTTTTGGGGACAAGCAACAAAAGGAGTAAAAGTAAGCCTACACAGCAGTTGGGGAGCGCAGGCCACTACGGTTGCCGACGAAACAGGGAACTGGATGGTACAACTCAATACGCCAAAAGCCGATAACAAATCACATACAGTAACTGTAAAGTCCAAAAAAAACACCATTAAGATCGAGGATGTCCTTATGGGTGAAGTATGGTTAGCCTCAGGACAATCCAATATGGAAATGCCCATGAAAGGTTTTAGGTACGCCAAAGTTCATGAGTTGGTTGAAGGTGCTGAGGAGGAGATTGCCAACGCCAACTATCCTGAGATAAGAATGTTTACCGTCAAAAGAACTATTGCATTTGAGCCACAGGAAAATATAGAAGGCAACTGGGCTGTATGTACGCCAGAAACGCTTGGGGAGTTTTCGGCTGTCGCCTATTATTTCGGAAAAAAATTGTACCAAGAGTTGAACGTTCCTATTGGTTTGATTCATTCCAGTTGGGGAGGCAGTCCTGCTGAAAGTTGGGTTAGGTTGGATTTAATTGAAAAAATAAAAGGTTTTGAAAACACCTCAAAACGATTAGAAATTGCAAATGACCCTAATACACCTTACAACAAATGGGTGGCCAAGCACACTTCAGTTAAATGGGATAGCCTGATTAAAGTAGACAATTTTAAATGGGTTGATAAAACCCATTTGGAATTTCTGTCTAGCGATTATAATGACGACGCCTGGCAAGACGCAGCTGTTACTAGTATTGGAAAAGCTTTCGAGAAAGATGATTTTAATGGAATCGGTTGGATTAGACAACAGCTAAACATAGATAGCCTACCAGATGGCGACTTGGTCTTTGATTTGGGCGAGACAGATGACTTGTACACGATTTTTATTAATGGTGAAATGATTGGTAGAAAAGAGTATTGGGGTGTCGCCTCCAATCGATATACCTTCAGTAGCGATGTGCTTAAAAAAGGACAAAATACCATAGCCATTCGCTTTATTGATGTTTGGGGTGAAGGCGGTTTAAATGTAGATCGAAATAGAGGTATTTACGTCGGAGACAAAAAAATAATAGCCCTAAATGAGGATTGGAAATTAAATATGGTTTGCTATCTCACGGGCGGAGATTTTTATATACTTGAAAGTGGTGATGAGGAAATTGCACTTGCTTCACCAGATAGGATGCCGCATCAATCCAATTCACCTACCACACTTAATAATGGTATGATTGCGCCATTGGTACCATATACATTAAAAGGATTTATTTGGTATCAAGGGGAGTCCAATCAAGGAAGGGCAGAAGAATATAAAACCCTTTTTCCTGCTGTAATTGATAGCTGGCGTGCTCAATGGAAGAACGAAGCCTTACCTTTCTATTACGTTCAGATTGCCCCTTTTGCGGGCTATGGATTGCGTACAGATGCAGCAGAAAGGATGACCTCAGCCGAATTGAGAGAGAGTCAAATGCTCACACTTGCAAAATCAAATGTTGGAATGGCCATAACAACAGATGTTGGCGATGACAAATTGATACACCCGCCAAAGAAAAAAGAAGTGGGAGACCGTTTGGCACTTTGGGCTTTGAACAAAGATTACGGCTATACTGATTTGGTACACTCTGGTCCAATCTATAAGTCTGTGCGTTTCAATAAGGGCAGGGCTTTGGTTTCTTTTGACCACGCTGGTTCGGGGCTCTATTGTCCAGATAACACAATTAAACATTTTGAAATTGCTGGCGCGGATGGAAAGTATTACCCTGCCAAGGCCAGAATTGTCGGAAAAGAAGTAATGGTTTGGTCCAATAAAGTTCCGCAGCCAAAGGGAGTGAGATTGGGATGGGAACATTATTTCGAAATTAATTTATTTAACAAAGAAGGACTGCCTGCCTCGTCTTTTAGAAGCATGAAGTAATGTTAAAATTCGCATGATGAACATCCACAAAATCAATTTCTGTTTTCTGTCAATACTGCTCCTAGTGTTGGCCGCTGCGTGTCAGCGCGAAACAACAAAGCGTCCCAACATTGTTTTATTGTTGGCAGATGATTTGGGTCATCACGAATTAGGTGCTTATGGGCAACAAGTAATCCAAACCCCTCACTTGGACGCACTTGCGGCAAAGAGTATGAGGTTTACTAACTTTTATGCCGGAAATTCCGTTTGCTCTCCATCAAGGGCTGTGTTGCTAACGGGCAAAAGTGCAACCCGTGTTCCCATTCGCGGAAATGCCGGATTTTTTGGAGACGACAAATGGGAAGGTGTTTATCTTGATGCTGATACCTTCACACTCGGCGAAATGTTTAAGGCGGCCAACTACCAAACTGCCTTTGTTGGAAAGTGGCACCTTGACGATCCCGATACTCCAGCTACTTGGGCGTTTGGTCACGGTTTTGATTTTGCAGCGCAAGAGCAGTGGTCTGCACGCTTTGGAAAACGGGATTTCAATAAGCCTGGTTTGTGGGTGAATGGGGATCAAAACTATATTCCCTATGATTTTAAAGAACACGACTGCAAGGACGCTTTTTATACAGATACTGCATTTGAGTTTTTAGACCAAAGAGAGCAGGACAAGCCTTTTTTTCTTTTTATGTCCTATCGGGCACCTCACTCTTTTGAAGGCCCCATTCGCGATACTTTATCGTATGCCAAAACAGATTGGCCAAAGGTGGAACAGGCACAAGCAGCTAAAGTTACTTTGCAAGACCAGCAAGTAGGAAGGCTGTTGGATAAGTTAGCTTCCACTGGTGAATTAGACAACACCATAGTGTTGTATACGAGTGATAATGGGGCTCATTTTTTAGATAACAATGGTCACGACTTGGAATTTTTTAACAGCAATGGCAACCTTAGAGGTGGGAAGCGAGATTTGTATGAAGGCGGCTTACGTGTTCCATTGCTCGTTTATTGGAAAGACAAAATTGCAGCAGGAAGCACAAGCGATCATATTTCGGCCTTTCATGATTTAATGCCAACATTTGCTGACATCATTCAAACGGAAAAACCAGCGCAAACCAACGGCATTTCTTT
This sequence comes from Bacteroidota bacterium, assembly GCA_027621175.1. Taxonomy (GTDB): domain Bacteria; phylum Bacteroidota; class Bacteroidia; order Flavobacteriales; family Flavobacteriaceae; genus UBA7446. The sequence continues at coordinate 7,693 of JAQCCM010000022.1, read as the reverse complement.
TTTGCCAACACTATTAAACAAAGCACAAGAAAAACATGGATTTTTAAACTGGGAATTGCAGCTGAGCGGTTGGTTTCAAATTATTTCAAATGGCGGATTCAGACAGGCTGCTCGAATGGATAAGTGGAAAGCCGTCCGTTATGGTATTGATAGCGACATTGAACTATACGACCTAAGCACAGACGAATCGGAATCCCAAGATATTGCAGCTGACCATCCAGCAATCGTCCAACAGTTTGATGAAATATTTGAAAATGAAAGAGACAATACAGCAGGCTTTCCGTATGGGGGCGTCAAACAAGATTACAAATCACAAGACAAATACACAAACAAGAACGGCAACTTCGAAAAAATTAACTGATATGATTATTTATAAATTTAAAACTGTTCAAAACGCCTTTTGGGTATTTTTAGCTACCATTTCTATAATCGGTTGTGCTGATAATGGCGAGTATATTACCATATCTTCTCCTTCCGAGACAAACACACTAAAACTGACAGTGGATGAGGGTCAATTATTTTATCGTGTAAATCACGGCAATAAAAAGGTTGTTGCACTGTCTCAACTTGGATTTAAATTTAAAAACGGTCAGTCGCTTTTGGACGATTTTGAGGTTGTAGCTGTTGATTTCGATGATGTGGATGAAACTTGGGAGCAAACTTGGGGAGAGGAAAAGTTGATTAGAAATAATTACCGTGCTTGTACGGTTTCACTTCAAACCAAAGGAAATGTTGATCACCAGTTTGATATTATCGTACGTGCTTATGACGATGGTGTTGCATTTAGATACCATGTGAAAAAATTAGGTGATCTGGAAAAGGTGGTTATTTCCGATGAGATAACCGAGTTTAACATAGCTAAAGATGCGCAATCGTGGTGGATAAAAGCATATGATCCCAACCGATATGAACAGCTTTATTCCTCAACGCCAATATCGGAGATCGATACGGTCCATACCCCGTTAACGATGCGGTTTAAAAATGGGATACACCTAAGTATTCACGAGGCTGATTTAATCAATTATTCTGCTATGCAAATTGCTGGGCGACAATCAACGAGTCTTCATTGCGATTTGGCCCCTTGGTCCAATGGTGACAAAGTACGCCTAGACATACCTTTTAAAACCCCTTGGCGCACCATCAAAATTACAGATACGGCACGTGATTTAATTGCTTCGCACCTCACGCTAAACTGTAATCCGCCCAATAAATTGGGCGATGTGTCGTGGATTAAGCCTTCTAAGTACATAGGTATTTGGTGGGGTATGATAGTAGGAAAGTGGACATGGGGCGAAGGCTTTAGGCATGGAGCCACAAACGCTAGAGGAAAAGAATATATTGATTTTGCAGCAAAACATGGCTTTGATGAGGTGTTGATTGAAGGGGCTTCTGCTGGATTTACGGGCTTGTTTCCAGGAGATACCGTAACAACAAGCTACACCAAAACTACGCCAGATTTTGATTTAATAGAAGTTCAACAATATGCCAAGTCTAAAGGAGTTTCCTTACAAGCATACCATGAAACAAGCGCAAGTACACGCAATTATATGGCTCAAATAGATGATGCTTTTTCGCTAATGAATCAGATAGGCATGCAAAAGGCAAAAATTGGTCACGTTGGTCAAATGATGGATAAGGTAGAATATCACTACGGTCAACATGGTGTAAACTACTACAGAAAAGTATTGGAGAAAGCAGCTGAATACAAAGTAGCGGTAAACTTTCACGAGCCAATAAAAGACACAGGGGAACGGCGTACATATCCTAATATGTTAACTAGAGAAGGTGCGAAGGGAATGGAATACAATGCTTGGGGGAATGGCGGCAATCCCGTAAGCCACACCACCATACTTCCATTTACTAGAATGTTGGAGGCTCCTATGGATTTCACACCTGGAATTTTTGACTTGCTTTACCAAAAAATGGATGCAGAAACAGACGATGAAATTCCGGTAAAAATCACATTTATCGATGAAGGCAATGGCTACTCTAATATCCGTTACAAAGGCGGGGAGTCATTTTGGCAAACCAAACCCATGATACCTGAGAGTAGTGCCGATGGTGCTGTTGCTGTTTGGTCCATTACCGAAATGATGAAACCCGGAGAATGGGAATGGGGAATTAGCGCACATGACGTATTAATAGATAATAATAATGCTTGGTTGCCAAGTTTATTAAACCTAAAAAACAGAAAAATAAATATTTCGGCGGATGGTAGAATCTCAGGGGATGTTAGCATTAGGATACCCAATCAAGGTTTTGACGCTAAAGCAGGCTTCACCGCTTCCAAAGAGGATATGGAATCCATTGGTACCAATGTGTTTGGAAAAACACAACGTGTCAATACTACTTTAGCCAAGCAGCTGGCCTATTATTTGGTGCTGTATAGCCCTATGCAGATGGCTTCTGATTTTATTGAAAATTATGAAAATCAACCTGCCTTTGCGTTTATTAAGGAAGTACCTGTAGACTGGCAAACTACAGAAGTTATTGATGGTGAAATCGGCGAATATGTGACCATCGCACGGAAAGACAGCAACAGTGAGGACTGGTATTTGGGCTCGATTACGAACGAGAAATCCAGAGATTTTTCCATTCCGCTTGACTTTTTAGATGAGGACAAAAAATACGTAGCAACCATTTATAGAGACGCTAAAGATGCGCATTGGGAGCACAATCCATTGGCCTTAACCATTGAAGAAGCAACATTAGAAAAGCGTAACAAGCTGCGGTTAAAACTCGCTCCTGGAGGAGGAGTTGCAGTTAGCATTAAAGCACTTGATTAAAAGCTTAACAATTTAAAAGACACATAAATAACACAAAAACCGTTAAAATGAAATATATATTTTATCTATTGGCTGCAGTAGTTATCATTTCTTGTGATACGACTTCAAAAAAAAGTAATACACCTCCGAATGTCATCATAATTTTTACAGACGACCAAGGATATGGAGATTTAAGTTCTTATGGCTCTAAAACCATAGACACTCCCAATATCGATAACTTGGGTGCCGGTGGTGCTATCTTTTCAGACTTTTTAACAGCTTCATCTGTTTGCTCCCCATCTAGGGCAGCACTTTTGACAGGGGCCTATCCAACACGCGTAGGCGTTGTTAATGTACTTTGGCCTGAAGGTGGTGGCAATTGGATAAACACAAATGCACCTGCCAAGGGTTTGCATCCCAATGAAATTACCATAGCAGAAGTTTTAAAAGGTGTGGGGTATGCCACAGCTATGACTGGAAAATGGCATTTAGGGGACAACCCCAATTTCTTACCTACTCGGCAAGGGTTCGATGCCTATTTTGGTATTCCGTTTTCCAACGACATGAATAGAACTAAACTTCCTCTTTTGATAGGTGAGGAGATTTCTGAAATCAATCCCGATCAAGCATTACTTACACAACGATATACCGATTTTGCAATTGATTTTATTGAAGAGAACAACGATGATAAGCCTTTCTTTCTTTACCTGGCACACACCATGCCACACATTCCCATTTATGCGTCAGAAAAGTTTAAAGGAACTTCTAAAGGCAGTGTCTATGGCGATGTGATTGAAGAAATAGATTATAACGTAGGCCGATTGGTTCAAACGCTTAAAGCAAAAGGACAGTTTGAAAACACCATTATTGTATATACCTCGGACAACGGCCCGTGGTTAAACTTTGGAAGTCACGCTGGTACTTCTGGCGAATTGCGTGGCGGTAAGTTTGATGTTTTTGAAGGTGGATACCGCGTGCCTTGTGTTATTTCATGGCCCAACGGCATTGCTCCCAAAACCCACATAGACCAATTGGTTTCGACCATTGATTTACTGCCCACAATTTGTGCAGCGACTGGAGCCAAATTACCCAAAAACAAAATTGACGGCGTCAATGTATTAGATTTGCTACAAAACAAGCCCATGCCCGAATTAGAGGACCGTCCGTTTTACTACCACAAAGGGGATAAGCTGTTTGGTGTGCGTCAAGGACCGTGGAAGTATTTAGCACCTTCAACTTTTAATGCCATTCATCAGCCTGGAGAGGATGGTAAACCGGGTGTTTCAACCTGGGCGGAAAATCATCCAGAGGCGCTATATCATCTCGATACAGATTTAAGAGAATTGGATAATCGACTGGAAGATTTCCCCGAAAAGGTGACCACGTTGAAGGACCAAATGGCACGTTTTCAGAAAGAGCAAGATACAGAGGGAAGACCCTTAGGCTTATTGGATAATATCAACAAATAGCATAAACCTTAAACATTTAATTTGTTATACTTCTCTTTTTTGTGGCATCCAGATATTTATTTATTTGAAAATGATGTGTTTTCAATCAGGTGGTATAGCCTCCTTTTTCTATCAGGGTTTATTATCGGTCGATTTATTGTGGTAAGGTCATACAAGCTTGAAAAAGGCTATGACCTAACGGTTGATATGCAAATGATTTATATGGTTTTGGGCACCCTGATTGGCTCAAGAATGGGGCATGTCCTTTTCTACGAACCCGAAATATTAAAAAGAGGCTACTTAGAGCTTTTCTTTTTTTGGAAAAGCGGTCTAGCAAGTCATGGTGCAGCTATTGGTATTTTATTGGGCATGGCTGTCTATTCCTATAGATTAAAAGTAAAAGGTTTAAAATTTCGACTTGTAGACCGATTGAGACGTGGCTATGATTTTTTCCAAGTAATGGACCGTATGATTATTGCAGTTGCCATTGGTTGTGCGCTTATTCGCATGGGAAATTTTGTCAACTCCGAAATCATTGGCCTTCCTACAGATAGCGACTATGGGGTGTTGTTTGTAAAGCCAGTAGAAGATAGGATTAAAGGGCAGTTGCCTTTTGTTGAACGTGTTCATTTTGAGGAAACAGGTGCTTTTTATGCACCTGGACAAGCTGTTATAAATACCAAAATATATTTTGAACATGAGCCTTATAAAGAGCAGCGCATCCGAAATAGCGTTCAAAAGAGACTGGATTATCTATTGCCCAGACAGGGTAATGGTTACAGCCATGTGATCAATCCATGGGCAGCGGCGTTGGTACATGAATTTAAACGAAGTCCCACCCAGTTTGTGCTGGAATTTGAATCTGTGGGTGTATATCGTCATCCTGCACAACTATATGAATCCATAACCTATTTTCTGATAGGCGTTTTTATGTTTCTTATTTGGCATAAACACCGTATAAGACTTCGCCCAGGTAGTTTGTTGGGCTTCTTTTTTATTACAGCCTTTATAGGAAGATTTTTATTGGAGTATGTAAAAGAAAATCAGCTAAAAAATGAAGTCATTACGATAAATAGCGAATTGGCTATTGGGTTAAATTTGGGACAAACACTAAGCATACCTTTCATTGTTTTGGGCTTTTACCTTTTATTTAGAAATGTTAATGGGAATTCGTTTTTTTGGCATGTCCCATAAAGCAATAACGAGCTTATCTAAAAGACTATGTTGAGGATTAAGTTTGTACTGTTCAATTTCTTTGTTTTTCTTTCCACTGTTGTTTATGCGCAACAAGCTAAAACCCTAGCTGCAATAAGAATAACTGAAGCGCCCGTAGTAGATGGGCTACTCTTAGAAAATATTTGGAAAACACTACCTCCAGCTGATGATTTTACGTTGATTTGGCCAGCTACCCGGTCGGGTATGAAAATACCTGAGGGTTATGAAACCACGGCCTATATAGCTTATGACAAAAAGGCCATTTATGTGGGTGCAAAATTACTTCACCCAAACCCAAGCCTTATTCCCAAAGAGTTTAGCGAACGTGATAATATTTGGGACGTAAACGCAGAAACATTTTTTGTTTCTATAAACACGTACAACGATGACTTGAATTTTTTCAGCTTTCAAGTTACTAGTGCGGGTACCATTGGAGACTCTTATTCTTCTGGCCCTATACAAGGGGTGGATTACAACTATGATACTGTTTATGATGCAAAAATTAAACATGTTGCAAATGGATGGACTTTAGAAATGATCATTCCATACAGTGCAATTAGATTCCCTAAAAAAGATCCGCAACTGTGGGGAATTAATTTTGGTAGAAAAATTGAGGAATTTGATGAAACTTATGTTTGGAGCCCAGTAAATGAAAACATACTTGAATTTCATCAATCCAAAGGATTGCTAACGGGCGTGTTAAATGTGGTTCCTCCTGTCCGTTTGTTCTTTTTTCCGTACATGCAATCAGCTGTTAATCTACAACAAGGTGCATCACCAACCTCCTCCTATACTGCTGGAGTAGATTTGAAATATGGATTGAGCAGTAGTTTTACTTTGGACGCCTCTCTAATTCCAGATTTTGGTCAAGTAACTTTCGATGATAAACGACTTAATTTAGGTCCTTTTGAACAACAGTTTTCTGAAAACAGAGCCTTTTTTACAGAGGGAGCAGATATGTTCCGAGTAGCTGACCTAGGTTGGGATGCTGGACAGTTTTTTTACAGCCGTCGTATTGGTCAAGAAGTTTCCTTTGATGAAGATACACACCTAAACGCAAATGAAGAACTCCAACGATATGATGGCAAGCCTGAATTGATAAATCTGCTTAAATTAAGTGGTATTACAAATAAAAAACTGAGTATTGGGGTGCTAAATGCCGTTACAGACAAAACCATAGCAACTATCCAAAATACCGAAAATGGCCTACAGCGCGAAGCGATTATCAGCCCCAAAACCAACTACAACATTATATCACTAACGCAACAGTTCTTGAACGACTATTCGTCTGTGAGTTTTATTAACGCCAACCTGAACAGGGCCAACGGAGGACACAATGCCAATAACTATGCGTTTGCTTTAGACCTATTTGATCAGAACCGCGATTTTAACGTAAACCTAAACGCAATGAGCAGTAATGCGCCTAAGTATTCTAAAACCAAAGGTTTTAGGGGCACCTTTAGCTTTAGGGAATTAAAAGGCAATTTTCGATATGATTTTTTCTGGAGTGGGGTAGATCAATTTTACAATCAAAACGAATTGGGTATTTACAACTTGCGTGACCATCAAGATTTTTCAGCTAATGTTAGCTACCAAATACTGGAAGAAAGTAAAAAGCTAAGAAGTCTATATTCCTATATATATTTTACAAATCAATACACCTATCACAGTTTTGATCGTAAAAAGTGGAGTTTTCGATTTGGCAACAATTTTACAACCAAAAGCTTGACTTCATTCTCCTTTGATTTTACTTATGAGTCTGAAAATCGGGATTATGACGAGCCACGTGTCTACAGTAGGTATGTTATTAAGCCGTCTAGGTTTGAAGTGGGTGCTGGGATTCGGACAAATGAGAACAAAGCGTTTTCATTTAATCTTAATTTTAGCAATAACAGCTTTTTTAATCAAGATTTTGATGAGGCAAAAGCTAGACAAACACTTAATTTTCGAGCACTATACCGCTTCTCCAAACGGTTCTCCCTAAAATTGGGCTCCTTTCACAACCAAACCATCGACGATATTGGTTTCTTGAAATCTGATGCAGACGAGATTTATTTTGGCAGGAGAGATATTAAATCCGTTGAGAATACCATAAGTATGCTCTGTTTTATAGATAGTAAAAAGTGGATTAATTTTCGTTTGAGAAATTTTTGGAGCAATGCTGATTATGATCAAGTGTTGTTTAGTTTGTTGGACAATGGCAGAAGGGCAGTCGCGGATTATGCTATTTTGGAAGACGACCCCAACACGAATTTCAATATTTGG
>JAQCCM010000041.1 GCA_027621175.1 Bacteroidota bacterium | reverse complement strand
CGCCAAAACACGCGACAAAGGCTTTGTATTGTGGATGGATCTTAGAGACCGCTATGGCATCACGCAATTGGTTTTAGACGAAGAGCGTTCTGATCCCAAATTGCTGGAAACAGCTAAGCGCATCGGTCGAGAAACTGTAATTCAAATTTCGGGAACCGTCTTAGAACGCGAAGCAAAAAATCCAAATATGCCAACTGGCGATATTGAGGTTTTAGTTACTTCCATTGATATATTGAGTCCAGCGCAAACGCCGCCTTTTACCATTGAAGACAACACAGACGGCGGTGAAGATTTACGTATGAAATACCGCTATTTAGACATTCGTCGGAATCCTGTACAACAAAGTTTGTTGTTTCGTTCCAAAGTGGCGCTTTTGGTACGCAACTTTTTGGCAGAGCATGCTTTTGTAGAAGTTGAAACGCCTTATTTGATAAAATCTACTCCCGAAGGTGCCCGCGATTTTGTGGTGCCATCCCGTATGAACGAAGGGCAATTTTATGCACTTCCACAATCGCCACAAACCTTTAAGCAACTGCTGATGGTAGGGGGTATGGACAAATATTTTCAAATCGTAAAGTGTTTTAGAGACGAAGACCTCCGCGCCGACCGTCAACCAGAATTTACACAAATAGACTGCGAGTTATCGTTTGTACACCAAAACGATATTATGGCATGTTTTGAATCCCTTCTTGCTTTTTTACTTGAAGAAATTCACGGCATTACGCCTAAGCCCTTCCCTGTAATATCCTATGAAGATGCCATAAAAACCTATGGAAACGACAAGCCGGATATTCGTTTTGGCATGACGTTTACTGAGCTCAACGACCTAGCGCAAAACAAAGGCTTTCAGGTGTTTGATTCGCAAGAATTGGTCGTGGGTATTGCTGTCCCTGATGCAGCATCATGGTCTAGAAAACAAATCGACGCTTGGGTAAATTGGGTAAAGCGTCCGCAAGTTGGCGCCAACGGTTTGGTTTGGGTAAAATGCAACGAAGATGGCAGTTATAAATCATCCGTAGATAAATTCTTTGACGCAGATGCGCTGAGCAAATGGGCTGAGGCCTGTGACGCAAAGCCTGGAGATTTGATTTTGGTAATGGCAGGCAATGCAAACCAAACAAGAACACAATTGAGTGCGCTTCGTATGGCACTTGCCGAGGATTTGGGACTGCGAAAACCAGATGAATTTGCACCGCTTTGGGTCGTTGATTTTCCGTTGTTCGAAAAAGACGAAGAAACAGGGGCACTGCACGCCATGCATCATCCCTTTACGGCACCAAAACCCGAACACCTCGAAAAGCTGGAAAGCGATCCTACTGCCGTTATCGCACAGGCATACGATTTGGTCCTAAACGGAAACGAAATTGGTGGTGGCTCGATACGTATCCACGACAGAATTACACAAGAAAAAATGCTTTCACTTCTTGGCTTCAGCGAAGAAGAAGCCAAAGCGCAATTTGGCTTTTTGATGGATGCCTTTAGGTATGGCGCACCGCCCCACGGAGGAATCGCATTAGGATTTGACCGCCTGGTTGCCATTTTGGACGGCAAAGAAACCATTCGGGACTATATCGCTTTCCCAAAAAATAACAGCGGTCGTGATGTGATGATTGATGCGCCTGCACCGCTAGACTCAGATCAGCTTGATGAATTAGCATTGATTGTAAAGCCAAAGCCAGAATAAATGAAGTGGGTACTACGGGTTTTATTTGTGCTGGTATTGATCAATATTATTGTAGGCTATGTCATACGACAAGAAAATCTGCTGTTGGGCGAAAAGTGGATTGGCTTATCAGTAGCCATGGCTTTTTTTGTGTTTATGCCCTTGTTTTTGGCACACCGCTGGAAAGGCAAACAACTTAAAGACTACACCCTTTCTCCAGAAAATCTAAAGAAGATGAAGGAAACACTGGAGCCGCCAAAACGAAAGAGAAAAAGCTAATTCCGCTTTTGCTGGAAAAAGGCGTGCAACAAGGCTTTTGCTTCGGTTGCTAAAATTCCTTCTGTAACTTTGGTTTTAGGATGTAATGGTGTTCCATGTTGGCGGTAACCCCGTTTGGGGTCGTCAGCAGCAAAAACTACCCTAGAAATTTGACTCCAATACAAGGCGCCTGCACACATGCTACAAGGCTCAAGCGTAACGTACATGGTACAACCGTGAAGGTATTTTCCGCCAATGGCATTGGCAGCAGCGGTTATGGCCTGCATTTCGGCGTGGGCCGTCACATCTGTTAAGGCCTCGGTAAGGTTATGCGCTCGCGCAATAATCGAGTTGTTTCCTACTATTACGACGCCAACGGGAACTTCTCCTCTATCCAATGCTATTTGTGCTTCGGCTAGTGCTTTTTTCATAAAAAAGCCGTCATCAAAAACCTGTTCCATTATGCCATTTTTTGATACCACTCCAAGGCTTTTCCGTCCGTAAGACTCGCCACATAACTGCTTACATTAAGCAATAAACCATAGGTGTCTTTTTCAGGCAAAACCAAGGTCTCTGGCAAACATTGCAGCGCAAGTTTGTCAAATGCCGAGGCTTTGTTTTCCTGTTTCCGCGTAGCAGCACCTACAAAAACATCCAACAAACGATGAATCACTTGATACCCTTTCAGTTCTTTTTCAATGACTTCTTGCGCCTGATAGATGTTCCGAACGCTAAGACTTATGATGTCATTGATTTGAGCGCTGTACTTGCTTTTATCGGTGAGGGAAGTGGTACAATTCCCGCTCATAATTTCAGCCTCATGCGCCATAAAAAGTTCCGCAGCTTCTTGAATAAGCGTACTAATCGACAAGGCTCTTAAATATCCCAATCGGTCTTTTTTGGTGGTCAGGGTTTGGTACTTTTTTGTGTTGATATTGTCTTTGACGAGATTAATAAGGTACTCTAGGGCATAATCTTCCGAAATCCACCCTAAGTTAATCCCGTCTTCAAAGTCAATGAGGGTGTAACAAATATCATCTGCTGCCTCTACCAAATACGCCAATGGATGACGGAGTATGGTTCCCTTGGGTTGCAGCAGTCCTAAGTCGGAGGCAACGGCATTATAATCGTTTTGCTGGGCTTGAAAGAAGCCAAATTTTTTATCGGCAACGTGTTTGGAAGGTTTATGTGGCAACGATGCTTTTGGGTATTTGGTGAATGCGCCTAGTGTGGCATAGCTGAGACGAAGTCCGCCGGGAATTCCAGGTCTCGATTCCATTAAAATTTTAAGCCCATTGGCATTGCCTTCAAAATGGGTGAGGTCGTGATATTGCGTTGTTGTTAGTTGGTCTTTAAATGCAGCCCCGTTTCCATTAGAAAAATAATCGCCAATAGCCTGCTCACCGCTATGCCCAAAGGGAGGGTTTCCAATATCGTGTGCCAAAGATGCAGCGGCCACAATGGCGCCAAAATCGTTGCTCGTATAGCCTAGGGTAGCAAGCTCTGGATATTTGTGTAACAGTTGCTGTCCAACCATACGCCCAAGACTTCTGCCTACCACAGAAACTTCGAGTGAATGCGTCAAACGGGTATGTACAAAATCGGTTTTAGAAAAGGGAATGACTTGTGTTTTGTCTTGCAAGTTTCGAAACGCAGCAGAGAAGATAATACGGTCATAATCTACTTCAAAACCACTTCGTGTGGGATCTTGCTCGGCGCGGAGTCGTTTTTGGTTATCGCCATGACGGCGGAGTGAAAGTAATTGTTCCCATTGCATGGGTGCAATTTAGGAAGAATTTAAATGGATTTTAAATAGACATATATCGTTACTGCTTAACAATTACATAACATTTCTTTTAATTTTTAATAACAAGCAGTTAACCCTTAGGCTACATACAATGTCTTGATTTGTAACTCAAATTATTAAACAATCAAAATGAAAAAAATTATATTTTTATTATTGCCAGCATTTGCCCTTGCGCAAATTACTATTGGCACTACTGGTGGGGAAACTCACATCTCATCTAATACTAGTTGGGATGGCGAAGTTGTTATGGAAGGTAAAATAGTTGTGGATGCTGGTGCAACTTTAACTATTGCTCCTGGAAC
>JAQCCM010000021.1 GCA_027621175.1 Bacteroidota bacterium | reverse complement strand
CAGCTTGATAAGTAAAGAAATGTGTTTTTCATCGTTGTACAAAGGTCAGTAAATTCATGGGATAATGCGGTCTCTTAACGTAAACTTAAATACATTTGCTCAAATTATAGTCATGGCAAAGAAAAATCTACATTTCAACTCTCGAACCATTCACGGCGGACAACAACCTGACAAAGCGTATGGAGCAGTTATGCCCCCCGTTTATCTTACTTCAACCTATGCGCAAAGCAAACCAGGAGAACACCTTGGCTATGAGTACAGTAGGTCGCACAATCCTACACGCTCTGCCTTAGAAGCATCCCTCGCTAGCATCGAGTCTGGGAAACACGGACTCACATTTGCATCGGGCATGGCCGCCATTGATGCTGTAATCAAACTACTACAACCAGGAGATGAAGTCATCTCAACAAATGATTTATACGGTGGAACCTATCGTATTTTCACTAAAGTATTTGCTTCTTATGGGATCAAGTTTCACTTTGTTCCAATGGGGGATATTGCGGAGGTTGAAAAACACATCAACGCAAACACCAAATTGCTTTGGGTAGAAACGCCAACCAACCCATTAATGCAGGTTATTGACATCAAAGCCATGGCGTCAATAGCCAAAGCAAACAAGCTATTGTTAGCCGTAGATAATACGTTTGCCTCGCCTTATTTACAGCGCCCTTTGGAATTGGGCGCAGATATAGTAATGCATTCCGCAACGAAATACCTTGGAGGCCATAGCGACGTAGTGCTTGGCGCTTTGGTACTTAAAGACGATAGTCTTGCCGATCGCTTGGCATTTATCCAAAATGCAAGTGGTGCAGTCCCAGGGCCTATGGATGCTTTTTTGGTACTTCGAGGTATAAAAACATTGCATGTAAGAATGCAAAGGCATTGTGAAAACGGACGTGCCGTTGCCGAATTTTTGGCACAACATCCCGACATAGAATCCGTGTATTGGCCTGGATTTGAATCCCACCCAAACCACGAGGTGGCAAAAGCGCAAATGGATGATTTTGGCGGAATGATTTCGTTTATTCATAAAGATAACAGCCTCAATAAAGCCACTCAAATAGTTTCTTCCTTACACGTATTTACTCTCGCAGAATCTTTGGGAGGAGTAGAAAGTCTAGCCGGACACCCTGCCAGCATGACGCACGCATCTATTCCAAAAGAAGAGCGTGAAAAAACAGGTGTAACAGATGGGCTTATCCGTCTAAGCGTTGGCATTGAAGACAGTAAAGATTTGATTGCCGACTTGACTCAGGCGATAGGCTAAGTTTCAAATTTAACGTACATTCGAATAGCAATTTAGATTTTATGGAACAGATCATCAATGGGTTTTTGAGTGAGGTCAACAAACGCAACGCACACGAACCCGAGTTTATGCAAGCGGTTACCGAAGTGGCTCAAACGGTATTGCCTTATATTGTAGCAAATGACATCTATCACGGAAAGAATATTTTAATGCGGATGGTTGAGCCTGAGCGTGTGGTTATGTTCCGCGTGCCTTGGGTGGATGACTCTGGAGAAATTCAGGTAAATAGAGGGTATCGAATCGAAATGAACTCTGCCATTGGCCCTTACAAAGGCGGGTTGCGTTTTCACGAATCCGTGAATTTGAGTATTCTTAAGTTCTTAGCTTTTGAGCAAGTATTTAAAAATGCACTAACAACCCTTCCTATGGGTGGCGGTAAAGGCGGCGCTGATTTTAACCCCAAAGGTAAATCTGATGGGGAAGTAATGCGTTTTTGTCAAAGTTTTATGACCGAGCTCTTTCGTCATATTGGACCAAACAGGGATATTCCTGCGGGTGATATTGGAGTTGGAGGCCGAGAAATTGGCTATATGTTTGGGCAGTATAAACGTTTAAAAAATGAGTTTACAGGCGTATTGACAGGCAAGGGGATTTCGTGGGGCGGATCGCTTATTCGACCAGAAGCGACAGGATATGGCGCGGTATATTTTGCACAAAATATGCTGCTAACCAAAGATGAAAGCTTTGAAGGTAAAAAAGTAGTTATTTCTGGGTCTGGAAATGTGGCACAATATGCTGCCGAAAAAGCCACCCAGCTTGGTGCAAAAGTACTTACGTTGTCCGATTCTTCTGGTTTTATCCATGACCCAGACGGCATAGACCAAGAAAAGTTGAAACACATCATGGAGCTTAAAAATATTAAACGAGAACGCATTGATAAGTACACAGAAAAATACACCTCTGCAAGTTTTCACAAAGGTGAAAAACCATGGGGAGTAGCTTGTGATATTGCCATGCCCTGCGCTACGCAAAATGAGTTAGACGAAAACGATGCAAAAACACTTATTGCTAACGGCTGTTACTGCATTAGCGAAGGAGCAAATATGCCATCTACACCAGAGGCGATTTCACACTTTCACGCAAATCAAGTGCTTTATGCTCCGGGCAAAGCATCTAACGCAGGTGGCGTTGCGGTTTCAGGTCTTGAAATGGCACAAAACTCACTGCGATACAACTGGACACGAGAAGAAGTAGATCAACGGTTACAGGACATTATGGAAGACATTCACGACGCCTGTGTATTGTATGGTACTGAAAATAAAACCATCAATTATGAAAAAGGCGCAAACATTGCCGGTTTTGTAAAAGTAGCCGATGCGATGTTGGCACAAGGGGTTGTTTAGCATACCACAACGGCGTATATTACGTTTTTTCAATGATGAAAGCTAGATTTATACGCATCCTTTTTGTTGCTGTTTTAGGTGCTTCTAATTCTTGGGCGCAAAATAAACAGTGGGAATCCATGTATTCTTACTACAACACTTCTATTGGAACAACATATAATGAAACAATAATTGCTGCGGCAGAAAACGCACTTTTCCTTTACGACCCCATTCAAAACAGTACAGAAACCATTACGACTGTTGATGGACTTTCAGGCGACAACTTTTCGGCAATAGCCGTTTATAATGATAAAATCATAGCTGGGTTTGAAAACGGGTTGGTAGCTAAAATAGACATCAGCACCAAAAAAGTGGATCTCGATAACGCTATTGAACGTAACGCGATTATTGCAGCTGATGAAAAGCAAATCAATCAAATTTTGATTGATCAAAATGCAGCGTATCTAGCTACTGGGTTTGGTATTGTCGAGTTAAACCCCAATACATTGGAATTTGGCGACACCTATTATTTTGGCGCACCTAACGCTAGAATTAAAACAAATCAAGTGGCTGTTTTTGAATCGTATTTATATGCGGCCACCCAGCAAGGGGTGTATAGAACCATGCTCAATAATCCAAAAAAACTAGAATTTTCTTCTTGGGAATTACATACATCAGGTAATTGGACTGCAATCTGGAGCCAAGACAATACGCTGTATGGGGCAAAAAATGAGGGAAGTGCTGTTTCCTTTTTTCAGTTGGGCGATAGTGTTGAACAAAAAGCTACATTTCCAGGGGTTGTAAGAGACATTGCGCCATATGAAAACGGGGTCATTATTACGGTATCAAATCGTATTTATGACGTTAACAAGTCGTTTATAAGGACACAAACCATCGGAGATTTGGAAGATGTTCAATCAAACAATTTCACATTTGGGCTGATGCTGAATAATGAGATGTGGATTGGCACTAAAACCAACGGTCTTATTAACTACAAAAGTGACGATAATTTTAATTTTGTAAGCCCCAAAGGACCACTACGAAATAGCATTTTTGATATTGAGTCCTTAGCGAATGAACTTTGGATTGCCCATGGTGATTATAGTTTGTTTTACAATCCATACCCACTAGAAAAATATGGAATAAGTCATTTTTCTGAGATTGGTTGGGAAAACATTTCTAACGAATCTCTTTTTAGGGCAGAGAGTATTGTTAGAGTAGTCCCTCACCCAACCGAAATAGGAACCTTTTATGCGTGTTCGTTTCATGGGGGGATCGTAGCGCTTAAAGATAATATTCCGACAGTACTTTGGAATCAAACAAACAGCGGTTTGGAGAGTTTGATATTTGATGGAAATAACATAAGCATACGCGTTCGTGATGTTACTATAGACGACAGCGGAAACCTGTGGTCTATAACATCTTTTGTACAAAAAGGATTAAAAAAACGCAGTCCTTCAGGGCAATGGACATCCTATGATTTGTCAGAAGTTGTCTTAGATTATACTAAAGAATCAGGTTATTCTAATATGGAGTTATACGAGGACAAAATCATTTTCTTTGGCGGATTGAATAGCGCCCTTATTGGAGTTGACATCACGCAATCACCCCCACAAATGAAACGCCTCATGGGAGGGGATTTTGGATTGCCCTCAGACGATGTACGCAGCATTCGCTTAGACAAAGACAACCGCCTATGGGTGGGAACACGAGATGGAATAGCTGTGCTTTATGCACCCAACCGTTTTTTTGAAGATGAAACCCAACTGCGTTCTATTGTTGTTGAAGATGGTGGAAACCTTCGTGAACTGCTCTCTGGACAGCAAATTACTGACATAGAAATTGACGGTAATAACCAAAAATGGGTAAGTACGGCTACTTCTGGCGTGTTCTTACTAAGTCCAAACGGAACCGAAATTTTACAGCATTTTACTAAAGAGAATAGTCCATTGCCTACTTCATCTGTCAAAACCATTGGAATTGATAGTGTCACAGGGAAAGTATATCTAGGCACCCTCAAAGGCATGGTGGTTTTTCAAGGAAATGCTTATGCCGAGTCCGAACAACTATCCGAAATAAACGTATTCCCCAATCCTGTTAGGCCTAATTTTAAAGGGAACTTGGTTGTACGTGGGTTGCAACAAGATTCTCGTGTTAAAATCACCGATATAGCAGGAAATTTAGTGTATGATACCACGAGTGAAGGAGGGAGTATCAGTTGGAACTTACATTCTTTTTCAGGACAGCGTGTTCGCTCGGGCGTTTACCTCATTTTTGCTTCAACCAAAGACGGTCTTGACAGTGCCGTTAAAAAAGTGATGATTGTAAATTAATGGAACAACCCACGCAAGCAATTGTACTACATGCTACAAAATACGGCGAAACAAGTGTGATTTTACACGCCTATACACAACAAGCAGGCTTGCGCACATATGTGGTAAAAGGGGTTCGGTTGGCAAAGCGAAAAAAAACATTTTCTATGGGAATGTTTCAACCGCTTACTCAATTAGAACTGGTAGCAACAACGCCTAAACGCACAGGACTTTCCGTTTTAAAATCAGCTAAAATTATCAACCCATATATTACCATTTCAACTCAAATCACCAAATCGAGTATTTGTATGTTTTTGGCAGAGGTCTTGCGATCGGTTCTTAAAGAAGAGGAAGAAAACGCATCCTTATACCACTTTTTGGAGCACGCGCTAATTTGGCTTGACACCCACGATAAGGTAGTCAATATGCATATTCACATATTGATACAACTCACCAAGTACCTGGGGTTTTACCCTGATGTTGCTGATATTTCACAGCCTTATTTTGATGTGCAAAACGGACAGTTTTGCCAATATGCAAATAGTAAGGAGTGTATTGCTGGAAGCGAAGTATCTCTTTTAAAAACCTATTTAGGTACGAAATTTGATGCGTTGGATACGATTTTGGCTACTACTGAAGAGCGTCGTGCATTATTAGCGCTACTTATGCAGTATTACCAGCGACACCTACAGTCGTTTAGGATACCTAAATCATTAGATGTGTTGTATGAAGTTTTTAGTTAATACGATTTTTCTTTGCGTTGCCTTGGGCGGTATGGCGCAACAGATTGTGGTAAAAGACGCCATTACACAGGAGGTACTTCCAGGCGTGAGTATTTATGATATCGAAAAATCTCATTTTGAAACCTCTTCTGAAAACGGCAAAGCAGAGCTCGATAGATTTCACGGAAATGCAATACTATCATTTTCTTATATGGGCTATGAAATGCAAAACTTGCAAAAAAGTCAAATCAAACCTATGCAAGTAATTTGGATGACACCAAACACGGAGCAACTTGGTGAAATTGTACTTTCGGTATCACGTTCTTCGAATAAAAAACAAAGGCTGGCACAGCAGGTAGGAATTTTAAGCAAGGAAGAAATAGCACAAATAAGCCCCGAAAATGCTGCGGTTTTGTTACGAGAAGTTCCAGGTGTTCGGGTACAGCAGTCACAGGGTGGTGGTGGCAGTCCCGTGCTGCGTGGTTTTGAGGCAAACCGGGTGCTTTTGGTGGTTGATGGCGTTCGTCTCAATAACGCTATTTTTCGATCTGGACATGTACATAATGCCCTATCTGTTGACCCTCTTAGCCTAAGCCGAGCAGAGGTTATTTTTGGACCGTCTTCTGTGGGCTATGGCTCCGATGCGCTAGGCGGCGTGATACACTTTTATACCCGCACGCCTCTAATCAATCAAAATAAAAAGCTGCGCCTAGCAGGCTCATCTTCTTATACATTCAATCAAAACACGTCTAAACAATCTGTAGTTATGGAATACAGTGCATCAAAGTGGGCTGTTTTACAACAGGTTTCGTATTCTCAATTTGGCGATATCGTGATGGGGGAGCGACGCGCACATGGTTATGAAAATTGGGGTAAAGTCTTTGAATACTCCCAAAATTCAGACACCAATTACACGGCAACACCCTCTAAAAACAACAACCCCAATGTGCAACGAAATTCAGCATATGAGCAAGTAGATTTTTTACAAAAATGGATTTATCACACCACAAATGGAATCAAATTCACCCTTAATCTTCAGGGGTCCCAATCTGGAGATATCCCTCGGTTTGACAAACTTTCAGAAATTAGAGAGGGTGAGCTGCGTTTTGCGCGTTGGGAATATGGCCCTCAAAAGAGATTGTTAATTTCACCTCAAATGAGTTTTGTGGGCAACAAGCCGTGGTTGCATTCAGGAAAAATAATTGCCGCAGTTCAGGTATTGGAGGAGTCAAGAATACAGCGAAAATTTGCAAGCCTAAACAGAGAAACACAGCGAGAACAACTTACCGTGTATAGCCTTAATGCCGATTTCACGGCCAAAACACGAAAAGGGCGTGACTGGTCTTACGGATTAGAAATGACACACAATAAAGTACGCTCATCTGCATATGCACAAGAACTCAATCTTCTTGCTAATAACATTATTGGACTTAAGCCAAAAACAGCTATTCCAACGCGTTACCCCAGTGATGGAAGCACATATGCCACGTTTGCAGGGTATGTGGATTATAGATACGACATTAATCCAAAAAGCACCCTGAGTTTGGGCGCAAGACACACCATTACAGCGCTGGATGCCGCATGGAGCGAGCAAGCTCTCATTGATGCAAAATTGGCACACGCCTATCAAAAACATCAATCCTCAAATATAACGCTTGGCTACAGTTATACTTCCAATTCACAATGGCAGCTCAAGGCCCTTTTCTCTACTGGATTCAGAGCGCCAAACATCGATGATTTAGGCAAAACGCGCGAAAACCGGGGTATTTTAAGTGTTCCTAATTTAGAACTCAACCCCGAATATATTTACAGCACAGATATTGGTATTCGCAAACAGTGGAACAAGGGATCGTTTTTTGAAATCAATGGATATTATGCCTTTGTGAATGATTATATGGCTCGTGTGTCACACCAAATTAGCTATGGCCTTACGTCTAATGACGAAGACACCGCTATATTCTCTGAAGAAGAGGTACAAATTACGACAAACGCAAATGTTGGCACAGTGGACGTTTATGGATTTAACACACAAAGCAAATGGATGATTTCTCCCAAAATATCGTACCAAAATTCACTAACATATACACGAGGAATTGGCAATAATATCAGCGGAAACCTTCCATCTATAAGCCCATTGTTTATTACACAAAAAGTGCAGTGGCAATTGCCTAAAGGGGAAATTTCATTGCATTGGCATCATGCAAAGCGAAAAACTCCTGATACCTATTCGCCGTGGGGCGAAGACGGCCTTGAGGAAACCCCGCTTCTTGCCAACAATATTTTTGCAGGCACGCCAGCTTGGCACCGTTGGGACATGCAATTTGTACTTCCTTTGAGTAATACCTTGAATCTTTCTGGGGGAATTTTTAATCTGTGGGACACGCACTATCGTGAATTTGCCTCGGGGATATCTGCACCCGGGAGAAGTGTAAAGCTTGTCTTAAGGTATGAATTGTAACGATTCTACATCATTAGAACACAACATTTTGCCCTAAATTAGTTACTTTCGCATGCATAATTTTAGCGCAAGATTTTGTTTCCAACATACTCACATCTTGATTTAACTGCCGCAGCAGAAGAAATTGCTTCATTCTGGGACGAACACCTCGTTTTTGAGGCAAGTATAGATACGCGCGAAGGAAGACCGCCATTCGTGTTTTTTGAAGGACCTCCATCTGCCAATGGACTACCAGGGATTCACCACGTATTAGCGCGTGCGCTTAAAGATATTTTCTGCCGATACAAGACACAACAAGGATTTCAAGTGAAACGCAAGGCCGGTTGGGATACGCACGGACTTCCCGTAGAGCTCGGCGTGGAAAAAGAACTTGGCATTACTAAAGAAGATATTGGTAAAACCATTAGCGTTTCGGAGTACAACAACGCATGTAAAGAAGCCGTAATGCGCTATACCGACGTATGGAACGACCTGACCAAAAAAATGGGGTATTGGGTTGATATGGACGATCCATATATTACTTATACGGCAAAATATATGGAGTCGGTGTGGTGGTTGTTGGCAACACTCTACCAAAAAGAATTGATTTATAAAGGCTACACCATCCAGCCGTACTCACCTATGGCAGGAACGGGGCTGTCATCGCACGAGCTAAATCAACCCGGATGTTATCGCGATGTAACCGATACCTCTGTAACAGCGCAATTTAAAACCAAAAAAGACTCCCTTCCAGAAGCCTTAAAAGGGGAAGTACCACTGCATATACTAGCATGGACAACAACGCCCTGGACACTTCCCTCAAACACCGCACTTACGGTAGGACCAAAAATCTCTTATGTTGTCATTCAAACGTTTAATCAATATACGTATGAGCCCGTTCGTGTATTACTCGCCAAAAAATTGATTGGGAAACAATTTGGAAAAAAGTATGCTCAAGTTGAGGCACAAAACGAATTAGCAACCTACGACAAAGCCAATAAAACCATTCCATTTTGGATTGAGCAAGAAATAATGGGTACCGATTTGGTAGGCATTCAATACGAACAGCTTTGGACCGAGGCACCACTTCCATATCAAAACCCAGAAGATGCGTTCCGTATTATTGCTGGAGATTTTGTCACTACAGATGACGGAACAGGAATTGTACACACCGCACCTACTTTTGGTGCTGATGACGCCAAAGTTGCCAAAGAAGCCACTCCACCCATTCCGCCACTCTTAATTTTGGATGAAAATGAAAACCCTGTTCCCCTTGTTGACTTACAGGGAAAATTTAGAACAGAAGTGGGGTCAGTTGGCGGCAAATTTGTTAAAGACGAATATTATCCAGAAGGCGAAGTGCCAGAAAAGTCAGCTGATGTAGAAATTGCTATTCGGCTGAAAGAAGAAAACAAAGCCTTTAAGGTAGAAAAGTACGTGCATAGTTATCCGCATTGTTGGCGCACGGATGCCCCTGTGCTTTATTATCCCCTTGATTCTTGGTTTATAAAAGTTCAAGACCATAAAGGACGCATGGTTGAGTTAAATCAAACCATCCAATGGAAACCCGCCAAAACAGGCGAAGGGCGTTTTGGAAATTGGCTTGCCAATGCAAACGATTGGAACTTATCGCGTTCTCGTTTTTGGGGTATTCCGTTACCTATTTGGCGCACATCAGACGGAGATGAAACACGCGTAATAGGTTCTGTAGAAGAACTTAAAACGGCCGTAGATGACTCTGTTCCTGCTGGACTGATGATGAAAAACCCATTGGCTGATTTTGTTCCTGGCGATATGTCGGAACGCAATTATGAGCGTGTAGATTTACACAAGGACACTGTGGATGAATTGGTGCTCTTAAGCGAATCGGGAAAACCCATGTACCGGGAATCAGACCTCATTGACGTTTGGTTTGACTCGGGAGCAATGCCTTATGCCCAATGGCACTATCCGTTTGAAAATAAAGAAAAAATAGACGGCGGCACTACGTTTCCCGCGGATTATATCGCCGAAGGCGTGGACCAAACACGCGGTTGGTTTTATACACTTCACACCATAGCAACGCTAGTTTTTGACTCGGTTGCCTACAAAAACGTTGTTTCTAATGGATTGGTATTGGACAAAAACGGACAAAAAATGTCGAAGCGTTTGGGCAATGCTGTAGATCCATTTGAAACTTTAAACAAATACGGCCCAGATGCCACGCGCTGGTATATGATTAGCAATGCCAATCCCTGGGATAATTTGAAATTTGACTTAGAAGGAATTGAAGAGGTACGCCGCAAATTTTTTGGAACGCTTTACAATACGTATTCGTTTTTTAGCCTTTATGCCAACATTGATGGGTTTATTTTTGCGGAAGATGAGATTCCAATTTCAGAACGACCAGAAATTGACCAGTGGATTTTATCCGAACTGCACAGTTTGATTGAAAACACCACACAATTTTATGACGCGTATGAACCTACGCGTGCCTGCCGTGCGATTTCTCATTTTGTAACAGAAGACTTGAGTAATTGGTACGTACGATTATGTCGTCGTCGTTTTTGGAAAGGAAGCTACGAGATAGATAAAATTGCAGCGTATCAAACCTTGTATGAATGTTTGATGAGCGTCGCAAAAATGATGGCACCTGTTGCCCCATTCTACGCAGATAGGCTTTACCAAGATTTGAATAGCATCACCAAAAGTGAGCAAGCTTCTTCAGTGCACTTGGCGTTTTATCCAAAATCAACTCCGGAGATTATCAACCCTTTACTGGAGCAAAAAATGCAACGCGCACAAAAAATCACTTCTTTGGTATTATCGCTGCGCAAGCGCGAAAAGATCAAAGTGCGTCAACCCTTACAGCGCATTATGATTCCTGTGTTGGATAAGGAAGAACGCAAACAAGTAGAAGCCGTATCGGCTCTTATTGCTGCCGAAGTAAATGTGAAAGAAGTCGAAATATTAGACGATACCTCATCTATTTTAGTAAAAGAAATTAAACCAAACTTTAAAACATTAGGCCCTCGTTTTGGCAAAGACATGAAGCTAGTGGCACAAGCCATTCAAAATTTAAACGAGGGGCAGATACAAGAACTGGAAAAACAAGGCGTGCTAACCATCCAATTAGACAATAAAAAGTGTATTTTAGAAGCTACAGATGTTGTTATCAGCTCTAAAGATGTAGCGGGCTGGTTGGTAGCTTCGGAACAAGGCGTTACCGTTGCACTCGATGTCCAAATGAACGAAACCCTTCGATTAGAGGGGATGGCACGTGAGCTTGTAAACAGATTGCAGAACATGCGAAAAGACCTTGGATTTGAGGTAACCGATACAATACAAGTTACACTCCAAGAAAGTGATGAATTAAACGCTATTTTAAATGAAAACAAAGCGTATATTCAACACGAAATTTTAGCTACAACCATAAATGTGGCAAAAGTAGTGAGCAATGAAGCCATAGAACTAATGTTCGATTCGTTGCAAACACAGGTAGAAATGGTCAAATCATAACAACCTATAATATTATGGAACAAAAAACACGATACAACGATGAAGCCCTTAAAGAATTTAAGGGGCTAATAGAAGAGAAAATTGCAAAGGCTCAGCACGACTTGGAACTTATTAGGAGTGCTTATATGAATGACGGGAATAATGGCACCGATGATACCGCCCCAACGTTTAAAGCATTCGAAGAAGGCTCAGTAACCATGTCTAAAGAAGCGAATACGCAATTGGCTTTGCGACAAGAAAAGTTTATTAGGGATTTAAAAAATGCCCTAATCCGCATTGAAAACAAAACATACGGCGTATGTCGCGTAACGGGTAAACTCATTAACAAAGAGCGATTGAAGCTTGTGCCGCATGCCACGCTTAGTATTGAAGCAAAAAACATGCAGCGTTAATTTATGCCGCTTCGCAAAATTTGTTGGATTATCCTTGCCGTTTTGATATTGGATCAAGCACTTAAGATGTATATCAAACTTAATTATTCTCTAACTTTCTATGGCACTGACGCCATTGTAGATTGGGGTTGGTTTCGTTTGTTATTTGTAGAAAATAAAGGCATGGCTTGGGGTGCTCGACTAAACGATATTTTACCATTTATCTCTGATAACACGGCCAAACTACTTCTAAGCATTTTTCGATTATTAGCGGTTTCAGCCATTGGCTACTGGTTAATTCGAGCTGCAAAAACAGCAATGCCAAAAGGGCAACTTATTGCCGTATCGCTTATTTTTGCAGGTGCTTTAGGAAACATTATAGACTCTGTTTTTTATGGTGTTTTATTTTCCAATAGTTACGGACAAATTGCCACATTTTTACCTGCTGACGGTGGTTATGCACCACTCATGTTTGGTCATGTAGTTGATATGTTTCAATTTCCAATGTTTACGTGGACTTGGCCCGAATGGATGCCCTTTTTTGGAGGGAACAGCTTTACTTTTTTTGAACCTGTTTTTAATGTTGCGGACAGCGCAATTAGTGTTGGTGCCATATTGTTGTTACTCAAAACCCGCAAGGGAACAGCTCAAAACGAATAAACACTTTCTGGCGTGACTACCATATCCAAGGTCACATCTGTTGCTTCAGTATCATCGATTTTTTTTACGGCCTCAAAATAAGAAATGCCAATGGTTTTGCACTGTGGCGAGCATCTGGATAAAAACCGATCGTAATAGCCTTTGCCGTAGCCAACCCGATGACCGCGCTGGTCAAAACAAAGCAACGGAACCACAACGGTTTTAATGCGCATAGGATCCACATAGTCAGTGCTTATCGGTTCTAAAATCCCCCATTGATTGGCATTAATAGGCATTTCTTTTTCCCATAGTACGACTTCCATGTTTCCATTTGTATCAATAACTTTTGGCACACAAATTTGGTTGTCCTTAAAGGTTTCAAACCATTTTCCCATAGGAACTTCGTGGTGATTACTGCTATCTACATAGAGCATTACAAGTCCATCTTTGATAAGATTTCCGGATAAGATTTGTTCTAGAATAGCAGTACTTGCATGCGCAAGTTCGGCGACGGAGAGAGCCTTGCGCTTTGCACGATAAAGTGAACGTAATGCGTTCTTATTAGGCATGCATAAATATAACCGTTTCAGAAGTAAGTTTTTGTATTTTAGTCACCATGACAAAAGAGGGACTGAAACGGCAAGTTGCTTCGCTTCCAAACGAGCCCGGGGTGTATCAATACTACAACGAGCAAGATGAAATTATTTATGTAGGCAAGGCAAAAGACCTAAAAAAACGCGTGTCATCGTATTTTAGGAAACAAGTGGACTCCCGAAAAACCAAAAATCTTGTAAACGCCATTCACAAACTTAAGCATATTGTTGTTCCAACCGAATCAGATGCATTGATTTTGGAAAATACGCTCATCAAAACGCATCAACCTAAATACAACATCTTACTGCGCGACGATAAAACCTATCCTTGGATTTGCATCAAAAAAGAGCGTTATCCTAGAGTGTTTGCCACACGGAAAATCATTCAAGATGGCTCGGAATATTTCGGCCCTTTTACCAATGCAAAAACCGTTCGCGTACTTCTTAATTTGATCAATGAGCTTTATCCACTCCGCACTTGTCATTACGATCTCAGCGAGACGCATGTTGCAAGCGAAAAGTACAAGGTGTGTTTGGAATACCATATTGGAAATTGTTTGGCGCCCTGTGTCGGAAAGCAAACCACATCGCATTACGATGAGGCAATAGCGCATATTCGCAATATTTTGCAAGGGAAATTTAAGCAAGTAAATAATGCGTTTGTTCGGGAAATGAAAGCCGCAGCAGAAACCTTACATTTTGAGCACGCACAAAAATTAAAGTTAAAAATGGAGGCCTTGCAGCATTATCAGTCCAAATCAGCAGTGGTCAGTGCAAAAATCAATGCCGTAGATGTATGCACTATTGTTTCAGACGAGTCCACAGCATTTTTTAATTTTTTGCAAGTCTCTTACGGATCTATTGTGCGTTTTCACAGCATGTCCATAAAAAAGAAATTGGACGAAACGGATGCCGAACTTTTGCGTGTGGTTGTGGTGGAGTTGCGTCGTAGATTCGATTCATCTTCCAAAGAAATACTACTTCCTTTTGAAATTGATTTGGGCAATGATGTGCGAGTTACCGTACCTAAAATTGGCGAAAAAAAGCAGCTTTTAAACCTATCGTTACGCAACGCAAAGCAAAACCGATTAGAGCAACTCAAGCAAATTAAACTCACCGATCCAGAGCAACATAGCCAACGCGTGATGGCTCAAATGCAGCGTGATTTGCGGCTTTCCGAATTGCCACTTCACATTGAGTGCTTTGATAATTCCAACATACAAGGGAGCAATCCCGTGGCGGCTTGTGTGGTGTTTCGAAAGGGGAAACCAAGTAAAAAAGAGTATCGCCATTATGGCATAAAAACGGTAGTAGGTCCTGATGATTTTGCCTCTATGGAAGAAGTTGTTTATCGCAGATACAAACGCTTGCTTAGTGAGGGAGAAGCTTTACCACAATTGGTTGTAATAGATGGCGGTAAAGGACAGCTCAGTGCAGCACTCAAAAGTTTTGATGTATTGGGGATTCGGGGGAAAGTAGCCATTTTAGGAATTGCCAAACGCCTTGAAGAACTCTATTTCCCGGGGGATCCAATTCCGCTCTATTTGGATAAACGTTCAGAGACTTTACGTATCTTGCAACAGTTGCGAAATGAAGCCCATCGATTTGGGATTCGTTTACACCGCAACAAGCGTAGCAAAGGCGCAATCAATTCGGCCTTGGAAAACATACCTGGAATTGGAGAAAAAACAGCTACAGCGTTGTTGAAAAGGTTTAAATCGGTAAAGCGAATTAAGGCTGCCACCCAAGATGAATTAACCCAAATATTAGGCCCCAAAAAGGCTAAAACTACGTATGATTACCTACAAAAAAACGCTTCTTAGGCTTCTATTTTGTCTCTTTTTTGTTATGGTCACAGCGCAACCTAAAGACCTAAAAGTGGGTTTGATTCTCAGCGGTGGTGGGGCAAAAGGCATGGCGCATGTAGGTGTACTAAAAGAAATCGAACGCGCAGGTGTTAGAGTAGATTACATAGGAGGAACGAGCATGGGAGCAATTGTGGGGGGGCTTTATGCTTGTGGGTATTCGGCATCGCAATTGGAAGAGCTACTTACCAACACAGATTTAGTAGACTTAATCAATGATAATTATAAGCGAAATGCTAAATCTTTTCAAGGCAAAGAAGATAGCGAGCGCTATGCGATTACGCTGCCTATAATAGATCGGAAAATTAAATTTCCTATTTATTTATCCAAAGGTCAAAATGTATTTAATTTTTTGGTACAATTGATGCACGATCAGCGTGCGGTTCGTGATTTTAGTAAACTCCCGATTCCGTTCTTTTGCATGGCTACAGACTTAAATAACGGAGAAATGGTATTGTTGGACAAAGGCTTTCTACCACTTGCCGTAAATGCCAGCAGTGCATTGCCAACCCTTTTTTCACCCGTGAATATTGAAAATAGAACATTAATTGATGGAGGAGTTTCAAACAATTATCCTATTGAAGAAATGCTTCAAAAAGAGATGGATGTTATTATTGGTATTGATGTTCAAACTCATATTGCCGAGCCCCAAGAAGCGGCTACATTCTCGGATATTTTAGTGCGACTAGGAAGTTTGCAAACCGAAAAAACCATGCCGCCAAAAAGAGCGAAAACAGATATTTACATTCAACCCGATATCTCTGGGTTTACGATGTTATCGTTTTCAAATCAAGCAGCCATAATTGCGCGGGGAGAAGAAGCAGGGAGAAAAGTTTTTTCGCAACTGAAAAAACTTGCTCAGCAGCAAACTTCTCGTGCATCATCAATCAAAAAAATTCCCGCTTCGTTTCAGCTTGATAGCTTGTCGTTTTCCCAAACACCCAACTATAAAAAAAATTATATTTTAGGGAAAATTAGGCTAAAGCCTAATACGCATTACCCTTTTAAAAAACTTCGTGAGGGGATGACAAATTTGGCAGCCACACAAAACTTTGAAGCATTTAGATATACACTTACACCCGTCAATGGAAAAGAAGTTTTAGAATTAAATTTAATCGAATCACCACATACCACCTTGTTCCGTACAGGATTGCACTACAACGACCTCATGGGCGCAATGGGGCTTGTAAATATCACCCACAAACACGCTTTCCTAAAAAATGACGAGATATCAATGAACCTTGCTTTAGGGGCTAATCTTAGGTACGCTTTTTCATATTTTATAGATAAAGGGTTGTTTTGGAGTGTGGGGATAAAGGCAACGTTAGACCAGTTTGACACAAAAGCCCGTTTTCCTGTTGGTACGGATAACGAGCAGGTATCATCAAGAACTAGGGCTTTTACGCAAGAGCACCTGTTTTTTGTACAAACCGTTTTTAGAGAAGAGGCCATCCTTGGGTTTGGAATTATGCATCAAAAAAATAGTTTTAGGACCAACTTGTTTGACGTTGAAAAAGGAAAGTTTTTGTTTGTTGATGATGCAGACTATTACAGCACAAAAGGATACCTAAATGTGGACACACTTGACGACGCTTATTTTCCAAAAAGAGGCGGGTTTTTAAAATCTAATATAAACTATGTCTTTAGTCAAAAATCAAGATTAAACTTTGGCGCATTCTCTCCTTTTTTTGTTGGGAAAGGAGCTATTGGTGTAGCGCTGCCGATTGCCCAAAAATGGTCATTGTCGCTCAACACCATGGGTGGGTTTACTATCAATACCCCAAACACACCAACCTTTGGGTTTTTACTTGGCGGTTATGGTAATGCCCCTCTACTAAACTACGAACCTTTTGTGGGACTCCCTCAGCAAAACGCAGGAGCAGACAGCTTTGTTAAGGGTGAAATTATACTTGATTATGAATTCACACCAAACCATCATGCGTTATTAAAAATACATGCAGGAGTTGTCGGCGATGACATTTTTTTAAACGGAAAATGGACGTCAACGCCAAATTATTTCGGCACAGGTTTGGCATACGGGTTGAACACATTCGCAGGCCCATTAGAGTGCATGGCTGCTTACAGCCCACAGTTTGATAAACTGCTGTATCACATTAGTATTGGGTGGCGATTTTAACATCTTAGATAAATGCTTTTACGTACTTTTGCCCATATGGCTCTTAATCGATGGCTTTGGATAGTAGTGGTTGCGCTTTCGCAATTTACATTTTCACAAGATGTGCTTGACCTATCCGACCCACAAAAGAAAACTCCGCCGTCAGCTCAAAACGAAGCTTTTACCGCTGGCGAGTGGTTCAAATTCCGAATCCATTATGGAATTTTCAATGCCAGTTATGCCACTTTTGAAGTTAACGAAACGACCTGGGAAGGCAAGTCCGTTTTCCATGCAAAAGGCATTGGTAAAACAACTGGCTTGGCACGGTGGTTTTTTAAAGTGGATGATTATTATGATTCTTATTTCACCAAAGATGCCGTTCGCCCGTTGTTTTTTATTCGAAATATTAATGAAGGCGGATATAAAAAACACGTTACTATTCGGTTTGATCACGACAAAAACACAGCGTTTGTAGATGACAAGCTTAAGAATAAACAAGGTACTTTTGACACAAACTCAAACATTCAAGATCTCATCTCTTGTTTTTATTATTTGCGGAATGAATTTGATATTAACGAGATAAAAAAGGATGAGTTTGTGGTGGTTAATTTGTTTTTTGATGAGTCTAATTATGCGTTTAAATTTAAATTTTTAGGTATCGAAACCATTAAAACCAAATTTGGACATGTGAAAACCTTAAAATTTAGACCTTACGTACAGTCCGGGCGTGTGTTTAAAAGTAATGAAAGCATCACGCTTTGGGTAAGTAATGACCAAAACAGAATCCCCTTACGCTTACAGGCAACTTTGCGCGTTGGTAGCATTACCGCCGATTTAGATGAATTTAAAGGACTTAAAAATCCATTTGAAATTGTTGTCAACAACTAAACTTTTTTTCGCGCTCTCCGCTCTAGTACTTTTTGCTGCTTGTAGCGGAACAACCAAGGAGGCAGTTGAAATTTTACCCCCAAAAGCACCCGATGTTTTTGCTTTTGGTTATAAGCTCAACGACTTTGAAGTGGTACGTGATACCGTGCGCAAAGGGGATACGTTTGCCGATATTTTTCTGGAAAAAGGATTTACATATTCACAGATATACGACATCAATAGAAGAACAAAAAAGACGTTTAATTTCAGAAAAATACAACCCAATAAGCCTTACACTTTTTTGTTTGCCAAAGACTCTTTGGCTACCCCCGTGGCATTTATCTATCAGCCATCCATGCTCGATTATGTAGTCGTAAATTTAAAGGACTCCATTTATGCAGAGACAAAAAAAAAGGAAGTGAAACTGCGCACATTTGAAGCGCAAGGCGTCATTACAAGTTCGCTCTCCGAAACCTTGGAGGAGCAGCGGCTTAGCCCATTACTGGCCTATGATTTATCTGATATTTATGCATGGAGTATTGACTTTTTCCGTCTTGAAAAAGGGGATAGATTTAAAATCATATACACGCAAAAATACGTGGATGATTCTATTTATGTCGGGCTAAACCGCATTCATGCAGCATACTTTGAGCACCGTAAAACGCCTTACTATGCTATTGAGTTTGAGTCGGATTCTGTTAGAGGAATTACGGAGTTTTTTGACGAAAAAGGAAAGAATTTACGACGTGCATTTTTGCAAGCGCCCGTGCAGTTTTCACGGATATCTTCACGCTACAATAAACGTCGTCGAATTTCATATTACGGCCGTACAAAACCACACTACGGGACCGATTTTGCCGCACCTGTTGGAACCCCTATTCGAGCCACAGCAAGTGGAACAGTTGTAGCTGCCAGTTATACGCGTGTTAACGGGAACTATGTAACCATAAGGCATAACGGCACCTATAAAACCCAGTATTTACACATGAAAAAGAGCGTCGTGCGTAAAGGGCAATCCGTTAAGCAAGGCGACCTCATTGGAACAGTTGGTATGACCGGATATACTTCTGGCCCACACGTTTGTTATCGCTTTTGGAAAAACGGAAAACAAGTAGATCCGTTTAGAGAAAAACTGCCTGAAGCCAAACCTATTAACGCTACATTAAAAAAAGCTTATATGGATCATATGCAACCGTTTAAAGAAGCATTAGATTGTATCGAATTTTACTAAACAAATCATCAACTCATGTCATTTCCAAAAATCAACCCAACAACAACCGCTAGCTGGAAAAAGCTAACAGAACTTGCAGCCAACCGTAAAACCTTGCACACCTATTTTTCCGAAGACGATGCTAGAGCAAAGCAGTTTTCTATTGATTGGGACCAATTCTTTGTGGACTATTCTAAAAACCATATAGACAATGACATCAAAGAAGCACTTGTGTCCTTGGCAAAAGAAGTGGGTCTTGAAGATGCACGCAAAGCGTATTTTGGCGGCGAAGCCATTAACCAAACGGAGGGGCGCGCGGTGTTGCATACAGCACTCCGAGCAAAAGCAGGCGCAGACATTCGCGTGGATGGCGAAAATATTGTACCAGAAGTATATAATGTACGCAAGCAAATAGGAACGTTTAGTCAATCGGTTATTGATGGAAGCCGAAAAAGCAGTTCAGGACAGGCTTTTAAAGCGGTGGTGAACATTGGAATTGGCGGATCAGACCTTGGCCCTGCCATGATCACGGAAGCTTTGGCATATTATAAAAACCACCTTGATGTGCATTTTATTTCTAACGTGGATGGCGATCACGTGATGGAAGTGCTGAAAAAAGTTAATCCAGCCACGACATTATTTGTGGTGGTTTCTAAAACATTTACCACGCAAGAAACCCTGTCGAATGCAACAACTGCCAAAAAATGGCTCGTTGAGGCATTGGGCGAAAGTGCTGTTGCGGATCATTTTGTAGCAGTATCGACCAACCTACCTGCCATTGGTGCTTTTGGAATTCAGTCCGAAAATATATTCCCAATGAACGATTGGGTAGGCGGGCGTTTTTCGCTTTGGAGCGCGGTTGGCTTGTCCATTGCACTTGCCGTTGGGCCAGATCATTTTGAGGCGCTTTTAGAGGGAGCACATCAAATGGACACCCACTTTGCTACGGCACCCATTGACGAAAACATCCCTGCAGTTTTGGCATTGCTTACGGTTTGGTATACAAGCTTTTTGGGCGCACAGTCAGAAGCAGTCATTCCATACACGCAATATTTGCATCGTTTGCCTGCCTATTTGCAGCAGGGTATTATGGAAAGCAACGGGAAGTCTGTTGACCGTAACGGCGAAGCGGTTTCATATCAAACGGGAAATATTGTTTGGGGCGAGCCGGGGACCAACTCACAGCATGCATTCTTCCAATTGATGCATCAAGGAACCAAATTGATTCCCGCACACTTTATTGGATTTGTGGAATCGTTACACGGCAATCAAGACCACCACGACAAGCTAATGGCGAACTTTTTTGCGCAAACCGAAGCCCTAATGCAAGGAAAAACCGAAGCGCAAGTCCGTGAGGAGCTTGTGGCAAAAGGACTGTCTGGTGACGCCTTAGAAAAATTGGTGCCGTTTAAAATATTTACGGGCGACAAACCAACCACGACGGTGTTAATTGAAAAACTAACCCCAAAAACCCTTGGCGCACTTGTAGCCATGTATGAGCACAAGATTTTTGTGGAAGGCGTGGTGTGGAATATCTTTAGTTACGACCAATGGGGCGTGGAACTTGGAAAGCAATTGGCATCTGTTATTTTGGATGAGTTTGACACCAATAAGAATGCTTCACATGACGCTTCTACAGCGCAATTACTGCAGCGGTTTAAATGTTAAAGAAAAGTTAAAATAGTTTAACACTAAACTAACACGGGTTGTTAGAAATGTATTCATCTTTGTGAAAATTAATTAAACATAAAAATGAAAAAACTATTATCTATTGTTGTTGCTTTTGCATCAACGTTTGTGTTTGCACAGCAAACAACTGTAAATGATTCTATTTCGTTAAACGAAGTGGTCGTAACTGCTGGTCGTAGTACTGTCGATTTGGCTGCCACAAGATTAACACCAATTGCAGTAACTGTTGTATCTAAGCAAGAAATTGAATCTAAAATTGATCAAGAAGATCTTGTAAGTGTGATGCAAAATATGCCTGGAGTGTACGTTCAAGATCAAATGGGCGGTTTTGGGGATAGCGACGTGTTTCTTCGCGGATTCAATCAATCTAACACTGCCTTTTTATTAAACGGCCAACCGATGAACGGAGCAGAAGATGGTAATATGTACTGGTCAAATTGGTCTGGACTTGGTGATGTCACTCAAGCAATCGAAGTACAAAGAGGCCTAGGGGCTTCTAAGCTTGCTATCAATTCAGTAGGTGGTACTGTTAACTTTGTAATGAAAGCAACCCAAATGCGTAAAAGCAAATCGTACTCAATTATTAGAGGTAGTGACGATTATGTAAGAGCCACACATTCACTTAACACTGGTCTTATGGAAGACGGAACAGCCTTTTCAGGATCGATTTCTTACTGGCAAGGTGATGGTTATGCTAACGGGACAATGGGTAGAGGGCAAACATACTTTTTCTCATATGGAAAGAAATTTTCTGATAAACTTTCTATGAATGCTTTACTTACTGGTGCTCCTCAATGGCATGACCAAGCTTATTCAGAAAGATTATCTACTTTCTTAAAATATGGCATTAGATATAATGATAACTATGGATACGATGCTGACGGAAGATATATTTCAGAAGTGCGTAACAATTATCATAAGCCTATTTTTAACTTGACATTTGACTACCAAATTGATGATATTTCGTCCCTTTCAGCTGTCTTTTATGGTTCATATGGTCGCGGGGGTGGAACTGGAAACAGAGGAACTCGCATTCGAACCGAAGATGGTTTAATTGACTTTGCAGCGATAAGAGCTCGTAATGTAGATCTAATTATTGGAGATAACCGGTCAAGTGATCCTGAAGAGAGAGGATATGTTATTAGAAATTCAATTAATGCCCACCAGTGGTTTGGGGCAGTTGTAAATTATGAAACTAAACTTAACGATAATATATCTTTAGATTTAGGTCTTGATGCTAGAACATATTACGGAAAGCATTTACGTGTTGTTACAGACATGCTTGGTTTACAAGGTTTTATTGGAAGATCTAACGCAAGACAAGATACACCAATGATCACTAATTCAGAAGTGTATCCCGTAACAGTATGGTCTCAGACATTCTATAACTTCGATAAAGCTCAAAAAATCAACCGTAACAACCACGAGAATATAAACTATGCTGGTCTTTATGGTCAAATTGAGTATGCAAGTGATTCTTTTACTGCTTTTTTCCAAGGATCTTATTCAGGCCAGTCTTATGTTAGATTTGAAGACTGGAATGAAACTTTAGAAAATAGAACCTCAGAAACATTGACAAAAAATGGATTTAATGTTAAAGGTGGATTTAGCCTTAATATATCTGATAACTCAAAAGTATTTGTAAACGCTGGACTGTATGAACGTCAACCGTTTTTGGATAATGTGTTCTTGAACTATTCCAACGTTCTTAACCCAAATGCTGCAAATGAGAAAATCACTGGCTTTGAGGCAGGGTATCGTTATGCATCTGACAACTTCACACTTGATCTAGATTTATACAGCACCAATTGGGCTGATAGAGTAAGAACATCTAGAGCTGATGATTTCGGCAATGATCAGCAGTATACTAGTGTTGCATCTGGTCTTGAGCAGCTTCACACAGGAATTGAGGTATATTCAACCCTAAGAGCATCTAACAGCCTTAGATTCAGATCATATTTATCTCTTGGGAATTGGGAATATGTTGGAAGCGTACAATCTGCTATTAGAGACGAAGACAATGTTATTGTAAAAGACAACGGTTCTGTAGATGTTGATGGCGGAAAAGTAGGTGGAGGAGCTCAAACACAGTTTGGATTAGGAGCAATTGTAAATTTCAGTAACATTACTTTCTTAGATGTTGATTACAGATATAATGATGATTTATATGCTACTGGTCGTGAAAGAAAAGAGAACTTACAACTCCCATCCTATGGTTTAGTAGACTTTGGCTTAACTCATAAATTCAGAATAGCAGAGAGCAAATCATTGTCTATGAGGATTAACGTAAGAAATGCATTTAATACCGAGTATATATCTTTCTTAACCTCTGCTAACACTGGGGGTACTGACACGTATAAAGGAATAGATACTTCTAACACAGGACGTTTCGGAAAAGGGAGAACAATGTCTGTTGGTTTAAAGTATAATTTCTAAAAATACCCTAAGAAACAAATATTTAAAAACCCTCCGATTTCGGAGGGTTTTTTTATACCTAATTTTTTAGCTTATAGTTCTTGAACGTCTTTCAATCGAAGCTGTACCGATACATTTCCTTGCCAATGATTTTCTTCTAGGGCATAGGCGATACGCAGAGGCTTTTTACTTTTAATCAACGCCATTTTTGTACCAAGTCCAAATCCAATCGCGTCTATGGGTGAGCTGTTATCTTGAACAAATCGTGCTTTTAAGTGACTGCTGTCTTTTCCTACAAGTTTAGCGGTTCCATTATCAAGTACTCCTTCTGAATAAAAAACAGGACTTCTATTTTCTGGACCACAAGGCTCCATTTGCTTAAGAATACGCAG
>JAQCCM010000020.1 GCA_027621175.1 Bacteroidota bacterium | reverse complement strand
AAACTTTTCTGTAATGGCTTTATTACCATCTCTTATGTGATACTCTCCTGTTTTAGGAAAGTAATAAAACGACATCGGCTTTTTATCAATTAAAATGCTGTCTATAACAGCATCACTAAATGGGTTTATCTCCATCCCATGAAAATGAAGTAGACGAGAATCGTTTAAAATAAATTCAAAATCCTTTAAAGTCGAATCAACAATTTTTTGGTTTTTCAAAAAAGTAATATGCTTTTCAAGCTTGGATTTAAAATACCCTTTCTCACGAGGTTCCAACCAAACCATTTTAGCAAGCTCAGCAAGTTTTGTGGTATTAATACCAAATGCACTAAGCTCATCAACCAAACACAGCCATAAAGCTTGAGGCACATTCATTTTGGCTTTTTTACCAGCATCAAAAAAAGGAAGCACTTCTTTGGTTTTCCAATAAGTCACCATACGAGGGCTAATGCCAAAATACTTAGGTAGTGTAAAACGCTGGCCTAATAAGTCTTTTTTAAAATCTAAATCGCTGTTCATATATAAACTTTACACAAATGTAAATAAAAAACAACAAAAAGAAATAATTTGAAATAAAATTAATTACTTTTGCTATATATTAATCTAAATTAATAGAAATGACGTGTAAAAACCCAGAATGTAATAAGGATATGATATACAAAAAAAGTGCAAAGAGAAGGTACTGCAATGATAGTTGTAAGAATAGAGTAAATTATCTGAGGCGTCAGAAAACATATGGGCATATTTTTGAATGGGACAAGCTAATGCGACATAACTACCATATACTTTTAAAATTAAAACAAAAAGATTTAGGACCTATAAGTTGTCAAACCCGTGAGAGTCATGGTGTCGAATTTGGGCACCTTCACAAGGATGAAGCTATAATTGATGATAATGGTGTGAAAATGATGGTATCTCGAATATATGATATTCAATTTATAATTAACAATAAGCAGGAATTAATATTTATTTAACTAGAAAAGATGAAACAATTTAATCTTGAGGGGATGGATCGTTTAAGAACATCAACCCAACAGGCTAAGATTATGGGTATTATTAAGGATAATGAGATTCATAGCGATAGTTCAAAACCGAATTATGCTATGGTCTATTTTGCACTTGGAGCTATTTCAGTCTTGGCAGTAGGTGTTGTACTATACAGTATTCAAAGAAGTAGAAACCCCAAGGAAGAATAAATTAATTACAGATTAAATGATTGTCAAAAAGGTACGCTAATGCGTGCCTTTTTTGTTTTCTAGAAATAACGAGGTTTATCTCTTAAAAATTATTGTAGAAAATAAAGATTATTTTATAAAATAATATTCCAATATCAATCAAACAGACCGGCCAGAAATAGTGTAAAGGGTGGTAAATCGTATTAGAAACGCTGAAACCGCATTAAAATCGATTATTATACGGTTTTTAATATATCCTTAGACATAGTAAAACCTATTACAAATAGTAAAATTCTTCAAAAAAAAGGAGATAAAAGAATCAAAGCATAGATCCCACCGTCCTAAACCCAGTCACGAATCTGTGCAGCTATGCCCGGCTGTTTGGGGTTGTTTGGGGGTTTGTTGGCAGCCAATTACAATAAGTAAAATCGATATGTAACGCATATTCATATTTAAGACGAATATAACCAATTAAGCCTTTATGATTTTTTTAGTTTCGCGAATTTCACCACTTTTAAAAGTTATTGAATAAAAACCTTTAGCTATAGCAGTCATATCGATCACTGCATAACCAAGCTGCATGTCCAAATTTCCCCATTTAATAAGTCTGCCATTCGTATTGTGAATAGCGTATTTTACTAGCGAGTTATTTGTGATTGGATTGACAAAAAGCTTTTCATAAACTGGATTGGGATAGGCGGCCCAAAAAGTTTTAGAACTTTTGGGTGCTGTGCCAAAAGCATAGCAAGAAGCATCAACATAATGCGAAGGCTTAATGATGTTTGAAACCTTGTTATTAGCAAAACTTTGTTGGTTGGTTTGATCAAAAAAAGCGTTATCAACAACTGCGTCTTCTGCTCCCAAAAAGTCTTGCATCAGCGTGGCAAATACTTGTCTATAATCATGCTGAACTGTTTTGATCTGCCAGTTGTTATTATTGGTCGCTTCTGTCAAATCTACGTTTACACCTGAAATACCTCCCTGCACTGGTTTCCCAAACACAAACATGGGGGCTATCTCGCCATGGTCTGTTCCTAAGTTACCATTTTGCTTTGCCTTACGACCAAACTCAGAAAAGGTAAGCCCAACAATATCATCTCCAATAGAGTCTGAATTTATATCTTGAACAAAAGCATCAACTGCTGCAGAGAGCTCAGTTAATAGGGTAGTATGTCTACCGTTAATATTTCCAATGGATTCATTTTGTGCGTTATGTGTATCAAATCCTCCTATGGTTACCATATATATTTTTGTTTCAATTCCACCTCGTATTAATCGTGCAACAGTTTTCAATTGATTTGCTAAATCCGTGTCTGGATATGAAACAAGATTTTCTGAACCTAAAGCATTAAATGCTGTTTGTATAGCCTCGGCATAGATATTTGCTGCAGCATCCGTATCTACAATATATTGTAATTCTTTTCCGTAGTGTGTGTCTGATGGAATTGAGCTAGGGGCTTGACCAGCCAAACCACTGAGTACGCTGTAGAAATTTTCTGAGTTTTGACCTTCAATATTTAATGCCAAACCATGTTCGTGCTCAGCGTGAAAGCCCAACCAGGTGTTGTTTGAACCCAATTGAATGCCTAATGGAAAATTAGATGGAAGTAATCCAGAGTACGCCTCTTCCATAAAACGCCCTAACCAACCACTATCCTTTCCATTATCCCAACTGTTACCATCATTCCCAGTTGCCCAGAGGTCTATGGAGGCAAAATGACTTTTATTTGCAGAAGGGTAGCCTACAGATTGCAACACTCGAAGCATGCCGTCATTGAATAACCCTTTAAAACCATAATTATTTTCCCCAGTTAATAATGCGGGATTAAACACCAAATTCTGATTGATTTCAGCATTTGGATCAACTACCAAGTTGCTATAATTCGAATTCGTTACTGGTATATGGATATCAGGACGCAATGTATCTCTATAGTATCCGTAATTATCGTATGGAATAATGGTATTTAAGCCGTCATTTCCCCCTTTAAGTTCAATAAGTACAATTTTTCGATTAGATATATTACAGTCAAGTGAAGCGTTAGCAAGCTTAAGTGCAGCACCAACCTCAGAAGGCATTAACCCAAGTGCAGAAGCTGTGGCTGACAATTTTATAAATTCTCTTCTTTTCATAGCGGTTACATTAACTGAAATTCTGCAGCATTTACCATTCTTAATATTAAATCATTGAGTCGATTTGTGATAAAAATGGCTGCGTCTGTTGCTTCTGTTGGGTTTTCTGGATTTGGATTTGCGTAAGCAGACCATGCATCATACCAAATATAATTTACTTCACCGTCTTTAATTAGTGATTTAGTGAAGTATGAAATACGGTTTGAGTCAATGGATTCGCAATACAATACCTCTGATAGTTCTTGTACTATAGTTGAAGCGTCTAATGGATTAGATATATTATTCTCTATAAAACTTACACTGTCAAAAAGAGTCCATATTCTTGAATAGTAACTACTGCCATTACTCCCTGTATGTGTTCCTAGAATTTGATTATTCCCGTTCCCGAGGTTATCATTATATGTACCGCCAATAAACGACTTGATGGTATTGTAACGCGCTATAATATTATTTGAATTAAACCACGCTTGATCAAAAGCTGGTGCTTGATAATCAGCTGGATATCCAGCAACAGTTGCAGGAGCAAACAGATTCATCCCTGAAAATGAAAAAAAGCTGTTATGAGCAAAATTCCACCAAAACAAATAAAATCTAAAGTTTTCATTTGAAGTATCCCAAGATGACCCTTGGGCAACTTGAGGAGTATTTGGATCGGGAATTTTAATATCAAAAATACATATCAATTCATTGAAAAACTGTAGGGGGTTTTTGATAATACCTCCTATATTTTCATTTGTACTATCACTGTCATCTAAATCAAAAAAATGTTTTGATTTTAACAAGGTTTTCAGAACATCCAATAAATTGTAACCATTGTTTTGAAGTTGTTGGGCTAATGGAGTGATGATGTCATCTTCAACTTCTTGATCCCATTCGCTACGCACAAACATGCGATACATTTTGCGAACGTAGTTTTTTGCCGTTTCTAATTTGTCAAAAACCATGTCAACAAAATCATCCAACTCTGCTTCTATGGAAGCTTCGGTATTTCCGCCATTTATAACAAGATTGTCAAAAGCATAACTAAAGGTTTTATTACCCGTATCATGTTTGTTAACATTGATATAGCCCATAGGTATGCCGTTGGGATAATGGGGTAGTTTGATTAAGTCTAAATCTGGATTATCTCTATCGCGCTTAAATTTTATACCAGAAAACACTCTGGCGGCCTGAACGACATCGTGTTCGGTGTAGTTGGTATAATCTCCCTCAGCCACTTGAGGTCCTTTGCCAATAGTAAAAAGCTCTAAAAACTCACGGGCATAGTTTTCATTAGGATTGTTGTTATTGTTATCACCATTGTCCAAATAATAAAGCATGGCATTGTTAAAGGTAATTTTTCTGGCCAGATCTTTTACGCTTTTGTCAGCGTAAAATTGAAGTAGATTGAGGTAATCAAAAAAATGAGCTGATCTACCCGATCCATCATCTTTGGATACTGTAAATGTGGTAAACAAAAACCAGGTAAGTTTGTCAATGAGGGTGTTTTGTTTGATGGTATTGTACCACCACCAACCTGCAACTATACCTCTTTTGGGCGCTTGTCTGCATGGGTAAGATGAATTAGACCAATTGGAATCATTAAGCCAATATCCGTCTTGAGTACCAGGACAGTTCGTATTTGCACCACTTGTTATTGGATCGTTGGGCCACTCCATAGTATAGGATTTTTGTGCGGAAAGTATGCTAATCATCTCTGCTGGGGTTTTCCCAATCATCTGATCCAACTCTGATTTAGAATATTGGAAGCAAGCTCGTCTTAACAAATGTTTTGTGTGTCTAAGATCTAGTGTTTGTGTATATTCAATCAAAGAAGCCATTACAATTTATTGATTATTATTTTATCTTTTAATATTTAAATTATTAATAATTTAATTAAATATATCTGTTATATCATTAGACCCAAGAAAACCCAAAAAAGTTTGAAATTGTCTTAATTCAAGTTCAATTTTAACTAACATATGTTAATAAATACATTTTCAGTTTTTGCAAACTATAATTATTTTAATAGCACCTAGGAAATCAAAATTCTTAAAACCCCTAAATTTTATCAATTTAAAATTAATTTAAAATTTTGAATACCGTTTTTGCTTTCAGTTGAAATGAAATATAAGCCTTTAAACAGGCCTGTTATATCCATGCTTTCTCCTTTTTCAATAAGCTCTTCTTTTACTTTTTGCCCATTTAGATTGTAAACAGAGCACTTTATTATACCATCTAAATTTGAAAAATAAAGACGCCCTTTTGTTGGGTTTGGGTATATAAAAAGAGTGGAGCTATTCACTAATTTTGTATCTAGGGCAGATGTAAAATCAAAAACAAAACTGTTCAAAGAATTTGGTGTTAGTTCAGTTTCAAAATAACGAGAGTTATTTTGAAACTCAATGGAGGTTTGAGTGAAGTTTAAATTATCAACATCATTGGTTGTGTATCGATTTATTACATC
Organism: Bacteroidota bacterium; assembly: GCA_027621175.1. GTDB lineage: Bacteria > Bacteroidota > Bacteroidia > Flavobacteriales > Flavobacteriaceae > UBA7446. The sequence continues at coordinate 18,328 of JAQCCM010000020.1, read as the reverse complement.
AGAATCATATGGGATTTCCATGGATAAAGTCGATAGATTTTCATGTGGGTTGAAAACATGAACTACCAGCTGATTTTGATTTGAATTTATAAATGAGCTAACAAATAAGTCATTATTGGAGGAGCTATTGAGAACTCTAGTAAAACCCTTTCCAGACAAAACCGAAAAATGCTTAAATGCGAAATACCTTTTGGGTAAAATTACATTTTGTGAATCGTCCCAAACAACCAAACCCGATGATCCTGATTTGCCTACCTCAACGGCTTGTGACTCATAAATGTGTTTATCGAAAAGTAAATGAGCCATATATGCCGTCATACCGCCTTCATTAAATCCCCGAGTAATCCACTTAATATAACTTGATGCATCGTTCATTGAAAAATCTAAACTTTTTAAAACTGCTGATTCTGTTACCCATACCGGTTTTCCATCAGCGGCATATACCAAAGAGTTCCAGTCAGCGTTATGGGAAGAGTCATAATAGGTGTGTGTTGCAATGGCGCTTATGGCTTCTTTTGTTTCTGCATCCAAAAACATCTCATTTATATAGCTTACAGAAGAATTAACAGTTGTGAGTTTATTGTTAATTCCTTCGCTTGGACTTACTCTGGAAGTTTCAGGGCTAATAATATTAACTGCTGAAAATGAAGACCCATCAAGCCTATTCCTTAGTACAGGAATAATATTTATTAGTTCAGCAGGGGTTAGATTCATTGACTCATAGGTATTCAAAAAATCAGGTTCATTTGTAATAGAAACTTCAGTTACATTTATATCAAAGTTTTGTTTTAAGCCAAGCAAGAATATTTCTATAAATTCAGAAAATTCATGTTCCATCCCTGACTTTAGTGTGTTTTGTGTAACATCTTGATCTTCTGAAGCACGTTTATGGGATTCATTTTTTTTCATCCATCCAGGCGCACTATTACAATTTCCAATTAAATGATCTATACCCACGTCGCTTTTTGAAATAGCTCTTTGTATCGTTACCCCCACTTGATAAACTTCTCCTGAATAGTAGTTCCAAGAAGTGTTTGATAAATCAATTAGACTTGGATTATTATTATCGTTTTGATTGTTTTCAATAGTATGATGAATAAAAAATCGCAACATATTGATTTTTAAATCCTTGTAGACTAAATCTTCTACAGTATTGCGTAATGACGCAGGCAGGGCATTTAAAAGTTCGGTTCTTCTTTTAATTCCACCGCCGAATCCTTCTACAGTTTGAAAACGTTCGTTTAAGTTAAACGCTATTGAATTGCCGGGCATTACATTAACATTATCTAGGAAATAAATGGAATTTGCATTTAAAAATATAAAGCTTAGCTGATATGCCCCAACATTTTGATTAACAGTAAAGGTATGGGTATACTGCTCCCAATTTTGAGTTAATACAAATGAGGCCTGTTTGAAAACGGACGAACCTATTGATGAATCACTTATACATAAACTTATGGTAGGATCCTCAGTTGTTGATGTTGCTTTCGCAAAAAAAGAAATTGAGATTTTTTGATTGGCGTCAACAGAAAAAGTGTGATTAGATTTAGTCTGAACGCTATGTTGATAAGCTCCTAGCGAATTTACCTGAATTCTTAATGCCTTTGTACTACCTATTAACTCATTGTTTGTAACTACATCAAAAATTGCGTCAGCATTGTTGTTGGATTGATTAGACCAAAAGCTAAATTCTGTTCCAGTAGTTTGTTCGAACTCACCATTTTGTATGGGTAAGCTTTGCGAGAATAGAATAAAGGGTATCAGAAAAACAAATAAATAAGCGTGAGCTAATTTCATTTTTATATAATAGGCGATAAAATTTGTTTAAATTAAAATTCATAGTTCTTTGTTTGGCACTAATTATTCATTTTGTTTTTTTCAGTTCATTATTTTTTTTAGGTCTTTAAAATATTATAGTTTTTGACATATAACTTTTAAACCACTTTGCAAATTAGTGATAATTTGTACTAAAAAATTATTTTGAATGCAATTACGTTTAATCATTTTTTTCTTCATTATCCTGTTTTCTAATATTGAAGGGTTACTTGCGCAGAATTATATACCTCATACACCTTGGAAGTTGGAGGGTGCAGATAATCGTATCGATAGCATAAGGAAAGGCACAGCAACCATTAAGTTTGTTTTTGATGATAAGCAGAAAAATGACTCAGCAGCATCTACTAACTTTGAGCTGGTTAATCACGCATTTAATTTTGGTGTTTCTCTGACACAAATGAGTTCGCTTTCGCCACAGTATCAAGACATGTATAAGTCACGTACCAAAGAGTTATTCAACTTTGTAACACTTGGGTTTTATTGGGCAGCACGCGACGAAAGAAAAGATTTGACAGAGTATAAGCAGCAAATGAAAGAAAAAGTAGATTGGGCTGTAGAAAATAACATTAGAATTAAGGGACACCCACTTTTATGGCATGAGTCCCTGCCAAAGTGGGTTGTTGATTTTAAGGATCCTTATAAGCTCGAAAAAATTATTTATAAACGAATTGAAGACTTGATTAAAGGATACCCTGAAATTGAATATTGGGATGTTTATAATGAGGCCATTGCTCCCTTTAAGAGTCACGTCACACCAAGTGGTGTTACGCGTTGGATAACTTATAAAGGAGGAATTTACCCCGCCATGCAGGACCTATATAGTTTTGTTAATAAAGTAAGTCCCGAAAAGATTTACACTAACAATCATTACCACCCAACAGATCCTGAATTTTTAAAACTTAATGAGTTTTTTATTAAGCAAGATGTGGGTTATCAAGCCATTGGCATGCAGGCACATATGCAAACGCATGACAATGTATTTACTGAGGATGAGCTTTGGGATTTAGTCAATTCATTTACTCCTCTTGGTAAAAAGATTCAATTCACAGAAGTAACAGTCACAAGTTCTAAATTATTCTCCAATTGGGAAGACCATCAAGTTTTTTTAGAAAAACGAAAAGAAGCCAAGAAAAACGGTAATACACTAAACCTCCCAAGCTTATCTGAAAAAGAAATATATCAATCAGAATATCTAAAGGATTTTTACACCTTATTATTTAGTCATCCAATCGTAAGTTCAATAACAATGTGGAATCTTACTGATAGAAATGCATGGCGAGGTCATGCAGGCGGAATATTAGATATTGAGTTACAACCCAAAAAAGCCTATTTCACGTTGAAAAAATTAATTAAAGAGACTTGGACAACCCGAGTAAACACTACATTCAATATTGAGAATGAATTAATCTTTTCTGGTTTTTATGGTACATATGAAGGCGAAGTTATCGTCAACGGAACTTCATACCCATTTAGTTTTGAACATATAAAAGGAAATAGTAGCCCTATTATCGTTTCATTATCAAATTAATTGGGTTAATTATTTTGTGTTTGAGTACTTAAATTGATTTTCCAAGGACACGCCAAATAACGACTCTAATTCACTAATATTCTTCTTGTAATAACGGGTGCTTGGGGGGATGTTTAATGCTGTCCAAAATGCTGGATTATAAGCTGTTTTATATTCTGTCATGTCTTTGTTACCCAACATATCCCCAGTGCTAAAACGGGATTTGTCCTCTTCAATGTTTAACACATAAACCTCATGTCTGTACGCAATAGGGATGTAATCTTTAACTACGTTTCCGTTGCTTTTCATTGTCCTTTTTACATTTTCAGGAATTGGAGCAGAACCTTCCCATTCTCTTTGATGATAACTTAAATACAATAATCCATCAATGTTTTTCTTATAAATATATGTAGCATGTAGTGACCTTCCAATTTCAGGTTTTTTTTTCATTTCCAATTTGTAAATTCTGAAGCTATCCATACCGATATATAGCCAAATAGTTTCCTTATTTCCCATTTGTCCCTTGGCAATAATTACATCTTCATTATCATAACTTGAGTCACCTGTTTTCTTCCATTTATACGACTTGATATTGATGCCTTTACGTAAGGGATTGTTGTACTCCATGTATTTAATAGCGTGAATTTTCTGCTCATTTTTTAAGAACCTATAGTCGGCAGATGTTCGGGCTTGGTCAACAGAAAATTTCACTATATACGAGCTTGGTCCACGGTCAATTGCGTTAATGCTGTGCTCGATAAAAAAACGGCATAGATTATCTTCAACAGACCACCTTCTATATAGAACATTAAGCTGGTGATTTTTATTTACAGTATTGGCTCTTAGTTTTTTTAAGGCATTTTTTACATAGTATGTAATGTCGTTGACGACAACTTCTGACAAAGCTGTCGTTTTTTCCTCAAGAATAATTTCTTTTTTCTGAAGATTTAAAAAGTCTTTTACCTTTATTTTAAATGTAGTAAACCCAAGTGATGAAACAGTCAAACTATCTTCAATTGCATGGTTTGAAACAAGAAAATAAAAAGCCCCGTCTTCTGTTGATGTTGATCCTATGTTTTTATTTAAAATCCCTATTGCTGCATAAGGAATTTTATATCCATTTTGATCTAGAACCTTACCAGTAATTGCAATGTTTTCTTGAGCAATTAGGTTTAATGAGCAAAATAAAATAATTAAGGTTAATAAACTTACAATATAACGCATCTTGAGTGTTAAAATTAATTGATTACAGTTTCTTTTTGGTTTTTATTATTAAGTCTGTAATGCTTTGGAATAGAATTAGTATGTTCTTTAAAGCGTTTTGTGAAATATGAAGGGGAGGCAAAACCCACTTTGTAACAAATTTCTCCAATAGTCATGTCTGTTATCACTAGCAGCTCCTTTGCTTTTTCAAGTCTTGTTTTGCGAATAATTTCATTTGCTGAAATTCCAGTAACTGTTTTGATTTTTCGGTATAACTTACTTCTGCTTAGTCTTAATTCATTTGCAATATCTTGGACACATAAATCTTCTTTTGACAAATTATCTCCGATTACTCGTATCACATCCGCAAGTATTTTTTTATCACTATCAATCATTTCAACATCCATTTCAAAGCTTTTGAAATAGGAGTCATAAAAAGAGTTTTTTGATTTTATGAGTTGACGTACATGAGATTTTAGAAGGTTAACACTAAATGGTTTTTTCAAGTATACATCTGCACCAGCATCAATTCCTTCAATTCTTTCTTTCTCAGCTACTTTAGCTGTAAGCATGAGTATTGGAATATTGGTTGTTTCTTTATCTGATTTAAGTTTTTCACACATTTCAATCCCGTCCATTTCGGGCATCATTACATCGGCAATAATCAAATCAGGATTGCTTTTTTTAGCCATTTCATAACCAATTTTACCATTAGAAGCTTCGTAAATATGATACTTTCCCCTCAACTCGAGCTTTAAATATTCACGTAACTCTAAGTTATCCTCAACTAATAAAATACTACTTGATTTATACGTATTACTTTCATTTTTATCATTTGTTATTTTCTCAATTTCTTTAGGATTTGTAGCCCTTTCTTTACTTTTTTTGTAAGAGGCAAATTGATTTTCTGAATAATGTGTATTTTCAAGAGCAAAAAATAGTTTGAATGAGGTGCCCCTATTTTTTTGGCTTTCCACTTCAATTTTACCTTTATGATAATTCACAAATTTTCGAACCACTTCCAATCCAATTCCTGTTCCACCAAAATATTGTTCGTTGTTGTCTTTATCTTGGTAGAAACGCTCAAATATTTTTTGAATGTTTTCTTTATTAATTCCAATTCCACTGTCTCTAATGATAACTTCCAGCGCACCCTGAGGTTGTAGCCTATTGATTAAAGGAAACATAATACCATCTTTGTGCTGTCGAATTTCTACTGATATTGTTCCTCCATCTTTGGTTGCTTTAAAAGCATTTGATATTAAATTGAAGATAATTTTCTCGATCATGGAAGCGTCAGCCCATATAAACATATCATCATATTCGAGAGATTTTAATTCTATATTTCGATAAAGGGCTTCCTCTTCATAATACGAGATAACGTTTTTGATAATTTTACTCAAGTTTATTTTTTTGACTCTAAGTTCAATTTTACCAAATTGAATTTTTCTAAAATCCATAAGCTCATCTATAAGCCGCTTCAATCTTTTGGTATTACGATGTATTATTCTGTGTTTGGATCGTACTTCCTCTGGAAGTGTTACTTCATCAGCTGAGGAAAGCAATGACTCTAAGGGATTCAATATTAGAGTGAGCGGCGTTCTAAACTCATGAGAAATATTGGTAAAAAATTGCATTTTTTTAAGGTGAAGCTCTTCGGTTTGCTCCCATAGTTTTCTTTCAATCTCTACTTTTCTTCGCTCTAAAACCCGAAGTTTGATTAACCTAAAAATATAAAAGCTCAATGATAAGACGATTAACACATAGCATATTTTTGCGGTAATTGTTGCCCACCAAGGCGGCATCACTTTTATAAAAACACTTTTTGAATTAGTAGTCCATACACCATCATTATTTGAGGCTTTTAACTTAAAGGTGTAATTTCCCGGCTTTATGTTTGTATAAGTGGCTGTACGAAGATTACCGACATAGTTCCAGTCAGTTTCCAAGCCTTCCAAAATATAGGCATAATTATTTTTCTTTCCTCTTGTATGGTTTACCCCAATATAATCGATAGAAAAAGAAGATTGATTGTGATTTAAGAATAATGAATCGGAAAATTGTATGGTCTTTTTCAGCGGTCCGTGTTCTGACACTGAAATACGGTTATTCCCAATTTTTAGATGCTCTAACAAAATATTTGGAACATTTTTGTTGTTGTTGATACTATTAAAATCAAAAAAATTAATCCCTTCACTAGTTCCCAAAAACAATGTATAGCCATCTGTAAAAAAAGAACTTCGATTAATTTTATTCCCCAACAAGCCATCATTAGATTCAAAAACTCTGAAATCTCCATTTGTGTTATTGTACTTTATTAGCCCATTGTCAGTACCAAGCCAATACATTCCATCATAGGATTGTGTAATGGAATTGATGGTCATGTTGGGTAAGTCGCTCCCCTCTCCATGCCATTTAAAATTCCCATCTGTACTTGAGTAGCTAAATAAACCATAACCATCAGTTCCAATCCAGATATTTTTATTTGCGTCCTCATAAAGTGAGAAAACAATGAAGTCAGAGATAGTATTTTTTGATGCTGCAATTATATTGCTGTTATAAGACCTAATGCTATTATCTTTTTGATTGTACCGATAAATCCCCTTCCTAGTTCCTAACCAAATATTATCATCTTTATCAACAATTACTTTTCGAATGTTGCCATTTTGTAATGCCAAATTTTGAAATGCCTCTCCATTATAGTGTTTTATTTCATCTGTTTTTGTATCATAAGATAATAATCCACCTAGAAAGGTTCCAATCCAAATTACACCTTTTGAGTCCTCTGAAAAACTTACAATTCTATTTGAAGAAACTGTTTTTGGATGGGATTTAGTACTGATATTAATAAAGCGTTTAGACCCATTATTCAGTAAATAAATTCCATTATACCAAGATGCTATCCATACATTTTGATTGCTGTCAATAAATATTGAAGGGATGTCAAGACTATTTAATCCATTGGCAATGGCGTTATTTGGGTTATTTAAATGAGTGTATGTTTTTTTATCCGGATTAAACACATAAACTCCCTTATCAATACAGCTGAACCACAAACGTCCAAATTTATCTTTTGCAATTGAAGAAACAGATGCAGGAAACGGTTCCACATCTTTAGTAATGTCGTTTTGAAAGAAGTTGAATTTATAATGCTTTGGATCGTATTTATCAACCCCTTGATCATAATATCCTATCCAAATACGGTTACTGGCATCGCTGTGAATTTCCCAAACAGAATTTGAATTAATGCTATAAGTACTTCCAGGTTCTTTCACGTACCTTTTAGAAATTTCTCCTTCATTATTTAACACAAAAAGTCCGTCATTCTCAGTACCACACAACATCATTCCATTGGTGTATGTTTTGATGGAAAAAATTCTTTTTTTGCTTATAGGAAAGTGATCGATGTCTAAATAATTTATCTCTTTAGTGCTGATTTTTGCTACACCATTTTTAACAGTTCCAACCCAAACATTACCTAACATATCAGTCTCAAGGCTTAAAATTTCAGAAGATAATAAGGACTTATTTTTTAATACCCTGTCAGAAATTTTTTTAAGCTTTAGTTTTGTAAAGTCAAGTTGCATGATTCCCAAGTTTGTTCCCACCCATATTCGCTTTAGTTGATCTACAATCAACGCGTTCACCTGTAGTCCATTTTCATCTATATCAATGGATGCTTTTTGAAATTTTTTTGTGAGGGTGTTGAATACGTATATTCCCTTTTGGTGAGTTCCTATTATGATGTGATCATCGTTGAGCTTAGCAAGTGTATGAATGGGAAGCTTTTCACCAGGAGGGTTAAAATATGTGAAGGAGTCATTTTGTTGATTATACACATTTAACCCATTATTTGTAGCAATCCATATGGCATCATCCTTTCCTAAGAGCAAATCATAAATTCCAGAACTTGACAATCCTGAAGCAGTGTTTACATCATGCTTGAAAGTTTTCACATCGACTCCGTTATATTTTTTCAGACCTCCACCATATGTGCCTATCCACATTTGATTCATTGAATCGTCAATAATACAGGTAATGGCGCGCTCACCTATATCTTCATTAGTTTTCACAAACAGAAAGGGTTCACCTTGTGCAAAAACTAAATTTTTTACAAAAATTAAACAAAGAATTTGATAGTGAAGTTTACTCATTGAAGCAAATATATTGTAACAAATATTTCATATCACCTTTAAAAGTGTAAATCTTAACTCATATGAAATAAATATAGCACATAATATTCATATAAATGATTATTAATGAATTAAAAGTACTATTTTTATAAACATGCTTTAAAATACTACATGAAACTATTGTTTTTTTATTTACCCTTTTTGGTTTTACCCTTTTGTTGTCTAAATGGTCAAATAAAATCATCGGAAAATGAGCGCCCTAATATTATAATTTATATATCAGATGATCATAATGCATGGGATTTTGGTTCATTCGGAAATTGGCAAATAAACACCTCACATTTTGATCGTCTTGTCCGTGAAGGTATGGTGTTCTCAAACGCATACACTGCACAGGCAATATGTGCCCCTAGCCGCTCTCAACTTTTTACGGGGCTCTTTCCAATGCGCAATGGATGCATGGCTAATCACCTTCCTGTAAAAAGTGTTAAAGATATAAACGACCATTTTTCCTCCATTGGTTATGAAGTTATTTTGGCAGGAAAAGGACACATTAAACCCTCTTCTGTTTTTAATTGGTCTCACTATTTCAAAACAGCAAGTAACAGAACTTTGCCTATCAATGATGTAACCGAATATATTAAAAAAGCAAATAAACCTTTCTGCATTATCTTTGCCTCTGACTTACCTCACGGTCCTTATCCGAAACAAAACAACTTTTCAGACAAACCGCTCGATTATGACCCAACACAGCTAAATAAAATATCTGGTGTAGATCAATATAAATCTGGATATTATCAAAATATAGAAGACGACAATGCACAGCTTGGAAAAGTTCTCAAAATGCTAGAAGTTCTTTCTATACTCGATACTAGTCTATTTATGTATTTATCCGACCATGGTTTGAAGGGGAAATGGAGTGTTCGTGAGACTGGACTGAAAATACCTTTGGTAGTGCGTTGGCCCAACCGAGTTAAGCCTAAAACTCAAAGCGATCAATTGGTGACAATTGTTGATATATTACCCACAATCTTGGAAGCTGCAGGCGGAGGAGTTCCAAAAAACATAGATGGTATTAGTTTTTTATCAATTCTTGATGGATCAGAAAATAAAATTCGTGATTATGTATATGGAATTGCAACACGTCAAAACATTCAAAAATGCTATGTTTTCCCATCTAGATCAGTCAGAAATAAGCGGTACAAGTACGTGCGTAACTTCAACTCCAATGAGGTTGTTGAACAAAACATGACTAGCAATGAAACGGTAAACGCCTTTATTAAAAGAGGTGCAAAAGCATTTTCAGAATCCCCATTTGAAGAATTATATGACTTAGAAAATGATCCTTATGAACATCAAAATTTAGCTTCCAACAAAAAACTTACAAAAATTAAAAATCAATTGGCAGAAGAATTATTGCAATGGATGACACAACAAAATGATTTTTTGATTGATAATGTCATGCCCTTGATAAAGCCTACATTACATCCACTTGATAAAACCTCAAAATGGAATAATCCTCCAAAATCATTGATTGGAGTATTAAATGACACAGATTATTTATCGCTTCATTATTAAATGGGACTCTTGTTCTAGTTTTTGCACAATTTATTATAAACCTAGGCTAACTACTGTAATATATTTGAAATATTACTAAACTAAAATGTATGCAATACAGTAGATTTCCAATATTACTAGTTTTATTTTTTTGTTTCATGGCAATCACTTCGTGTAGCCAACTTTCAGAAAAATTAAATTCATCTCCTGACTTTTTAAACCCACCATTGGTTAGCGAAATTTATACAGCTGATCCATCAGCACATGTGTTTAATAACAGGATTTATATTTATGCCTCGCACGATATTGAGTCTGGCGGAATTGAGGATCATAGTGGAAATAATTTTAATATGATTGACTATCATGTTTTATCAATGAATTTGGACGGGAGCGATGTTACTGTTCACCCTGTTGGTCTTTCTGTTGGTGATGTCACATGGGCTGAAAGCAAGTTTTGGGCACCAGATGCTGCATACAAGAACGGAACTTATTACCTTTATTTTCCAGCAAAAGATGCAAATAACATTTTCAGATTAGGAGTTGCAACCTCTTCAAACCCAGAAGGGCCGTTCACTCCTCAACCGACTCCTATGCAAGGGAGCTATAGTATTGACCCCGCTGTTTTTGTTGATGATGATGGAAGTGCTTATATTTATTTTGGTGGTATTTGGGGTGGTCAGTTACAACGCTGGGAAAATGGCACATATGACGAAAATGGGTCATTAAAAGATTTAGGTGTTGCTGACGATCCTGCTATTTTGCCTAAAATGGCAAAGTTGAAAGACGATATGCTTGAGTTTGCCGAAGAAGTCAAATCAATTGAGATTCTGGATAAATCAGGTAATCCTATTTTAACTAAAGATTTGGAGCGTCGTTTCTTTGAAGCGCCTTGGATTCACAAACACAATGGAATATACTACTTGAGTTACTCAACAGGAGATACCCATCTGATTGCTTATGCAACAAGCGATAATCCATATGGTCCCTTTATTTATCAAGGAGTGCTAAATGAGCCCGTTCAGGGTTGGACAAATCATCACTCCACCATTAAAGTTGGGAAAAAGTGGTTCTTCTTTTATCATGACACTGAATTATCTGGAAAAACCCATCTAAGGAATGTTAAATTCACTACTTTTAAACATAATAAGGATGGAAGTATAGATCCTATAAAAACCTATTTTGGAAACGACTGGAGATTCTAGTTATCCAAAACCACTTCAAGTATGTATAATATAGGATATGATATTGGCAGTTCTTCGGTAAAAGCTGCTATTATTGATGTAAAGACAGGCAAGCAAATTGCTGTTACTCATGAACCTGAAGGGGAGATGGGCATGATAACACCTGAGATTTCATGGGCTGAACAAGATCCTGAACTTTGGTGGAAGTTAGTGTGTAAAGCCACACAAAAACTACTTAAACATACGGGTATAGATAAAAAAAAAATCATCGGTATAGGAATCGCATATCAAATGCATGGTCTCGTGGTTGTTGATAAAACAGGCATCCCGTTGCGAAATGCAATTATTTGGTGTGACAGTAGGGCAGTTGATATTGGAAATGATGCCTTCAAGGCTTTGGGTACAAAAAAGTGCAAAGAACATTTGTTAAACAGCCCTGCAAATTTTACCGCTTCCAAGTTGAAATGGGTTCGTGAGAATGAACCAGAAGTTTATGCAAAAATTTATAAGTATATGCTTCCAGGAGATTATATAGCGTTTAAATTTTCTGGTGATATAACCACAACAATTAACGGTCTTTCTGAGGGTACCCTTTGGGATTACAAAATACATAAGCCAGCAGACTGGCTACTAGATTTTTATAATATTGATGTTTCCTTGACGCCTGATTTGGTTGAAAACTTTTCTTTTCAAGGAAAAGTCAACCAACAAGCCGCCCTGGATTCTGGACTACCAATAGGTACACCCATTATGTACCGTGCAGGAGATCAGCCTAACAATGCATTATCATTAAATGTAATGAAGCCTGGAGAAGTAGCTGCAACTGGCGGAACTTCTGGTGTGGTATATGCCCTTACTGACAATATGGGAACAAATGAGCTCGAACGAATTAATCATTTTGCGCACGTAAATTACACAAAAAGCACTCCCATTGTTGGAAAATTGTTGTGTATTAATGGGGCTGGTATTCAGTACCGCTGGATGAAAAATAATACAGCTGCAAAGACGTATAATGATATGAATCAACTGGCAGTTAAGGTGCCTGTAGGTTCTAACGGCTTGTCCGTTATGCCTTTTGGTAACGGAGCAGAGCGCATGCTTGGCAATAAGAATATTGGGGCGCGTATGCTTAACCTAAATCTAAACAAACATTCTCAAGGTACAGTTTACAGAGCAACTTTGGAGGGTATTGCTTTTTCATTTATTTATGGAATGAAGTTCATAAAAAATGACAAAACTGTCTTACAGCTTATACGCGCAGGAAACGACAACTTATTTCGATCGGAAGTTTTTTCAAATACCATAGCCTCGTTAATTGGGCAAGAAATTGAAATTTACAATACAACAGGAGCCATAGGCGCTGCTCGAGCAGCTTCATTTAAACAGAATGAGTTAAGTGCTTTGGGTGCTTCGATTTCCAATAACGATTATGTAAGAAGCTACACCCCTAAAAAGGACAATAATGCATATATTGAAGCTTATGCAAAATGGGAACAAGAATTAGAAATTATATTAAATAACCAATAAATCATATAGCTGTGTCAAACAACCAATATTTTAAAGGAATAGATAAAATTAAATTTGAGGGAAAAGCATCAGACAACCCTCTAGCGTTCAAATACTACAATCCAGATCAATTAGTAGCAGGGAAAACAATGCGTGAGCATTTTAAGTTTGCCATTGCTTATTGGCATAGTTTCTGTGGCCAAGGGGCGGACCCATTTGGTGCAGGTACCCAAAATTTTCCATGGGACTCAAATTCTGACCCCCTACAGGCTGCAAAAGATAAGGCAGACGCTGCTTTTGAGTTTATTACTAAAATGGACTTTGATTATTTCTGCTTTCATGATTATGATTTAATTCAAGAAGGGAATTCATTAGCCGAGTCAGAAAAGCGATTAGAGACCATAACAGACTATATAAAGGAAAAACAAAAAGAATCAGGTGTGAAGCTTCTTTGGGGAACAGCCAATTGTTTTTCGAATCCACGCTATATGAATGGCGCGGCAACAAACCCAGATTTTAATGTTGTGGCTTATGCAGGCGCACAGGTTAAGCTAGCATTAGACGCCACCATGAAACTCAATGGAGAAAATTATGTTTTTTGGGGAGGACGTGAAGGCTATATTTCTTTGCTTAATACAGATATGGGACGTGAGCAAGATCATATGGCCCGCTTTTTAACTATGGCAAAAGATTATGCTAGAGCACAAGGGTTTAAAGGCACCTTTTTTATTGAACCAAAACCAATGGAGCCTAGTAAGCACCAATATGATTTTGACGCTGCAACGTCTATTGGTTTTTTACATAAATATGGACTGCAAGATGATTTTAAATTAAATATTGAGGTAAATCATGCTACTTTAGCACAGCACACTTTTGAACACGAACTCACTGTTGCTGCTAATGACAATATGTTGGGAAGCATAGACGCAAATAGAGGAGATTATCAAAATGGATGGGATACCGATCAATTCCCTAACAATGTTGAGGAAACGGCTAGGGCCATGATGGTTTTCTTAAAAGCAGGAGGACTTCAAGGTGGAGGTGTGAATTTTGATGCAAAAATTAGACGTAATTCAACTGATTTAGAAGATTTGTTCCACGCCCACATTGGAGGTGCTGATACTTTTGCTAGAGGGTTGTTAGTAGCGGAAAAGGTTTTAAATGACAATGCATTTTCATCTTTTATTCAAAATAGATACGCGTCATTTAACGATGGGAAAGGAAGTCAGTTTGAGCAAGGTAAATTAACATTACAAGATTTGTATGCTATTGCTAGTACTAACAAATCAGGTATTAATGCTCTAAGTGGTAAACAAGAGTTTTTAGAAAACATATTAAATAACCATATTTAAATCAAAATTATTATGCAAAAATCATATTTATTAAAATTAACTTTTGTAGCAACGCTTGGCGGATTGCTTTTTGGTTACGATACCGGAGTAATTGCTGGTACAGTAGGTTCTTTGGATGCTTTTTTTATTGAACCCAAAGGATTAGACGAGTTAGCTGCTAGTTCTTTAAAAGGGTGGCTAGTTTCAATTGCGCTAATTGGATGTATTGTTGGAGGCGCAATTGCAGGAATAATCGGCAAAAAGTTTGGCAGAAAAAAAGGTTTAGTTATTGCGGGTATTCTATTTTTCATTTCTGCGCTTGGCTCTGCACTTCCGGAACTATTTATTCAACCGCTTGGACAAGGTGATCATACTCTTTCAACAATTTTTATGATATATCGTCTAATTGGTGGTATTGGCGTAGGTATTGCTTCCATGCTATCCCCTGTTTACATTGCCGAAATTGCTCCTGCTAAAGACAGAGGTAAACTAGTCTCATATAATCAGTTGGCTATTGTTGGCGGATTTATGGTAGTTTATTTTGTGAATTATTTTATAGCTCTAAGTGGAGATGACACTTGGCTTAATGAAATAGGCTGGCGCTATATGTTTGCCTCCGAATTAGTTCCGGTTACTGTTTTCTTGATATTACTTTATTTTGTTCCTGATACACCTCGATCGCTGGTCCTACATGATCGAGAGGGAGAGGCATTAGAAATTTTAAACAAGGTTAATGGTGAAAATGTAGCACAGGAAATTTTAAATGATATAAAAAACACACTAGTTGTTAAATCAAACAGTGCCCTTTCCTATGGTTGGGGACTTATCATCATAGGAATTTTACTATCTGTGTTCCAACAATTTGTAGGCATTAATGTAGTGCTTTATTATGCTCCCGAAATTTTCAAAACCTTAAACTTGGGGACAGATGCAGCACTACTTCAAACTATTATTGTTGGAATTGTAAACTTCCTCTTCACTATTATTGCCATCAAAACGGTAGACAATTATGGTAGAAAACCATTAATGGTAATTGGTGCTGTAGGTATGGCAATTGCCATGATTGCTCTAGGTATTGCTTTTTATACTCAAATAGGAGGATATGTAGCATTGATATGTATGATGTTTTATGTAGGTGCATTTGCATTGAGTTGGGGTCCTGTTACATGGGTGCTTCTTTCTGAAATATTTCCAAACGATATTCGAAATAAAGCTATGCCTATTGCGGTAGCTGCTCAATGGCTTTCCAATTGGTTAGTTTCAGCGACCTTCCCTATAATGAACGAAAACTCATACCTTGTTGACACATTTAATAATGGTTTTGCTTATTGGATTTATGGAGTTATGTCGGTATTGGCAGCCATATTTGTTTTAAAATATGTTCCAGAGACTAAAGGGAAGACACTTGAAGAAATGAATAATCTATGGAAGAAAAAATAAACATATTTAAATGAAGTAATATTCTTCAACTAATTAGACGAAAACCACTTTTTTAACTTATATTAAAAAGGTGGTTTTTTGTTAATTTTTAATAAAGGAAATAGTCTTAGTTGCACCTTTAGCATTGGAAACATGAATAAAATAGATTCCAGCTTTTAGCATTGATACGTTTAAATTTAAATTGCCCGTAGTTTTTTGTTGCCTCACAAAATGATATTTACCCAACAAATCATAAACTGCAATGCTTTCATTGTCTTTAAGATTGATAAGGGTTAACTTGTCTTTTGTTGGGTTTGGATAGGCATAAGCTCTTGGAGTCTGGTCAATTGGGGATTCATAAGATAATGGATTAGGAGAATACTCATAAGCACCAATATCGATTATGTTTCCAGCGTTAGAAAAATCGACTTCACCAATTCCTTGATTAACCAATGAAAAATCATCAATGTAGTAGTCAACTCCAGCACCGTTACTAACTTCAGGGCCTATAACATACAAAAAGCTTTTATCGTTTTGGGTATGAGTGTAATCATCTTTAAGTTGAATCCAACCACTAGCTGTTGCGGTATCACTTGATAAGTTGGTATAAGTATCTACGTTTTCTTCTGTAGTTGCTCCATTGACAGTTGACTTTACTTTTAGTTGAACCGTACCGCTTCCTTGCGCCAATTTAACCCAAACATAAAACGTATAGGTTTCTCCAACAGTAAGAATATTATTTAAATCTATTCTTGGGCTATGATAATTGTCTGCTCTATTAGATACTTTTAAACTTTTTGTTCCTGTTTTTGCAGTTTCTGTGCTTTGTGCTACATTAATATTACCAAAATTATACCAGCCATCTAAAGCTGTTTCAAAACTACTTGATGAAATTATCTCGTTGGAGGAAATGGGTCTAGGGTTTTTATTTATGTCTAAAGCAGGAGAATAGTTTGCATTGCCTGCGTTTATTGCGGGAGAATTAGAGGACAAAGAAAAGTCTGTATTATTGAGATATCCCGCCCATTGTGTCATATTCTCTGCGTCATTTGCAATAGTTGGTGCCGAAACAAAAAGTGGATCTTCATTCACTTGATTGCAACACGTTATAAAACCATATACTTGACCTGTATCATTATTTGTAGGAAGCTTGCCATTTAAAAACAAATTATTTGTTACAGTTCTCACGCCAGTAAAGTTAGGTGTTTCTAAAGCCGAAAAGTTACTATCACGTGTTACAACAATATTATTAGCAACAGTAATATTTTTTATATAGTTTGCCTTAATTCCTCCAACTTTTTGACCCCTGTGAGCGGGATTTCCTTCAACTTCAGTTGAAATATCTTGAATGATTTCATGAACTCCGTTAAAGTAAATGGTATTGTTTTGAATAACTACAGATGCTTCAAGTGAACGATCAAAATTGATTCCGTTTTTACCGTTATTTACACAAAGATTATTTTCAATAAGAAAAGTTCCCTTATAATTACTATCACTTCGTGTTACGTAAATCCCTTGTCCATCTAAGATTTTAGTGTATTCAGCATTTCCATATTCTTCGCTTGGGGTAATTGAATTATCTGGATCTGTTGCCATAAAAAATGGAATTCTGTTCCAATTGTTGTACACCACGTTTCCACGGATAATCATTTTTGCTTCTGTGGTGTTGTCAGCTTCACTTGCGGCAATAGTTTCGGCAAACACAATGGCACTAGAGGCAGATGAAGTCCACCAAGTAGTGTTGTAAATCGTGTTATATTCTATTGTTATGTGGTCACCGTCGTTAAATCGTATTCCAGATCCAGGGGTGTTATACACTTCATTATTGCGTATTATAAGGTTGTTATGAGGGCCGTAGCCCCAAATTCCTTTACCTGAGAAATAATTAACTTCGTTATTGTAGGCCGTTCCAGATCCTGTTTCATTAAATCTTTGAACTTTATAGTTTCGATCTGCAATAGCTAAATTGTAGTCTATTGCTTCATTAGGCCCTTCGATTTTAAACCCCTCAACAATGACATAATTTACACCATTTGCTATTTTAATACCGCCCCCGCCATCGAATTCAATTTTTGGAGCATGACCATCGTAATTTTTGAGCGTAATGTAGTTGCCTGGCTCCCCTGATTTATTTATGGTAACAACAGCAGGGTTATTTGTATTTGTATAAGGATTTAAACTTACGGTGTTATACCCGTTGTTTTGATAAGTTCCGTTCATAACATAAACAGTACCTCCTGGCTCAACAACTTGCACTCCCTTGTTAATGGTTGCAAATGGATCTGTCTCAGTTCCCAAATTTGAGTCACTCCCAAAAGGGGGAGGCGCCACATAGTAATCCTGAGCAAACAAATTGAAAGCAGTAGCAATCAACAACAACCCATATGTTTTTATTCGTGCAATTTTTTTAAATATAATATTATTTGATGAGCTATTAATGTAAAAAATACCAATGGTAAGCCAAATTATTACAAAGCCCTTCAATCTTATACAAGATTTGGGTTAAAAACTATAAAATACAGACAATTGTTAAAACAGGTATTATGCAATTAACAAAATTTTACTTATAAAATTAAAATTGAAACAAATGTTGCATGGAATAAATCAAAAGTTTTAATATTTTTTTATCAATAATTATAATTTTAGAAATCTAAA
>JAQCCM010000040.1 GCA_027621175.1 Bacteroidota bacterium | reverse complement strand
TTGTTAAAATTTTGTTTCCACTAATGTACGCAATTCATCAAGTAAATAAAAAAACCTTCACAGAGGGAAAATTAATTTAAAGCTTATATCCTAAATATACAAAAACCATACTAGGTGTTTGATGCTACAGAAAGGCGCGCTAGCACGCAACCCATTTTAATGGCTATCGCCTTCCGCGTTTTTTATTCTTTTTATTTTTCGAAAAGCGGCTAAAGTCCCCTCGATCGCGGCCTTTTGAACGGCCTTTCCCAGAGCGTCCTCCAAAGGCTTGTTTCTCGTCCAAATGCTGCCCTCTTTTTTGTGTAATACGCACATGTATAGATCGGCCATCCATCGCAAAATTTTCAAAAGCAGCTAAAACAGCGTCTTTTTTATCCGTTGATGTATTAAAGTACGAGAGGTTATCCGTCACATCTACATGGTAAATATCGCCCGGGTTCGTCGATAAAAAATCCGTCAAAAATGCTTTTAAGCTTTTCCAGTCGTAATCGTCTCTACTACCAATATTTATAGTGTATCGCGTGTCTTTTTCTTTTGATGACCTCCCAGAATCATCGGTAGATTGCGGGGTTATCGCATTGGACTGTTTTTGATAATACGAATGTAATCTGGCAAACTCCACAGACATCAGGCGTTGTACCAATTCATCCTTAGAAAAATCTGCTAATATTTCATTTACCTCAGGGAGATAGGTTTCAATTTCAGGGTGTACATCGGTGGCTTTAATTTGTTGAGCCAAATACTGCAATTGCTTTGTTAGAATATCAGAAACATCTGGAAGCGATGCGGATGAAATCTTGGCATTAATGATACGCTCCAACTTGCGGATTTTAGCAATTTCCCCTTTGGTCATGATAATCATGGAAGTTCCCTGACTGTTCGCACGACCCGTACGTCCACTTCGGTGCGTATAGGTTTCTATTTCATCTGGAAGTTGGTAGTGAATAACGTGGGTAATATTATCTACGTCAATTCCTCTTGCAGCAACGTCGGTTGCTACCAATGTTTTTATTTGTTTCGCACGAAAAGACTTCATGACCATATCGCGCTGGTTTTGACTTAAATCGCCATGTAAAGCTCCTGCGTTATAGCCATCTTCAATAAGCTTTTCGGCTACCCGTTGCGTGTCGCGTTTGGTTCTACAAAACACAATAGAATAAATGTCGGGGTGTGTGTCGGAAAGACGTTTTAACGCACTATAGCGCTCGCGTCCCGCCACCACATAATACTCGTGCTGAATGTTGTTAGAAGCTGCGTTTTTAGTGCCCACGGTAACTTCCGCAGGATTGTGCATAAAGTCCTTGGCAATATTCGCTACTTCTTTAGGCATCGTTGCCGAAAACAACCACGTCAGTTTGTCGTTTGGCGTATGGGCTAAAATATTGGTGATATCTTCTTTGAATCCCATATTGAGCATTTCATCCGCTTCATCTAATACACAATACTCAATGGCAGAAATATCGATCATCTTTCTGCGCATCATATCTTGCATACGCCCAGGAGTAGCCACCAAGACTTGTGCGCCCTTTTTAACGGCATTTGCCTGATCGTTAATACTTGCACCACCATAAATAGGAACGATATGCAGCCCCTTTTTATGCGAGGCATATTTGGCTAACTCTTTGCTTATTTGCAAACACAGTTCTCGTGTTGGCGCAATCACAAGGCCTTGTGTAATTCTACTCTTAGCATCTATGCGCTGCAGCATGGGTATGCCAAAAGCAGCTGTTTTACCTGTTCCTGTTTGCGCTAAGGCAACCATATCCTTCTCTTGAGTGAGTAAAATCGGAATGGCTTGTTGTTGAATTTCGGTAGGTGTTTGAAAACCCAACGCTTCAATGGCTTCTAGAAGCATGGGCTCAATACCCAATGATGAAAAGTCTGTCATATAATTTTGCAAAAGTAACGCAATGTTTGATACGTTCGCCGAAAAACATTTTTAATCCATAAAAAACACCCTTGAATTTTGTGTAATCAAAAATCAAGGGTGCAAAATTGTGTTGTTAAAAGACTCTAATTATAGTCCTCCAAATTCTTTAGTAAGGGCAAATGATTTCATTTTGAAAAGTTTTAGGATTCTAAACAAATTTAGTGTTTTTTCTCCAATTCAATCCATTTTAAGGAAAGTTTAACAAACTCACACCAAACGCCTTGCCCTTCTTTTTTTTGGTTGTATTCAATGTAAAACAAAAACTCTTGGTAGGTTTTTATTACAATTCCTCGCATAAACTTTTTAGATAGTTTTTCATTGATTAGACGCTCATTAATCAATACAGAAAAGGCTTCTAAAAAATTTAACATTTTTGTTACGGCTGCTTCTAAGCCATCGTTTTCTTCGAGGTAGGTGAGAAATGAATTTATGTTTGCTTTTGCTAAATCGAATTTTTTGTCGCTGAAAGTTCTTCTAAGCATTGCGAAAATTTCAGACATGTCGCTTTTATACAACTCAGAAATAATACTAAATGTATATTCATCTCGCTTTGAGTCTATTCCTATAGAAAAGTTAAATAAAGTTCCTATTGCCACTAATGCTGCTACAACATGAAAATAATTCACGAGCGTAATTTCATAGTAGAGCAAGCAGAATAGCGTAAAAAGAAGTGTAGGACCACCAATCCAAAGAAGTGTAAAACTTATAGCTTTTGTTTTTTTAGCTTCATGATAGTAATTATTGGGAGATCTAATATATAAAACTATTTCCTTTTGCTTTTCCTATTTTTGCCAAAACATTTCCATGAACATACTTATTTTAGGCAATGGCGGCAGAGAACATACCTTTTGTTGGAAGTTATCCCAAAGTCCGCAGCAACCCACATTGTTTATCGCGCCCGGAAATGCGGGAACCGCAGCCTTAGGTACCAACTTACCCATCAGTCCAACCGATTTTGAGGCCGTTGCAGATGCGGTAGCCAAACATCAAATTGACCTTATTGTGGTAGGCCCAGAAGCACCGCTAGTAGCTGGAATCCACGATTTTATTGCAGCGCATCCAACGCTAAGTCATGTTCCTGTAATTGGTCCAAAGCAAGAAGCAGCACAACTTGAGGGAAGCAAGGCGTACGCAAAAGCCTTTATGGAACGCCACAATATTCCCACAGCACCGTACAAACAATTTACTGCCGCTACCCTTTCAGCAGGATTGGCTTATTTGGAAACCATTCCAGCACCCTATGTGCTTAAGGCAGACGGGCTTGCAGCAGGAAAAGGCGTGTTGATTATTCACGATGTAGAAGAAGCCAAAG
This sequence comes from Bacteroidota bacterium, assembly GCA_027621175.1. Taxonomy (GTDB): domain Bacteria; phylum Bacteroidota; class Bacteroidia; order Flavobacteriales; family Flavobacteriaceae; genus UBA7446. Next base: position 1,235 of record JAQCCM010000040.1, on the reverse strand, counting down.
CCTCGCTAACAGATATGTTGGCAAACAAAAAATTTGGAGCAGCAAGTGAGCAGGTCGTTATTGAGGGGTTTTTAGACGGGATTGAACTTTCCTGTTTTGTACTTACCGATGGCCAAGGTCATGTAACCTTTCCGTTTGCCAAAGACTACAAACGCATTGGCGAAGGCGACACTGGACTAAACACCGGAGGAATGGGCGCTGTATCGCCTGTGCCGTTTAACGATGATGCATTTAAGCAAAAAATTAACGAACGCATCATCCAACCCACACTCGAGGGGCTTAAAAAAGATAAGATCGATTTTGTAGGTTTTGTGTTTATTGGACTCATTCGCGTGGGCGACGACCCCTTTGTGATTGAATACAACGTCCGTATGGGGGATCCCGAAACGCAAGTAGTCTTACCACGTATCGAAAACGATATGGTGGAATTACTCGCTGCTACTGCCGAAAAGCGCCTAGATAAAGTCTCTATAAAAATAAGTTCAGAAGCTGCTGCTACGGTAGTAGGTGTTTCTGGAGGCTATCCCGAAGCCTATGAAAAAGGGAAAGAAATTACAGGGATTTCTGGCGATGCGCTAATCTTCCACGCAGGAACAACACAACTAGACGGAAAATTGGTAACCAACGGTGGACGCGTGCTGGCATCTACAGGATTTGGAACAGATGTACATGATGCGCTGACAGCAGCCTATGCAAATCTTACAAACGTAGCGTTTGACGGCTTGTATTTCAGAAAAGATTTAGGTTTCGATTTATAGAAACGAATGCGAGGTAGAATCGCGGTCTTCTTCGTTGTTGGCGTTAAATTTCTTTAACTGGCCCAACCAGTAAAATAACCCTGCAAAACCAACAAGCAAAAATAGCCAGTTAAAGGCATTGGCAAAAAACCAGCTCGTAAGCTCTAACTCACGTAGCATGTTTAGTGGAATAAAAAGGACTTCTTCAAATAGGTAGGCTATGGCTTCAAAAATGGCTTTCATAATCTTGGTTTTGTGGATCAAAAATACAGCTAAAATGGATGTGGTGCAAGTTTCATCGGCTTTTGGATTTTGACCTATCTTTGACAAAAATTTACCCATGACAAGCGCAGCAGCATTCGCTATTTTTGAGCAAAGCATCCACACGTATCACGTTTTAGATGCGGTGGACCAACCTTTTGAAAACCCCTTCGATGCTCAAACCCTTGACCATTTATTGTACCGTAAAAATTGGATTGATACCGTACAATGGCATTT
>JAQCCM010000039.1 GCA_027621175.1 Bacteroidota bacterium | reverse complement strand
TTTTTTTGGGAATATCGAACCAATTAATTTTCTTTTATTGTAAATATTCGAATTAATAAACAGATTATCAATACTTTCTAATTTATTTAATCCATTTTTATATGTGTTAAGAATGTCTTTTTGATGGGTTTGCTTTATTTCTTTACTCTTTAATTCATTTAAAATAGTTTCGTATCTAATTTTGGCTTTTTGATAATCATTGGACTCCATTTCACCGTCAATAAATAAATCCTGAAGCTTTTCGAGTCTTTGATTAATTTCACTAACTTTCTTATAATGGTTTGGACCTAACACTTGGGTCTTAGATTGTTCCTTATATCTCTCTTGAATCATTTTTAATAGAAGATTTTGAGCATTCTTATCCAAACTAATCCCTTTCAAGAAATTCTGGAACCAGAGTTCAACATCCTTTGATTTGTACCTTGTATCACAGGGTGTATGTCTTCAAACTAAAGTACACTTTTTGCTGACGATTTACAGATGGAATAGTTCAACAACCACAGGAGCACCAGGTAACGACCAAAGCTTAAACAACAACAGCGGCTTTAACGCCTTTCCTCTAGGAAATCGTTTAATTGATGGTGTTTTCATAAATCAAGGGAAATATTCTAATTTTTGGAGTTCTTCTGAAGCTTCTGCTAATAATACTGCTTTGGCTCGCTACCTTTATTTTGACTACATTGATTATCACTTTAATAGCTTTGGTAACATCAATTACGGCTTTTCAGTGCGTTTTGTTAGGGATTAAAATCCTGGCTCTTAATGCTTTAAAGGGCTGCTTTTAGCAGCCCTGCCTTTTACAAACAGCGCATATGGCGCCTGTAAGTTTATTTTTTGAGAATACCGTTATTTATCTCTTTATAAGGTAAATTGTAGTTTGTAACTTGATGTGAGGGAAGAAAATGTATTGCTAAAAATTACCTTTCTTTTTCCAAACGCAATATAAGTCCCAATTGAACATTAGGTCTGTAAGAATTTGCAGGGTTTGCAACTACTGATGTATCGGAAATGGCACCAAAAAGTTGTAGTGAACCCACTCTAAACCCAAGTGCACATCCCATTAAATGAGTTCCATTGCTATTTATGTAAGTAGGCGAAAAAGTAAGCGTGTTAAGAAGTAACATATTGGCTGAAAAGCTTAGAACGGTATCATCTATAAAACTATTATTGGACCTCATAAAGGTAAGCCCCATGTCAAAATTTGAGTTAACGGAATACTGAAGACCCGCAAATAATTTTGAAGGAAGTTTTTTTGTGTATTCCCCTTTCTGATCAGACCATACAAAAGCGTCTTCAACATCAGCTGTAAGTTCATCAAACAAATCACTTGGGCTTACATAACCTTCTAAACTTTTGTCGTAAGAACTGTCAAAGACTAATGGATCATAGCGATATTGTGTGTCTAAGGATATTTGCTGAACATTTTCACGCCAAGAAATTTGTCCTAAGTCTGTAACACTCACACTCAAAAACATGTCATCAAAAATTTGATATACCAATCCAAAATCAAAAGCATACCCTGGATTAGCCATTGAAAAAGGATTTACGTCTAAAGATTGTGTGTATATATCCTTGATAAATTTATTTTCATCGAACAAAATTGAGATTGGTCCAGAAACTGAAATTGCCGCTTGCGCATGTGCGTCTATATAATTCTCCAATTCAAATCCTTGCAATGACAGTGAAAAATTATCCGTAGTAATGTCAAATAATCCTTGTAAAAGCTTTGCCCTAAGGCCAACCCATAGGCGTTCTGAAAGTTGTCGCCCATGCGAAATGCTTACCTCATTGAACGCAGACATATCAATTTTTGCTTGTCCTGTTTGAAAAAGATCGCTGTAGAAAGGAGCATTTCCCTTTGTGAAGAGTTCAATATAATTTTGGTCAAAAAGAAAAGTACCTGAAAGGCGCTGACGTATCCGAAAACCAAAGTAATTGGGATATTCCGAAATATTTTGTTCTATATTTTCTTTGCCTGTACGTATCATCAAATTTAAAATGGACGTGTTAGCAGATATGGAAAAGTGATTCTCTTTATCTAAAGCATTTCTGAATTTCGTAATATCAATAACCAAAGAGTCAGCGAGCGCGCCCGTGCCTTTGTGTATAAGATCGCTGTAGAGAAAATTGCTGTTTGTGCCAACTCCTATCGTAAAAAGTCCCAACTGGGCATGGTTTTTTTCGTCTTTGTATAAAGCAGGGTTAAAGGATAGTTTTTCAATATTATTTTTATGGTGGTAAAGCGATATATTTTCTTGGCCGCTCACATATTGCATTCCTAGAACACAACCAAACAAAAGAATTGTTTTATATATATGGGATCTATTCATCTAAATCAATTTTAACACCTACTGAAACATCAAATGCCACATTTGCATTTGCCGAAATTTTTATGTCTTTGGTTTCTTTTTCTGTAGAATTGGTTGTCACATTCAAAACAATAGCATCGCCTTTTTGCAGGGCTGTAATTTGTTCGTTTTCAAGGATAAGTGTTAGGATATTTTGACTATGACTTGTAACCTCACCATCGTCATTGGTTGGGGCTGGTTCTAGCACAGCATTTGGCAGCGTTGCCAAAACAGTATTCGTTTGAGTGTCTAATACATCCACCTCTAACAATAAATCAAGAGGTAAATAGGAACTGTAGTTTATAAACATCTTTGCCTCAATAATTCTTGAAAGATTTTCATCTTCCAAAAGAGGACTAGACAGAAATAGGGTGTCTTGAACCACAAAATTGTCAATATTAAAATGAGCGGGAGTCTCTATTTCTGCGTCTAACCATACTTCAGATTCCTTAGTAATAAAATTTTCACTTGCCGCAGTTTCTGGAGGATTGGTTGAGAATTGAACCGTTGTTTCAATTTCGCTATCTGGTCTAAAGGATAAAAAATCAACAACATTACTATTGGTGTTATCGTAAGTAAAGCGTGTTGTTAGGGTGTCAAAAACTTCTGTTGGCGATTGAATTATGAGCGATTCAATAGAAGGGTCAACACTAAAATCTAATGAAGTTAAATCTTTTCTTTTTGCGGTTATCTCTGGGGTGATTTTTGCGGGAATGCCAAATGAATTATGCACAATTAAATCAATTTTAGGCGCAACAATGGATAAGTCACCGCTAAAGAGATCCAAGTCTTCGTCTATGGTAATGATTTCCTCAGAAATATCTTCAAGAACTCCAAAATTCCCAAAAGCAGTATATAATTGTAAGTTGTCAAAAAAGCCTTTTAAAATAATATCGCGATTTGTTTTGATGACTTGACCAGCAGTCAACGCAATATCCATATCAAATTCAAGCAATAATTCGCTTCCACCAGAAACAGGGTTTGAAAAGTTTAATTCCACATCGATTAAATCCCAATTAAAATTCTGTGCAGAAACAGCAGATGAAAAAGAAAATAACTTTTGGAACGGGCTCCCGTCAACAAAACTATTTGGACTTTTAATATGAATATTCGTGGCAAAACCTATTTGGTTTTCAACTTCCAAATTTAACCTCGCTCGTTCTAGATTTAGTTGACGGATGCTAATATCGTCTTCAGCGTCAAAAGAAACTTTTTTTGAAAAACTGTACGCAAACGTTTGATTTGAGCTTAATGTAGCTTCAGACACAACAGCGTTATTTAGAGAAAGATCAAATGCAACAACATCATTGCTATGGTCAATTAGCGCCAAGGAAGTGCCAGTGCCTGGCGAGTCAAGCATTACCTTTAAAGCAACGTCTTGACTAAGCGTTACACCCTCCAAATCAATAGTGTGGATTTGGGTATTACCGCTACTAATCCCAATCGGACCAAGCGTAATAACTGGCTCTCCATCAGAATTAATCATGAAAACAGTAAGGTCAAGAAAAACAGGTGTTTTATTGGTAATATCAAATTTAAGTTCTCCAGCATCAAAAACAACACTGCTAAATGATTCCCCAAACAGATTAAAAGAATCTTCATAGACTATTGGAATTGGAAATTCAGGTATAAAAATGAATTGATTATTTGGGAGTTGTGCTTCTTGGCTTACAAATATAGGGCCGATACTAGATTGGAAATTGGCTAACTCAATGGGGTCAATGGTATAGGTAGATTCAAAATCAGAAGAAAGGGTGCTGATGTCAAAAATATCGTTTAAGTCAACACTTGCTACATTATTCAAGGTGTCTTTTACATAAATAGTAGCATATGAATCGCGATCATATTCGACAGTAAAGTTTAAATCATCTAAAAAGTTTTCAAGCTTCAAATCGATTTTACCTACTGGAAATTGAAGTTCAGGGCGTAGTCCAGTATTTGTGCTGAGTTTGTCAAAATCGAATGAGTCGGTTTGGCAAGAAAAAAGCAAAAACACAAAAAAGAAAGACCATTTTTTCATCTTTTAAAATGAATATAAATTTAAATAAAAATTGTGATACATTAGTTTTTGTTTTTTTGGATTTAGCAATAGATTAAGTTTTCGTTTTTGGTAACCAATAAAAAAGCTTAT
>JAQCCM010000038.1 GCA_027621175.1 Bacteroidota bacterium | reverse complement strand
TCTTCTACATCTCTATAGCTAAGACTAAACCTTAATTTGAAGTAAACAGCTTGTAATATGATTGCTTTAGGAAAACAGTGACCTTTGAACATCTTTTTTGTTGTAAATATAAAAAATTTGATTTTTTCCTTAAATTAGATGCGACAGAACCCTTTATTGAGGATGTTGCACACGTCAAAAAGCTACTATCAACTTTAGCAGAAGAAAATGAATAAAATCAAGGTTTTGCTGTAGGCATTGTATATGCTGCTATGAAACCATTCCTACCCCAAATAAAAGACATCCCAACAAGCACCCAAGAGAAGTACTCAACAGAAAACTTTCTAATCGTGTCAATTAAATTTTTATGCCTTCTTAGTTGAACATAACCGTAATTGCGCGTATTTCATTCAAAATGAACTTCGTCTAAACACAGCCGGATACAACGTACTCAAAGGAGCTATTGAGGAAAAGTTATATCAACTTGTTTAGGCTGCGCTATTTTGCTGCTTGATTAAATTAAGTGCTGAACCCGCTTTAAACCATTCAATTTGCGCTTCATTATAGGTGTGATTTGCCATGATTTTATCTGTTGATCCGTCCGCATGAAGCACCTCAATAGCAAGTGGTTTTCCTGCTGTAAAATCTTTAAGATCGACAAAGTTAAATGTATCATCCTCTTGAATGAGGTCATAATCTGCTTCATTGGCAAATGTGATCCCTAACATCCCTTGTTTTTTGAGGTTTGTTTCGTGAATACGTGCAAACGATTTTACCAAAACCACTTTTACGCCTAAGTGTCGTGGTTCCATGGCTGCATGTTCGCGTGACGAGCCCTCGCCGTAATTGTGATCTCCCACAACAACGGTTTCAATGCCAGCTGCTTTGTAAGCACGCTGTACGTCTGGCACACCGCCATATTCACCCGTAAGTTGATTTTTAACAAAGTTTGTTTGTTGATTAAATGCATTCACGGCACCAATCAAACAGTTGTTGGAGATATTGTCCAAATGACCTCGATAACGCAACCACGGCCCAGCCATAGAAATATGGTCTGTTGTACATTTTCCGTGGGCTTTAATAAGCAATTTTGCTCCGGTTAGGTTTTCGCCGTTCCAAGGAGCAAAAGGTGTTAGTAATTGCAGTCGTTCAGAATCGTCATTTACCACTACGTTTACGCCAGATCCATCTTCTTCAGGTGCCAAATAGCCGTTATCCTCTACGTCAAAACCACTTGGTGGAAGTTCCAAACCTGTTGGCGCTTCTAAGCGCACTTCTTCTCCGTCTTGGTTTATAAGCGTGTCTGTTATGGGATTAAAATCCAGACGCCCCGAAATAGCTACTGCAGCTACCATTTCTGGCGATGCTACAAAGGCGTGCGTATTTGGATTGCCATCAGCACGTTTTGAAAAGTTTCGGTTAAACGAGTGTATAATCGAGTTTTTTTCTTGTTTATCAGCTCCTTCACGTGCCCACTGCCCAATACATGGGCCACAAGCATTAGTAAATATTTTGGCGTGTAAATCTTCAAAAATATCAAGCAGCCCGTCACGTTCTGCGGTGTATCGCACTTGCTCAGAACCTGGATTGATCCCAAATGCCGCTTTGGTCACTAATTTTTTGTCCACCGCTTGTTTGGCAATAGATGCCGCTCGCGATAAATCTTCGTATGAGGAATTGGTACATGAACCAATCAATCCCCATTCCACATCAATTGGCCATTCGTTCTTTGCTGCTTTCTCGCTCATTTCAGCTACAGGTGTTGCCAAATCGGGTGTAAAAGGACCGTTTATGTGAGGAGAGAGTGTGCTTAAATCGATTTCAATTACTTGATCAAAATAGGCTTCGGGATTTTGGTACACTTCTGGGTCAGCCGTTAGGTGTTCTTTTACTTCGTTAGCAGCATCGGCAACATCGTCTCTGTCTGTGGCACGTAAGTAACGCTCCATAGAAGCATCGTAACCAAAGGTTGAGGTAGTAGCGCCTACTTCTGCCCCCATATTACAAATCGTTCCTTTTCCTGTACACGACATGGATTCTGCGCCTTCGCCAAAATATTCAATGATAGCCCCTGTACCTCCTTTTACGGTAAGTATTCCAGCAACTTTTAAAATCACATCTTTAGGAGCTGTCCAGCCATTGAGTTTGCCTGTAAGTTTTACCCCGATAAGCTTTGGAAATTTCAATTCCCATGGCATATCTGCCATAACATCAACGGCATCTGCGCCACCAACACCAATAGCAAGCATACCCAAACCACCCGCATTTACGGTGTGGGAATCGGTTCCAATCATCATGCCGCCAGGGAATGCGTAGTTTTCCAATACCACTTGGTGTATAATTCCTGCTCCAGGCTTCCAAAATCCAATGCCGTATTTGTTGGATACCGATTGTAGAAAATCGAATACCTCTGCTGAGGAATTGTTGGCAGATTTTAAGTCAGCCGTTGCACCTTCTTTGGCTTGGATAAGGTGGTCGCAATGTACTGTTGTGGGTACTGCAACTTTGGCTTTTCCTGCTTGCATAAACTGCAATAGCGCCATTTGCGCCGTAGCATCTTGACAAGCAATGCGGTCTGGAGCAAAGTCAACATAGTCATCACCACGTGTGTAGGTACCGGTTGGTGTTCCGTCCCAAAGGTGCGAATACAAAATTTTCTCTGCTGCGGTTAAAGGTTTTCCAACCAGATTGCGCGCTGCCTCTACGCGTTCGGCTAAGCGTGCGTAAGAAGCTTTTATCATTGCTATATCAAATGCCATTTTGATTTTGGTTTTAAGTGGCTGTAAAAATATGAAATAGCGTGGTTTTTTTTATCAAGGGGAACAGATTTAGTTTATTTCCAAATAGACCTAACATATAGTTAAAACAAAACCTGTTTATAATTTAGATGAAAACAATACATTTGGAGCATGAAAACAGCAGTCATTGTAAGCGGTTATTTTAACCCCATTCACAAAGGACATCTCGAATATTTTCACAATGCAAAATCCCATGCCGATGCGTTGTTTGTCATTGTCAATTCAGATCATCAGCGTGCGCTGAAAGGCTCAAAAGAATTTCAAGATGAGGAAGAACGTGTGATTATCGTCTCAAATTTTAAAGTGGTTGATAAGGTGTTTCTGTCCATAGACAAAGACCGAACGGTTTGCGAAACCATTGCACATATTTACAAAGAATTTGGTCATGAATACGAGTTGGCATTTGCCAATGGCGGCGATCAAAACAACGATACCATCCCCGAAAAACCTGTATGCGAACGCTTGGGAGTTGCTTTAATTGATGGTCTTGGCGATAAGATTCAGTCTTCTTCTTGGTTGTTGAAGAAATAAGTACACTTACAATTCCGTAAAAGGTATAGTTGCCCGAAGGGTAGCCCAGCCCATGTGCAATTGAGGCGTTGCATTACTTGTAAAAGTCATGGAAAAAGATTCTAATACTTCTTCGGCATTTGTCACAGGAACACGAAGCCGAACAACATCATTTTCTTTATTGTAAGAATAAGCACCCCAACCATTTGTGTCAGAATTTACAATAAAAGTCATGTTTTGAGATTCAAAAATGGTTAAAACAGTATAGGTCCCTACGGGAATTTTAGTACCTCCAATGGAAATAGGTTTAAATACGCGAAGTTCGGTAGCCTCGTTGGCCCCGGTTCGCCATATTTTGCCACTTGGGACAATATCATCAAAATTCCGTCCCTTTAATTGTGGACGACTATAGGTAATGGCTGCTACTTTGTCCGATACACGGTAGCTTGCTGGATACCAGGCTTTGTCCATAGGACTTTTGTCAAGCCCTGGAAAATCTTGTGCACTTAAAAAAGTAAGCGGTACTATAAGGAATAAAAAAAGTAGATACTTCATGGTATTTGAGTTTTAATTTAAGCCGAATATAGTATAATTTTCACAAAAACGTTCAGTCGCATAATACTTCCACATATGAAGTAACTCCACCATTATATGTTGCAACGCATTTGTTGAAATTTGTTATGCCACCCCAGCCGAAAACAGGCAAATATCCTTATTGTACAAGCAATTTCTTTTAGTATATTGATTGATCTTCACACGAACTAGCGAGATCCTCTTTTTTGAAACAACATGAATTTCGTATGCTATGTTATATTTTTTGCTGGTCGCGTACACTGTTAGCACGTTATCATTTAAGCATTATTTCTGGGGTTATCAATGCTGAAATTACAACGATATCAGACGCTCCCACTTTAATAACCAATGTGCTTTCATCTAAAAGCCAAAGCTGATCAGGACGAAAGCATAACCATTAAAATTTCAACAACATATCGCCTTCTAGCGGAAAAGGTTGACAGGGAGTTGATTTATTGTAAATAAGTAACTGTAAAAAGAACCTAATTACTGCGTATTTCATACCGTTTATAGTTGTCGTATAAGTATAGCGGCAAGGCTAGTGAAAAGCCTACTAAAAATAGTGATATAAAATATTTTAAAAACTGGTTTAGGGTGATGTACTTAATTTTTAGTTTGTAGATGAGAAACACCAAAAAAGTGGTAGCTGCAACGGTTAGGTCGGCATTTAAAATTTTCATGGCATAATTTAGATTA
>JAQCCM010000037.1 GCA_027621175.1 Bacteroidota bacterium | reverse complement strand
CAGTTATGCGGTTTAATTTTGCTCTTTGTTTCGTTATAAAATTGTTGTTTTTCCGTTGTATATTTTGATGAAAAATGATGTCAGTTCGAGTGATTTTTCGCTCCTCAAAATCACTCGAATTGACGACATATGTATAAATCTTAATTCAACACGCACAATAGGCGTTCATCAACAAAAAAAACAATTACTGTTAATAGAAATAAATGTTATCTAAAATAAAATCAGGTCCTCTAACAACAACTATTGAGCCTAAATTATTTTTTTGGTTCGCCAAGTCTTCAGCCAACGGGATTTCAAATGATTTCCACTCGCCAACAGTAAGCCCATTAGCTGTAAATCTGTAGTCTTTGTCGTCCTCAGTTGGATTTCCCGTATTAACATCAGTATTAATCTCTCCATTTTCTCCAATATCTCGAATTTGAAACTCAACCGATGAGGTTCCTGCTTCCTCAACATATATATCCACATGCATATGTGTTTTTGAGGAGGCGTCAATTGGTGTAGCTTGGAACTCAATTCCTGTATAATTATTGCTTTTGTATCTCAAAAATTTATCTACTCCATTAGAAAGGGTTGTTGTTATAGTAGTAGAACCTCCATAGCCTGGAGTAAAATTACTTGTTACTGCATCAGGATACGCATCACTAAATATGGAAATAACATCAGCAGCAGCATGTGTTGGCACAGGTGCTTCTGGTAAGGTAAATCTTCCCAAAGAATTAATGATCAATGATCCGTCAACGTCAACCCCCTTGAACGATGCGGTTATGGTTGCTGTTCCAGAAGTACCTACAACTGTAATTTCACCTGCTTCGTTTACTTGAGCAACAAATGGATCTGATGTTTTAAAATCCAAATACCCAGGAGCAATAGCAGTCTTAACCACCGAACCGTCTCCTAAAGTAACCGTTTGTGCAATTCCAGCCGTTTTAATGACTCCGCCAGTGTACGCAGTTTGATTGTTGCCGCCTTCCCATGAAATAGCAGTTGATGGTTGCGCAACAATTCCTGAATTCACAAATCGTATTTCATCCATCCAAAACGTATATCCAAGTCCGCTTGTATTGGCTGTTCCTGCAGCAAAGGCAAACACACCTTTTTCTTGTACCAATTTTGACGCGTCAGGAATTGGAATGGTGTATTTTCGCCAGTCTGTAGAAAGCATAACGTTATTTAGTCCAACGGCATGCGCGTCGCCTTCAAAGTCAGTTCCAAAACCAAACAAACCAATCTCAGCCGTAACCGATCCTTTGGCCCAAAAAGTGAGCGCATCGTAGTTGGTTAAATTTCTTCCATTTCCTCTATCAACAAAAATACCGCCTATGTAGAAGCCTTGTGGATCATTAGAAGCCGGCACATCAATGCGAATGGAGGTAGTTCCCAAATACGCTTCTTTTGTGTCTGTACCAAAGCCGTTAACGTTGGCTCCACCAGCAGGATCAAAAGAAACAAAGAATTGGTCTGTAAGTGATACCGGAACATCCGTGAATACTTCCGGAATATCTGGATATGTTGCCAAGGCAATTTCGTCCGAAAATTCTCTTTCGCAACTTACAATGACAACCGAAAGGAGTCCTGCAAAAAGGAAAGATAGTTGTGATTTAAACTTAAATTTTTTCATTGTCTTGTTTTTAATTATTTACCAATGTTGATATGAACATACGTTCTAATTTCCCACTCAGATCCTTCGGGATAGCCTGCAAAAAATACATTTGGTGCAGGGGTAAGTCCTGCTGGGGCATAGCGTGGTGAATATTGGTCTAACGATCTCCAGGTACCGCGAATACCAATTTGCGTATTGGGTAATCCAAACCAATCTTGTTTCCCAAGCGAGGTGGATATATCAATCATTGCCTGAAGCGGGAATGTAAGGTTAAAATCACGGTGGTAGTCAAATGGCCCCCAGTCGTTAACTTTAACATGCGACATCAGTTTCATGTTTTTGTAAATCATTCTAAGATCTCCACCATAGCGTGTAATGGTTCGATCTGAGTCGCCGTTACCTTGTCCATTTCCGTAGTAGAAATTACCGATCAACCCAAGTTCTGGATTTAGTTTCGAAACGATACGTGTATGTACTTCCCAAAGGTCTTCTGCAGGGGCAGAATTTGAGAACGCAAAAAACTGACGATTCGCCAAGAAACCAATATGTGCATCTTGTGTGGTTGGTAAGTGTCTGAATACAAAGCCAGCGCTCATGGCAAACTTGGCATCTTCTACCATATCGTTGTTCCACTCATACATCCATGTTCCAGGTGTTGGATCAAGCGTGAATAAAATTTCTGCACCTAATGTTTCTCTATTTCCACCTCGAACCGCAAACGGATCATCGATTACATTTCGTAATCTTCCAGGGCCAAAAGAATTATTTGGCATAGGGTCAACAAGTGGTTTTTGGTATAAGAAGTTTGGCGCGATTTGCAAATTACCTTTTAGGTACGTAAACCCAGAAAGTACATTGGTCATGTTTCCACTACCAGAGTCTTTCAATTTCCATCCTGTAAAGGTTTGGGTTTGATCAGCACCACCGTTAGCAACTAAGCCCATATATGACCCTTGTGCATACCAATTGAATCTTCCTTTTTGGAAGGTAATTTTAGCTTTACCGCCCCAGTTATCTTCGCTGTTAACCTTATCAACAAGTACTGCATCAATATTGTTTTTGGCCATTACTTGGAAAGAACTTCCATTCAATGGACTACCGCCCCAAATACCTCCTAAGGTAATACCGAAATTTCCGAGTTTACGCTCAAAAGCAATCGTAGCACGTTCTGTTGGCCACGCTGGAATTACACCACTACTCACTTGGTTTTGGTTAAGAATACGTCGTCCACTTTCGTCGTATTCAAGAGCTGTAATAATATCTCTATGATACACCCCAGTAACGGTCCATTTAAGTACTTCTTTTTGGTACTTAAAAAGCATGGCTGGGTTAGCACCCCACCACAATTGCGGTCCAAAAGCAACTTTCAATCCTGAGAGTATGCCTTTTGCGTCTAATTCAGCACCTAAAATTTCTCCATTATAAATGTCTAAGTTAGGGCCGTAGTTGGCTTCAGGATATAAGTTAAAGATATCACCTTCGTATGCCCAGTGATAGTGTCCTGTTCGGTAAAACCCTCTTAGGTCAAAGTTTTTGGCATTCCACTCAAATTCTGCGTTATACACCTGAACACGGTTCACATCATTTAGGGTAGTTACGCCGTCTGGTGTTGTAAATCGTTGCGCTCTACCTCTATTTTCATAGAAAATTTCATCAATAGGATTATTGGCAATATTCCCCAACACGTTAACGTTTACTTCGGCACGCATTCCGGGTGCAGGATTTGCCTCAACACCAACAAAATAAGACTCCATATTATCAAAACCTTGTTGGTCTGGATATACATCAGCATTAGGTGCTGGCGTTTTGGGTGTAGAAATTGAGCTACCTCCTGTATTAAAAGATGTAAACTCTGCTCTTAAGTTACTTAAGCGAATTTTTTCGCCTCCGCCCAAAGCTGCTTTATCCGCTCTAGCACGTAACACAGCATCCATAAGCTGAATGTTATCAAAATGACTTTCTACAAAAGCAGCATCAATACCGCTCGCGTAGGGGTTTAGTGTATGTGCTTGTTTTAGCGCATAATACGCTGCTCTTGGATATAGGTCGTATAGTCCACGTGCGTTACTAGGCCCTTTGGCACAAATACCAAACCACTCTTCGTTCATGTTGTTTTGGCCTAGTTTGTAATCAAACTGATAGCCACCGTTAGACCAAGAAGCGTTATTGTCGTGCACTTCTAAGTTATCTGTTTGTCCGTATTTCCACCAACCGTCACTAAACTGGAAGGTACATCCTCCAATGGAGTTACCTGCTTTGCCTAGTCCGGCAGCATTGGCATAAATTTCTTTCCATTGTCCAACCATATATGTGGCTTGTGCCTTTTGGTCTTCTTGATTTGAAATTGCGTTAAACGCATCAGATCCAAATTCTGTGAATAATACAGGCTTGCCGTATTCGTTTTTTACACGATCAAAGGTGTCGCCAAAAGAAATACCACGGTACATATTAGTACCATAGATGTCAACATCTGGACATTCCTCAGCAATAATTTCTAAGAACAATAAATCGCCATTACAGATGGCAACAGGATGTGTGCCGTCTATGGCTTTCATGGCTTTGGCGGCATCGTTCATCAACTTGTACATTGGACGTCCGCGGTTTTCTCCAACGGCTTTGCGTTGGTCTTCCTCGTCTGGAAAATCCTCTGTTTCAGCACCTGCCCAAAATAGTCCGTAATTGTTTTCGTTTCCGAGCAAGAACATCAATAGTCCAGGTGTGTTTTTATATTGCTCCGCCAAAGCGGTTACTTCAGCCATTAGCATTTCTTGGACATCTTCACTACGATAATCTGTTACGGGAACCCAAGCACCATCAATCGTAAGGCCATAACGCCCAAAAGAATGATTTAAAATGGTATGTATTCCGTAATTTTCATAGATGTATTGAATCCATCTCGGTTGAATCCCTGTATAGGATCTTATGGTGTTTACGCCCATATTTTTGAGCAGTCCCATTTCAGCATCAAGTGCTGCAATGATAAAGTCATCCGACTGATTCCAAAGGCTAAAAGAATAATTGGTTCCTCTTGGAAAGTAATCCCAATTCATTCCATTGACCATAAAGTCTTTTCCATCGACTA
>JAQCCM010000036.1 GCA_027621175.1 Bacteroidota bacterium | reverse complement strand
TGAAGTTCAACAACAATAAATCTTTAAAATGAAGAAAAAAAACAAATTCCCCATTCCAGAAAACATTTTGGAGCTCATGTTTGGAGCTGGCGCATCTGTTGTAATTATAGGTGCATTATTAAAAATCACACATAATGAATTTATATTTCCTGGCAACACTTGGTTAACTGCAGGCTTGGTAACCGAGGCGATAATTTTCTTAATAACAGGTTTAAGAGGTTTTGTAACCTTACGTGAAAGCAGTGCTGTTGTTTCTGATGAAGAAGTAACCGATTTATCAGGTATTGCTCAGGAAGCTCAGGCGTTGAAGACGGCTTATCAAAATGCGACGACCAAGTTGCAGACATTAGGATCTGATCTTTCAAACGCGCTAGGTGCTACCACGTCTTTTGCAGTACTGTTGGACTTACCCACAAACATGAATAATTTAAATGCTAATGTTGCACATACAAATGAGACCTTAAAGCAGCTTTCCTTGCTTTATTCTGCAACAAAAGATGCAGTTTCAACAGAGCCCACTGCGCATACACAGGTTATTCAAGACTTAAATGCCCTTCAATCAGAGCTTTCCACCTTAAAACACACCATTGCTGATTTGAATGCTAAATATGCAGACATTCTTGGCGCAATGAAAAACTAGATATGGCAGGAGCAAAGCAAGATACGCGGCAAAAGATGATCAACATGATGTACTTGGTATTCATCGCCATGTTGGCGCTGAATATTAGTAAGGAAGTGTTGGCTACGCTAGGTTTAATTAATGATGATATTGCGCAGGCTACCCAAGATTTGGTTGCTGATAGTGCTGAGAAGTATACAACGTTTGACAATAATGCTAACAATGAATACTACAGAGTCGCTGCTGAGAACACACCCAAAATAAAAGAGGTGACAGACGCTTATTATGCCTACATTGAATCCATAAAACAAGGCTTGATTGCAAGTGGAGAAAACGGCTATCGCATGGCGCGGGTAGATAAAACTACTGGAGTTGTGGATACCATTGTAGATTACCAAACGATGGATAAGTCGCAATACTTAGACGAGTTGTTTTTTGAAGGAGAACTTTACACAGAGAAGGGACAGGAATTCGCAACGAGATTTTCGTCTTTTCCTTCACAAATCCAAACGGTTTTAGACGACTTTATTGCTGCTGATTTAGAGAAAGATCCAGCAACAGAAGCATTGCCCGAAGGGGAATATGCTGATTTTGATTTTTCGTTTCTTTCGGATTTAAACCAGCGTTTTACATATTCTGAAGAAGTACTAAACAGAGATGGTAAATACGTGCCTTATTTGAATTACCACTTCGAAGGATTTCCGCTTATTGCATCGCTTTCAAAACTGACAAAAATCCAGTCGGATATTCGTTTTGTAGAGAACAAAGTCCTTGAAAATATTTTAAGTACCATCAATTCACATGAAGGTGGACTTAATAAATATCAAACTCTGTTGGAGTCCACAAAATCATCCTATTACTCCAATGAGTTGGTAGATGCATCTATTGTAATGGGTAAAAAAGATTCAAACTTTAAGCCAAGTCGTGTTGAGTTATCACTCAACGACCGTCCCATGGTTTTAGACCGAGATTTTGTCATAGCTGCTGGCGGAGTACAACTCAATAAAAAGTTTACTTCTCCGGGTTCTTACAAACTCACAGGCAAACTCTTTTTTGAGCGCAATAGCGAAGAACAGTCTGTAGATGTGTCACAAACCATTTCTGTGATTGACAAGCCCAACGATGCCGTTATTTCTGCAGATCAAATGAAAGTAGTATACCGTGGGTTGCCCAACGATTTATCCATATCCATTCCTGGCATTCCAAATAACAAGTTAAGTGTTCGTGCTACAAATGGAAAAATTAGACGAAACGGGAGTAAGTTTCTTGCAATCCCCGATGGAGATAAAGTGGGTAAAAGCATGAAAATATTTGTGTCAGGAGAGATTAATGGTGCTACCATTAATGCACCTGGTCAAGATTTTCGTATTAAGCCCCTGCCACCGGCGTTGGGTTCCATAGATTTGGGTGCGCGCTTAGGGAAATTTAATAGTGGGGATATTATTCGGGAGTATGTTCCAGCCGGAACGATTGCAGCGAAGTTCCCTGATGATTTTGATTATAGCCTTGATGTAACGGTAAAGAGTTTTACGATCAAGGTTGGTAGTAGGGCAGCCATCCCCATTAAATCCAACCGAATTAAAGACTCACGTGTAGTTCGCTCTTATTTAGAAAACGCTTCCAGGGGAGATATTATTTTCATTTACAACATCGATGCGCAAGTGCGTACTAAAACGCAAACAATTGACAACGTCAAAGTAACTGACTTTGCCCTAACTATTAAGTGATGAATACATATTTTGGATTGGTTATATTATTATTTGGATGCGGTTTGTCAAAAGCCCAAATAAACGTTCTTAATGCCGATCGGCCGAATGAAATTGGTGTGTTTTCTGAAGAACAAAAAGAAGCATTGAGTACTCAAAAATACCTTGAGTATCCATATGTTGATGAAAAAGACATCATGTGGAGTAAGATTGTATATGAAGAGATTGATTTGTCTGAAAAGTTTAACCACCCATTATTTTTTCCAAATGATGGACTATACAATAGCGAAAGAAAATCACTATGGAGAACCATTCGTGAAGCAATTCTTTCGCATAAAGTTAACAATATATATAACGATGCTAATCCAAATTTTACCGAAAAGTTTGATCACAGTACATATATAAGAAGGTTAGAGAATAGTGAGGGCCCCGAAGTAGTGCCTTTAAAATCACTGGATATAGTATCATACAAAATCAAGGGTATTTGGTATGTGGACAAGCGTATTGGTGAAATGAGATACCGATTGTTAGGGATTATGCCTCGAGGGAAGGATATGAACAACCTTGCTAATAATGAACCCGTTGATTTGTTTTGGTTATGGTATAAAGACTTACGACCCATATTACACAAACAACTTGTTTTTGATGATAAAAATAATGCCAGTAGGATAACCTTCGATCAGTTACTTACTTCCAGACGTTTTACATCTCGGATATATGCGATTGATAATGTTTTTAATGATCGTGCAGTTGACCAATACGTTGACGACCCCTTTATGCAATTAATAGAGTCTGAGCGCTTGAAGAGTGTTATTCGAGACTTTGAACAAGATCTTTGGTCAAACTAAAAATTCAAACCCACTTTTGTGGGTTTTTTTTATGCAACGCGATGTACTTATTGTTGGTTTTGGTCTTGCCGGTTGGGCACTTACTGATGCATTAAAAAAACAAAACATCTCTTTTGTTGTTTTCGACCCGCTTAAAAAATCGAGCTCTAGAACAGCGACAGGGATTTTTAACCCAGTTGTGCTTAAAAGATTTCGATCTATTGATAGTGCGAATGAAATTATGGATCATGCCATTCCTTTTTACAGGCAGCCAAAATATAAAGATGCTTTTCATCCGTTGCCTATTCATCGTGTTTTAACTTCGGTTTCAGAGCAAAATGATTGGGCTGTTGCTTCTGATAAAGCCGATTTGAGTTGTTATTTGAACCCAGCTATTCTCAATAATATAAATTCCAATATACATACGCCTTTTGGTGTTGGCGTTGTCGAGCATACAGGTTGGATTGACACCAATAAACTCCTTACTATAGCACACCAAGAAATCGATCAGCAAGGTGGCTTTGTCGCGGAATCATTTAATTATGACGCACTAGAAATTTCTGCCAATACACTTCGCTATAAAAACTGGAAAATAAGTCATGTGGTTTTTGCAGAGGGAGTAGGGGTTTTAAAAAACCCTTGGTTTTCGAATCTACCTATTGTCCCAAACAAGGGGGAATGGTTGATAATATCATGCAAAGGACTTGGTTTAAAAAATACAGTTAAAAGTAGTGTGTTTGTTGTCCCTCTGGGGAATGATTTGTATAGAGTTGGCGCTACTTACGCACGCGAATTTGAAAACACCCTTCCCACTGAAAAAGCAAAAACATGGCTGATAACACAATTTGAAAAACTAACAGCTTTACCATTTGAAATCATGTATAACGGAGCGGGTTTACGTCCTACTGTTCCAGACAGAAGGCCTGTGGTAGGTTCACATGCAAAACACACCAATATTTGGTGTGTCAATGGCTTGGGTTCTAGAGGTGTTTTATGGGCACCATACCTCGCTGTAGGACTTGTTGGAGCGTTTCAGAACCCTCAAATGATATCTCCAGAACTACATGTAGCACGTTTTTGACGACTCTTTTAAACGTAAAAGTTAATATTTTCTGAAATCTCACTTCTTTTTTTATAAATCAGGGTATTTTATTTCTATTATATTTAAATAATAGTAAAGTATATAAATAGCTTATAATCAGTTTTTTAAAATAAGCCATCGAAGAAGAACTGTGTTATTAATATTTTAATTTCATTAAATTTTAAAATTTTTGAATAACTAGTCCACTTTTATGAGATTTACAGGTTGGGTGTACACTTTTTTTGTTAACTTTATAAAAATTAAATAATTATGGCTTACTCATTTGAAAACAGTAAAGGTAAAACGTATTACCTGCACACTAAAGATGTTACATTAAAAGGAGGAAGAAATCAAACGATTTATTACTTCGCCAAAGATCAGCGCGACAACGCTTGCGATTTGCCAGCTGGCAAAAAAGTTGTAGAAAACGAGCGTACTGGGCTTCCTTTTGTAAAGTCTGCTTAATTTATTAAGCACATATTGTATTAAAACCCTGCCTTTTGGCGGGGTTTTTTATTAACTCACCTTTGTATAAATTCCGTTTTCATAGATACAGTTGTTAAAGCAACTTAAAATCATAAGAAAATAATTCGCTGTAAATTGAACATTTGTAGTACTTCATTCATGTTTAAACTTTGATATTTGTTTTATGAAGTATGGAAAATTTAAAGATTCATTCGTAGAAAGCAGAAAGGCTACTGGCTTAAGTTATATGAACGATCAAAATGACCCTGTAACAATGGTTCTTGGGCATGTATGTCTTCAAACTAAAGTGGACTTTTGTTAAGAGAGTGTTTTCATAAGATTTCAAATTTAATGATTTTGAAAACACTCTCTTAATTTTTGTCTAAATCAGTACACTTTTTGCTGACGATTTACAAGTTTTTATTCTTTAC
>JAQCCM010000035.1 GCA_027621175.1 Bacteroidota bacterium | reverse complement strand
GTCCTTAACCTATTTAAGAGGGTTAGATGTAGCTGAACTGACAGAAGAGGATATGCCTATGGTTTAGTTACATCCAATAGCTACCCAGTCAGCAGCATCTACGCTTCCAAGCTTTGCTGCTTTTTTCCAATCTGCACAAGCACCATTTAAATCTCCTAAATCCTCTTTTGAAATACCTCTGTTGACATAAGCATAAGCATAATTAGGATTAAGCTCTATTGCTTTGGTATAGTCTGCAATAGCTCCGCTGTAGTCTTTTAAATTCTTTTTTGAATTACCTCTGTTGTAATAAGCATAAGCAAAATTAGGGTCAAGCTCTATTGCTTTGGTATAGTCTGCAATAGCTCCGCTGTAGTCTTTTAAATCATCTTTGTCATAACCACTATTAAAGTATTCCTCTGCAGTTTGCCCAAAAGAGCTAAAAGAAATAAGTAAAGCGAGTGTAAATAGAATGTATGTCTTCAAACTAAAGTGGACTTTTGTTAAGAGAGTGTTTAGTTACAAATTCAAAGATAAAAGATTTTTTTGATTAGTTGTTAATTTTAATTTTTGGTACTCAATTTTACGTTTTACAATAGCTATTTTCTTTAATCTTTCACGTTCTTTCAAGATTAATTCTCCTCTTCCAAAATAGACATCAGCGGGTGTTAAGTTGTTTAATGATTCATGATAGCGTTGATTGTTGTAACGGTACACAAACTTTTCTAAAGCAGCTTCTAATTCTTCTGGAGCGAAGTAATTATCGAGTTTTACTACGTTTTTCATGGTTCTGTGATAGCGTTCAATTTTACCTTGTGTTTGAGGATGATTGGGCCTTCCGTGAATTTGATCCATTTGATAATTATCTTTTAAATAGGATTTTAATTCATTTGCAAGGTAACACGAGCCATTGTCAGACAAGAGTTTTGGTTTTTGTTTAGTAATCAATTTTGCTTTTTTAATAGCCATATCCACAGTTCTTTTTACATCATCGGCTTTCATGTTTGAGCAGAGTTCCCAATGCACAATATATCTGCTGTAATCGTCTAAAACTGTACTCAAGAAATACCAACCCCACCCCAGGATTTTAAAGTAGGTAAAATCGGTTTGCCACATTTGATGTACAAACCCTGTTTTGTTGGTAAATTCATCACCTGCACTGAGGAAAATATGAGCTGGAGCTGTAATTAATCCCCTTGCTTTCAAAATTCGATAAACACTTGATTCTGATATAAATATTTGCTGTTCATCTGTCATTTTATAGGCTAATTCACGTGAAGATAAATCAGGATAATCTAAAGCTAATTTTACTACCAAATTCTTCTGCTCTTGAGGAATGCTGTTCCATTGTCTGTTTGATGCTCTCTTGGTCGGAATTAAGCCTTCAACTCCATTCTCGCTATAAGCATGATACCAATTGTAAAAGGTACTTTTGTTGATTCCAATCTCCCGAAGTGTACGATTGATACCAATTTCTGAACGAGTAACCATGTGAATGACTTCTTGTTTTTCGGATACTGTAAGTCGCATGTATTTATTGAATTTATCAGTTAATCCAGCATGTCCAAGCTTTTTTTTACAATATCGTAGCGTAAAACTAAATCAGCAATCATTACCTTTAAACGCTGATTTTCTTTCTTAAGTTCTACTACTTCGTCACTGGTTGCTTCTCTAACAGTATCTCCTGACAATCGTTTCTTTCCAGCTTCTAAAAACTCTTTGTTCCATTTATAGAACTGAGATTCATGAATGGAATACTTTCTACAAAGTTCTGCAACTGACATTTCTGCTCGTAAAGCCTCCATGACAATCTGAATTTTCTGTTCAGAGCTAAAGATTCTGCGTGTATTTCTACGAATCTCTTTAATAAAATTTTCTGAGGTTTGTTTCTTGGGTGTTTTCATAAGATTTCAAATTTAATGATTTTGAAAACACTCTCTTAATTTTTGTCTAAATCAGTACACTTTTTGCTGACGATTTACACCTTTTACATAATCACAACCCACTGGAATATCTCGACTGTGGGTATTTGAATTCATTTGTCTATCAAAATTATGCATCCATGCAGCATCATTAACAATTTGCCCAACACACTCTTGGATGTCTAACTCTGTGGTTCTTTTTTGACAACCCGAAGCATTTCTTTTATTATTAATTAACCAAAAAGTGGAAGACATAAACGTTTTGTTCGCTTTCATTTCACACTCATAGTAGCCATATTTCATAGCTGCTCTAGAACCTACATAACCTCCTCCGTGGGTAAAAGTTTTATTTTGTTTCACAATTGGCTTTTCTAGTTTGGTTGCCGTAATTTTAAGACTACCATCAGAAACTTCTATGTTTTCAGGAAGAAATAACCCTGGCGCACGACCAATCCAACCTTGCCCAGAAATTTGCCATTTATTTTCATCTATATGCTTCCCTTTAAACTCATCTGACATAGACTTAACCAGTTCCCATTTTGTTCCTGAAGGCTTTGGATCATTCCCGTCAATAAAAAAAGGCGCCTTTTGGGCAAACAACAAGGAGGTTGTAACTAGCAGTATAAAGGTTAACAGTTGGGGCATTTTATTATTTATCATTTGTTTGGTTTTGAGTTAAATAAGATATTCTAGAACTGATAATTTTATCTTGTGCATAGGAGGCATTCATTGCGTTGGTGTTAATACTAAACTCCATACCATGAAAATCCCGCAACAATACAATGGTATTCAAGATTTGTAAGGCTTCTAGTGGGTGTTGCGCCTCATACAAAAGGTCGGGAAGAACTGAGGTAACATCATATGCGGCTGTAATGCCTAAAAATTCTGCAGCCCTTAACCTATTCAGCAGATAGGCATCATGAGTCATAATATCCTCGATAGTGTGGTTAAATTCCGCTGCTTTTGTGCCAAATCGGGAACAATTCACCAAAGACCAATAACGTGTAATAGCATCCTTGTCTTTTAACTTTTTCTTCAATTGCTTTTTTGCTTTATCGAAAGGTAAAAGCTGAAGGTTAGCAACCTTCAAATATCTATGTATATTCTTTTTGTGGGCGTCACCAAAAGCAATTGGATCCGCAGCTGCCTCCTGTTCTAGATGATGTTCAGGATATAGCGATAAGTCTGGCATATCATGCATCCACTCGTTTAATGCGTTGCGTAATTCTTCTAAAATTTTAGCATACGCAGGGTCTGTAGCAAGGTTGTTTGTTTCATACGGGTCCTTATCAATATCATAAAGCGCCTCAGGAGATTTTGCTTCAAAAAATTGGGATTGTAACTGATTGAGGGTGCCCTCATCATATAGGGTTTTCCATTCCCTATAGGCAAGCATTTTATACCTATAATTATTCATCAGCGCATCTGGATTATAGGGCTGAAAATTTCGAATGTATTTAAATTCATTTTTTCTGACACTACGCACCATATCGTACTTTTCATCAAATCGGTCGCCATAGCCATAGATTTGTTTGCGAACACTTCGTATCATATTGTATTTTTCTCCATGTCGGTCTGAATATCCAAAAGCCACGTCCCCATTTATTTTTAATGAATTTAAGTCAGTCAAATGATGAAAAAACGGATGACCGTCCATCGTCTTTGGAATTTGAACCCCTGACAAAGCAAGTACAGTGGAAGCAAAATCAACAAAACTCACAAAATCGTTAGTGGCAGTTCCGGCTTTATATGGCGATAAGTGGGCATATTTTTCTGGGAAATAAACAACCAGTGGCACATGCAAACCCGTTTCTTTTAAGTAGCCCTTACTGTATGGCAGAACACCACCGTGATCACCAAAATAAAATATAATGGTGTCATCCATCAAATTATCTCTTTCCAATGCTGCTAAAACACCTCCTACTTGGGTATCCATTTTAGCAATGAGATCTCTATAAAAAGCATTGGTGTATTGAAATGTTACAGTATTGGGATGATTGGGTTGCACAAATACATTGTCTTTGGAGGTTTTTGTAGCCGTTTTCTGCATATTTTCCATGGAAAAATGGAGCATCCCTTCGTGCGTTGAAGTAAAGTTCTGTACATGAAAAAAGGGTTGTCCTTGTTTTCTATTGCGCCATGTTGCCCGTCTTGAAGATTCATCCCACACCGAATCTCCCTTTACTATATTGTAATCCTCTTTGGAATTATTTGTGGTATAATACCCCTTATTTCTCAAATATTCCGGAAACATTTTAATGTTATCGGGTAATTGAATTTTCTTATCCGTTCTATGATAATGGCTGGCAAGCTTGGGTCCATATATCCCTGTAATTAAGGTTGACCGTGCAGCGCTACAGACTGCGGCGTTTGAAAAGGCTCGATTAAACTGAACGCCTTGAGCTGCCAGTGTAGCAATGTTAGGCGTTGCAATCCCATTTTCATTAAATAATTTCATGTAGTGCATGGAGTTATCCTCAGATGTAATCCAAACTATATTCGGTTGTTGAGCAAGTAAAACACTTGAGAAAGCAAAAACAATAATTCTTAGTGTAGTATTCATTTTAAATGATTTTAAAATTTTTATAAACCGGACTTAAATCGGTCTCATCTTTGGTTTTTTCTTGCCATAATTTAAGTTCAAAAAGTAATTTTTTAATAACTGCTTTGGAGGTTTTCTTTTGGGCAATATTTGTTGTTTCCCAAGGATCCTTTTTTAAATTGTAGAGCTCCAAATGCCCTGTTTTTGGATAATATATAAGCTTGTCGTTATTAGAAACTATACCGCGTTGATCATCAAACATTGCCAAATAAATAGACTGAACTTCCTGTTTTTTCCCCTCTAAAAGTGGTTTTAGACTCCTGAAATCAGAATTCCCGTCCCATTCAAAATCTAGCAATTCGTATAATGTGGGTACAATATCCTGAAGATATACGCGCGAGTTTATTACCCTGTTAGATTTCATATTGGGTGCTTTTACAATTAGCGGTGCAGTTACGCTGGGTTCATACAAACACACTTTGCCCGCCACACCATTTTCTCCAAAATTGATTCCATGATCGGATGTAAATACAATAATGGTATCATCATAAATGCCTTTGTCTTTAAGTGCTTTAATAATATTTCCAAGTTGCATGTCAATATGTGAAACCATGGCGTTGTTTTGCTGCACCCGTTTTTGCATGGTGTTTTTGCGCAATGGGTTTGGTGCATATTGATAAACAACTTCTTGATTCAATGGCATATTGTCTTTAAAGCTTGGCTGTAATGTTATTTGATTATGCGGGTATAAATCATAATATTTTTGAGCGGTTTCTCTCGGAACGTGAGGTGCATTAAAA
>JAQCCM010000019.1 GCA_027621175.1 Bacteroidota bacterium | reverse complement strand
TGGCGGAATTGGTAGACGCGCTGGATTCAAAATCCAGTTCTTTCGAGAGTGTGGGTTCGATTCCCACCCAAGGTACAAAAGCTCGCATTTGCGAGCTTTTTTGTTTTTAGCTTGTTATTTACCCATTTATTGCAACTACTTGCTCTACTTTGCCGGGAAGCATTTCGCGCATCATGGTTTCAATCCCATTTTTAAGGGTAAATGTTGAAGAAGGACAACCGCTACAGGCTCCTTGCAGTACCACATGCACCGCCTTTTCGGTTTCATTAAAAGATTGAAACACAATGTTTCCACCATCAGAAGCTACAGCAGGCTTGATATACTCGTCCAAGATGCGAACAATTTCCTGTTCTGTATCCGTATAGTTTGGTTGTGCTTGTTCTGGGGTTTCATTGGCGGGCACAAATGCAGGCGCTAGTATAGGTTTGGCTGCAGCAATGTATTCTCTGATAAAGGTGCGTACTTGTTGCATCACTTCCTCCCAAGGTGTAATTTCATATTTGGTAACCGAAACAAAGTTTTCGTCCATATATACTTCCTTTACGAAGGGAAAATGAAACAAGGCTTGCGCCAGAGGGGCGTCTTTGGTATCGTCTATTGAAGTAAACTCCACACTTGCCGGCACCAATTTTTTGTTGGCTACAAATTTCATCACAGCCGGATTTGGTGTGCTTTCCGCATATACGCTTGCAGGTGCTGTCTTTTTTTCTTTTAGAATAGCTCCGCCCTCAGCGATGTATTTTTCCAGTTGGTCGTGTACTTCGTCTTGCACCTCGTCCCATTCTACAATAGGAAAACGCTCTAGCGTAAGCTGAGTACTACTCAACGTAACCGCCTTAACAAATGGCAAATAAAACAGTTGCTGTGCCAAAGGCACTTCTGCAGCTTCAGCGACATTGTTAAAGGCATAGGCGCGATCTACCAAAGGGGTATCAGTAGCAAACACAAGCAAATCGGGATTATCAGACGGAAGGATACGAAAACAACTCATAGACTTTTTATGCAAAAATACGCATTCCTGTGTTCTGTGGCTTAGCGATACCCTTAGATTTTTGTACTTTGCAGTATGCTAATAAAATCTATTTTAGGACATACCCCACAATACGGGCAAGACTGTTTTTTTGCTGATAATGCTACGCTTATTGGGGATGTTATCATGGGTGATTATTGCTCGGTTTGGTTTCAGGCGGTGGTACGCGGTGACGTGCACAGTATACGTATTGGAAATAGAGTAAACATTCAAGACGGTGCCGTAATTCACGCCACCTATAAAGCTTCGCCAACCACTATTGGCAATAATGTTTCGGTTGGGCATAATGCCATAGTGCATGGATGTACCATTCATGATAATGTTTTGGTGGGAATGGGCGCAATTATTATGGACGATGCGGTTATTGAATCAAATAGTATTATTGCTGCTGGTGCCGTAGTATCCAAAAACACGGTAGTGCCGGCAGGGTCTGTTTTCGCAGGAGTGCCTGCCAAAAAAATTAAGGAGAGTTCGCCAGAATTAATTTCAGGTGAAATTGAGCGTATTGCCAAAAACTACAGCCTGTACGCCAGTTGGTTTAAAGACTAAATGGTTATATGTATCACATCTGTAACGCCAAAAAGCTGCCAAAGCGTTTTGTTGGGAGTTGCCGTACTGTAATAAGTTGTGTTCCCAGTACCATTTTGAAGTAATTGATGTTGTGCTAAAAGGCGATGCGTTTGTTTGGCGACAGCGTCGCTACAATCGACAATGGTAACGTTTTTTGGAAGAACACGTTGAAGCGTTTCTTTTAAAAATGGATAGTGCGTACAGCCTAAAACTAAATGATCTATGGGTTTTTCTAGCATGGGAGCAAGATCGTTGCGGAGTTGCATTTCCGCTTCCAAACTCGATGCGTTTCCGCTTTCTACCAACGCTACCAACCCATGTCCAATTTGTGAAATTACCTCAATGTCTTTGGCGTGGTCTTGTGCCGTATTTTGAAACAATTCACTAGACAATGTTCCCTCTGTTGCCAATACGCCAACTACCCCGGTTTTGCTACCCAAAGCAGCAGGTTTTATGGCAGGCTCTATACCCACAAAAGGCACTTGAAAAGATTCTCGCAATTGTGCTATGGCGTTTGTGGTGGCCGTATTACAAGCGACTACGATAAGCTTACAGCCCTGTTCAATAAGCCATTTGCTAATAGTTGCTGAGCGTTTTTGTATTTCGGATTTTGAACGTTTGCCATAAGGCGTAAATGCCTGATCGGCTACATAGATAATATCCTCATTCGGAAGAAGTTTTCGCAGAGCATGGAGTACAGAGAGTCCGCCCACACCAGAATCAAAAACACCAATAGGAGATTTTCGCATGCTTAAAAATAAAAAAACTGCTCCGAATAGAAGCAGTTTTTTAAAATTGTCTGAGAATTTAGATTAAATACCCAATGCTTTTTTAACGTCTGGCGAAAGATCTTTCCCGTTAGCCATTAAAAGTGCACCGCCTAAACTTCCATCAATCACGTAGTCAAAACCTTGTGCTTTGGCAACTTCTTGCACTTTAGCACGCGCATTTTCAATGATTGGGCGAAGCAAATCAGCTTGCTTTTTCTGAATGTCTTGCGATGCAGTTTGGCGAAATTGTTGGATATTTTGTTCCATACCTGCCAATTCTTGTTGGCGCGCTTGGTTGGTTACATCCGTTTGGTTTTCAGCTTCTGCAGAATAGGTTTGTAATTTGGTTTGGTATTCCTTTATTGAAGCCTCGATTTCTGTTTGATAGTCCTTCTCAAGTTTTTGAACTTCTTCTTGAGCAGCAATTACACTAGGCATTTCGCTGATCAGTTTTTGGAAGTCAATGTGCGCCACTTTACTTTGTGCATACGTAGCACTGCTTAACATTAAAACTATGGTTAACAGGAGAGTAGATAAATATTTCATTTGATTAAGATTAATTTGAATTTACTTTTTTTGTTGCGCTTGTTTGCGTTTTTCTTCGATTTCTTTTTTGCGACGCTCTAGTTCTTCAAGGCGTTCTTTTTTGCGCTTAGCTAATGCTTCGGCTTGTTCTTTTTTTCGTTGTGCTAGCTCAGCTGCACGGTCTTTTTGTTTTTTTTCGATCTCAGCCTTACGTGCTGCTCTTTGATCTTCATCCGGGCGATCATCAGCAACAGTATTGGCTGCCTTCCCTCCCGACTTTTTATTATTCTTTTTACGTTCACGTTCTGCTTTGCGTTCTTCCAGTAATTTTTGGCGTTCGGCTTTCCGCTTTTCTAGGGCTTCGCGCTTTGCTTCTAATGCCGGATTTGTACGCTGACGACGCTCTTCCTTTTTGGTTTCATTCAAAAACTCTTGCGCCTTTTTTTTGTCTTCAATTTCTAAATATCGAATAACAAGTTCGCTAATATCGTATTTTTTTTCAGAATGCAATACTAAAATTTCTGCCGTACTATCAAAAACATAGTCCAAATTGCGATCATCGGCAATTTCTTTAATGGCTGTTAGGATTTCGTCTTGTGCGGGTTGTGCCAACAACACTTTTTGTTTTATCCAATCTCCCTCAGTTCCAAACCTTTTTTCAATGTATTGATCCAACTTATCTTGCTCAAAACGAATGTCTTCTGCACGCTCTTCATAAATTTCCTCGGTTAGTAATGGGCGTTCTAATTCTAAGGACTCTCGCTGTTGATCTAATTCTTTTTGTTTGGTTTCTATTTCATTGCGCCAAGTTGTAATTTTTTCCTCAAGTTCTTGGCTTGATGTGGTATAGCCTTTATGCGCTTCTAATACGTTGTCAATATTTAAAAATCCGATTCGAACATTTCTTTGTGCTTTTACAACGAGTGTAAAAGATATCAGTAATAGAAATAGGGATGCTCGCAAACTAGTCATACGTAATCTTGATTAGAACTGCTGCCCAATAATAAAATGTGTTTCCCATCCATGCGGACTTAAATCGTTTTCTGATGCGCTATCAAACCCATACCCAAAATCTATGCCTAAAAGTCCAAATGCAGGCATAAATATCCGAATACCAAAGCCAGCAGAGCGTTTACTGTTAAACGGATTAAACTCACGAAAATTGTTGTACCCATTACCCGCCTCCAAAAAAGATAGCGCATAAATAGATGCACTTGGCTTTAATGTTATGGGGTAACGAAGCTCTAGAGAGAACTTATTGTACGCAGTTGAGCCATCATTGTTTGAAAGTGATTGGTTTTCGTAACCTCTAAGCGCTATCATTTCCCTTCCGTCTAGGGCATATTGTGCCAAGCCGTCTCCACCCAAATAATATCGTTCAAAAGGAATAATGCCCCTGTCAGCATTATAGGCGCCTAAAAATCCAAACTCTGCATGGGTACGTAAAATAAGTTTATCGATAATCCGTGTGTACCAGCTTCCTTCAAAGTTTAGCTTGTAATATTCCAACCAGCGGAATTTTTCTTGGTCAATTTTTTCTCTATCAGCCGTTCCATCTGCTTTTTGATAGGCAGCTTGGTTTTCTAAATCGCCATAATCGATATCGTTAACTAAAGAATATGGGAATGAAAACTTAGCCCCAATAGTAAAAGAGGAGCCACCCACTGGAAAAATAGGATTGGTATAGGTGTTATTTCTTGAAAGTGCCACCGCATAGAATAGATTATTTGACACACCATTTCCGAAAGTAAATAGCCCTGTGTAATAATTATTCAAATCAAAATGCTGGTAACCAATAGTTTGAGAAAGTGTAAAATAATCGTCAGGCACTTGTAAGCGTTTTGCTAAGCCAAGGTTTATCCCTTTGATACTAAAATACTGGTTTTTATTCGCAAGCCCCGTCCTAAAGTCATAGCGGTATTGCGTTGTTTGGGAAATTGAGGTTGAAAACCGTACAGGCTGCTCCCCGCCAAGCCATGGCTCTGCAAATGAAAAACTGTATGTTTCAAAAAAACGACTTGCTTGTAATCGAAGCGCTAATTGCTGTCCATCGCCCATTGGAACAGGGTTATACTCCTTTTTGTTCCAAATGTTGCGTATAGAGAAGTTATTAAACGATAACCCTAGGGTGCCAATAAAACCACCACCACCATAGCCGCCTTGAAGTTCAATTTGACTTGCGCCACGTTCTACTAAACCATATTCGATATTCACTGTACCTGCATTCGGATCTACATCCTTAAAATCGGGGGAAATTTGCTCGGCATCAAAAAAGCCCAACTGCCCCAATTCACGTACCGAACGTACCACTTTATCTTTGCTGTAGAGTTCTCCTGGACGTGTTCTAATTTCTCTGTAAATCACATGGTCATTTGTGCGATCGTTTCCGCGCACTGTAATGCGATTGAAATAAGCAGGTTTCCCTTCCGTAATACGAATTTCAAAATCAATAGTATCGTTTGCGGCACTAACTTCAACGGGGTTTATACTTGAAAATAAATACCCATTGTTTTGGTATAAGTTTGTAAGGTCTTCGCCATCAGGTTTAGTTTGGTCAGCAATACGCTTTCGAAGTAAAACACCATTGTAGGTATCACCAGGTTTGAGCCCTAATACTCGTGAAAGTTGCGCATCTGAATAGACGGAATTTCCAATAAAATCGATTTCGCCAAAATGATATTTATTTCCTTCTTGTAATGCGATGTCAATATCTATTTTATCACCATCAATCACAACAGTATCTGAAACAATTCTAGCATCACGGTACCCTTTTTCCTTGTAAAAATCAAGTACAGATTTTAGGTCTTCTTCAAAATCACCCTCAATATATTTGGATCTTTTCCAAAAACGCCCAGGAAATTCAACACGGGTATTTTTAAATTTTTTGCGAAGTTTTTTAGAATTAAAAACAGTATTCCCCTGAAAAGTTAACGCCCGTACTTTCACACGATCCCCACGGTCAAGTGAAATCAACATTTTTTGATAGTTTACACCCGTTGTGTCTGGCTTTGTGTCCATGGTGACTTTAGCATTTAAAAACCCGTCTTTTCGATATTTATTTTCGATGTAGTTTTTAGTTGTGGATAAAAAGTTTTTACTGAGTTTTTTTCCTTTTTTGACATCGGTGTCTTTGACAATACTTTCAACCTTTCCTTTTTTGATGCCTTTTATGGTATAGTCAGAAAGCGTTGGCAGTTCTTGGATGTAGAGTTCCAAATCGGCAACATCACCATCAATTTTGGTAATAAAAAACTCGATGTCACTAAAGAGTTCAAGCTTCCATAGCTTATTAATGGTAGCGCTGATTTCTTCACCGGGAATTTGAATGCGTTGTCCCTTTTTAAGGCCTGTATAGGCAACTACAGTTTGCGGACTAAAACTTTTTACTCCAGTTGCAGTAATTTCACCCAGTTCATATATTTTGCCTTTATCAAAGGCAGTTTCTTGAGCATACGAGTAGGTAAAACCTAAAAGCATGATGCATAAAAAAATGGGGTTGAGGAGATTATTATGTAAGTTGCTCACTTGTTTTTCCAAATCTGCGTTCTCTTTTTTGATAACTTAAAATTGCCTGATTGAGTGATTGTTCGTCAAATTCCGGCCACAATTCATCTGTAAAATAAAGTTCTGCATAGGCAATTTGCCATAACAGAAAGTTACTAATACGTACTTCTCCGCTAGTGCGGATAAGTAAATCTACATCAGGCAGATGTTGCGTGTAAAGATGCTCATTAATTATGGTTTCGTCAATACTTTCGACAGGAATTATGTTATTTTTAACTTTTTCACTTATTTGCTTTACCGCTTGTTTGATTTCTTCTCTGGCGCCATAGCTGATTGCCAGCGTCAAATGTGTTCCTGAATTATGGGTCGTTTTTAGAATGACTTCCTGCAATTCATGCTGCACGCTTTTAGGAAGTTTGTCCAATGAACCGATAGCACTAAGCTTTATGTTGTTCGTGACCATGCGTTCCAATTCTCGTCGTAAGCTCTTTACTAATAATCCCATTAAGGTATTTACTTCTGTTTTTGGGCGACTCCAATTTTCAGTAGAAAAGGCATAGAGCGTAAGGTGTTTGATACCTAGTTTTGCCGCCGATTCTACCGTTTTACGAACGGCCTGTGCTCCTGCTTCATGTCCGCGAACACGCATTTTTCCATGCTGCTTCGCCCAGCGTCCATTCCCATCCATAATAATGGCAATGTGTTGTGGTAGCATTTCTAGATTAATTTCTTTGAAACTCATTATTATTTTAATCTCTGCAACAAGGCAGTCTTCCAAAGGCGTAAGTTATAGAAATCCCCGTAAATACCAACCAATCGCTACTTAAACTCGTGGAAAATTGTCGGGCAAGAGGTTGTTTCTCTGTATTTGGGAAACTTCCATCAAGGTTATCGGAGAACGTGAATTGCGGTTGTACTTCTGCTGCAATCACCCAATATTGTCCTAAATTAAACTTTATTCCTACACCAAAGGGTACGCTAAGGGTCATGTTTTTTCCGTGTTCAACAGCGCTAAATTCAATTGCAGGAAAGTACAATTCGTCTGTTACCATTCGTTGTATGCCAATATGTAAATAAGGTGTCCAAGAAGTACCAAATTCCCCAATGGGGAATGGCACATAATTTACTTCTGCTCCAACGCCCCATGCACGGTATGTATTTGAAAAAGAAAATCCTCTTGCTCGACGATCCAAGTCTGTTGCATTCATGTCGTTAGCACTAAATTTACCTGTACTAAACTGCGCTCTTAGTGCAATGCGTTGTGTGAGATTTCGTTTGTAAATAATGCCATAGCCCAAATGTTTCGGGTTGAAATATTGTGTGTCTCCAATTTCACCTATATAATTAACGCCACCCACAAGAATGCCAATTTCATGGCGTTGCGCATAGGTTGTCGTGCCAACAAAGCCTAACAAAAAACACCAAAAAAATATGCGATTCATACGGAATATGTGTATTCTAAAAACAGAAAATCGTTAAATTTATTGTTAATTACGTTTGTCTTGCCCCCATAAAAGCTTGTTTCGTAAGGTGTCAAAAAAACTATGGTTATTTGGTCTTATAAAAACAATAGAAAAATCAGATTTTTTAATAGATATACTAGAGTTCATTGGGATAGAAAACAACCTTGTGTCAAGTGTGATTAGGTGCGAGTCACCCCTGCCTTCAACATGGATCTCGATTTCTACGTCATCTGCAACAACTAAGGGTCTAGCATTGAGATTGTGTGGTGCGATTGGAGTAAGCACAAAACTTTTACTTTCAGGAGCAATAATAGGTCCGCCACTGCTTAATGAATACCCGGTAGAGCCTGTGGGTGTTGCTGTTACCAAGCCGTCTGCCCAATACACATTCAAATAAGCACCATTGACTTTGGTGTGAATCGTAATCATGGAAGTGGTGTTTTCTCGGGCTACAGATACTTCGTTTAGCGCTAATGGGAATGTGTCTAAATCAGGGTGTGGCGGGTTACATTTAATTTCCAGCAAACTACGTTCTTCAGTGCTGTAGTTTTTCTCAAGAATATCTGATAGGCAGATGTCTATTTCGTTAGGCTGAACAGTGGCCAAAAACCCTAAACGCCCCGTATTAATTCCGATTAGTGGGATTTTTGATTCACGCACATAGTTTAACGATCGGAGTACCGTACCATCTCCTCCCACAGCAAAAAATACATCTGTTTTTGGATCAATATCGTGGTAGGATTCAAAAGCTAAAGCTGCTGTTTTAGGAAAGTGTGTAAACAATGCCTTTTCTATTTGAATATCTGCCTTTTTTTCTGAGAAAAAAGTGATAATTCTGGATACAATGCGGAGCGTTGTATCGTCGTGAACCAAACTGTATAACGCGATCTTCATGGGACAAAGTTAGACCAAAAAGAATAAAGCTGTATAATGTTGTATTTTTGGAAACAAAACGTCTTGAAATTGCTATGACTAAATTAAGTGTAAATATCAACAAAATAGCCACTTTGCGCAATGCTCGTGGAGCAAATATGCCAAATGTACTGCATGTCGCTCGTGACATACAGAGGTTTGGAGCCCAAGGAATTACAGTCCACCCAAGACCCGATGAGCGTCACATTACATATAAGGATGTTTATGAATTGCCTGAAGTCATTAAAACCGAATTTAACGTGGAGGGCAATCCAAATCCAAAATTTGTGGACTTAGTATGTAAGGTCAAGCCCGCACAGGTTACGCTTGTACCAGATGCACCTGATGCCATTACGTCTAATGCAGGCTGGGATACGGTTGCAAATCGATCGTTTTTACTAGAAGTTATACAGGAATTTAAGCAACATGGTATTCGCACCTCTATTTTTTTAGATCCAGATGTAGCGCAAGTCGAGGCAGCTGTTGCCACGGGTACAGACCGTATTGAACTTTACACGGAGTCTTATGCTCAAAAATTTCCTGAAAATCCAGAGATTGCCATTGCACCTTTTCTAGCTGCGGCCCAAAAAGCCCAAGAAGTGGGGTTAGGACTCAACGCCGGACACGATTTGAGTTTGGAGAACATTCAGTTTTTTGCGCAAAATATTCCGGGTTTATTGGAAGTTTCCATAGGTCATACCTTGGTGTGTGAGTCGCTATATTACGGACTGGAAAATGTGATTAACCAATACATCGCCAAGCTATCGAGCCATTAGTTCACAGTACGATTACAGGGCAAGGCACGCCACTGCTGATTTTGCATGGATTTTTAGGAATGTCTGACAACTGGCGTACACATGCCAAATACTGGTCAACCCACTTTGAAGTACACACCATAGACCAACGAAATCACGGTAAAAGTTTTCACAGCGAATCATTTGATTACGAAATTTTGGCGCAAGATATTGTCGCTTATATGGGTTCACACAAACTTGACAAAGCCATTGTTTTAGGACATTCCATGGGCGGGAAAACGGCTATGACATTGGCATTGCAACACCCTGAACGTGTGCATAAACTCATCGTCGCGGATATAGCTCCCAAAGCATATGATGTAAGCGATAAGTTTTCTAATATTATAGACGGACTTTTAGATTTAGATGCGCATACGTTGACTTCCAGAATGCTTGCCGATGATGCACTTGCTGCTTATGTTCCCGAAGTAGGCGTACGTCATTTTTTACTCAAAAATTTGGCGTGGACGGAAGACCGAACATTAAAATTGCGGTGCAATATTCAAGTGCTACAACACAAATTAGCCGAAATAGGTGCCGCTCCTAAAGGAGTTGCTTTTGAGGGAAAAACACTTTTTTTGGGTGGTGCAATGTCAGATTATATCCTAGAACAGGATGTTTCCAGCATCCAATCGTATTTTCCTAACGCAACGTTGAACTGGATACCTGATGCAGGGCACTGGCTCCATGCCGAAAACCCCAAAGCATTTACGCTTGCATTACATGATTTTTTAATCTAAAACCCTTAAAATCTTTGCTTTGACCTTGCTGTAAAATAGCCTATTTTTGCCAGCTATTAAAATAAAATGATGAACGTAACGCGAAAAGATGTAGATGCGCTAAATGCCGTCTTAACTGTCGAAGTAAAACAAGAAGAAGTTGCACCTCAGGTTGAAAAAGTACTAAATGATTATCGTAAGCGGGCTAATATTCCAGGATTTAGAAAGGGGAATATTCCCATGAGCGTTGTGAAAAAACAATACGGACAGGCGGTTTTGGTAGATGAGGTGAACAAGGCATTGCAATCATCATTAAACGATTATTTAAATACCGAAAAACTAGATATTTTGGGGAATCCGTTACCCGTCCCTGTGGATGAACTGGATTGGACTGCACAGAGTTTTTCATTTGACTTTGAGCTGGGGCTTACACCAAAAGTAGAGGTAAAACTGCCTAACAAAAAAGCCATTACGCGTTATGAAATTCAAGCCGATGATGCCTTTGTAAACGAACAATTACAGCGTTTGCAAAAACAGTACGGCACGATTACACCAACCGAAGAGGTGTCTAAAGAAACAGAGCTTACTGTCGGAGTCGTATTTGACGGGGGAGAAGAAAACAAAAGTGCCACTTTCGCTGCTGATGAACTTAAAAGTAAAAAAGCCCTAACAGCTTTTAAAAACGCGACTATTGGCGACGTACTTTCGCTTAGCACAAAAGGATTATTTAAAGAAGAGCATGTGTTGCAACGCGTTATGGGCAAGTTGCCTCAGAAAGCGGTAGAGCTTTCACTAACCTTGCAAGAACGTAACAACCGTGGATTGGCAGAACTAGATCAAGAATTTTTTGATAAAATATTTGGGAAAGATGCCGTAAAAACAGCCACTGAATGCAAAGCCAAACTCAAAGAAGACGCCTCCGGACACTTTGAAACACAAGCAAATCAGAAGTTTGTAAATGATATGACAGAGAACTTGATTGATAACACCAAGTTTTCTTTGCCAGATTCGTTCCTAAAAAAATGGATGCAAACGGCAGGAGAAAACCCCATTTCTGCAGAAGAGGCGGAGGCAGAATATGCCAAGTCGGAGCGTGGTTTGCGTTACCAACTTATTGAGTCTAATTTGATTCAAGAAAATAACCTCCAAATTACAAGAGAAGAAATAGAAACCTTTGCTAAGGATTTACTCCAAAAGCAAATGGTGCAATTTGGTCGCACGGACGTTAAGGAAGAAGAACTGAATGATATTGCCGCTCGTATTTTGGGGAATCAAGAAGAAGTAAAACGCATTTCAGACCAACTTATGAGTGAAAAAATGCGACAGTTGTTCTTGGAAAAAGGGAATATTAAAGTTAAAAAAGTAAACTACGACACCTTTATCAAAGAAGCGTACAAAAAATAATCGCTATATTTAGCATACAATTTTAAGCTATGGATTTCGGAAAAGAATTTAAAGAATACGCAACCAAACATCACGGTATAAACTCGCTTTATTACAATGAACTTGTAAGCAGTTTAACGCCTTATATCATTGAGGAGCGTCAACTCAATGTGGCGCAAATGGATGTGTTTTCTAGGTTGATGATGGATCGCATCATCTTTTTGGGAACTGCCATTAACGATAGCGTTGCGAATATTATTCAGGCGCAATTGCTCTTTTTGGAAAGCACAGACAAAAATAAAGACATTCAGATTTATATCAATTCGCCGGGCGGAAGCGTGTATGCTGGGTTAGGTATTTACGATACGATGCAGTTTATCAATCCCGACGTAGCTACTATTTGTACGGGAATTGCGGCGTCAATGGGTGCTGTGCTATTATGTGCGGGTCAGGAAGGAAAGCGCTCTGGACTGCCACACTCACGTGTGATGATTCACCAACCACTTGGTGGTGCGCAAGGACAGGCATCGGATATTGAAATTACCGCACGTGAAATTCTAAAACTCAAAAAAGAGTTATACGAAATCATTGCCAAACACAGCAATCAACCCTATGACAAGGTGTACGAAGATTCAGACCGTGACTATTGGATGAAAGCACTAGAAGCCAAAGAATACGGTATGATAGACGAGGTATTGACCCGAAGTTAAGATGGAAGAAGCATTAAGTTGTTCGTTTTGCGGGCGTAAAAAAGCCGAAACCCAATTATTGGTAGCAGGACTCGATGCGCATATTTGCGAACGTTGCGTTGACCAAGCTGTTGGTATTATCCAAGAGGAAAAAACGCACATCGATACTGCAACAACTTCTGCTGATATTCTACTTAAAAAACCCAAACAGATTAAGGCGTTTTTGGACGAATACGTCATTGGACAAGATCGCGCCAAAAAAGTGCTTTCGGTTGCGGTGTATAACCACTACAAACGACTCACCCAAAACGACGACGGGAACGAAGTAGAAATCCAAAAAAGTAATATTATTATTGCCGGGCAAACAGGTACAGGAAAAACGCTATTGGCAAAAACCATTGCCAAGATGCTGCAAGTGCCACTTGCCATCGTAGATGCCACCGTACTTACGGAAGCAGGTTATGTGGGCGAAGATGTAGAAAGTATTTTGACACGCTTATTACAAGCCGCCGACTATGACCAGCAAAAAGCCGAAAAGGGTATTGTGTTTATTGATGAGATTGACAAAATTGCCCGTAAAAGTGATAACCCTTCTATTACTAGAGATGTTTCGGGCGAGGGTGTACAACAGGCATTGCTAAAACTTCTGGAAGGAACCGTAGTAAACGTTCCACCAAAAGGAGGGCGCAAACACCCCGATCAGAAGTTTGTGGAAATCAACACGGAACATATTTTATTTATTGCTAGCGGTGCTTTTGACGGCATCGAGCGTCATATTGCCAAACGCATGAACATGCAAGCGGTAGGCTATAGCACTTCGGCAAAGCGTGACAGTGTTTCCGAAGAAGAATTGTTGGCACATATTACGCCATCTGATTTAAAAGATTTTGGATTGATTCCGGAAATTATTGGTCGTTTGCCTGTATTGACGCACATGAACCAATTGAGTAAAAAAGCATTGCGTGCTATTTTGGTTGAGCCTAAAAATGCGTTGATAAAGCAATACGAACATTTATTTGCATTGGATGATATAACACTAACATTTGCTCCAGCTGCATTGGATTATATTGTGGAGCAAGCGATGCATTATGCCTTGGGCGCACGAGGGTTACGTTCCTTTTGTGAAGCCATACTTATAGACGCCATGTTTGAACTGCCAGGCACAAAAACCACCTCACTTAAAGTGACTAAACGCTATGCCGAATACAAACTTAATGGCGTAGAGCTAAACCAGCTTAAAGCAGCTTCTTAGTTTTTTTGTTATTTTAGCATTGAACAAGCCCTAAATCTGTTCTTCAACTAAATATTCTCTACCGACTGGTAGAATCACTTTTTCTCTTAGAATTTTTTTTGGGTAACTTAAATCCAATAAAATGAAATTATTTAAGATTACAGCCATACTTGTTACATTGTCTA
Organism: Bacteroidota bacterium; assembly: GCA_027621175.1. Taxonomy (GTDB): domain Bacteria; phylum Bacteroidota; class Bacteroidia; order Flavobacteriales; family Flavobacteriaceae; genus UBA7446. Next base: position 15,710 of record JAQCCM010000019.1, on the reverse strand, counting down.
TTATAAATAGCTGTGGAAATTCAAAAGGATATGTTGGTGACAAAATACCGACCAACGAATTGGCTATGTTAAATGGAAGCATTAACACTATAATTGTAGATGGTAAAAAGCATAAAGAAAGAGTTCTTTTTGTTAAAGTTAATCAAGAACAAGTTGGAAGTTACAGTAAAGGATGGCCTAAAAATTTAAAAGTTAAAGAAGGAAAAAATATAATTGAAGTAAGACATTTTAGAACTTGGGAGTATGGCATTGAATATACTGGAGGAGGTGCAATTGGAGGGATGCAAGCTGGACGAAATCAGGAACGAACAATGAATCACCACCATTATGTGTTAAGTTTTAACGCGAAAAAAAAAACAAGAATTATCTTGTAAGTATTATATCTGACCCTAGTGATTTAGAGAACGTCTCTATTTCCCTTACTAACGCATCTACTAAGCAAGAAGTTGAATTCCAACATAAAAAAAAGATTATTAATAAATCTGGAATTACCAATTCAATTGCTGGTAGTGCAAGAGTTGATGAGCTTGGTAATGGAACTGTTTTAATTTATAATGGAGCAAAGGGATTATATAAAAATAAATTAAATACTGGAAGATTAAGCATTTGGATTGATGATAAGCTTCTAGGGCATATTGATCCAGATGAGTATTTGATAGTTCCTCTTTCAAAAGGGAAGCATCATGTTAAACTTTTACATGTTGATGTTTTTAATATAAAAAGTGAGCATGATATTTTTATTAACGATGTAACGAAAATTGTACAGGTAAAACCCACTGCTTTTTCAAACAAACTGTTAATTACAAATAGTTTACCCAAGAAATTTGAAAGGTTTAGGAACGCCAAAGAGAAATAAATAAAATATAACACTGCCCTCCCAGGCCTAAGGGAGAGGACAGGCAGATTTACAATTTTGAATTAAAAATTAGAATTGCAATTTGTAAACTAATTAGTTAACTTTGTGTTTTGGTAAGAAAGATTATTGTATATAAAAGTTATTTTATAACATTTTACAAAACCCAAGAAGAGAAGGTTCAAGAAAAAATGGAATTTGTATTGGATATGATTCGGTTTGAACGACGAGTCCCCAAGAAATTTTTCAAAGCACTTGAAAACACAGATGTAATTTATGAGGTAAGAGTGATAACGACATTTAAAAGCATTCGCATTTTAGGTTTTTTTGATAAGGGGAATTTGGTTGTGCTTTTAAATTGTTTTGTAAAAAAATCACAAAAAACACCTCGAAAGGAAATCCGACTTGCTGAAAAGTTAAAAAGAGAATATCAGAGCGAAAAAAACGACACACAATGAAACAGACAACAAATTTTGAAACACTACTTATTGAAAAATACGGAGAAAAGGGAACCCCAAAACGCGATGTATTTGATGCTGATTCTCTTGCTTTTAGATTGGGTGTGATGTTAAAAGAAGCTCGAAAAGAAGCAAACTTGACCCAAGAAGAACTTGCCCAAAAAACAGGCACGAAAAAAAGTTATATTTCTAGAATTGAAAGAGGACTTAGCGACATTCAGGTTTCTACCTATCACAAGCTTATTGAAACTGGGATTGGGAAACAGCTACGCATTTCTATAGATTAAACCTTTCCCAACAACTCCTCCAAATACTCGCGGTTATTGGAAAGGCGCGGTACTTTATGCTGTCCACCGATTTTACCTTTTTGCTTCAGCCATTTGTAAAAGGTTTTGGGAGCTGCCACATGGAGTTTTAGCGGCATCAGTGTCATGTTTTTATAGCGTTTGGCCTCGTAGTCGGAGTTAATGCTTTGCAAGGCTTCGTCTAAGTCTGTAGCAAAGGCTTCCGAGTTTTGCGGCAGTTTTTTAAACTCTATAAGCCATTCGTGTCCGCCTTTTTCGCTGCCTTCCATAAAAATGGGCGCAGCGGTATAGTCCACCACTTGGACCTTGTGTTTTTGGCAAACGGTTTCTAGTGCGTTGTCGGCATTTTCAATGACCAACTCCTCCCCAAACACATTGATGAAATGTTTGGTTCTACCTGTAATTTTAAAGCGATAAGGTAAAACAGAAGTAAAGCGTATCGTATCCCCAATGTGGTAGCGCCACAATCCGGCGTTGGTGGAAATAATCACAGCGTATTGCACGCCTACTTCAACCTCAGACAGGGGTATTACACGCTCGTTTTTTGTGCCGTAGGTTTTCATGGGGATAAACTCATAAAAAATCCCGTAGTCTAGCATAAGTAAAAGTTCGTCCGAATGCAGTTGATCTTGCACGCCAAAAAAGCCTTCTGAAGCATTGTAGAGTTCCACATAATGAATGCTATCGCTAGGCAATAAAGTTTTGTATTGTTGTTTGTAAGGCAAAAAGTTTACGCCACCGTGAAAATAGACCTCCATATTGGGCCATACGTCCAGGATGGTTTCTCGTCCAGTTTCTGCCAAGACCTTTTGCAGCAGCACCAACATCCACGAAGGAACACCCGCCATACTACGAATATCTTCTTTGAGTGTTTCTTTTACAATCGCCTCCATTTTGGATTCCCACTCTGCCATCAACGACACTTTTTGACTGGGCGCACTGACCAGCTCTGCCCACAGCGGTAGGTTGTCAATCATAATCGCCGATAAGTCGCCAAAATAAGTGTTGTTTTCTTCGTATAGTGCCTTACTACCACCCAAGCGTAGTGCCTTTCCTTGAAACAATGTTGAGCTTTCGTTATTAGCAAAATACAGGCTAAGCATGTCTTTACCGCCCTTAAAATGGCAGTCTTCCAAAGATTCGTTTGAAATGGGAATGAATTTACTTTTCGCATTGGTTGTGCCACTCGATTTGGCGTACCAACGAATGGGCGTTGGCCAAAAAACATTTTGCTCGCCCTTACGAGAACGTTCAATAAGCGGTGCAATATCTTCGTAGGTGCGCACGGGAACGCGATTGGCAAAATCTTCATAGTGTTGCATATCGGCAAAGCCGTATTGCTTGCCAACTTCTGTGTTTTTGGCCGTTTGGAGTAATTTGGTGAGTTCTTCGCGCTGTACTTCGTTGGGGTATTTGATAAATAACTCAATATCATGCACCCGCTTTTTAAGCAGCCAAGAAGCAACCGTATGCAGTAGTGGTATTGCCATTTTGGGTATATTGCTGAACGAAAATACGAATTATGTTTCAAGGGGTACTGACCAAAATGAAAACGGAGTGGCAATCGCCTGTAAACTACTACCTTCTTTTCCAAGATTCTTTTATCCATGTGAATAGTTTATTGCAAAAAAAAGTGCAGATTTCACTTAAGGGATATGAGTGTTTGAGCTGTCATGCACCTAAAGAAATTTTCCGCCAAGGCTTTTGTAAATCATGCTTTTTTGAAACCCCAAGCGCAGGGGAGTGGATCATGAAGCCTGAACTAAGTAAAGCGCATTTGGGTATTGAAGACCGTGATTTGGCTTTTGAGCAAAAAGTGCAATTGCAGCCACACATCGTATATTTTGCGGTTTCGAGCGGGCTTAAAGTAGGTGTAACTCGAAAAACGCAAGTACCCACACGTTGGATTGACCAAGGTGCACACCAAGCTTTGCCCATCGTGGAGGTGCCAAATCGCTATTTGGCTGGGATTACCGAAGTAGCGCTTAAAGCCTATTTCAATGACAAAACCAATTGGCGTGTGATGCTCGAAAACGAGGGCAAACAGTTGGATTTGGTAACCGAACGAGCAGCTTGCTTGTCTAAGCTTCCTGCAGAAGTACAGCCTTACATTTCTTCCGACGCATCCATTGAAGTGGCCTATCCCGTGAAGCGTTTTCCCGAAAAGGTAAAAAGTTTAACGCTTTCCAAATCCCCAGAATACACAGGGATACTAAAAGGAATCAAAGGGCAGTATTGGATTTTTGAAGACGATACCGTTTGGAATGTTCGCGCCCACGAGGGACACGTGGTGTCTATTGCAGTAGATTAACCGTCAAACGTTTTTTTGGAGTATTCGACTAAACCATTGATTTCTGCCAATTCTTTTTCGGTCAAGTGCCGCCATGTACCCACACCCACATCTAACGAAATGTTCATTATCCGTATGCGTTTTAGCGTTATAACGTTATAGCCCAAATATTCGCACATACGCCTAATTTGGCGGTTTAACCCTTGGGTAAGAATGATGTTAAAGGTTTTTTTGTGGGTTTGCGTTACCTGGCAAGGTCGTGTAACGGTATCCAAAATGGGAACGCCTTTGCTCATTTTTGCCACAAATTCTTTTGTTATAGGTTTGTCCACAGTAACCACATACTCTTTTTCGTGATGGTTTCGGGCACGTAGGATTTTATTGACGATATCGCCGTCGTTGGTTAAAAAAATTAAACCTTCCGAAGGTTTATCTAACCTACCAATAGGAAAAATACGTGTTGGATAATTGATGAAATCAATGATGTTGTTTTTCTCTAATCGTGTGTCGGTAGTACACACAATTCCAACAGGCTTATTAAAGGCAATATAAACGGGTTTATTGGCTTTTTTATTTACTGAAACGCCGTCCACGGCAATGCTATCGTCTGGAGTAACTTTCAACCCCATGACCACGGGTTTTCCATTGACTGTTATCCTGCCTTCATCTATAAGTTTATCGGCGGCACGCCGAGAGCAATAGCCCAATTCGCTGAGGTATTTATTGATACGAACTGCGGGTTTTTCAGCCATATTACAATTGGATTTCTTCGTTTACGTCTAATTTGAATTCACGACGGATAATCCACACAAAGAAATATAAAAAAGGGGTGTCAAATGCAGCGATTAAAATTTTAAAAATCACACTTGAAACCACCAATCCCCAAAAAAGTTCCCACGGCAATAATCCAAATGAACAAAGAAGTAAAATGACAGTTGTGGAGTCGATGATTTGCGAGGCAAAGGTGGAGAAGTTATTTCGTAGCCATAGGTGCTTCCCTTTGGTTAGATTTTTCCAAAAATGATAAATACGAATATCCACAAACTGCGCCGACAAATAGGCAATCATAGATGCCAATACGGCAAGTGGCGACATGGCAAAAACCTTTTGAAAGGTAGCATCGTCAACAGGGGAGGTTTCAATAGCAGGAACTTCGCCAGCAACGAGCAGAATTCCAATGGAAAAGAAAGATGCAAAAATTCCAGCAATCACAACTTGATTCGCACTCTTTTTTCCAAAAATTTCAGAAATGATATCTGTAATCAAAAACGTAATAGGATAGGGTAAGATTCCAACCGATAATTCAAAAAGGCTAAAGCCAAACACTTCCCAATCAAAGGGGTACCAATAAAAAAACTTTTGAAAAATCAGGTTAGACACCACCAATGAAGTAATGAATAAGGCTGCTAAATACAAGTATAATTTACGTGCTGCTGGAGTTGCCTTTATCATTTAATATTGAGTGTAAACGGTAGGCGTGTTTGAATTTGATTTGCAGGTTCTTTTAAAGCGTTAGTGTGATTTAGCCAAAGTCCAAGTTCTGGTGGAAGTTGCTGTTTGATGTTGCCAAAAGGTCCACGGAACAATTCTCCTAACATGCTTTCTAAATCATCGTCATATTTTGGGTAGGTTGTAATTTTATAGTCCTCAATTTCAGCAAGTACAGCTGCACGTTCTAAGGCGGTTTCCATACCACCTAAGTGGTCAACAAGTCCAATTTCTTTTGCTTCCACACCGGACCAAACACGTCCTTGTGCAATTTCGTGCACTTCATCTTTAGTCATGTTTCTGCCCTCGGCAACACGGCTTAAGAATGTTTGATACACTTGGTTGATACCTACTTTTATTTCTTGTCGCGTAGCATTGCTTAGCGGCTCAAAAGCGGAGTAAGATATGGAGCGTTTATTCGTAGTAACCTGCTCGGCATTGATACCCCATCGATTTGCCAAACGATTTACGTTGGGTAAAACTCCCCAAACGCCAATAGAGCCTGTAATAGTGGTGGGCTCAGCTATAATTTCGTCTGCGTTGGCGGCAATATAATATCCACCCGATGCCGCTACATTTCCCATAGAAACCACCACTTTTTTGGTTTTTTTTAAATGCTCTATTTCTTCCCAAATAAGTTCAGAGGCAAGCGCACTTCCGCCAGGGGAATTCACACGCAACACCACCGCTTTGATGTTTTTTTTCTTTCCTATTTTCTTTAGCGTTTTGATGATTTTTTCTTGCCCAATAATTTTCGAGCTGCCTTCTCCATACATGATTTCGCCCTGTGCATACACCACTGCAATGCGGTTTGGACCTTTGCCTTTTTTGTCTTTAGAAACGCTCATATAATCTATGAAATTCACATATTCTATATCCTCTTCATCTAGGCGTTCTGAGATTTTTTCTTTGTAGGCACGGCGCGTTACTGTTCCATCTGCCAATGCCGCACTTATAGCACGTTGTGCGGTAAGACCAGCAACATTATCAGCAAGTTGATCAAGTTCTTTTGCTGTCATGCCACGACTTTCAGAAACGTCCGCAAGTATTTCATCCCAAATATGATCTAAAAAAGATTGGATTTGTTCTCTGTTTTCATCGCTCATGTTGTCATCCAAGAAGGGCTCTACAGCACTTTTGTACTTTCCATTTCGAATAACTTCCATGCTAACACCCGATTTTTCTTGCGCGGATTTATAATAAAGTACCTCAGCGCTTAGCCCACGGAAATCAATGGCTCCTTCTGGGTGAACAAAAATAGAATCGGCTACTGAGGCCAAAAAATAATCGGATTGCCCGTAATAATCTCCATAGGCATAAATAAATTTACCACTTTCTTTAAATTTCAACAGCGCGTCACGAACGGCAGAAATATTGGCAATCCCCCCCAAGGCGCTCATGTTTTGGATGCTAATTCCTGAAATGCGTTCATCTTCGGCTGCCTGTGTTATTGCAGGTAGTATGGTGTTAAGTCCGTGGGCTTCAGCATCTAATTCTAATGCTTCTGAAAATGAAAACGATTGTGGCTCGCGGTCTTGAATCGGCACTTTCATATCCATGACTAGTACTGTATTGCTTTCAATTTCAATAGCTTTACCGTCTTCCTCGAGAACCGCAACGGAACCTGCAATAAAAACAAATAGAAAAACAAAAAATAGCCCAAGCGCTATCAATGTACCTAAGGCTGAACTGATTAGATTTTTAAAAAACTGCATAATTTTTAGTGTAAGATTCAAATATACAGGTTTCCCAATTCTTTTCCTCATTTTTGCGTTATGGCACTAGCGTATATTTCAATAGGCAGTAATTTGGGAAATCGACTTGCGTATTTGCAACAGGGTATCGACGCCTGTTCTAAACGCATTGGTAGTGTTTATGCTATTTCTGCTGTTATTGAAACACCTGCTGTGGGCTTTGACGGAAACCCATTTTTAAATGCGTGCTTTTCCTTAGAAACGACATTGGATGCCCCAAAACTCATGCAAGAACTTTTGGCTGTCGAAACTCATCACGGCCGAACACGAAGCAAAGCAGTGGGCTATCAAAACCGAACACTGGATTTGGATTTGCTTTTTTATGAGGATTTGATCATGAGTAATGCATCGTTAACGTTACCTCATCCATCCATGGAAAAGCGCCGATTTGTATTGCAACCACTTGCCGAAATTGCACCAAACAAAGTGCATCCCATTTTAAAAAAAACAACCACATCATTATTAACTGAATGTAGCGATAACACAGAGCTTAGTACTACTACATTAACGCTTTTGCATCCCTCGTATGCAAACCTGAAACAACACGATTTTATTTGTATTGAAGGAATTATTGGTAGCGGAAAAACAACACTTGCTAAAACTTTAGCAGCAAAATTGAGCTATAAAACTCTTCAAGAACGATTTGCCGATAATCCGTTTTTGCCAAAATTTTACCGAAAGCCAAAACGTTTCGCTTTTCCGTTGGAATTATCTTTTTTGGCAGATAGGTTTAAACAGATAAATGAAGAAGCCGAACAGTTAGATTTGTTTCAATCGGGTGTGGTTTCAGATTACCACATGAGCAAGTCTTTGGTTTTTGCACAAAACACGCTCAGCGAAGACGAATATCCACTTTTTAAGCAATTATTTGAATTGATGTCACGCAGTGCCAATCAACCAAGTTTGTGTATTTATTTGCGTCAAAAACCCATACGTGCCAAAGCAAATATTAAAAAACGTGGGCGTAGTTATGAGCAGCAAATCGAAATCGAATATCTAGAAAAATTAGCTACCGGCTATGACCAACATGTACCCTTTTTGCGAACACAAATGACTGTAGTTGAAGTAGATGTTTCCGATTTGGATTTTGTATTACACCCCGATGACTTAGACGAGTTGTTACGTCGGGTTAATGCGCAGCTGGACGTAAATGCATAAAAAAGTGCCATAACACCACGCCAGCAGAAGTGGCTACATTTAATGAATGTTTTGTTCCCAATTGCGGGATTTCTACTGCGGTATCGCACACATCAATGACTTCTTGTGACACCCCTTGAACTTCGTTTCCCAACACCAATACGGCAGTTTGGTTGGGGTGAGGTTTGACTTGATCCAAAAAAACAGCTCCTTGGGCTTGCTCCACGGCAAAGCAATGCGCACCGTATTGTTGCATTTCTGTTACGGCATTTTTAGCCGAAGTTTCATAACGCCAATTCACGCTTTCTGTTGCGCCCAGTGCTGTTTTGTGAATATCTTTGTGTGGAGGCGTGGGGGTAATCCCACAAAGCACAATCTCTGAAATTCGAAATGCGTCTGCGGTACGAAAAATGGCACCGACATTATTTCTACTGCGAATATTATCCAAAACCAAAACAATGTTCGATTTTGGTGCAGCCTTAAAAGCAGCTACATCTAATCGGTTCAGTTCCTCCATGGTCCATTTTCGCATGTTGCAAATGTACGGATTGTGTTTGGCTAAAATTGGTAAATTAGCACGAACTAAACCAACGATTTGTCCGCAAAAAAAACAGCCAAAGAAACACCCTTGATGAAGCAATACAATCAAATCAAGGTGAAATACCCAGATGCGATACTGCTATTTCGGGTGGGCGATTTTTACGAAACCTTTGGGCAAGACGCTGTTAGAGCAGCGCGGATTTTGGGGATTTTACTTACCAAGCGTGGGGCTGGAAGCACTAGCGAAACAGAATTGGCAGGGTTTCCACATCACTCGTTGCACACCTATTTACCAAAATTAGTACGTGCCGGTCAACGGGTGGCTATATGCGACCAATTAGAAGATCCAAAGCTCACCAAAAAAATTGTAAAACGAGGCGTAACCGAATTGGTTACTCCCGGGGTTACTATGACTGATGGTGTTTTAGATGAAAAAAGCAATAATTTTTTAGGCGCACTATATATGCAACAAAATGCCCTTGGCTTTGCATATTTAGACATTTCAACGGGTGAATTTCAATGGGCAGCGGGCAACACGTCTGAAATTGCGGCTCTTTTGCAACAGTTAGAAGTAAAAGAGTTGTTAATTGCTAAGCCTCAACGCAAAGCCATTGCAGCGATTTTAGGCGATAATTTTCCTTATTTCTTATTAGAAGATTGGGTGTTTCAAACCGAATATGCCTCGGACAAGCTTATGCAACATTTTGGGGTCAAAACACTTAAAGGATTTGGCTTTGACGGAGACGATATTGGAATGATTGCTGCGGGAGTGGTATTGCATTATCTTTCAGAAACGGAACATGCCAAATTGGGTCATTTGGTGCAATTAAAACGACACAATCCCCAACAACACGTTTGGATGGATCGCTTTACGGTTCGAAATTTAGAACTTATTTCTCCCAATGCTCCAGAAGCGATTACGTTATTGGATGTGATAGATCATACCGCCACAGCCATGGGCGGAAGACTGCTCCGAAGGTGGATTACCGCACCGCAAACCAATGTTGAGCGTATCAATCAACGGTTGGATAGTGTCAGCTATTTTAAACAAAACACCACGCTACATGAGCAAGTCAGTACTTGTTTAAAGCAGATGAATGACATTGAGCGTTTGGTAGCTAAAATTGCTACAGGACGTATCAATCCCAAAGAAGTAAATGCGCTAAAGATTGCCCTTTTGCAAACAACCAAACTCACCACATTACTTGCTGACGCCTCTGCTGTTGCTCCACTTTTAGCACGCATAGAAAACAGCACAGAATTGCAAGAACATATCAAAGGATGGTTAGACGCAGAAGCACCAACACAACTGGGCAAAGGCACAACCATTGCAGCAGGTGTTTCGGAAGAGCTTGATGAGTTACGCGCACTGGCACAAGGCGGTCGGGATACCTTAGATGCCATGTTGGAGCGCGAGACGGAACGCACGGGGATACCCTCCTTAAAAATTGCCTTTAACAATGTGTTTGGCTATTACATAGAGGTGCGAAATCTACACAAAGACAAGGTTCCAGAAGAATGGGTGCGCAAGCAGACCTTAGTTAATGCAGAGCGCTATATTACAGACGAACTGAAATCGTATGAAACCAAAATTTTAGGTGCCGAAGAACGCATTGCAGTTTTGGAGCTTCAGTTGTTTAATGAATTGATTCAATATCTCGTTCCTCATATTCAATCGTTGCAAACTACAGCGCGTTGCGTGGCACAACTGGATGTGCTTAGTGGATTTGCTTTGTTGGCTACGAGACAAAATTATTGTCGCCCCGAGTTTGTGTCTAACGCTTCCCTTGAGATTGTTCAAGGCAGACATCCCGTTATTGAGCAGCAACTCCCACATGAAAGCCCATACATTCCAAATGACGTGTATTTGGATAATGACGAGCAACAAATCATCATGATAACAGGGCCGAATATGTCGGGAAAATCTGCCATTTTACGTCAAACAGCGCTTATTGTTTTGTTGGCGCAAATGGGAAGTTATGTGCCTGCAGCGGAAGTTCGCTTGGGGATTGTAGATAAGCTTTTTACACGAGTAGGCGCAAGCGATAATATTTCTAAAGGCGAGTCAACCTTTATGGTAGAAATGCACGAAACGGCAGCGATAATGAATAATATTTCAGCGCGTAGCTTGATATTGTTGGACGAAATCGGACGTGGCACAAGTACCTATGATGGTATTTCAATTGCATGGGCATTGGCGGAGTATGTGCATGAGCATCCCACAAAACCTAAAACCCTGTTTGCCACGCATTATCATGAATTGAATGAGATGTCATCACAATTTGAACGTATTAAAAACTATAACGTTTCGGTGAAAGAAACAGCAGACGATGTATTGTTTTTACGGAAGTTGGTTCCAGGAGGAAGTGCGCATAGCTTTGGAATTCATGTGGCAAAAATGGCAGGAATGCCCAAATGGATTTTGGAACGTTCCAAGCAGATGTTACAGCAATTGGAAGCCACACGACACGCTACCGAGACTGGTGAACAACCAATGCAGTTGAGCATGTTTCAGTTGGACGATCCGTTGCTAGAAGATGTACGGAAACAAATTTTGGCGCTTAACATCGACGAACTCACGCCTGTAGAGGCACTTATGCAGCTCAATGCATTAAAACGAAAACTTGAAAAATAGTTTTCTAAGAAAAGGGAGATTTTCTTACATTTGCGTTCCAATTGCGAAAGTAGCTCAGGGGTAGAGCATCATACGCCAAAGGCGTATGAGGGTCACTTTGGGGCTTGAAATAAAATGCGAAAGTAGCTCAGGGGTAGAGCATCACCTTGCCAAGGTGAGGGTCGCGGGTTCAAATCCCGTCTTTCGCTCTTTATTAGTCCAAGCTGAAGTGGTGGAATTGGTAGACACGTTGGACTTAAAATCCAATGAGCAGTAATGTTCGTGCGGGTTCAAGTCCCGCCTTCAGTACAATTATCCTCAAGAATAATTTTTTATTTTTGGGGATATTTTTATTCTTATCATTTTCCAACATAATGTCTATTTTCGTTAAATTATAAATAAATGATTCATGAGTAGACATATAAATTACATATTTAGCGTATGTCTTTTTTTTATTATTTCACTTCTAGTAAGTTGCAGTAAGGAACCGCCAGAAGCTGTTGAGAGCCCACCAGTAGAAACCTTAGGATTAAGGGATTATGCATCTGCAAAAGGAAAATTTATTGGGAACTTGATGCGCGATGGCATGTTTGAAAACGAGCAGGTAAATGGAGGTTCAACTGATAAAATTTTAAGAACAGAATACAACGCTATTGTTTTGGGAAATAATATGAAGATGTCTAACCTGCTGCGAAACCGCCCACAAGATCCTTTTAACATAAAAATTACCGATATAAATACTGGAAATATAGACAAGTTTGTTTCGTATGCCGATAAGCATCAAATGCGTAAACGTGGTCACGTTATGATATGGTACAAACAAATTCCTTCTTGGCTCGAAGCGGAAGCACCAAATTGGACTGCCCAGCAAGTTTATGATTTTTCTAAGTCCTATATTCTTGCATTATCTTCATATTCGGCTGGGAAAATTGATGAGTGGGATGTAATAAACGAAGCGATAATCAATAATGATTTTCGCAGAAATACTTGGTATGATATTGTAAGTAGCCAAGCAAATGATGAAGGCGAAGTAGGATTTCAGTCCTATTTCGCACATTTATTCAAGTGGGCTAGACAAGCCGACACTGCTGCCGAATTATTCTACAACGATTACAATATTGAACCTTTCGGGACTTCCAAAAATAATTTTATGCGTAACTTAGTTAAAGAACTTAAGTCAACACATGCTGCTCCAATTGATGGAGTAGGCTTACAAGGACATTTTAAAATTGATCAAGTAACGGAACAATTTGTTGCTAAAGTGGGGCAAACCATAGACGACTTAGGAGTTGCAGGATTTACTGTTAATATAACGGAGCTCGATATTAGAATATGTACTGGGGACAATGGTAACATACAAACGCAAAAGGATGCATACAAAAGAATTGTGTCAACTGCTTTTAATCGCGAAAATTGTAATACCGTCCTTATTTGGGGGTCTTCTGACAATGATAGTTGGATAAACACGCATTATGAAGGGTGTGGTCAAGCAACTCCCCATGATGAAAATTATAAGAGTAAACCAGCTTATTTTGGCATAAAAGAAGCATTGATAGAATTGTAATCAACGTTAATCACAAATTGCTGAGCATATTCAAAAAAGTAAGTGATTGTTTCGAAAATAGCGCAATGGGGTGTACAATCGAACCCGCAACATAGTTTGCGGGTTTTTTGTTAATCTTTTACTAAAAGAATATGAGCGCCATCATATGGGTCTGTTAATCCTTTTAATATTTCAGCCTTATCATTAAGTAAATTTACAAAAGGTCTTCGATCAGGTATATTAGAGTAATTCCATATACTCACAAATTCATTTTCACTATAAAAATTACCATTAGCTCCTTCTCTAAAGCCGTCAGGAAGCAGGCTCATACCACTTGAATTTGATGCTTTTCCAGTTACTCCAGATCCAACATTTGGTGATGTCCAATATTGAGTCCCTGAAATTTTTAATTTGCCACCAGCAACTTCTGTGCCACCTAAACAGTCAATTAAATCGTTCCACTCTTCTTCTGTTGCAATATGCCAGCCCTCAGGAGCCAACCCCCTTTCATCTGTAAGGGCAAACCCATTGTAAATTTTTCCTCTACCATTATCTTGATTATATGAGTAGCACCATGCAGGTGTTGTGAGGTCTCTCCATGCTTCATTGCCAGTTACTTCAGGGATTTGCTCACCATTTGCAAAATGAGAAACGTTTAAATATTGTGTAGTCCATTGCTTGCCATCACACATAATAACAGTTTCGTATCTGTTACCTTCAAAATCATAAACAACCCCTGTAAGACCAATTTGAGAATTATTTGAAAAGTTTTGGTTATTTGAAATTTCAGATGTTTTACTGTCCACATATTTCTTAGTAGTAACATCTTGTGAATGTGTAGGATCAGCAACATTCTTAATCTGGTTATCTTGAGCGCTTACAATACCGTTTAATAAGATATCTCCAGTTGATGAGCTGTATAGGTTTTGAATTTCTTGTTCTGTTAATGCTCTGTTCCAGATACCGATATCGTCTAATTTACCACTTAAAAATTCGCTTCCTAAAGAGGTACTACCAAAAATCAACCCAGTATTTTGATTTTCTGCTGTTAGAGAGGTTGTTGATGTTTTATCCAAAGATTTGTTTACATAGTAACTGTAATTACCAGAATTTTTAACAATAGTTATCATATACCACATGTTTTGTTGAACTTGAAAACCAAATGGATTTGAACTAAAGATATCCCATAAATGTTGTGAAACATTTGAGTTTTTCCCGTGAGAAAAAGTGTTTAGTGCGTTTTCATGATTGTAACCAATCCCTTCACCATCATGAGGGGTTGTGTTAAATAAACATTGCATCGTTTTAGAAGGATTATTAGTTAAAAACCAAATATTAAAAGTGTAAGACTCATATCCGTTGTTATAAAATTGATTTTCAATTGAAATATTATTGTTATCGAACAAATATGAACTATTTTCATTCCCATCTCTATCAGAAGTTAATGTAGCTCCATTTACCGTTCCGTGATGTCCATTTCCACTTTCGTCATTAGCATTTCCATTAAATGGATAATAGGCTACTAACCCGTCTGTTGGGATGTATGAAGGAATGTCTTGTGCTTTTGCAAATTGTGCTATAAAAAGCACAAGCGTTAGTGTTAGTAAAACTCGTTTCATTTCTTAATAATTTTAAACGATTTTGTGTTGTTATTGCCTGTTGTGACTTTTAATATGAATGTTCCAATACCCATTTCACTCATATCTATTTGTTTTTGATTTGTGGCTTTTACTTTTCTGCCTCTTAGATCAAAGAGTTCCGCTTGCAAAACGTTTTCTCCTTGAATGTAGATTCTGTTTGCTGTAGGGTTTGGGTATACAGAGATCCTAGAATCTAAAGGATAGGTGTCTTCAACAGTAAGTGTAGCATCTGCACTACTAGCAGTAACGGCTTTAAATGAAACAGGGTCATTAAATGTATAGCTAACCGTATTGTTTACCTCATCTACAGTTCCCCCGTAGGTCGTCCAAGAATCATCATCTGCTTGAAGCTCCAAAACAAGATCAGCTTCTACAATATCATTGAGCTCTCCCTCAAGATAGGAGAAGGTAAGTGTGCCTGTAAAACCAGAAAGTAGCGCAGAAGAGCTATACACACGAGACACAGAGCTATTGGATCCTGCAGTAGCAGCAGTAGCAGAACGCGATACATCATTGGCACCATTAATCACATAGGTATCAGCAGGTGCTATTTCCAATCCATCAAGGGTTATCGAACTACCCGAAGCAATGGACACAGACGAACCAGTATTAACAGTTAATATTTGACTAAACAGAAACGGACAAAGAAAAAGTCCAGCCAAAGAGAGTAAATGAGTTTTCATGACTTAAAAGTAAAAAAAAAAGAGTCAGAAAATCACTAATTATCCCAAAACTAATCAACAATCTTTTTCAAAAAACTAAGCGATTGTTTCGAAAATAGCTCAATGGGGTGTACCAAATGGGACAAATCATTTTTTTTTGATTTGTCCCATTTTTTATTTCTCTGTAAACCCTTGTTAATACTAGCAATTTTCAAAAGAACAGGATTTATATCTGCGGTTCGAACTTCATTTTTTTCTATTTGAAATTTTTTTGGGAATATCGAACCAATTAATTTTCTTTTATTGTAAATATTCGAATTAATAAACAGATTATCAATACTTTCTACAAAGTTCTGCAACTGACATTTCTGCTCGTAAAGCCTCCATGACAATCTGAATTTTCTGTTCAGAGCTAAAGATTCTGCG